>NZ_BCRO01000007.1 GCF_001552635.1 Actinomadura hibisca NBRC 15177 | reverse complement strand
GGGCGCGCCCCGCCACACCGTCACGCCGGTGCGCAGCGCGGCGGTGACCGCCAGCGAGCGGTCCTCGGCGAGCCCGGCGCGCAACGTCTTGATCGCGGCGTCGTCCAGCAGCGGCGCGGCCGTCACCGTCAGCCGCTGGAAGCCCTCGCCCGCCGCCTCCTCGGCGACCGCCCAGCGCGCCAGGCCGAGCGTCTCCTCGGGCTCGGGCGACTCGGCGTCCTCGTCGTCGAAGGCGGCCTCGTCGAACCCCGGCTCCTCGGTGAGCGCGAGCACCTCGCCCTCGTTCAGGGCGTCCTCCACCGCGCGCCGGGGGTCGGCGGCGCCCGCCTTCTCCAGCGCCTTCAGCACCTCCGCCAGCGGCGTGACGGTGTGGCCGCCGCGGGCCGCGCCGGTCAGCAGGTGCACCGCCAGCGCCAGGCCGCGGCGCGGGTCGTCGGGGCGCGCGGCCTCGCCCAGCAGCCGCCGGGCGAAGTGGTCGGCCTGCTCGGGCCGCAGGCCCGGCACCCGCAGCAGCAACCACGGGTCGGCGCGCAGCCGCGCGGCGGCGTCGGGGCCGAGCCGGGCGGCGGCGCGGGCGGTGAGGGACGCGGGCACGCCGGTCTCGGCGAACAGCGCGGTCAGGTCCGTAGCGTCAGCGGTGTCGGTCACGGGCTTCCCGTACGAGGTCGGTGGGCGGGTCGGTGGGCTGGTCGGTGGGCTGGTCGATGGGCGGGGTCAGGGGCCTTCGGGGCGGCCGGGCGCGAGGCGGGGCGTTCCCGAGGGTGCCACGGCCGGGGCGGCCGGTCACGGATGAGCGGCCGCCATGTCGGAGACGTCGTCCAGCGCCGAGCGGATCTCCTGCGGCAGCGTCAGCGCGTCGCTGGCCAGCGCCTGGCCGAGCTGCGCGGCGGTGCGCGCGCCCACGATCGGGGCCGCCACGCCGGGCCGGTCGCGCACCCAGCTCAGCGCGACGCTGAGCGGGGACACCCCGAGGCCCTCGGCGGCGGTCACCACCGACTCCACGATGCGGCCGCACTCGTCGTCCAGGTAGGGCTGCACGAAGTCGGCGAAGTGCGGCGCGGCCGCCCGCGACCCGGCCGGGATGCCGGTGCGGTACTTGCCGGTCAGCACCCCGCGCCCCAGCGGCGACCACGGCAGCAGGCCCGCGCCCGCGTCCAGCGCGGCCGGCACCACCTCGCGCTCGATGTCGCGGCTCAGCAGCGAGTACTCCTGCTGCACCGCCACCACCGGCGCGCGGCCCGGCCAGGCCCGCTGCCAGGCGGCGGCCTTGGCCACCTGCCACCCGGCGTAGTTGGACACCCCGACGTAGCGGGTGCGGCCCGAGGCGATCGCCTCGTCCAGCGCGGCGAGGGTCTCCTCCAGCGGCGTCGCCGGGTCGTAGACGTGCAGCTGCCACAGGTCCACGTACTCCAGGCCCAGCCGGTCCAGGGAGGCGTCCAGCGCGGCCAGCAGGTGCCGCCGGGAGGCGTCGTAGCGGCCGTCGGGGCGGATCGCGGACTTGGTGGTGACGACCAGGTCGTCGCGGTCCACCAGCTCGCGCGCCAGGTGCCCCAGGATGCGCTCGCTGTCGCCGTCGTTGTAGACGTCGGCGGTGTCCACCAGGGTGCCGCCCGCCTCGACGAACGCGGTGAGCTGCGCGGCCGCCTCGTCGGGCTCGGTGTCCTGGCCCCAGGTCATGGTGCCCAGCCCCAGCCGCGACACCAGCAGGCCGCTCCGCCCGACGTGACGCTCTTCCATGCCGGTCAATCTAGCGGCCCTCCGGACCGCTCCACCCCCGGCCGCCCGCCTCGCGGTCCCGCGGGACGGGGCCACCCGTGCACCGTTCCCGTTGCCCCGCTTCACGCCCACATGGCCGGAATATGTCGCGATGAGCGGTGCGGGGGCTAGAGTGCGCGGTCATGGCGCCACCGCAGTTCCCGATGTACTCGCCCCGGTCCCCCGAGGACGACGGCGAGCCGGACTTCGCGCCGGTCCTGGGGGCCGGCCGGGGCGACGACCCCGGCTACCTGGCCTCGCTGCGCACCGCGACCGTGCTGGGCCGGATGCGGGCGACGCTGCTGGTGCTGCTGGTCGCGCCGATCCTGATCGCGGCGATCGCGCCGCTGATCGTGCAGGACGGGCGCGGGCGGCTCGGCGACGCGCCCTGGTGGATCTACCTGCCGCTGGTCGCCGCCGCGCTGCTGGCGGCGCTCGCCGCCCCGCGCGGCCCGCGCCCGCTGCCGCCCGGCCTGGAGCCCCGCCAGGCCGCCTGGACGGCGCTGCTGGCCTTCCGGCAGGCGCTGCTGCTGCGCTTCGCGCTCACCGAGGGCGTCATCCTGCTCGGCCTGCCGCTGGCGATGGTCGGGCGCAGCGAGCTGGTGTTCGCGGCCGGGTTCGTGCTCGGCTACCCGCTGCTGGTGTGGCTGGCGGTGCCGACCGCCCGCACGGTGGAGGCGATGCGCGCCCGGCTGGAGGCGGGCGGCGCGACCTCGCACCTGTGGGCGGCGCTGCTGGCGCCCGCGCCGGGGCCGGACCGCACCGACGGCTGACGACCGGCGGCCCAGCCCGCACCGATGCCCGGCGGCTGACGGCCGGCGGCTCAGCCCGCATCGGCGGCTGACGGCGGGCGGCGGCTCAGCGCGCGCCGTTGTGGATCAGCACGGTGATCACCGCGATCCACACCAGCACCAGCGTGATGACGGTGACCGGCCAGATCTTGTGCCGCTTGGAACCGCCCGCCATCACAACCATCCGCTCTTGCGCAGCCGCACGTACACCAGCACGCACACCACGACCATCACCGACATCATCGCCGGATACCCGTACAACCACTTGAGCTCGGGCATGTGGTCGAAGTTCATGCCGTAGAAGCCCGCCACCATGGTCGGCACCGCGATCACCGCCGCCCAGGACGAGATCTTGCGCATGTCCTCGTTCTGCTGCTTGCCCATCAGTGCGAGGTGCGCGGTCAGCACGCTGTTGAGCAGCTCGTTGTGCGCGTCCACCTGCCCGTCGACCCGCAGCAGGTGGTCCAGCACGTCGCGGAAGTACTCGCGGACCGGCTCGCACTCGGGCACCCGGCCCCGCACGATCTCCTGGAGCACCGGCACCAGCGGGTCCTGCGCGGTGCGGAACTCCAGCACCTCGCGCTTGAGGGAGTAGATGTCCTCGGTCACGTCGGACCCGCCGGGCCGGAACACCGCGCGCTCCAGCTCGATGATGTCCACCTCGACCTCGTGCACGATCTCGCTGTAGGTGTCCACGACCTGGTCGCACACCGCGTACAGCACCGCCGCCGGGCCGTGTTGCAACAGCTCGCCGTCGGCCTCCAGCCGCTTGCGGACCGGCCCCAGCGGGTTGCCGGTCCCGTGCCGCACCGTCACCACGAAGTCCGGGCCGACGAACAGCATGATCTCGCCGACCTCGATGTCGGAGGTGGCGTCGGCGTAGGTCAGCGTCTTCAGCACCGTGAACAGGGAGTCGTCGTAGCGCTCCAGCTTGGGCCGCTGGTGCGCCTTCACCGCGTCCTCGGCCGCCAGCGGGTGCAGCCCCAGCTCCTCGCGCACCAGCTCGAACTCCGCCTGGCTCGGCTCGTGCAGGCCGATCCACACGAAGCAGCGCCCGCCCTCCCGCTCCGCCTGGGCGCGGGCGGCGTCGAAGGCGTCGCTGATGTCGCCGTCGATGGTGCGCCGCACCCCTCGGGAGTAGATGGCCTGGTCAACGATCACGGTGGCCCGTCCTCACGCATGCCGGGGGAGCTTAGGGGAGAATGATGGACGATCGCGCCCCGTCCCCGCGACCCGGGCACCGCCTGGCGAACCGCGCGCACCCGGCCGGGGTGGGACGTCCCGGGCCCCGGCGTCGTAGAGTGCGTGCCGTGACGACGCTTCTGCTGGTGCGGCACGGCCTCACCGAGCTGACCGGGCCCGTGCTGGCCGGGTGGACGCCGGCGCTGCCGCTGGACGAGCGGGGACGCGCGCAGGCCGCCGCCGTCGCCGCGCGGCTGGCCGGGCTGCCGCTGGCCGCGGTGGTGTCCAGCCCGCTGGACCGCTGCCTCCAGACCGCCGAGGCCATCGCCGCCGCGCGCGGGCCCGCCGCCAAGGTCGAGGTGGACGAGCGGTTCGGCGAGGTCCGCTACGGCGACTGGACCGGCCGCCCCCTCAAGGAGCTGGCCGAGGAGCCGCTGTGGCGGGTCGTGCAGGCCCACCCGAGCGCGGCGCGCTTCCCCGGGCCCGAGGGGGAGTCGCTGGCGGCCGCCCAGCACCGCGCCGTCGCCGCCGTCCGCGACTGGAACGCCCGCGTCGCCGCCGACCACGGGCCGGACGCGGCCTACCTGGTGTGCAGCCACGGCGACATCATCAAGGCGGTCGTCGCCGACGCGCTCGGCCTGCACCTGGACCAGTTCCAGCGGATCGAGGCCGGGCCCGCGTCGCTGACGGTGATCCGCTACACCGAGCTGCGGCCGTTCCTGGTGCGCCTCAACGACACCGGCGGCGACGTCGCCGGACTGCTGCCCGCGCCCGACACGCGCCCCGCCGGGGGACAGGGTGACGCGCCCGTGGGCGGCGGCGCGTAGGGTCGTTGTCATGCCGGTCATCTCCTATGAACTGCCCGACAGGTTCGTCGCGGGCACCGTCGGTCGGCCCGGGGAGCGCGCCTTCTACCTCCAGGCCCGCTCGGGCGCGCGCGTGACCAGCGTGGCGCTGGAGAAGTTCCAGGTGACGCTGCTGGCCGAGCGGCTGGAGGAGCTGCTGGACGAGGTGCTGCGCCGGACCGGCGGCGACGCGGCGGTCCCGGCGGTCGCCCCGGCCGAGCTGCACGACGACGCGCCGCTCGACCAGCCGGTGGAGGAGGAGTTCCGGGTCGGCACGATGGCGCTGGCCTGGGACCCCGACGAGGAGCGGGTGGTCATCGAGGCGCAGGAGGTCACCGAGGGCGAGCCGGACGCCGAGGTCGGCGCCGACGACCCGGCGATCGCGGTGTTGCGGGTGCGCATCACCGCGGGCCAGGCGCGGGCGTTCGCCGAGCGCGCGCTGAAGGTGGTGTCGGCCGGGCGGCCGCCGTGCCCGCTGTGCGGGCTGCCGCTGGACGAGGCGGGCCACGTGTGCCCCCGCCAGAACGGGTACCTGGGCTGAGATGACGGCGACGGGGCGCGCGGGGGAGCGCGGAGCGGGCTGCGCGACGGGGTACACGGCGGGACGCGGCGCGGCGAGCACGGTGGCAAGCACGCCGGGAAGCACTGCGGCGAACACGGTGGCGAGCACGGCGGGGGGCGCGGCGGAGTGCTGGATCATGGGCGCGGGCACCGGGAGAATGGCGCCATGACGCAGCCCTCCCGGGATCGCACTCCCGCCGGCGACGGCCCGCTCGGGCCGCCGGTCTCCCCGCGTGACGTGGTGGCCGCCGAGCGGCTGCTGCTGCGGGGCCGCCTGGAGGTGGAGGGCCGCCTGGTGCAGGCGTCCAACGCCACCCTGTACTGCTCGATCGAGGGCGAGGGGCTGCGCGCGGCCTGCGTCTACAAGCCGGTGGCGGGCGAGCGCCCGCTGTGGGACTTCCCCGACGGCACCCTGGCCGAGCGGGAGGTCGCCGCCTACGCGGTCTCGCAGGCGATGGGCTGGAACGTGGTACCGCCGACCGTGCACCGCGACGGCCCCTACGGTCCGGGCATGGTGCAGCTGTGGGTGGAGCCCGACCCCGACGTCGACCTGGTGGCGCTGTCGCGTTCCGACGACGAGGCGATCCGCCGGATGGCGGTGTTCGACGCGGTCGTCAACAACGCCGACCGCAAGATCGGGCACCTGCTGCCGCCCGGCGGCGACCACGTCTACGGCTGCGACCACGGGGTGTGCTTCTCCACCGAGTACAAGCTGCGCACGGTGTTGTGGCAGTGGCGCGGCAAGAAGCTGACGGCCGAGGCCGTGCAGGCGCTGGAGCGGGTGGAGGCGGCGCTGCGCGACGGGCTGGGCCGCACCCTGGCGGGGCTGCTGACCGAGGAGGAGGTCGAGGCCACCCGCCGCCGCGTGGAGCTGATGCTGAAGCACCGCATCCACCCCTACCCGCCCGAGGACTGGCCTGCGGTTCCCTGGCCCCCGCTGTAGACCGCTCCACCCCGCCGTGAGGCGATTTGCCCGCTAGTGCTCAAATATGTGGCATGTGTACGGCGATCGTCAGTGTCGACCCCGCCTCCCCGGTCCCGGTGCTGCTCGTCGGCGTCCGGGACGAGTTCGTCGTCCGCTCCTGGACGCCGCCCGGCCACCACTGGCCCGACCGGCCCGCGCTCGTCGCCGGGCGCGACCTGCGCGCCGGGGGCACCTGGTTCGCCGTCGACCCGGGCGCGCCGCGCGCGGCCACCGTCCTCAACGGGCGCGGCCCGCTGGTCCCCGAGGCGCACCGCCTGTCGCGCGGCGAACTGCCGCTGCTGATGGCCGCCGAAGGCAAGCTCGGCGACCTGGACCTGCCCCGCTTCGACCCCTTCCACCTGCTGTGCGCCGAGCCCGACCGGGTCCGCCTGTGGGGCTGGAACGGCGCCGACCTCACCGAGCGCACGCTCGGCGCGGGCCTGCACGTGATCGTCAACAGCGGCCTGGAGGGCGAGGACCACCGGGAGGGCGGCACCGAGGACGCGTTCATGCTGGCGCGCCTCGCCCACTTCCGGCCGCGCCTCGCCGCCGCCCGGCGGCCCGAGCCGCTGCCCGGCCGGGGCGGCGCCGAGGCGTGGGGCGAGTGGCTGCCGCTGCTGCACGGCGACGGCCTGCCGCGCACCGACCCGCGGGCGCTGCTGCCCCTGCTCGACATCGGCGACGGCCGCGTGTGGGGCACCAGCTCGGTCAGCCTGGCCGCGCTCACCCCCGGCGCGGTCCGCTACGACTTCTCCGCCGCGCCCGGCGACCCCGACGCCTGGACCGCCGTCCTCTGACCGGCGCCTGACCAGCGCCGCCGCCCGTCCCGCCGGCGCGCCGCGCGTCCCGCCGCCCGACCTCCGCCACACGCCCTGATCGGGGTGCGTGCGCGCCCGTGACTCACCCTGAGTGCTAATTTGACTACCTAATGCGATCTTCGTGGGGCGCGGCGGGGCAGCCCCCTCACGGGATGGCTGGCCGAACGGTCATCACGCAGACGGGGGAGTGCAGATGGCAGCAGGGAAGCGGGGGGTGGCGGTCACCGCCGGGCTGGGCGTGGTCATGCTCGGGCTGGCCGCCTGCGGCGGCGGCGACAGCGGCAGCGGCGGCGGGGGCGGCGGCGGTGGCGGCGGGGGCACGCTGAAGGTGCTCGGCGCCTCCGACGTGGACCACCTCGACAGCTCCAGCACCTACACCACCTGGGGCGGGGTGCTGTCGCGCCAGTTCGCGCGCACGCTGTTCGGCTACAAGGGCGACGACAGCTTCGACGAGGCCATCAAGGTCCAGCCGGACATGGCCAGCGAGCTCCCGACCACCGACAACGGCGGCATCAGCGCCGACGGCCGGACCTACACCATCAAGCTGCGCGAGGGCGTGCAGTGGAACACGAGCCCGCCCCGGCCGGTGACCGCCGCCGACTTCGTGCGCGGCGTCAAGCGCGTCTGCAACCCGGCCAAGCCGTCGGGCGGCAAGGCGTACTACACCGAGACCATCGAGGGCATGGACGCCTTCTGCAAGGGCTTCGAGAAGGCCGACGCCAAGAGCGCCCAGTCGATCGCGGCCTACCAGAACGACAACCAGGTGTCGGGGCTGCAGGCCAAGGACGACACCACGCTGGTGCTCAAGCTGACCCGCCCGGCCAGCGACATCACCAACATCCTGGCGATGCAGTTCGCGGCGGCGGCCCCGGCGGAGTACGACAAGTACGTCCCCGACAGCCCCGAGTTCCGCAAGAACACGATCTCCAACGGGCCCTACCAGATCACCTCGTACTCGCCCAACAAGGAGTACGTGCTGGACAAGAACCCGAACTGGAAGCCCGACACCGACCCCACCCGGGCGCAGAACCCCGACAAGATCCAGATCACGCTGGGCCAGGAGTCGCCCGACGTCGTCCAGCAGCAGATCGAGCAGGGCGCCGCCGACATCGCCTGGGACCAGCCGGTGCCGACCGCCAAGATCCAGAGCCTGAAGTCCAACGACAACTTCAAGATCCAGGACGGCTCCAGCAGCAACCCCTACCTCGTCTTCAACACCCTCAGCCCGAACAACAACCGGGCGCTGGGCAAGAAGGAGGTGCGGCAGGCGATCCAGTACGCCGTCGACAAGACCGCGCTGGTGCAGATCTACGGCGGCCCCGACGTGTCGCAGGTGCTCAACCAGGTGATCCCGCCCGGCAGCGTCGGCTACGAGCAGGCCAATCCGTACCCGACGCAGGGCAACTCCGGCGACCCGAACAAGTGCAAGCAGATGCTCACCGCCGCCGGGTACCCGAACGGGCTGAGGCTGAAGTTCCCCTACCGGACCAGCAGCAACCACCCGAAGATCGCGCAGTCGCTCCAGGCGAACCTGAAGGCGTGCGGCATCGACGCCCAGCTCACCTCCGACTCGGCCGGCACCTTCTACAACACCACGCTGGTCACCCCGGCCGACGCCAGGGCCGGCAAGTGGGACATCGCCGCGCCCGGCTGGCAGCCCGACTGGTACGGCAACAACGGCCGCACCACCATCGTGCCGCTGTTCGACGGCCGGCACTACGGCCCCAACTCCACCAACTACGGCGGCTACAACAACGCCCAGGTCAACGCGCTGATCGACAAGGCGCTGCAGGCCAAGACCACCGAGGAGGCCGCGGGCTCCTGGGCGCAGGCGGACCGGCTGATCATGCAGGACGCGGCGATCGTGCCCTTCATGAACCAGAAGTACCCGATCTTCCACTCCTCGCGGGTGAAGAACGCGCTGTACCTGCCGCAGTACCAGGCCTACGACTTCAACCAGATCGAACTGTCGTGACCGGCCGCGGCCGGGACCGCCGCCCGGCGGTCCCGGCCGCGCCGCGGTCCGCCGGCCATCCCTGACGCGAAGGGGCGTCGATGAGTCTTCTCGAGGTGACCGACCTCCGGGTCTCCTTCAACACCGCCGACGGCGTGGTGCACGCCGTGCGCGGGGTCTCGTTCAGCGTGGAACGCGGCCGCACCCTCGGCATCGTCGGCGAGTCCGGCTCGGGCAAGAGCGTCAGCACCCAGACGCTGATGCGCCTCACCCCCGGCGCGACCGTCTCCGGGCAGGCGCTGTTCGAGGGCCGGGACCTGCTGACGGTCAGCGACAAGCGCATGCGGCAGATCCGCGGCGCCGAGGTCGGGATGATCTTCCAGGACCCGCTGTCCAGCCTGCACCCGCTGTACCGGGTGGGCCGGCAGATCGAGGAGATGATCAAGGCGCACGACCCCGGCGCCTCCCGCGAGCAGACGCGCAAGCGCGCGGTCGAGATGCTGGACCTGGTCGGCATCCCGCAGCCCGACCGCCGCGCCCAGGAGTACCCGCACCAGTTCTCCGGCGGCATGCGGCAGCGCGCGATGATCGCGATGGCGCTGGCGCTCAACCCCAAGCTCATCATCGCCGACGAGCCCACCACCGCGCTGGACGCCACCGTCCAGGCGCAGATCCTGGACCTGATGCGGCGGCTGCAGCGCGAGTTCGACACCGCCCTCATCATGATCACCCACGACCTCGGGGTGATCGCCGACATGGCCGACGAGGTGCTGGTGATGTACGGCGGCCAGGCCGCCGAGCGCGCCGGCCGCCGCGACCTGTACTACCGGCCGCACCACCCCTACACCAAGGGCCTGCTGGAGTCGGTGCCGTCGGCGGCGGGCGGCGACCGGCTCAGCGCGATCCCGGGCCAGCCCCCCAGCCTGATCAACCTGCCGTCCGGCTGCGTGTTCCACCCCCGCTGCGCCTACGTGATGGACCGCTGCCGCACCGACGACCCGCCGCTGCGCGAGGTGGGCGGCGACCGGCTGTCGCCCGGCGCGCCGCACGACTCGGCGTGCTGGTTGCCGGTGGAGGCGGCCGGGCTGGACGAGGAGACCGAGCACCTGCGGCTGCGGGCCGTCTCGGCGGGCCGCGCGCCCATCGGCCACACCCATGGCGGGACGCGCGAGCAGGTGCTCGGCGGAACGCGCGACGAGCCCGACGGCGCGCCCGGCGGGCCCCGCGACGCGACGGCCGGCGATCCTGGCGGCGAGCCGGGCGGCGCGACGCGCGACGACGGGAACGGGGACGCCCGGTGAGCGCCCCCGAGGAGCCCCTGGTCCAGGCGGAGGGCGTGGTCAAGCACTTCCCCATCAAGCAGGGCGTCATCTTCAAGAAGGAGGTCGCCCGCGTCCACGCCGTCGACGGCGTGGACCTCAGCATCCGGCGCGGCGAGACCCTCGGCGTGGTGGGGGAGTCGGGGTCGGGCAAGTCCACCCTGGCGCGCTGCATCACCGGCCTGCACCCGGTCACCGCCGGGCGCATCCTGTTCGAGGGCACCGACATCACCAGGCTGTCGGCGGCGGGCCTGAAGGCGTTCCGCCGCGACGTGCAGATGATCTTCCAGGACCCCTACGGCTCGCTGAACCCGCGCCGCCGGGTCGGGTCGATCATCGGCGACCCGTTCGCCATCCACGGCCTGGCCGACGGCGCCGACCGCAAGAAGCGCGTGCAGGAGCTGATGGAGCTGGTCGGGCTGAACCCCGAGCACTTCAACCGGTTCCCCGCCGAGTTCTCCGGCGGCCAGCGCCAGCGCATCGGGGTGGCGCGCGCGCTCGCGCTGCGCCCCAAGCTGATCGTGTGCGACGAGCCGGTGTCGGCGCTGGACGTGTCGATCCAGGCGCAGGTCATCAACCTGCTGAAGGACCTGCAGAACGAGTTCGGGCTGACCTACCTGTTCATCGCGCACGACCTGTCGGTGGTGCGCTACGTCAGCGACCGGGTCGCGGTCATGTACCTGGGGAAGATCGGTGAGGGGGCCGCGGCCGAGGAGCTGTACCAGCGGCCCCGCCACCCCTACTCGGCGGCGCTGCTGTCGGCCGCCTCCATCGCCGACCCCGACCTGGCCGAGCGCGCCGAGCGGGTGGTGCTGAGCGGCGACGTGCCCTCGCCCATCGACCCGCCGTCCGGCTGCCGGTTCCACCCGCGCTGCCCCAAGGCGCAGGAGCGGTGCGTGGCGGAGGACCCGCCGCTGGTGGTGCGCGAGGGCGACGCCGCCGACCACCGCACCGCCTGCCACTTCCCGGTCGAGCCGGGCGAGTCGCTGGCCCACAACAAGGCCGCGATCCGCCAGGTCTCGACCGAGCCGGACCTGCCGGAGGTCGAGCAGTGAGCAGCTACTCCGAACTCGAACCCGAGATCATCCCGCCCGACGCCGAACCGGTGGTCCGGGTGCAGGGCCGCAGCCCCTGGCAGTTGTCGTGGGCGCGGTTCCGGCGCGACCGGCTGGCGGTGGTCTCGCTGGTGGTGCTGGCGCTGATGCTGGTGTTCGCGCTGATGGCGCCGCTGTGGGCGTCCTGGACCGGGCACCCCTACGACCAGACCTTCCCCAAGACCGCGCTGGACCCCAACGGGCAGCCGGTGGGGCCGAGCGCCGACTTCTGGCTGGGCGCCGACCAGCTCGGCCGCGACGTGCTGGTGCGCGCCTCCTACGGCGCGCGCATCTCCCTGCTGGTCGGCATCGCGGCGGCGGTGCTGGCCTCGCTGCTGGGCGTGGCGGCCGGGACGCTGGCGGGCTTCGTCGGCGGCTGGCTGGACACCCTGATCGCCCGGCTGATGGACATCACGCTGGCGCTGCCCTACCTGCTGGTGGCGATCCTTTTGGCCACCACCTTCCAGATCTCCTCGGTGGCGGCGAGCCTGACGATGACGGTCCTGGTCATCGCGTTCTTCTCGTTCGCGGCGTTCGGCCGCATCATCCGCGGCCAGGTGATGTCGCTGAAGGAGAAGGAGTTCGTGGAGGCGGCCCGCTCGCTCGGCGCGTCCAAGGCCCGGATCATGTTCGTGGACGTGCTGCCGAACCTGGTGGCGCAGGTGACGGTGCTGACCTCCCTGCTGATCCCCACCTCGATCGTGTTCGAGGCCACGCTGTCGTTCCTCGGCGTGGGGGTGCGGCCGCCGATGCCGAGCTGGGGCTCGATGCTCGGCGAGGGCAGCGACGTCTTCCAGAGCGCGTGGTGGCTGCTGGCGGTGCCGGCGGTGCTGCTGCTGCTGACCACCCTGTCGTTCAACCTGCTCGGCGACGGCATCCGGGACGCCCTGGACCCGCGCAGCGACCGCGTCATCGGAAAGAAGTGATCGGGCCATGGTGCGCTTCGTCCTCCGCCGGCTGCTCTACTCGGTCATGGTGCTGCTGCTGGTCGCCACGCTGGTGTTCGTGTTCCTGCACATCTCGCCGGTCTCGGTGGAGCGGGTCATCGGCGGCCCCAAGGCGACCACCGACACCCTGGAGCAGATCCGCCGCAACCTCGGCCTGGACCAGCCGGTCCTGGTGCAGTACGGGCAGTTCCTCGGCCGGCTGCTGAAGGGCGACCTCGGCGACTCCTACATCAACGGCACCTCGGTCGCGCAGCTGGTCGCCGACCGGCTGCCGACCACGTTGTGGCTGGTGTTCGGCGCCGGGGTCATCTGGTTCGTCGGCGGCGTGGTCACCGGCGTGTTCAGCGCCACCCACGCGCGCGGCCTCGGCGACCGGCTGGTCACGGTGGTCGTGCTGATCGGCCTGTCGACCCCGGCGTTCGTGATGGCGCTGGTGCTGCTGTACCTGTTCTCCACCAAGCTCGGCGAGGCGGGCTTCCCGTTCTTCGAGGCCGGGCCGCCGCTCCAGGAGCACTTCCTGCGCCGCATGATCCTGCCGTGGATCGCGCTGTCGTTCCTGATGGTGGCGACCTACACGCGGCTGACGCGCGGCTCGATGCTGGACGTGCTGGGCGAGGACTACATCCGCACCGCCCGCGCCAAGGGCCTGAGCGAGCGGCAGGTGGTGTACCGGCACGCGCTGCGCTCGGCGCTGACGCCGGTGGTGACCCAGTTCGGCATCGACCTCGGCGCGCTGATCGGCTCCACCATCGTCACCGAGAAGGTGTTCGGCCTGCAGGGCGTGGGCCAGCTGGTGTTCCAGTCGATCTCGCTGGGCGACACCCCCGTGATCATCGGGGTGACGCTGATGGTGACGCTGTTCGTGGTGGTCGCCAACCTGGTGGTGGACGTGGGCTACTCCTTCCTGGACCCGCGCGTCCGGCTGTCCTGAGCGGTGCCGGGGGGCGGCTCGCGGGCCGCCCCCCGGACCGTCCCCGGCCCGCTCGGATGATCTCGGCGTAACGCCATGAACAGGGCGGAGATAAGCTTTCCGGTATGCGATCGTGGACCGCTCCCGAAGTGCCCAGCCTGACCGACGCCGGACTGCCGGAGGCCGCCGCGCCCCTGGCGCTGCACGACACCGGCTCCGGTGCGGTGCGGCCCACCCTGCGGGACGCCGCGCCCGGCGCGACGGCCCGGATGTACGTCTGCGGGATCACCCCCTACGACGCCACCCACCTCGGCCACGCCAACACCTACCTGGCCTTCGACCTGGTCAACCGGGTGTGGCGCGACCTCGGGCACCCGGTGCACTACGTGCAGAACGCCACCGACGTCGACGACCCGCTGCTGGAGCGCGCCGAGCAGACCGGCGTGGACTGGCGCGAGCTCGCCGACCGCGAGATCGAGCTGTTCCGCGAGGACATGGCCGCGCTGCGGGTGCTGCCGCCCGACCAGTACGTCGGCGCGGTCGAGGCGATCCCGCTGGTCGTGGAGATGATCGAGAAGCTGCGCGCCAAGGACGCCGCCTACACCGTCGACCAGGACGTCTACTTCCCGGTGGCGGCCGACCCCCGCTTCGGCGAGGTGAGCCGCCTCACCCGCGAGCAGATGGCGCCGCTGTTCGCCGAGCGCGGCGGCGACCCCGACCGCGCGGGCAAGCACGACCCGCTCGACGCGCTGCTGTGGTTGGCCAAGCGGCCCGGCGAGCCCGCGTGGGAGTCCCCGTTCGGCGAGGGCCGCCCCGGCTGGCATGTGGAGTGCGCCGCGATCTCCGTCGAGTATCTCGGCATGGCCTTCGACGTCGAGGGCGGCGGCTCGGACCTGGCGTTCCCGCACCACGAGATGGGCGCCTCGCACGCCCAGCTCGCCACCGGCGAGCACCCGCACGCCCGTGCGTACGTGCACGCGGGCATGGTCGGCCTGGACGGCGAGAAGATGTCCAAGTCGCGCGGCAACCTCGTGTTCGTGTCCAAGCTCCGCAAGGCGGGGGTGGACCCGATGGCGATCCGGCTGGCGCTGCTGGCCCACCACTACCGCGCCGACTGGGAGTGGACCGACGCCGAGCTCGACGGCGCGCGGGCCCGCCTGGACCGGTGGCGCGCGGCCGTCGGCGCGGCGTCCGGCCCCGACGCCGCCGCGCTCGCGGCGGAGGTCCGCGGCCACCTGGCCGACGACCTGGACGCCCCGGCGGCGCTGGCGGCGGTGGACCGCTGGGCCGAGCGGGCGCTGGCGGGCGACCAGGACGGCGACCAGAAGGGCGACACCGAGGCCCCGGTCAAGGTGCAGGCCCTGGTGGACGCGCTCCTCGGCGTCGCCCTCTAGCGATCACAACAACCCGGCCAGCTTGTACAACACCAGCGAGCCGGCGACGGCGACGTTGAGGCTGTGCCCGCCGCCCACCATGGGGATCTCCACGGCGGCGTCCAGCAGGTCCAGGGCCTCGGGCGGGATGCCGTCGCGCTCGTGGCCCAGCACCGCCACGGTGCGCTCGCGGGCGGCGGGCAGGTCGGCGAGCCGGACCGCCTCGTCGGCCAGCTCCACGCCGACCACGCGGGTGCCGCGCCCGCGCTCGCGGGCGAGCCAGGCCAGCGGGTCGCCGGTCCAGTGCACGCAGGCGGGCCGCCGCAGGGTGTTGCCGCGCTCCAGCGCCTCGGGCACCCACGGCAGGCGCGGGACGGCCAGGCACGCGCCGACCGCGTCGCAGGTGCGCAGCAGCGTGCCGAGGTTGGCGCCGTGCAGCGGCCACAGCGGCGCGGCGATCAGGTGGTCCCAGCAGGGGTGGGAGCGGCGGCGCCGGTCGCGGCGCAGCTCGCGGCGGGGACGGACGCGGATGGCGGGGGAGCCGGCGGGGCGGGCGGCCCCGCGGGCGCGGCCGCTCACCGGCGGAGGGCGCCTCCGCCCGGGGACGAAACGGTGCAGATCATGATCGAGCGCACTTGGCGGCGTGCGCGGGCCATCGCCGGGCCGGCCCGGCGGGCCGGGCACAGGTTCGGCGCCCATCCTAGGGGGTAGGTCCCGGCGCGGTGATCACCGCGACGCGGGCACCGACGCGGACCTGCGGACGAACGGAAGGGACCCCGGGAACGATGATGTGGGAACTGCTGGCCGTGATGTTGCCGGGCGTGCTGCTGGCGCTGTGGGTGTGCGCCTCGGTGAAGGGCACGGCCGACGCCGAGCGGGACCGCCGCTGAGCGGCGGCCCGGCGCCCGGCACCGGCCGGCGGGAGGGTCAGTTGGGGTCGCGGCGGCGCAGGTAGCGCTCGAAGTCGCGCGCGATGGCGTCGCCGCTGGCCTCGGGCAGCTCGGTGGCGTCCTTCTGCTCCTCCAGCGTGCGGACGTACTCGGCGACCTCGGAGTCCTCCTCGGCCAGCTCGTTGACGCCGTTCTCCCAGGCGCGCGCCTCCTCGGGCAGCTCGCCCAGCGGCACGGTGACGTCGAGCACGTCCTCGACCCGGCGCAGCAGCGCCAGCGTCGCCTTGGGGGAGGGCGGCTGGGCGACGTAGTGCGGCACCGCCGCCCACAACGACACGGTGCTGAGGTCGGCCTTGGCGCAGGCGTCCTGCAGGACGCCGAGGATGCCGGTCGGCCCCTCGTAGCGGGTGGGCTCCAGGTTCAGGGTGGTGACCAGGCCCGCGTCGGAGGACGCGCCGGTCACCGGGACCGGCCGGGTGTGCGGGGCGTCGGCCAGCAGCGCGCCCAGCAGGACGACGTTGCGGACGCCCAGCTCCATCATGATCCCGATCAGCTCGCGGCAGAACGCGCGCCAGCGCATGTTGGGCTCGATGCCGTGCACCAGCACCACGTCGCGGCCCGACGGCAGCCGCGCCCACGACAGGCGGGTGGTGGGCCAGGTGATCCCGCGGCTCTCCCCGTCGGCCAGCTCCACGATGGGGCGGGTGACCTGGAAGTCGTAGTAGTCGTCGGGGTCGAGTTCGGCGATCGGCGCCGCCCCCCATGTCGCGGCCAGGTGCTGGATCACCCCGCTGGCCGCCTCCCCGGCGTCGTTCCACCCCTCAAAGGCGGCCACCAGCACTGGATCGACCAGTTCCGGCACGTTTTCGAGTTCGACCACGCGCTGCCTCCTTCCGACGACGGGTACAGCGCCACCGAGGGGGCTCCGCATTCCCGGGGTCGGGGCCCCGTCATGATCGGTGGTGGCTGCCAGCCTACGTCCCCGCGGAGACCTACCCCGCGGTCCCGCCGCCCAGACCTGTGCCCGGCCGGGCGGCGGGGCCGCGCGCATCACGATTGCGTCACTTGCCGTCGGTGGTGTGGACGATCAGCACGTCGCAGGGGGAGCGGTGCGACAGGTTCGCCGGGACCGAGCCCAGCAGCCGGCCCGCCAGGCTGTTCAGGCCGCGGTTGCCGACGACCACCAGCTCGGCGGCGCGGTCCTTGGCGACCCGGGAGATCACGTCCACCGCGTCGCCCTCCACGGCGATCTCCTCGATGTCCTTGGCGCCGGCCGCCACCGCGCGCTCGCGGGCCGCGCGCAGCGCGTCGTCGGCGGGGGTGGAGCCCTGCACCTTGTAGGCGAGGTCGCCCAGGCGGTCGGCGGCGCTCAGCCGCTCGCGCTCGGGCATGGGGCTGTAGGCGGTGGCGAGCACCAGCGTGGCGCCGGTCGCGGCGGCCAGCTGGGCGGCCCGGTCGACCGCGCGGAACGAGGAGTCCGAGCCGTCGGTGCCGACGAGGATGGTGCGGTACGCGCTCATGCCGCTCCTTACCGAGGAGTAGTGTTCGGGGCACGCTATCGGTCTCCTGTCCCTTTCGTCACGGCGCGGGCGCGCGCCGGAAGGGAAGTGACCCGCGTCGCATCCGGGGCCCGCCGTCGCGGCTCCCGCTCCCGGCCGGACCAGGGGACCGCGCGGCCTGGCATAGCCTCGAAGCCGCCACGATCTTCGAGAGGGAGCGCCGGTGCGCGACAGCGAGCACTTGATCCAGGACCGGTCCGCCGGGACGGCCGACGGCCCGCAGGACGGAAGCGTGCAGGACGGAAGCACGCGGGACGGGGCCTCGCCGCGGCGGATCCCGCGGCCGGGGACCCCGTCGCAGGAGAGCCCGCCGCAGGAGAGCCCGCAGGACGGGGCCCTGCAGGCGGTGCTGTTCGACATGGACGGCCTGCTGATCGACTCCGAGCGGCTGTGGTTGCGGGTCGAGTTCGAGATCATGGAGTGGCTCGGCGGCACCTGGAGCGAGGAGCACCAGAAGCGGCTGGTCGGCGGCTCGGTGGACGTCGCGGTCGCCTACATGCTGGAGCTGACCGGCGCGCGGGTGCCCCCGGCCGAGGTGGGCCGCCGCATGATGGGCCGCATGGTGGAAACGCTCGCCGCGGGCGTGGAGCTGATGCCGGGCGCGGCCGGCCTGCTGGCGGAGGTCGCGGCCTCGCCGGTCCCGGCGGCGCTGGTGTCCTCCAGCCACCGGCACGTGATCGAGGCGGCGCTCGGCTCCATCGGCCGCGAGAACTTCGCGCTGACGGTGGCGGGCGACGAGGTGCCGCGCACCAAGCCCGCCCCCGACCCCTATCTGGCGGCCGCGGCGCGCCTGGGCGTCGACCCGGCCCGCTGCGTGGTGCTGGAGGACTCGCCGAACGGGGTGGCGGCGGCCGAGGCGGCGGGCTGCGTGACGGTGGCGGTGCCCGGCGTGCTGCCGATCCCGGCCGCGCCGGGCCGCACCGTCGTGGGCTCGCTGCGCGAGGTGGACCTGGCGCGGCTGCGCTCGCTGGTGGGGGAGCCCCGCCCCTGACCGCCTCCTGACCAGTCCCGACTGACCGGCCGCACCCATGGGAATGCGGCCGGTCGCCATTTTCCCGGCCCGCCTCCCGCCTTTTCCTGAAAAGAAAGGCGGAGGACACCTGGACAGTGCGACAGGCCCGGGTTACGGTGCCATAGGTGATCACGCAGGACCACTCTCCTCACCAAGGGGCAACGTGGACAACGATGTGATACTCGCCCTGGCCGCGGAGAACCCGGGAATGGGCGGGGTCGACCAGCTCGTCAATATCTATTGGGCCCTTTCGGGGGTGCTGGCGGCCGGGGTGCCCGGCGCGGTGGTGGAGATCGGCTGCCACGAGGGCCGCACCAGCGTGTTCCTGCACATGGTCGCCGAGCACTTCGCGCCCGGCCGCGACCTGCACGTCTACGACTCGTTCGCGGGGCTGCCGCCGCCGGGCCCGCACGACACCGACTACTCCAGCCCCGGCCAGCTCAGCACCGGCGTCGCCGACCTGACCAGGACCTTCGCCCGCTGGGACGTCGCACCGCCGCACGTGCACCCGGGCTGGTTCGCCGACACCCTGCCCGCCGAGCTGCCCGAGCGGGTGTGCTTCGCCTACGTCGACGGCGACCTGTACGAGTCGATCCGCACCGCGCTGACCGCGCTGTACCCGCGGCTGGCGCCGGGCGCGATCGTGATCGTCGACGACTACTGCGACGAGGTGCGCAGCCCGCGCGCCTTCGCCGGGTTCCCCGGCGTCAAAAAGGCGTGCGACGAGTTCTTCGCGGACAAGCCCGAGCGCGTCTCGGTGCTCGTCGGCACCGGAAAACTCGCCTTCGGTTACTTCCGAAAGTCCTGAGCGAGCCTTTTCCGCCGAACCGTTAATCGCCTCCGGCCGGTGTCGACATTGGCGAGGATATTCATGTCCGGAACCGTCATCGATTCCATCGCACGGCTCGCCGCGCCCGCGGCCCCGCCCGACCCCCACCCCGAGTACGACCGGCTGCGCGCCGCCGACCCGGTGTCGTGGAGCCCCTCCCTGGAGTCGTGGGTCCTGACGCGGCACGCCGACTGCGTCGCGGTGCTCAGGGACGGCGCCCGGTTCGGCGCGGACTGGCGGCGCGCCGGGGTGGACATGCCGCCGCAGGCGATCAGCGTCCAGACCCTGGACCCGCCCGAGCACACCGCGATCCGGCGGCCGCTGATCGAGGCCCTCCAGGTCCGCGACCGCGGCGAGGTCGAGCCGATGGTCGCCGCCCGCGCCCGGGAGTTCCTGGCGCGGCTGTCGGCCCGCCCGGACTTCGACCTGGTGACCGAGTTCGCCGAGCCGCTGGCGCTGGCCACCATCGCCGCCTACCTGGGCGTGCCCGAGCCCGACCCGGACTGGTTCCTGCCGGTCGCCGAGACCATCGCCGCGGGCATGGACGCCGGGGTGTGGCCCGAGCGGCACGAACCGGCGATGGCCGCGCGGGCCGAGCTGTCGGCGCTCACCGACGGGTGGCTGGCCGACCCGCCGGACGGCGGCATCGTGCGGTCCCTGGCCGACGCCGTCGCCGCGGGCGGGGTGGACCGTTCCGTCGTCGCCAACACGCTGCGGGTGCTGCTGCACGCCGGGTACACCTCGGCGAGCAAGCTGCTGGCGCTGTCGGTGATCGCGCTGCTGGAGGCCCCCGGCGGCCTGGCGGCGTTCGCGGCGGCCCCGCCGGCGCGGGCGGTGGAGGAGCTGGTGCGCTTCACCTCCCCGGTGCAGGCCATGGCCCGGGTCTGCGTCGCCGACGCCGAGATCGGCGGCAGGCGGGTGCGCGCTGGGCAGGACGTCACGTTGTTGCTGGGCGCCGCCAACCGCGATCCCCTCCGCTTCCCCGACCCGCACTCCGTGCGCCTGGACCGGCACCCGAACCCGCACCTGGGGTTCGGCCGGGGCGCGCACTCCTGCCTCGGCTCGCCCTTCGCCGCCGTCCAGGCGCGGGTGGTGCTGACCGTCCTCGCGGAGAGCTCCGCGCCCCTGCGCGCCCTGGGCGCGCCCACCTACCGGCGCACCCTGACCCTGCGCAGCCCGGCCCACCTGCGGGTGGCGGCGGGCTGAACGGGGCGGGACGCCGCGACCCCCACACAGCGGAAGGAGGGTGGCTCCCATGAAGTACTGGCACTAAGCACCAGATGAGAACCGGTGCCCGCGGCCGCCGAGCGCCCGTGGCCGCGGGCACCGGTTCCCCGCCCGGCCCGACACCCGCGACGCAGGGAGAGAGCGTGCCCACCGACCCCTATGCCTTCACGCCCGGCTACTACGACCTGTTCCGCGCCAAGGACGGGGACCGGGCCCTGCCGTCGGTGGCGTTCTTCGCCGATCTGACCCCGCCCGGCGCGGCCGCCCTGGAGATCGGGCCGGGCACCGGGCGGATCACGCTGGCGGTCGCCGAGCGCGCCGCGAGCGTGGTGTGCCTCGAACGCTCCACCACGATGCGCGCGGTGCTGGTCGCCAAGCTCGCCGAGCGTCCCGACCTGTGGGACCGGGTGACGGTGCTGCCGGGCTCGGCCCCCTCCTTCGAGCTGGGCCGCGCCTTCGGCTACGTCTACCTGGCGGGGGTGCTGGAGCACGTCCCGCCCGCCGACCGGCCCGTGCTGTTCGCCGCCATAGCCGCGCACCTGGAGCCGGGCGGGGTCTGCGCGATGGACATGGTGATGCGGCAGCCCGCCCTGGACATGCCCGAACGGGTCGTGGACGAGGCGGTGCTGGGGGAGTGCCGCTACACCCTCGCCGCCGCCGCGCGGGCCCTCGGCCCGGACCTGTCGGAGCTGCGCATGACCTACCGCACCTACCACCAGGGGGAGCTGGTCGGCACCGAGGTGGTGGAGCGGCGGCACAACATGCACCGCCCCGAGCCGGTGCTGAAGGACCTGGCCGACGCGGGCCTGCATCCGGTGGAGGGCGACGGCCTGGCGCAGGCGAGCCACGACCCGGCCGACCCGGGCGCGGTCGTGGTCCGCAAGGCCGCGTCATGACCGGCACCGGCACTGACGCGAGCACCAGCCCCGGCAGCGCCGCGACCACCGCCGCGACCACGGTCACCACCGCCGCGACTACCGCCACCGCGACCACCGCCACCACCACCGCCACCACCGCCGCGACCGGCGCCGCGACCGGCGACCGGGCCGCGCCGCCCACCGCCGTCCCGCTGGACCGCTTCTACGACGCCGAGCGGCTGGCCGCCGAGGCCCGCGCGCTGCGTTCGATGACCTGGCGCGCCCAGCGCGCCTACGGGCAGGACGGCCTGGCCGCCCGCACCGAGGTGGACTGGCGCATCCTGTCGCTGCGCGGCCCCAGCGGCGACCCCGACCGCACCGACCCCGGCGGGGCCGGGCTCGTCCCGCACGCCGACACCCCGCATCTGGCGCACGCCCCCTACACCGCCGAGGCGCTGGCGGGCATCCCCGCGCCGCTGCGCAGCGTGCGGCTGATGGCGCTGGGGCCGGGCGCGCGGGTGCACGAGCACCGCGACGGCAAGTGCGGCTACCGGTGGGGCGCGCTGCGCCTGCACATCCCGGTGATCACCAATCCGGGCGCGGTCGTGGTGATCGGCGGCGAGGAGCGGCACTGGAACGCCGGGCGGTTGTGGTTCGGCGACTTCGACCGTCTCCATTACGTGCGCAACGACGGCGCCGAGCCGCGTGTCCACCTGGTGATCGACACGATGGTGACGCCCGCGCTGCTGGAACTGTTCCCAACAGAGTTCACCGATCCGCTGCGGTGGAGCGAGGTGGTGTTCGCACGCGAGCCGGTGCCACTGAACCCCGCCGAGGCGGCCTCGTTCCGCTGCGGGTTCGCACTGCCGGCGGCGTTCCCCGACTGGTCGGAGGAGGAGCCCGAGGGCCCGCCCGCACCGGACCTGCCGGGCGCGGTGGACGTGGTGGACGGCCGCCTGACGCTGCTGGCCGGCGGCGAGCCGCTGTTCGCGCTCGTCCACCTCGGGCTCGGCGAGTTCCGGCTGGAGGGCTGGACCGAGGAACGCACCCTGCACGTCGACCTGGCCTCCCCCGAGCCGCGCGTGCGGTTCCGGGTGCGCCGGGGCAACGCCCTCAGCGAGCACGTCCGCCCCGCCCGCCCGATCCAGGAAGGCCCGTGATGACCGGTACCACCGGCGCCGCCAAGGTGTTCGACATCCCCATCGACTTCGCGCAGTGGCCCGACCCGTACCCGCTGCTGGAGGAGATGCGCGCGGAGGCCCCCGTGCACCGCGCCCGGCTGCGCGGGGAGGTGGAGGTGTGGGTCGTAACCGGCTACGACGAGGTGGTGGCGGCGCTGAACGAGCCCGCGCTCAGCGCCGACCTGGCGGCCGCGCCGCGCATCACCGCGGGGCTGGCCCCGGCCCGCCGCCGCAACGTGCTGATGGAGAGCCTGCTGGCCAGCGACCCGCCCGACCACACCCGGATGCGCGGCATCGTCGCCAAGGCGTTCACCGCCCGCCGGGTGGAGGAGCTGCGGCCCCGCGTCACCGCGATCGTGGCCGAGCTGCTGGACGGGTTCGCCGGGCGCGGCCGCGCCGACCTGGTGGAGGAGCTGGCGCTGCCGCTGCCGATCGCGGTGATCTGCGAGCTGCTGGGCGTGCCGTTCGCCCGCGACCGGTTCCGGAACTGGTCGGTGGGGCTGGCGATGCCGCCCGCCGACGGCGCGACGCTGGAGCGCGCCGACGCCGCGCGCGCCGAGATGGTGGAGTTCTTCGGCGAGCAGATCCGGCTCAAGGCCGCCGCGCCCGGCGACGACCTGCTGAGCGCGCTGGTCACCGCGCACCGCGGCGAGCAGGTCTCCGACGACGAGCTGGTCGGCCTCGCGATGATGTTGTTCCTGTCGGGCCACGAGACCACGCTGTGCTTCCTCGCCAACGCGGTGGTGGCGCTGCTGACCAACCCCGCGCAGCTGGCCGCGCTGCGCGCCGACCCCGGCCTGCTGCCGGGCGCGGTCGAGGAGCTGCTGCGCTACGACGGCCCGGTGGCGCGCGGGGTGGCCCGCTTCACCACCGGCCGGGTGCGGCTGGGGGAGACCGAGATCCCGCGCGGCGAGATGGTGGTGGTGGCGATCGGCGCGGCCAACCGCGACCCGGGGCGGTTCGGCCGCCCGGACGTGCTGGACGTGCGGCGCGAGCCCAACCCGCAGGTGGGTTTCGGGCACGGGCTGCACTACTGCCTGGGCGCGGCGCTGGCCCGGCTGGAGGTCACCGCGGCGCTGGGCGCGCTGGTCGGGCGGTTCCCGGACCTGGCGCTGGCCGAGCCGGTGGACCGGCTGCCCCGGCGGCGGGGGATGTTGCGCGGCCTGGCGTCGGTGCCGGTGACCTTCACCCCGCGGCCACCGGCGCGGTCCTCGGCGTGAGCGGGCCAGATGAGGCGGGCCGTCCGGGACGCCGGGGAAGTCGATCAGTACCCCGGTGGGGCTGCGGCCTCACCCGCCGGGCCCGGAACGTCCCCGAATCGTTGCCGGGAGTTGATCTGGCCCGTACCGCCGCGCCACCGGCCCGTCCGCCGGCCCGTACCGCCGGTCCGTGCCGCCTGATACCTGAGGTGCAGGCGGGGCCCGCCACTCCGGGGTCCGCCCCCTAGGGGGAGATCACGCCTGAGGAGGAACCCGGAGGCCCGGGAAACCGTTCCACCGGATGAGGGGCCCTCCGGCAGGTCCGTGTGACGATGGAGGGAGCATCATCGCATGGATTGAGGGGCCGGCATGAGCGACGCAGCCATCTTCGCCGTCAGCCTGGGGATCACCCTCCTCGGGCTGTTCATCTCGTGGGGCGTGTACCGCAGGCGCGGCGCCGCCTCGGGCCTGCGCGGCGCGGCGTGGTCGCTGGTGCCGGTGGCGGCCACGATGACGGGGGCGACCGGGTTCTTCATGGACCTGGCGTTCAGCCCGGTCAAGTGGGCGGGCGTGACGGTCGCGGGCCTCGCGGTGCTGCTGTACCTGGTCTCCGGCGGGATGCTGGCGCGCCGCGCCGGAGCGCCGGAGGGCGGCGGCCGCAGGGCCGCCGAGGCCCCGAAGGCGGGCAAGGCGTCCAAGGACGGCAAGGGCGGCGGGGCGGGCGGCCGCAGGGCCGTGGAGCGGCGGCAGGCCGCGCCCGTCGACCCCGAGCTGGCCGAGATCGAGGAGATCCTGCGCAACCGGGGCATCAAGTAGGGCGCCGGGCAGGGCAGCGGGCAGGACAGCGAGCGGGACGTCAGGTAACGGTCCGGTAGGCGGCGCCCGGCGGGGCGCCGCCCGGCCGCACGGCGGGCCGGGACGCCGCGTGACCCAGCGTGGTCACGCGGCGTCCCGGCCCGCCGTTCTTGTGATCATCGGCACTGACCTGCGGACGCTCGATCTCGGAACGGACTCGGTCCGGTAAAGCTTGCCGGTCCGGACCGGGTTCCCCTTGCGCAGAGTGATGTTCCTCAATGTACTGTCTGAGAACTTTGTCCGTTCTGGCGTCCGCGTCTCATGTGCCCTAGATGACGACGAGATCACAAGTCAGATACGGGTACTGGCGCAGCCCGGTTCGTGGATGGACAGTCGTGCCCGAAGCATTAGGTTTCCCTCCAGCAAACGCGGCGTAACGGGCATGGGCGCAGCGGACGATCTTCGCGACCGCCGGGCGTGCGCCGGTGGGTGCCGTGGCCGGACAGCCGTGGTCGAACAGTAGGAGGTAGGCAGCGTGACCGCACCGATCGAGGTGACCGGGTCGGAGACGCAGGCCCAGCCGGACGCCGTCCTCGAAGGGATCGAGGGCAAGGCGATCCAGGGCCGCTCCCTCGGCCAGATCGCCTGGCTGCGCCTCAAGCGGGACAAGGTGGCGCTGGCCGGCGGGATCATCGTGATCCTGCTCATCCTGATGGCGATCTTCGCGCCGCTCGTCGTCAAGCTGCTGGGCCACCCGCCCAACGAGTTCCACCAGGACCTGATCGACCCGACCCTGGGCGGCCCGACCTCGTCCCTGGGCGGCATGAACGGCGACTTCCTGCTGGGCCTGGAGCCCGGCAACGGCCGCGACCTGTTCAGCCGCATCGTCTACGGCGCCCGCGTCTCGCTGCTGGTCGGCTTCATGGCCACGCTGGTCGCGGTCGTCATCGGCACCGTGCTCGGCGTGGTCGCCGGCTACTTCGGCGGCTGGGTCGACTGGGTCATCGCCCGCCTGATGGACATCTTCCTGGCCTTCCCGCTGCTGATGTTCTCCATCGCGGTCGTCGGCGTGCTGCCCGACAAGTGGCTGGGCCTGGAGGGCAACGGCCTGCGCATGGCCATCCTGATCTTCATCATCGGGTTCTTCTCCTGGCCCTACATCGGCCGCATCGTGCGCGGCCAGACCATCTCGCTGCGCGAGCGGGAGTTCGTGGACGCCGCCCGCAGCATGGGCGCGCGCAGCCCCTACATCCTGTTCCGCGAGATCCTGCCGAACCTGGTCGCGCCGATCCTGGTCTACTCCACGCTGCTGATCCCGACCAACATCCTGTTCGAGGCCGCCCTGTCGTTCCTCGGCGTGGGCATCAGCCCGCCCACCCCCGCCTGGGGGTCGATGCTCACCGACGCGATCCGCACCTACCAGATCGCCCCGTACTTCGTGGTCATCCCCGGTATGGCGATCTTCATCACCGTGATGGCCTTCAACCTGTTCGGCGACGGTCTGCGCGACGCCCTGGACCCGCGCAGCAACCGCTGAGCGCGCTGGAACTCCCCGCTAGAGAAGCGAAAGGGTACTCATGAAAAGTCGTCCCAGAATCCTGGCCGCGTCGTCGGCCGGGGTCGTCCTGCTCGGCCTGGGCCTGACGGCCTGCGGCGGTGGCGGCGACGAGAAGACCGCCGACGGCGCGGGCTTCGAGGCCGCGGTCGGCAAGGTCGTCAACCCTTCTGACAAGAAGGGCGGCACGCTGCGGATGGCGATCAGCAGCGACATCGAGTCGACCGACCCGGGCGACATGTACTACGCCTGGTCGACCAACTACGTGCGCCTGTACTCGCGCATGCTGCTCACCTACGCCTCCAAGCCGGGCGACGAGGGCCGCAAGCCCAGCCCCGACCTGGCCGAGGGCCTGGGCGTCCCGAGCGCCGACAAGAAGACCTGGACCTACAAGCTCCGCCGCGGCATGAAGTACGAGGACGGCACGGAGATCAAGGCCAAGGACATCAAGTACGCGGTCGCGCGCACCTTCGACCGCGCCGTCCTGCGCCACGGCCCGTCCTACTTCTCCAACGTCCTGGACGCCAAGGGCTACAAGGGTCCCTACAAGGACAAGAACCTCGACAACTTCAAGGGCGTCGAGACCCCCGACGACTACACCGTCGTGTTCAAGCTGAAGGACCCCTTCACCGAGTTCAACGAGCTGGTGAACTTCTCCGGCCAGACCGCTCCGGTCCCGCAGGACAAGGACAAGGGCGAGCGCTACGGCCTGCACCCGATCTCCTCGGGCCCCTACAAGTGGGAGAAGGACTACCAGCCCGGCAAGGGCGGCACCCTGGTCCCCAACTCCAACTGGGACCAGAGCACCGACACCAACCGCAAGCAGCTCCCCGCGCGCATCGAGACGATCGCCGGCCTGAACGCCGAGGAGCTGGACAACCAGCTGCTCAAGGGCCAGATCCACGTCGACCTGGCGGGCTCGGGCGTGCAGGACAACGCGCGCAAGTCGATCCTGACCGACCCCAAGCTGAAGGCCCAGGCCGACAACCCGCCCGGCGGCTTCCACTGGTACAACCCGATCGACATGAAGGTCGTGCCGAACCTGGAGTGCCGCAAGGCCATGGTCTGGGCGGCCGACCGCGACGCGATGTGGCGCGCCTACGGCGGTGACGTCGGCGGCGAGATCGCGACCTCGATCATGCCCCCGGACGTCGAGGGCCGTGAGAAGGGCACCGACTACTACACCAAGGCCGAGAAGGGCTACAAGGGCAACGTCGAGGAGGCCAAGAAGTCCCTGGCCGCCTGCGGCAAGCCCCAGGGCTTCGAGACCACGATGATCTACCGCGAGGACCGGCCGAAGGAGAAGGGCGTCGCCATCGCCCTCCAGCAGTCGCTGGCCCGCGTGAACATCAAGCTCAACCTCAAGGGCTTCCCGGCCAACACCTACACCTCCGACCAGGCCGGCTCCCCGTCGTTCATGCAGAAGAACAACGTGGGCATCGGCACCTTCGGCTGGCTGTCGGACTGGCCGACCGGCTACGGCTACCTGTGGGCGCTGAGCGACAAGGCCGCCATCCTGCCCAGCGGCAACGTCAACATCGCGCAGATCGACGACCCGCAGATCAACGAGGCGTGGAAGAAGTCCTACACCACCGTCGACGCGGCCGAGCGCGCCAAGCTCTACAACATGATCGACGACCGGCTGCGCTCGCAGGCGGCCTACATGCCCAACGTCTACGCCAAGTCCCTGCTGTTCCGGCCGAGCACGCTGAACAACGTGTTCTTCCACAAGGGCTTCGGCATGTACAACTACTCCACCCTCGGCGTGACCCAGTAGGTCCTCCGCCGCTTCGCTGAAGAAGGCAGGTGAAGGCCGCAAGGACGGCCGGCCCGGGCCCTACCGGGACCGGGCCGGCCGTCCGGGGCCGCGCACTGTGATCGCTTTCATTCTTCGCCGGCTCGGGGGCGCGGTTCTGCTGGTGTTCATCATCAGCGCGGTGACCTTCCTGATCTTCTTCGGGCTTCCCAAGCTGGCGGGAACCACCACCGACGACATGGCCGCACGGTTCGCCGGCAAGTCTCCGACCCCGGAGGCGCTGGCGGCCATCAAGGAACGCTTCGGGTTCGACCAGCCCCTCGCGGTCCAGTACGGCAACTTCGTCAAGGCCGCCGTGACCGGCGACACCTACGACACCGGCGTCGAGAAGATCGACTGCCCGGCGCCGTGCCTGGGCTACTCCTTCCGCACCAACCAGAGCGTCACCGACCAGCTCGTCGACCGTTTCCCGATCACCCTGTCGCTGGTGGTCGGCGCCGCGGTGATCTGGCTGCTGGTCGGCGTCTCCATCGGCGTGCTGTCGGCGCTGCGCCGCGGCAGCCTGTTCGACCGCGCCGCGATGATGATCGCGCTGGCGGGCGTGTCGCTGCCCATCTACTTCACCGGCCTGCTGTCGCTGGCGTTCGTCGTGCACCAGTGGGGGCTGCTCCCACCGGTCAGCTACTCCTCCTTCGCCGACAACCCGTTCAAGTGGGCGTCGGCGCTGATCCTGCCGTGGATCACCCTCGCGTTCCTGTACGCCGCCATGTACGCCCGCCTCACCCGGGCGGGCATGCTGGAGACGATGAGCGAGGACTACATCCGCACGGCCCGCGCCAAGGGCCTGCCCGAACGCACCGTGATCACCAAGCACGCGCTGCGCGCCTCGCTCACCCCGCTGCTGACGGTGTTCGGCCTGGACATCGGCCTGCTGTTCGGCGGCGCGGTGCTGACCGAGCGCACCTTCTCGCTGAAGGGCCTGGGCTCGCTGGCGCTGGACGGCGTGGTCGGCAGCGACCTGCCGGTCGTGCTGGGGACGGTCGTGACCGCCTCGTTGTTCGTCGTGGTCGCCAACCTGATCGTGGACCTGCTGTACGGGGTCGTTGACCCGAGGGTGAGGCACAGCTGATGGCTGACAAGTCCAAGCGTCCGGCCGACATGCTGGACGGCGCGCCCACCACCGTCGAGGAGCCCGGCCGGCCGCCGACCTCCTTCCTGGAGGTCCGCGACCTGCGCATCCACTTCCCGACCGACGACGGCCTGGTGAAGTCGGTGGACGGGCTGTCGTTCAAGCTGGAGCGCGGCCGCACCCTCGGCATCGTGGGCGAGTCCGGCTCGGGCAAGTCGGTGACCAGCCTCGGCGTCCTCGGCCTGCACAACCGGCGCAACGCCAAGGTCTCGGGGGAGATCTGGCTGGACGGCAACGAGCTGGTCGGCGCCTCGCCCGACCAGGTCCGCCGGATGCGCGGCCGCAACATGGCGATGATCTTCCAGGACCCGCTGTCGGCGATGCACCCCTTCTACACCGT
Source organism: Actinomadura hibisca NBRC 15177 (assembly GCF_001552635.1). Lineage (GTDB taxonomy): Bacteria > Actinomycetota > Actinomycetes > Streptosporangiales > Streptosporangiaceae > Spirillospora > Spirillospora hibisca. The sequence continues at coordinate 72,561 of NZ_BCRO01000007.1, read as the reverse complement.
CGGGGCGCAGATCGTGGAGGCCTACCGCATCCACAACGACGTCAGCAAGAAGGTCGCGCGCAAGCACGCCGTCGACATGCTGGGCCGGGTCGGCATCCCCAAGCCCGACCGCCGGGTGGACGACTACCCGCACCAGTTCTCCGGCGGCATGCGCCAGCGCGCCATGATCGCCATGGCGCTGTCGTGCGACCCCGAGCTGCTGATCGCCGACGAGCCCACCACCGCCCTGGACGTGACGGTGCAGGCGCAGATCCTCGACCTGATCCGCGACCTGCAGCGCGAGTTCAACTCCGCGATCATCATGATCACCCACGACCTGGGCGTGGTGGCCGAGCTGAGCGACGACATCCTGGTCATGTACGGCGGCCGCAACATCGAGTACGGCTCGGTGGACGACGTCTTCCACCGCCCCGAGCACCCCTACACCTGGGGCCTGCTCGGCTCGATGCCGCGCCTGGACCGCGAGCGCAGCGAACGGCTCCTGCCGATCAAGGGCACCCCGCCCAGCCTGATCAACCTGCCGCAGGGCTGCGCGTTCAACCCGCGCTGCGCCTACTCGGAGCTGACCGACGGCAAGAGCACCGTCGAGCGCCCCGAGCTGCGCGAGACCGCGCCCGGACACACGGTGGCCTGCCACATGGCCGTCGAGCGGCGCCGCCGGATCTGGGCCGACGAGATCGCGCCGAAGCTGTGATGGGGAGGACCGGGGGGGTTCTCCTCCCCGACCGAGAAGGTGGAGACATCGTGAGCACAGAGGCGAGCCGGGCGGGAGAGCCGGTGGACACCCCGCCGGCCGACGCGCCCGCCGACGCGGCCGGCACCGACACCGTCGCTGCCACCGCCGCCGCGACCGGCACCGTGACCGGCACCCCGGTCGACACCGTGACCGGCACCCCCGCCACCGGCGCCGACGCGCCGCTGGTGGTGCAGGAGCGCGCCGCCCCGCAGCGGCGCGGCGAGCTGCTGCTGGAGGTGGACAACCTCGGCAAGCACTTCCCGGTCACCTCGGGCGCGATCCTGCGCCGCCAGACCGGCGCGGTGAAGGCCGTGGACGGCGTGTCCTTCTCGGTGCGCAAGGGCGAGACGCTGGGCCTGGTGGGGGAGTCGGGCTGCGGCAAGACCACCACCGGCCGCATGATCATGCGGCTGGAGGACCCGACCTTCGGCAAGATCACCTTCGAGGGCCACGACATCACCCGCATGTCGCAGGGCCAGCTGCGCCCGCTGCGCCGCGACATCCAGATGATCTTCCAGGACCCGTACTCGTCGCTGAACCCGCGGCAGACCGTCGGCTCGATCATCGGCGCGGCGTTCCGGCTGCAGGGCGAGAAGCCCAAGCAGGGCGTCAAGGCCGCGGTGCAGGAGCTGCTGGAGCTGGTCGGGCTGAGCCCCGAGCACTACAACCGTTACCCGCACGAGTTCTCCGGCGGCCAGCGCCAGCGCATCGGCATCGCCCGCACGCTGGCGCTCAAGCCCAAGCTGATCGTGGCCGACGAGCCGGTGTCGGCGCTGGACGTGTCGGTGCAGGCGCAGGTGGTCAACCTGCTGGAGGACCTGCAGGACGAGCTCGACCTCACCTACGTGGTGATCGCGCACGACCTGTCGGTGGTGCGGCACATCTCCGACCGCGTCGCGGTGATGTACCTGGGCAAGATCGTGGAGATCGCGGACCGCAACGACCTGTACGAGCGGCCGATGCACCCCTACACCAACGCGCTGCTGTCGGCGGTGCCGGTGCCCGACCCGAGCCAGCGCGGCAACCGCGAGCGCATCCGGCTCCAGGGCGACGTGCCGAGCCCGCTGGACCCGCCGCCCGCCTGCCGCTTCCACACCCGCTGCTGGAAGGCGCAGGAGATCTGCAAGCAGGTCGAGCCGCCGCTGATCGAGCTGAGCCCGGGGCACCAGGCCGCGTGCCACTTCCCGGAGAACACCACCGTCAGCGCCACCGACGCGGTCGCGCAGTCGGCGGTGGCCCCGGCGGGCGGCGACCTGCCGGCCGCCCCGGTCCACAAGGACTGACGGCGGGGACACCGAAACGGCCCGCACGGATGAGAATCCGTGCGGGCCGTTCGGCTTCCCGGCGGGGCTGCCCGGTGTGGGGCTACTCGGTGGAGATGGCCTTGAGCACGTCCATCCGCCCGGCCCGCCAGGCGGGCCACAGCGCGGCCAGCACGCCGATGACGGCGGCGACCACCAGGTAGGCGACCAGCGTCCCGGCGGGGATCGCGAGCTCGCTCAGCCCGTCGCCCTCCAGCGCCTGCTGGAGCGCCGCGCCGAACGCGACGCCGATCGCCATGCCGAGCACCGCGCCGAACACCGCGATCACGATGGACTCGACGCGGATCATGCGGCGCAGCTGGCGGCGGCTGATGCCGATGGCGCGCAGCAGCCCGATCTCGCGGGTGCGCTCGATCACCGACAGCGCCAGGGTGTTGACCACCCCGACCGCCGCGATGATCACCGACATGACCAGCAGCACCGTCAGGAACGTGACGAACTGGTCCACCTGCTGGCGGGCCTGCTCCTTCAGCGCCGCCTGGTCCTGCACCTCCAGGTCGGGGTGGTCGGCGAGGCGCCGCTCGATCGCGGTCTTGGTGGCGGCGCTGGTGTCGGCGGCCTGCACGATCAGCCGCTCGGTCTGCGGCCGGGCCGTGTGGGCCTTGTAGGCCGGTTCGGCGACCACCAGCGGGCCGAGCAGGTCGTTCTTCGCGTACAGGCCCGCCACCCGCAGGTTCTGGGTGCGGCCGTCGACGAAGGTGACCGGCACGGTCGTGCCGACCGTCCACTTGCGGGTCTTGGCGGTCTCCTCGGCGACCAGCAGGCCGTCGGAGCCCACCGCGGTGCCGCCCGCGACCGTCTCCATCCGCACGCCCCGCGCCAGCGCGTCGACGTCGCCGGACACGATCGCGCTGCGCTTACCGTCGATCTTCACGTTGCCGGTGTAGTACGGCGCGACCGACTCCACGCCGGGCACCGCCGCGACCCGCGCGGCCACGTCGGAGCCGACGCCGCCCATGCCGGTGGGGGCGACGACGAAGTCGGCGCCGAACTGCTTGTCGACCTGCGCGTCCACCGAGGCGCTCATCGACGCGCCCAGCACGTTCACCGTCGTGATCAGCGCCAGGCCGATCATCAGGGCGGCGGCGGTGGCGGCGGTGCGGCGCGGGTTGCGCAGCGCGTTCTGCCGCGCCAGCCGCCCGGGGGCTCCCAGCAGCCGCGCGAACGGCGCGCCCAGCACCCGCACCACCGGCACGCTGATCACCGGGGCGAGCATCGCCACGCCCAGGAACACCGCGAACGCGCCCGCGCCGACCGGCAGCGCGGCGTTGCCGCCCGACCCGGCGAGCCCGACGCCGATCAGCGCGGCGCCGACGAGGGTGAGCAGCGCGCCGAACGCGAGCCGGATGCGCATCGAGCGGCGCGGCAGCGCCACGTCGTCGCGCATCGCGGCCACCGGGGGGATCCTGGCGGCGCGGCGGGCCGGGAAGTACGCCGACACGACCGTGACGCCGATGCCGACGAGGTAGGACACGATGACCGGGGTGGCGGTGAAGGCGAGGCCCCCGCTCTCGCCCATCATCTGGGCCTGCAGCAGCAGCGCGAGGCCCGCCCCGGCGGCCAGGCCCAGCGTGGAGCCCACCACGCCGACCGCGACGGCCTCGCCGAGCACCGCCCGCGTCACCTGCGGCCGGGCCGCGCCGATGGCGCGCAGCAGCGCCAGCTCGCGGGTGCGCTGGGCCACCAGCATCGAGAAGGTGTTGAAGATGATGAACGCCCCGACGAAGATCGAGATCAGCGCGAACACCAGCAGGAACGTGCGGAAGAACCCCATGAACTGCGCCACGTCGCTCTTGGCGTCCTCGCGCAGCTTGGTGCCGGTGATGGCCTCCATGTTCGCGGGCAGCGCGGCGGCGACGCGGTCGCGCAGCTCGGCCTCCGGCACGCCGTCCGACCCCATCTGCACGTCGGTGAAGAAGCCCGGCTTCAGCAGCAGCTTCTGCGCGGTGGGGGTGTCGAACAGGGTGATGGAGGCGCCCATCAGGTCGCCGGTGTCGACCAGGCCCGAGACGCGGGCGCGCAGCGGCGGGCCCGGGCTGACGACCCGCACGGTGTCCCCGACGCCGAACCTGCCCTTCTTCGCGGTGTTCTCGTCGAGGGCGACCTCGGCGGGCCCGGCGGGCGGGCGGCCCGACGACATCGTGTAGTCGCCGCCGGCCACCCAGTTCGCGCCGAGCTGCGGCGGGCCCTGCTGCCCGCTCCCGACGATCTTCCCGTCGCGGCCGACGACCGCGGCGTACCCGGTGACGTTGCCGACCGGGTCCTTCACGCCGGGCACCGCGCGCAGCCGCTCCACCACCGAGGCGGGGACCGGCGGGGAGGCGGTGCCGTCGTCGGCGGACTCCGCCACCGCCTTCTTGGCGCGCACGTCGACCGCCACGCCCTTGCCGACGCGGTTGAACAGGTCGTCGAACTGCCGGTTCATGGTGTCGGTGAAGATCAGCGTCCCGGCCACGAACGCCACGCCGAGGATCACCGCGACGGCCGTCAGCAGCAGCCGGATCTTGTGCGCCGCCAGGTTGCGGAGCGTGACCTTGGCCATCATCGCGCCGCGGCCCCGCTCGTGCTCCCGCCGCCGGCGGCGGTGCGGGCGGTGTCGGCGGCGGGCCGGTCGAAGCCCTTCATGCGCTCCAGCACCCGCTCGGCGGTGGGCCCCTGCATGGTGTCGACGATCTGCCCGTCGGTGAGGAACAGCACCTGGTCGGCGTAGGCGGCGGCCGACGGGTCGTGGGTGACCATGACGATGGTCTGCCCCATGCCGCGCACCGAGTCGCGCAGGAACCCCAGCACCTCCGCGCCCGAGCGGGAGTCGAGGTTGCCGGTCGGCTCGTCCGCGAAGATGATCTCCGGGCGGGACGCCAGCGCCCGCGCGCACGCCACCCGCTGCTGCTGGCCGCCCGACAGCTCGGTGGGCCGGTGCTTCAGCCGGGACCGCAACCCCACCGTGTCGACGACGGTGTCCAGCCATTCCTTGTCGTGCTTGCGGCCCGCGATGTCCATCGGCAGCGTGATGTTCTCCAGCGCCGTCAGCGTCGGCACCAGGTTGAACGCCTGGAAGACGAACCCGATCTTGTCGCGGCGCAGCCGGGTGAGCTGCTTGTCCTTCAGCCGGGTCAGCTCGGTGTCGCCGATGAACACCTGCCCGGAGTCGACCGAGTCCAGGCCCGCCATGCAGTGCATCAGCGTCGACTTGCCGGACCCCGACGGGCCCATGATCGCGGTGAAGCGGCCGCGCGGGATGCCCACCGTCACCCCGTCGAGGGCGACGACCTGGGCGTCGCCGCGGCCGTAGACCTTGGCGACGGCCGACGCCCGTGCGGCGAAGTCGCCCGCCCCGGGCGCGGGATGCGCGTCGGCGTTGGACGGGACGGTGTTGGTCACGTGAACTCCCCTGCGTGGATGGAACCGGAGACCTGCTCGAAAGGAACGGGACCGCGTTCCCCGTCGGCGATCCCTAGTCCAGAACAGTAGGAGCGAAAACCGCCCCGGGGATGGACCCGGGGAACGGAATCACCGCTCCACCCAAGGCAGGAGGAGCGCCCCCACCGGTCGTCCTCCGGGAGTAGGACACCCCGACGTCCGAGGCAGGGTGGACCCCGGGACCGGCCGCGCCACCGCACCGCCCCCAGAGCCCCGACGGCCTTTCCACGCAGCTCAGCGCGCCTCGGGGTATCCCTGAAAGATCCCCCGGGGGCTCGTCCGCGCGGAGGGGCCGCCAGCCCGCGCGAAGAGGCGTCAGCCGCCCTGGCCCGGACGGCTCAACCCCGTCTCGTAGGCGTACACCACCGCCTGCACCCGGTCGCGCAGGCCGAGCTTGGCCAGCACGTTGCCCACGTGCGTCTTCACCGTCGTCTCGCTGACCACCAGCTCCCGCGCGATCTCGGCGTTCGACTGGCCGCGCGCCACGTGCGTCAGCACCTCGCGCTCCCGCTCGGTCAGCGTGTCCAGGCCCGGCGGGGGAGCGGCGTCCCGCACCGCCGGCAACCGCGTCGCGAACTTGTCCAGCAACCGCCGCGTCACGCTCGGCGCCACGATCGCGTCCCCGGCCGCCACGATCCGGATCGCCGTCACCAGGTCCTCGGGCGGCGAGTCCTTCAGCAGGAACCCGCTGGCCCCCGCCCGCACCGCCTCGATCACGTACTCGTCCAGGTCGAACGTCGTCAGGATCAGCACCTTCGGATCGTGCGAGGCCGCGCCGTCGCGGATGATGCGGCGCGTCGCCTCGATGCCGTCCACCCCCGGCATCCGGATGTCCATCAGCACCACGTCCGGCAGCAACGACCGCGTCGACTCCACCGCCGCCGCGCCGTCCCCGGCCTCGCCCACCACCGCGATGTCGGTCTCGGCCTCCAGGATCAGCCGGAACCCGGTCCGCAGCAGCGGCTGGTCGTCCACCAGAAGCACCCGCACGGCGTTCATCGGCCCGCTCCGCTCGTCATCGTCGCCCTCGCCGTCCTCGCCGCGGTCACGGCCCTTGCGTCCACGCTATGCCTCCAGGGGGAACCGGGCCCGCACACCGAAACCGCCGCCGACCCGGGGGCCGATCCGCAGCTCGCCGCCGTACAGGGCCACGCGCTCGTACATGCCGACCAGCCCGTGCCCGGGATTGTCCCCCGCGTCGGCCACGATCGTCGTGGTGCCGCGCCCGTCGTCCTCGATCTCCACGGTCAGGTCGTCGTCGGTGTAGTGCAGCCGGACCCAGGCCCGCGCCTGCGGCCCGGCATGCTTGAGGGTATTGGTCAGCGCCTCCTGGATCAGCCGGAAGGCCGCCACGTCCACCCCCGGCGACAACGTCCGCGCCTCCCCGTCGATCCACAGCTGCACCGCCAGGCCCGTCTCGCGCACGTGGTCCAGCAGCTCCCCGAGATCACCGAGGCCCGGCTGCGGCGCCAGCTCCCGCCCGGCGGACTCGGCGTCGCGGTCGGTGCGCAGCACCCCCACGATCCGCCGCATCTCGCTCAGCGCCGTCCGCCCCACCTCCTCGATGGTCGACATCGCCTCGCGCGCGCCCGCCGGGTTCCGGTCGATGATGCGCCGCGCCGCGCCCGCCTGCACCGTCATCACGCTCACGTGGTGCGCCACCACGTCGTGCAGCTCCCGGGCGATCCGCGACCGCTCCTCGATCCGCGCCGCCCGCGCGTCGGTGCCGCGCGCCCGCTCCAGCCGCGCCGCCCGGTCCTCCAGCTCCGCGAAGTAGGCGCGCCGCAACCGCAGGTTGCGGCCCAGCACCCACACCCCCACCACCAGCGCGTTGTTGGTCAGCAGCGCCATCGCCCCGCCGCCGACGCCGGGCAGCACCGCGAACATCACGTTGAACACGATCAGCGCCAGCACCCCGCCCAGCGCGCTGTGCGCCAGCGCCCGGTGCGCCGCCACGCTGTACACCGCGACGAGGAACGCCGCCGCGTCCGGGATCGCCGGCACGTAGTCCCACACCGTCAGCGCCAGCTCCCCGGCCAGCACCACCGTCAGCACCGTCATCGGCCGGTCGCGCCGGAACGCGATCGCCATCGTGACGACCACCACCAGCACCGTCTGCCGCACGTCCACCGGCGCGTAGTGCCCGGCGAGATCAGCCGACAGGTCCTGCAGGAACAGCTGGGGGAGCCCGACCAGCAGCAGCAGGACGGCCAGCGCGGCGTCGGCGGCCTGCGGGCGGGCCTTCAGCCAGGCACGGCAGGTGCGCAGACCACGGATGCGGGGTGACACGATTCTCACCCTAGGAGGTCGCAGCAGGTGACGGGCCCCTCCTGGACGCGGATCTGTGATCCTCCGCAAGGATGACCCGCCCGCCGCGGAAGCGACCCTCAGCGCCGCCCGCCCGCCCGGCCGTCCGCCCGGCTACGGGGCGTCGTGCGCGCGGGCGGCCGACTCCAGGTCGGCCGGGGTCGGCCGGTCCACCGGCACCACCGGCAGCGGCGGGGGAGTGCCGCCGAACTGCGGGCACCGCTCCTTGTGGTCGCACCAGTCGCACAACCGGCTCGTGCGGGGCCGCCACTCCCCGGTGTCCATCGCCCGCCGGATCGCCTGCCACAACGCCTCGACCTTGCGCTCGGTCGCCCGCAGGTCCGCCTCGTCCGGCTCGTACCGCAACACCTCGCCGTTGCCCAGGTACATCAACTGCAGCAGGCGCGGCACCCGCCCGTGCAACCGCCACACCACCAGCGCGTAGAACTTCATCTGGAACAACGCGCGCGCCTCGAAGTCGGCGCGCGGCGACGCCCCCGTCTTGTAGTCCACGATCCGCACGTCACCCGACGGCGCCACGTCCACCCGGTCGATGAACCCGCGCAGCTTCAGCCCCGAGTCCAGCACCGTCTCCACGAACAGCTCCCGCTCGGCGGGCTCCAGCCGCCGCGGGTCCTCCAGCGTGAAGTACCGCTCCAGCATCCGCCGCGCCTGCTCCAGCCACCCCGCCTGGTCGCTCTCCCCGGCCGCGTCGTCGGCGAACAGCGTCGCCAGCACCGGCTCGGCCGCGCGCAGCCGCTCCCACTGCGGCCCCAGCAGCTCCAGCGCCGCCTCCACCGTGCGGTCGCCCGCCGGGCGGTCGAACAGCCGCTCCAGCACCGCGTGCACCAGCGTGCCGCGCACCGCCGCCGGACTCGGCCGCTCCGGGATCTTGTCGATCACCCGGAACCGGTACAGCAGCGGGCAGGTCATGAAGTCGCCCGCCCGCGAGGGCGACAACGAGCCGATCACCCGCGGCGCGGCGCCGGCCCGCCCGCCCGTCCCGCCGATGGTCGTCGCGGCCGCCTCGCTGGTGTTCATGACAGTGCAGCGTAGGCGACGCCTCGGACGAAACCCCGCAGGCGATCCCCCGGCGGGCCCGCCGCCGCCCGCCGGTGGCACCGCACCGTCCCACCACGCGATCCCACCGCCGGGGGCCGTAGCATCGGTGAGGTGACAGACAGCGCACCCCCGACCGAGGACAAGCGGCCCACGGGCCCCGACGACGGGACCGGCCCCGCCGCGGCCGGCCCTGCCGCAGGGGGCCCCGGCGCGGGCGGCCCCGTCCCGGGCTCGGGCGGCGGCCCGAAGGACGGGCGGGGCACCGGCACGGGCGGCGGCCCGCCCGAGTCCGGGCGCGGCCTGCTGATGGGACGGCCCTTCGGCATCCCGGTGTTCGTGTCCCCGAGCTGGTTCCTGGTCGCGCTCCTCGTCACCGTCATGTTCGAGGGCCAGGTCAACGACATGGTCGCCCGCCCCGCCAGCTACGCCGTCTCCCTGACCTACGCGCTGCTGCTGTACGGGTCGGTGTTCGTGCACGAGCTCAGCCACGCCGTCACCGCCCGCGTCCTGGGCCTGCCGGTGCGGTCGGTCACCCTCCACATCCTGGGCGGCGAGACCGCCATCGAACGCGAGGCCCCCACCCCCGGCCGCGAGTTCCTCATCGCCTTCGCCGGCCCCCTGGTCAACCTCGTGCTCGCCGGCCTCGGCCTGCTGACGCACGCGCTGGTGCCGCTCCCGGGCGTCGCCCTGCTGCTGGTGGACGCCCTCACCTTCGCCAACCTGCTGGTCGGGGTGTTCAACCTGCTGCCCGGCCTGCCCCTGGACGGCGGCCGCCTGGTCCGCGCCGCCGTCTGGAAGATCACCGGCAGCGGCCGCAACGGCGGGGTGTTCGCCGGCTGGGTGGGCCGCGGCGTCGCGATCGCCTGCCTGGTCGCCGGCGCCTGGCTGGCCGCCCGCCCCGCCGGACGCGACGCCGCCGGCGGCGCCGAGGGCGGCTTCGGCTGGCTGGCGCTGCTGTGGTCGGCGCTCGTCGCCTCCTTCATCTGGGTCGGCGCCACCCAGGCCATCCGCGCCGAGCGGTTCCGCGACCGCCTCCCGCTGCTGCGCGCCCGCGCCCTGGCCCGCCGCGCCGCCCTGGTCACCGCCGACGTGCCGCTGGCCGAGGCCGTCCGCCGCGCCCAGGCCGGGCACGCCGGCGCCCTCGTCGTCGTCGACCACGACGGCCGCCCCCAGGCCCTGGTCGACGAGCGCGCCGTCACCGCCGTCCCCGAGCACCGCCGCCCCTGGACCAGCACCGGCGACGTCTCCCGCGCCCTGAACCCCGACCTGGTGCTGCCCGCCGACCTGGCCGGCGAGGAACTGATCGTCGCGATCCGCCGCGCCCCCGCCACCGAGTACCTGCTCACCGAACCCGACGGCCGCGTCTACGGCGTCCTCGCCGTCGCCGACGTCGACCGCGCCTTCGCGGGCGTCTGACCCCGCCCGAGCGGTCCCCGGCCACCGCTAGCCTTGGTGGCCATGAGCGAACCCACGCCGAACGGCGTTCCCACCGGTGACACCCCCGGCGCCCCGGCCGCCCCGGGCACCGGCCGCATCCCGCACGGGCCCTTCCGCCCCGGCGACCAGGTTCAGCTCACCGACCCCAAGGGCCGCATCAACACCATCACCCTCCAGCCCGGCAAGGAGTACCACTCCCACAAGGGCGCCATCGCCCACGACCAGATCATCGGCAGCCCCGAGGGCACGGTGTTCCGCTCCACCGGCGGCGTCGAGTACCTGGCCTTCCGGCCCCTGCTCACCGACTTCGCCGTCCGCATGCCGCGCGGCGCCGCCGTCGTCTACCCCAAGGACGCCGCGCAGATCGTCGCGCAGGCCGACATCTTCCCCGGCGCCCGTGTCGTGGAGGCCGGCGCGGGCTCGGGCGCGCTGTCGTGCTTCCTGCTGCGCGCCGTCGGCGAGCACGGCCTGCTGTCGTCCTACGAGCGCCGCGAGGACTTCGCCGAGATCGCCCGCGGCAACGTCGAGAAGTTCTTCGGCGGCCCCCACCCCGCCTGGCGGCTGACGGTCGGCTCCCTCCAGGACTCCCTCGCCGAGACCGAGGTCGACCGCGTCGTCCTCGACATGCTCGCCCCCTGGGAGTGCGTGGACGCCGTCGCCAAGGCCCTCATCCCCGGCGGCATGGTGTGCGTGTACATCGCCACCACCACCCAGATGTCGCGCGTGGTCGAGGAACTGCGCTCCCACGGCGCGTTCGCCGAGCCCTACGCCTTCGAGACCCTGCTGCGGTCCTGGCACGTGGAGGGCCTCGCCGTCCGCCCCGACCACCGCATGGTCGGCCACACCGGCTTCCTGGTCACCGCGCGCCGCCTGGCCGACGGCGTCACCCCGCCGGTGCGGCGCCGCCGCCCCGCCAAGGGCGCCCACGCCGAAACCGCCGAGAGCACCCCCGACAGCGCCACCGGCACCACCACCGGCACTGCCACCGGCACTGCCACCGCCACTGCCGCCGAGGCCGTCCCCGAGGCCGCCGCCGGGGCGTGACCCGCCGGGGCGGGCGGTGCGGCCTAGATCACATTCCGGTCTCCGGCACGCCCGGGAACCGACACCCCCGGCCGCACCGCACCGGCGAATTCGTCCCAGCCCCGCCGCCCGAAGGCCGCCCCCGCACCCGCCCTGAAATCGGCAAACCTTGCGGTATCACCCGGCGAGAACACCGATTTCGGCGCCTTTCCCCGCCCCGCCCCGGCATTGTGTTCGCCTTCACCGCACCCCGCCCCGCCCCGCGACGAAGGCACGGCCACGACACGAGTACCGAATGGGCAGGTTACGGAAGCGCTCCAGATAGGTAGGGTCTCTGTAGGTCGTCGGCTCTCTTCATAGAGGAGGTGACGGGGCGTGGCCGCTCGTGATGATGCTGGGGCGCGCAGGGCGCAGCAGGACAAGGAGGTCAGGGACCTCCAAACGCAGATGTCCTTCTTGGAGGAGGAGATCTCCGTACTGCGCCGCAAGCTCGCGGAATCCCCCCGACAAGTACGAGTTCTGGAAGAACGTCTCCACGAGGCACAGGCCAATCTGGCCGCAGTGACGGGTCAGAACGAGCGTCTCGTGGCGACCCTCAAGGAAGCGCGCGAGCAGATCGTGGCGCTCAAGGAGGAGGTTGACAGGCTCGCCCAACCGCCGTCGGGGTACGGGGTCTTCCTCGAGGCCCGCGACGACGGCACGGTCGACATCTTCACCGGCGGCCGCAAGCTGCGGGTGAACGTCAGCCCCGCCGTGGACGCGGACGAACTGCAGCGTGGCCAGGAGGTCATGCTCAACGAGGCGCTCAACGTGGTCGAGGCGCTCTCCTTCGAGGAGCAGGGCGAAGTCGTCATGCTGAAGGAGCTGTTCGACGACGGCGAGCGCGCCCTGGTGATCGCGCACGCCGACGAGGAGCGCGTGATCAAGCTGGCCGAGCCGCTGCGCGGGCTCCCGCTGCGCGCCGGCGACTCGCTCATGCTGGAGCCCCGGTCCGGATACGCCTACGAGAAGATCCACAAGGCGGAGGTCGAGGAACTGGTCCTGGAGGAGGTGCCCGACATCTCCTACGAGGAGATCGGCGGGCTCGGCCCCCAGATCGAGCAGATCCGCGACGCCGTCGAACTGCCCTACCTGCACGCCGACCTGTTCCGCGAGCACCAGCTGCGCCCGCCCAAGGGGGTGCTGCTGTACGGGCCGCCCGGCTGCGGCAAGACCCTCATCGCCAAGGCGGTCGCCAACTCCCTCGCCAAGCAGGTCGCCGAGAAGACCGGCCAGGAGGGCAAGAGCTTCTTCCTCAACATCAAGGGCCCCGAGCTGCTCAACAAGTACGTCGGCGAGACCGAGCGGCACATCCGCCTGGTCTTCCAGCGCGCCCGGGAGAAGGCCTCGGCCGGCACCCCGGTCATCGTGTTCTTCGACGAGATGGACTCCATCTTCCGCACCCGCGGCTCCGGCGTCTCCTCCGACGTCGAGAACACCATCGTCCCGCAGCTGCTCAGCGAGATCGACGGCGTCGAGGGCCTGGAGAACGTCATCGTCATCGGCGCCTCCAACCGCGAGGACATGATCGACCCGGCGATCCTGCGGCCCGGCCGCCTGGACGTCAAGATCAAGATCGAGCGGCCGGACGCCGAGGCGGCCAAGGACATCTTCTCCAAGTACATCCTGTCGGGCCTGCCCCTGCACCCCGACGACGTCAAGGAGAACGGCGGCGACTCCGACGCCACCGTCGACGCCATGATCCAGCGCGTCGTGGAGCGCATGTACACCGAGACCGAGGAGAACCGCTTCCTCGAGGTGACCTACGCCAACGGCGACAAGGAGGTCCTGTACTTCAAGGACTTCAACTCCGGCGCCATGATCCAGAACATCGTGGACCGGGCGAAGAAGATGGCCATCAAGCAGTTCCTGGACACCGGGCAGAAGGGCATGCGCGTCGCGCACCTGCTCGCCGCCTGCGTGGACGAGTTCAGCGAGAACGAGGACCTGCCCAACACCACCAACCCCGACGACTGGGCCCGCATCTCCGGCAAGAAGGGCGAGCGGATCGTCTACATCCGCACGCTCGTCTCCGGGACCAAGGGCGCCGAGGCCGGCCGGTCGATCGACACCGTCGCCAACACCGGCCAGTACCTGTAGCGGACACCGTCGGCGGGCCGGCCCGGCGCCGCCCGCCGACGACCGCGGCAGGCGCCGGGCGGTCCCCGTGACCGCCCGCCGACCCCGCGTCACCAGGCGGCGGGCGCCCCCGGGGCGGCCGCCGCCGTCGCATGTCCGGCATCGCACACCGGCGCCCCGCAAGTTGTCGGAAATGGCACTAAGGGGTGGTTTGTGTCCCTTAGGCTGCTCCACAAATGCCTGCCGAAACCGCCCCCCGAACCCCGCGGGTCCGCCTCTACGAGCTGGACCTGCTGCGCTTCCTCGCCGCCATGGCCGTCCTGCTGTACCACTACACCGGCAGCAGGGGCGGACCCTTCAAAGGCGAGAAGGCCCGCGAACTCTTCGACCCCGTCTCCGCCCTCACCCAGTTCGGCTACCTCGGCGTCGAACTGTTCTTCCTCATCAGCGGCTTCGTCATCCTGATGAGCGCCTGGGGACGCAGCATGGCCGACTTCACCGTCTCCCGCATCACCCGCCTGTACCCCGCCTACTGGCTCGCCGTCCTCATGATCGGCGCCATCCACCTCACCACCGGCATGGGACGCGGCAAACCCGAGACGATCATCCCCAACCTCACCATGTTCCAACAGGGCATGGGCATCCGGAACGCCAGCGGAGTCTTCTGGACCCTCTGGGCCGAGATGCACTTCTACGCCCTCATCTCCCTCCTCGTCCTCACCGGCATCACCTACCGCCGCTGCCTCACCTTCATGACCACCTGGACCGTCCTCGCCATCTTCGCCAAAGAATCCGGCAACGACCTCCTCCAGAGCGTCCTCATCCCCACCTACGCCCCCTACTTCATCGCCGGCATGGCGCTCTACCTCATCCACCGCTTCGGCCCCACCCTCATGCTGTGGCTCCTGGTCGCCTTCTCCTGGGCCTGCTCCATCCGCTACGCCCTCCCCGCCGCCACCGAAGCCCCCTACAGCATCTCCCGCGCCGACGCCTGGCCCGCCATCGCCGTCCTCACCACCCTCGTCTACGCCCTCGTCGCCCTCATCGCCACCGGCAAACTCAGCCGCCTCCGCTGGAAGCGCCTCGCCACCCTCGGCGCCCTCACCTACCCCACCTACCTCATCCACTACGAACTCGGCCCCGTCATCGCCCGCTTCCTCTACCCCACCCTCCAGCCCTGGGCCGTCGTCCTCATCATCACCGCCACCGTCCTCGCCGCCGCCTACCTCATCAACAAACTCGTCGAAGAACCCGCCGCACGCTGGCTCAAACCCCGCCTCAAGGACTCCTTCGCCCGCCTCGCCACCACCGAACCCGGACAACACCGGCACCGCCGCGCCCGCCACACCGAACCCCCCACACCCCCCGGCCCCCCCACCCCCCCGGCCCCGGCGGCGTCCACCCCCCGGGCCCCACCGCCCCCCACCCCGGCACCGGAGGCCCGACACCCGCCCATCACCCCGACACGCCCCATGGCTCCACCCCCTCCGCCCCGATAGGCTCGACGATATGAGTGTTCGGCGGGTGATGGGCATCGAGACCGAGTACGGCATCTCCGTACCAGGTCAGCCAGGGGCCAACGCGATGGTGACCTCCTCCCAGGTCGTCAACGCCTACCTCGCGGCATCAGCGGCACGGGCCAGACGAGCCCGATGGGACTTCGAAGAGGAGAACCCCCTGCGCGACGCGCGCGGATTCGACCTCGCCCGCGAAGTCGCCGACCCCACCCAGCTCACCGACGAGGACCTCGGGCTCGCCAACGTCATCCTCACCAACGGCGCCCGCCTCTACGTCGACCACGCCCACCCCGAATACTCCGCGCCCGAGTGCACCAACCCACTCGACGCCCTCACCTGGGACAAGGCCGGCGAACGTGTCATGGCCGACGCCGCCGCCCGCGCCGCCCTCGTCCCCGGCACCCACCCCATCCAGCTCTACAAGAACAACACCGACAACAAGGGCGCCTCCTACGGCTGCCACGAGAACTACCTGATGAAGCGGGAAACCCCCTTCGCCGACATCGTCCGGCACCTCACCCCCTTCTTCGTCTCCCGCCAGGTCGTCACCGGCGCCGGCCGCGTCGGCATCGGCGTCGACGGCCGCGGCGACGGCTTCCAGATCAGCCAGCGCGCCGACTTCTTCGAAGTCGAGGTCGGCCTGGAGACCACCCTCAAACGCCCCATCATCAACACCCGCGACGAACCCCACGCCGACCCCGAGAAGTACCGGCGACTCCACGTCATCATCGGCGACGCCAACATGAGCGAGGTCTCCACCTACCTCAAACTCGGCACCACCGCCCTGGTCCTCGCCATGATCGAAGACCGCTTCCTCACCGCCGACCTCTCCGTCGACACCCCCGTCGCCGCCCTCCGCGCCGTCTCCCACGACCCCACCTGCAAACACCTCCTCACCCTCCGCGACGGCCGCAAGATGACCGCCGTGCAACTCCAGATGGAATACCTGGAGCAGTCCCGCAAATACGTCGAGGACCGCTTCGGCACCGACGTCGACGACATGACCACCGACGTCCTCGACCGCTGGGAATCGGTCCTCCACCGCCTGGAGAGCGACCCCATGCAGCTCTCCCGCGAACTCGACTGGGTCGCCAAACTCGCCCTCCTGGAGGGCTACCGCACCCGCGACGGCCTCGACTGGTCCCACCCCCGCCTCCAGCTCGTCGACCTCCAGTACACCGACATCCGCCCCGACAAGGGCCTCTACAACCGCCTCGTCGCCCGCGGACGCATCGACCGCGTCATCACCGAGGCCACCGTCGAACACGCCGTCGAGGAACCCCCCGAGGACACCCGCGCCTACTTCCGCGGCCGCTGCCTCAGCCAGTACGCCGACTCCGTCGCCGCCGCCTCCTGGGACTCGGTCATCTTCGACGTCCCCGGCCGCGAATCCCTCCAGCGCGTCCCCACCCTGGAGCCCCTCCGCGGCACCAAACAGCACGTCGGCGCACTCCTCGACCGCTGCCGCACCGCAGCCGACCTCGTCGCCACCCTCACCGGCCAGAACTGACGCCACCGAGCGAAGCGACACCGCCTGAACGCCCGCGAGAGCCCCTCTCGCGGGCGTTCGCGCGTCCCGGCACCCTTGTGTGGGACCCCGGTTCAAAAGGCGTTAAGGGCCCCTGGGGACCGCCGCGAATTTGTGACCGGTATGCCCGTTTCAGCGAATGGCGCGCGGGCGATAACCCCACCAGGCCCCCGCACCGGCCACCCCGGGAAACCGGGCCCCGGTACCCGTTCACCAAGCAAGATCGGAGATAGGGTTCGGGGGTCACCGGCAGAGTGGAGGTACGGGATGGCCACGAAGGACACCGGCGGTCAGAAGCAGACCGGGCGCCGCACCGAGGAGGTCGAGGAGACCCAGGCCGAGACCACGGGCGACGTCCAGGAGCGGAACGAGGCGCTCACCGACGACGTCGATGCAATTCTGGACGAAATTGACGAAGTTCTCGAAGAGAACGCAGAGGAATTTGTCCGTTCGTATGTGCAAAAAGGGGGTCAATGATACACAAATCGGACATAGTCACTACGGAAAAGCAAGATTCTTTCCAGAAGTGACTCCGTCGAACGTGTGAACCATTAATTTAGAACACCAATGGGTCGCAGGTTTCGACACCGGAGATCGCTCCGGGGGTGGGTGGGTGAGGTGTCCGAGGGGAAGAAGTGTCGCGACTGCGGGCAGGTGAAGCCCGTCGGCGAATTCTGGAAGCGCAAGGCGTCGCCGGACGGCCTGGCCCTCTACTGCAAAGAGTGCTTCGGGCTCCGTAACGCCGCCAAATACCGACGCAAGCAAGCCGCTGATGGGAAAGAGGCGCGCCCCTACCGGCGCCACTCGGCGGTTCCGGCGGGCATGAAGTACTGCCCGCAGTGCGAGGAAGTGAAGTCCCTCGACGCGTTCGGCCGTAACCGGGCCAACGCCAGTGGCCTTGCCGATTACTGCAAGCCGTGCCACAACCGCGTCATGGCGGAGGGCAGGACCCGCAACCACGGCAGTAGCCGCAACTACCTGCTCAAGCTGCGCTACGGGATTACCGAGGCGGAGGCGGACGCCCTCCGTGAGCGGCAGGGCGGCATCTGTCTGATCTGCCTGCGCTCACCGGCCGCGCATGTCGATCACAGCCATCTGACGGGGCTTGTCCGAGGCATGCTCTGCTTCAGATGCAACGGCGCGCTCGGTCAGTTCGAGGATGACGAGTGGCGGTTGCGTGAGGCGGCCGACTACCTGGAGGGGCGGAACGCGCATTCGCGGTGGATGCGCGTGGAGTTCGGTCGGACGAAGATCCTGGGCGAGTCCCGGCGTCATCTGGAGAGTCAGCGTGGGGATGGTCGGGCGGCGCAGCTGGGTTCGTCGCGTCACTACCACCTGCGTGGGCGTTACGGGATGACCGAGGGCGAGGTGGCGTCGCTGGGGGAGATGCAGGGCGGGTACTGCGCGATCTGTTGCGACCGGCCGGGCGATCATGTGGATCACTGTCATGACACGCAGGCGGTCCGCGGTGTGCTCTGCGTCGGCTGCAATTCCGGGATGGGGCAGCTCCGGGACGATCCGGGCGCGTTGCGTCGTGCGGCGGCTTACCTGCGGGGCGACCTGGTGAAGGAGGTGCCGTCCGGCGATGACGGCGCCCGCCTGTCGTTGACGTTCCCCGACGTGGATCCGGCCGGGGTGCCGCTGGACGGCTGGGATCGTTTTCGGGAGCAGGACGCGAGTTACCGCCGGGCGCTGCGGGACATGGAGGAGCTGGTGGAGTGGGTTCCGTGGCGGGAGTTCGCGTTCACGGAGGACGCGGTCGCGGGGCCGTGATCGGACCGGTTCGCCGTGGGCGGAGCTGGGCGGGGTGATCGTGGTATGCGCTGGGGTGCGGTCGAACAGTAGGGTCGGGTGTGTCAGCGTCGGCGCGTGTCAGGGGCGTCGGCGCCATGGTGGAGGGAAGGAGTCGCGTGGCGTCCCACGATGCGAAGGCCGGACGTCTGCCCGGGTTGTTCGTGAACCCGGACACGTCCTCGTTCACGGAGTTCCTGGGGGCGTACTCGCCGGAGTTGCTGCCGGGTCGGCGGCCGTTGCCGGCGGTGTCGGCGGGGGAGGAGATCCCGCACGGCACGACGATCGTGGCGGTGGTCTTCCCGGGCGGTGTGGTGATGGCGGGGGACCGGCGGGCGACCGCGGGCAACGTGATCGCGCAGCGTGATATCGAGAAGGTGTTCCGGGCCGACGAGTTCTCGGCGATCGCGATCGCCGGTACGGCGGGGATCGGGATCGAGATGATGCGGCTGTTCCAGGTGGAGCTGGAGCATTACGAGAAGCGTGAGGGCCGCACGCTGTCGATCGAGGGCAAGGCGAACCGGCTGGCGACGATGGTGCGGCAGAACCTGGGCATGGCGATGCAGGGGTTGGCCGTGGTGCCGTTGTTCGCGGGGTACGACGAGGACCGGGACGCCGGGCGGATCTTCTCCTACGATCCGGCCGGTGGCCGGTACGAGGAGCGGGACTTCCATTCGATCGGGTCGGGGTCGGTGTTCGCGCGGGGTGCGCTGAAGAAGTTGTTCCGGCCGGATCTGTCGGCCGAGGACGCGGCGCTGGTGTGCGTGCAGGCGTTGTACGACGCGGCCGATGACGACTCGGCGACCGGTGGGCCGGATCTGACGCGCGGGATCTTCCCGGTGGTGGCGTCGGTGACGGCGGAGGGGTACCGGCGGCTCGGTGAGGACGAGGTCGGCGCGTTGGCGCGGGCCGTCGTGGAGGAACGTTACGACTCGCCGGGCGGTCCGACCGCCCCGCTGCGATAGAAGGGATGCAGACCGGTGTCCATGCCGTTCTACGTGTCGCCCGAACAGCAGATGAAGGACAAGGCGGACTATGCGCGGAAGGGGATCTCGCGGGGTCGCAGCGTGGTGGTGCTGCAGTACGCCGACGGGATCCTGTTCGTGGCCGACAATCCGTCGCGGGCGTTGCACAAGATCAGTGAGATCTACGACCGGATCGCGTTCGCGGCGGTGGGGAAGTACAACGAGTTCGAGAACCTGCGGCTGGGCGGGGTGCGGTACGCCGACATCAACGGGTACCAGTACGACCGGCGTGATGTGACGGCGCGGGGTCTGGCGAACGTGTACGCGCAGTCGCTGGGGACGATCTTCACGGAGACCAACAAGCCGTACGAGGTGGAGTTGGTGGTGGCGGAGGTCGGTGAGACGGCGGAGACCGACCAGATCTACCGGTTGACGTTCGATGGTTCGGTGGCCGACGAGCACGGTTACGTGGCGATGGGCGGTCAGGCGGACGCGGTGGCGCAGGCGTTGAAGGAGCGGTACGTCGAGGGCGCGTCGCTGGTGGAGGCGTTGCGGACGGCGGTGCGGTCGTTGGAGGCGCAGGACAACGATCGTCATCTGGAGGCGAAGTCGCTGGAGGTGGCGGTGCTGGACCGTAACCGGGAGCACCGGTTGTTCAAGCGGCTTCCGGCGGCGCGGATCGAGGCGTTGCTGGCGGAGGCGGGGGACTGACCTCGGGGAGTCGCCGGCGGTTTGGTGGGGTGTGACGGCCCGCTGTGGTCGTGCTGTCCGGGTTTGCCCGGGGGTGCGGCCGCGGCGGGTTTTTCCCGCCCGCTTAATGATCTACAACGTAAAGGCGCGGGTTCGGGAGCGGCTGCGAAACAAGGGGCTGCGGAGGCTGCCAAGTCGGCGTCCGGCCGCATAGGGTCGTGGATGTGGACAGGCGCATCTTCGGGCTTGAGAACGAGTACGGCGTCACCTGCACCTTCCGCGGGCAGCGGCGGTTGTCACCCGATGAGGTGGCCCGCTACCTGTTCCGCCGGGTGGTGTCGTGGGGCCGCAGCAGCAACGTGTTCCTGCGCAACGGCGCGCGGCTCTACCTGGACGTGGGAAGCCACCCCGAGTACGCCACGCCCGAGTGCGACAGCGTCGTCGATCTGGTGACGCACGACAAGGCCGGCGAACGCATCCTCGAGGGGCTCCTCGTGGACGCGGAGCGGCGGCTGCGCGAGGAGGGCATCGCCGGCGACATCTACCTGTTCAAGAACAACACCGACTCGGCCGGGAACTCCTACGGCTGCCACGAGAACTACCTGGTGGGGCGGCACGGGGAGTTCGGCCGGCTGGCCGACGTGCTGATCCCGTACCTGGTGACGCGCCAGATCATCTGCGGCGCCGGCAAGGTGCTGCAGACCCCCCGGGGCGCGGTGTACTGCGTGTCGCAGCGCGCCGAGCACATCTGGGAGGGGGTGTCGTCGGCGACGACGCGGTCGCGGCCCATCATCAACACCCGGGACGAGCCGCACGCCGACGCCGAGCGGTTCCGGCGGCTGCACGTGATCGTGGGCGACTCGAACATGAGCGAGACCACGATGCTCCTGAAGGTGGGGGCGACCGACCTGGTGCTGCGGATGATCGAGGCGGGCGTCGTCATGCGGGACCTGACGCTGGAGAACCCGATCCGGGCGATCCGGGAGGTCAGCCATGACATGACGGGCCGCCGCAAGGTGCGGCTGGCCAACGGGCGCGAGGCCAGCTCGCTGGAGATCCAGAAGGAGTACTTCGGCAAGGCGAAGGACTTCGTGGACCGGCGGGGCGGCGACGCGACCGCCAAGCGGGTGCTGGACCTGTGGGAGCGGACGCTGCGCGCGGTGGAGACCGGTGATCTGGACCTGGTGGCCCGGGAGATCGACTGGGTGACCAAGTACCAGCTGATCGAGCGGTACCGCCGCAAGTACGACCTGCCGCTGTCGTCGCCGCGGGTGGCGCAGCTGGACCTGGCCTACCACGACGTGCACCGGGAGCGGGGGTTGTACTACCTGCTGGAGAACCGGGGTTCGGTGGAGCGGGTGACGCGCGACCTGGCGATCTTCGAGGCGAAGTCGGTGCCGCCGCAGACGACGCGGGCGCGGCTGCGCGGGGAGTTCATCCGCAAGGCGCAGGAGAAGCGGCGCGACTTCACGGTGGACTGGGTGCATCTGAAGCTGAACGACCAGGCGCAGCGCACGGTGTTGTGCAAGGACCCGTTCCGGTCGGTGGACGAGCGGGTCGACAAGCTCATCGCCGGGATGTGAGGTAGCCGGCACCGGCGGGCTACCGGTTGGTCACCTGAGGGGTAGGGTGAGCGCTCAGCAGCGCTCACCCACCCCCGAAGGAACCGTGCATGCGCCGTCGTCTCGCCGTGTTGCCCGCGGTCGCCGTGCTGGCCGCCGCGTCGTTGTCGTTGTCCGCGTGTTCGAGCGGCGACGATGTGCAGGTCGCGGTCAAGGGCGCGTTCGGCGCCCGTCCGGAGGTGTCGTTCCCCAAGGGCGGCAAGCCCGAGGAGAAGCTGGCGGTGAAGACCCTCGCCGAGGGCAAGGGCGCCCAGGTCCACAAGGGCGATCTGGTGGTGGCCGACTACGTCGGCTACCGGTGGACCAAGGCCGGTTCCAAGCTGCTGGCCAGCAGCTTCGACGACGGCAAGCCGGGCGCGTTCCCGACGGGGGAGCTGGTGCCGGGGCTGGAGAAGGCGCTGGAGGGCGCCCGTGCGGGGTCGCGCGTGGTGGCGCGGATCCCGCCCAAGGACGGGTTCGGCGACAAGGGCGACAGCCGGAACCAGGTGGGGGCCGGGGACTCGCTGCTGTACGTGCTGGACGTGCGCGCGGTGTACTCGAAGACGGCCGCGGCGCAGGGCAGGCAGCAGGCGCTGAGCGACGCGAAGTTGCCGCAGGTGACGCCAGGGTCGGGCGCGCAGGGGCCGCTGGTGACCGTGCCGAAGGCCGCCGCGCCCAAGACGTTGCAGGTGCGGACCCTGGTGCAGGGCGGCGGCGCGGCGGTCGAGAAGGGCCAGCTCGTGGCGTTGCAGTACACCGGGTCGTTCTGGCGCGACGGGCAGGTGTTCGACTCCTCGTGGCGGTCGGGCCGCCCGTACGCGGCCACGATCGGGACCGGCCAGGTGATGAAGGGCTGGGACCAGGCGCTGGTGGGGCAGAAGGTCGGCAGCCGGGTGCTGGTCGTGGTGCCGCCCGCGCTGGGCTACGGCGCGAAGGGGCTGGCGCAGGCCGGGATCAAGGGCACCGACACGCTGGTGTTCGTCGTGGACGTGCTGGGCGCGCACTGACCCGACCACCCGCTCCGGGCCGTCGACTCTAACATCAACGCCGGTTGTTCTTAGAATGGCCGGATGGAGGACATCGACGCGATCGCGTCGCTGCGGGACCCGGTCCGGCGGCGGCTGTACGAGTACGTGGCGGCCCAGGGGCGCGAGGTGGGCCGCAACGAGGCGGCGGAGGCCGCAGGCGTGCAGCGCACCCTCGCGGCCTTCCATCTGGACCGGCTGGTCGAGGCCGGGCTGCTGGAGGCCGACTCCCGCCGCCTGACGGGCCGTTCGGGGCCGGGCGCGGGCCGTCCCGCCAAGGTGTACCGCCGCTCGGCGGCCGAGCGGCAGGTGTCGCTGCCCGCCCGCGACTACCGCACGGCCGCCGACCTGCTGGCCGAGACCGCCGAGGCCGCGGGCCTGGACACCGCGCTCTGGGAGACCGCGCGGCGGCGCGGCCGGGAAATGCGCGGCCCCGAAGGGCGGCCCTGCGCGGACCTGGCGGAGGTGGCCGCGCTCCTGGCGACGCGCGGCTACGGCCCGTTCATGGACGACCCCGCGGGCGAGCACGGGCACGAACAGCAGGACGAAAGCACTCCCCACCCTGCCCTCCGCCTGCGCAACTGCCCCTTCCGGTCGGTCGCCGACCGCTTCCCGCCGCTCGTGTGCGGCATGAACCTCGCCCTGCTCGAAGGGCTCCTGGACGGCTCGGAAACGTTGCGCGCCCGCATGGACGCGCGCCCCGGGCTGTGCTGCGTGGTGGTGGAGGCTTCTAAAAACAATGAAGATTGACATAGAAGCCGGGGGCATGGTGGGCTGACCCCATGAACGCCCCCACGCACGCCTCCGCCACCCCCACGACCGCCCCCGCCCCCACGCCCCGCCTCCACCTCGCCCAGTTCAACGTCGCCGCCCTCCGCCATCCCCTCGACGACCCGCGCACCGCCGGCTTCGTGGCGCGGCTCGACGAGGTCAACGCCCTGGCTGACAACGCGCCCGGCTTCGTGTGGCGGCTGGTGGAGGAGGGCGCGGCCGACGCCACCGGCCTCCGCCCGCTCGGCGCCGACGTGATCGTCACCTACTCGGTGTGGGAGACCCGCCAGGCGCTGTGGGACTTCGTGTACCGCAGCGGGCACCTGGAGTCGATGCGCCGCCGCCGCGAGTGGTTCCACCGGCCCACCGCCGCCCACCTGGTGTTGTGGTGGATCCCGGCCGGGCACGTCCCGACCGTCGCCGAGGGCGTCGAGCGCCTGGAACTGTTGCGCGCGCAGGGTTCCTCGCCCCGCGCGTTCACCTTCAACGCGGGCTACGGCGCGGCCGAGGCCCTGGCGGCGGGCGCGGTGGACGGCCTGGAGGCGGGACCCGGGCAGGGCGCGCGGGAGGAAGGCATGATCGAGAAAGCCCCCGCCCCGGCCTGACCGGCCGGAACGGGGGCGGAGAGAGAAGGGTCAGTCCAGCAGGGCGGCGGTGTGGCGGCCGGCGGCGGCCGCGGTGAGGAAGTAGGCCAGGTCCTCGTCCAGGCGGCGGCCCATCGTCGACAGCCGCACCCCCCAGTCCTTCTCGGCCGCCTCCAGGGCCTCGCGCAGCCCCTCCACGCCCACCGGCACCAGCTCGTGGCGGTCGCCCAGCTGCGCGGCCTCGGCCGCGACGCGCGTCCCGAAGTCGCCGCCCAGCTCGGGCACGGGGATGTCGGCGCGGGCCAGCGCCACCCGCCCGTAGGCGGTGATGCTGTGGTGGGACACCCCCAGGTGCCGTTCGCGCCTGTCGCCCTCGCTGACGCGCAGGGAGCCGACGGGACGTCCCGACAGCACCGCCGCCGCGTTGACCGCCTCCCCGGAGGTCACCCCGGAGAAGCCCCACTTGGTGCCGGTGCCGAGGTTCCCCGGCCCCTGCGCGACGATCGCGACGTCGGCGTCCAGGACCAGGCGGGCCGCCAGCAGCCCGGTGTGCACGGTGACGGCCTCCAGGTCGCCGCCGAACGCCTGCCCGGTCGTGACGGTCGCCGCCAGCGCCCCCGCGTCCCGCAGCCGCGCGATCGACATCGAGAACCAGGCGGGCAGCGCGCCCCCGTCGGGCATCACGTACACCACCCGCGCCCCGGGCCGCGCGGCCAGCAGCCCCGCCAGGACCGGCGGCAGCGCCGAGTGCAGGTCGGCGACGACCACCGGCATGCCGTCCAGCGAGTCGGCCTCGCGCAGCACCGCGTGGTGGGGGGAGTCCTGCTCGTCGGCGCCCAATACCGTGGCCTGGAGCGGCGTGTAGCGGGCTTTGACCAGGTGGCCGGGTCCGGCCGGATCGGGCGGCAGCCGGTCGGGCACCGCCACCACCATCGCGTAGCCGCCCGTCCCCAGGCCCATCGCCAAGGCCGTAGTGTTGAGCAGGACGGAATCACCGGGCTCCGGCCGCCCCACCAGCGCGGGGTAGGCGAGGGCCCGCGCGGTCCCGTCACCGTCGATCGAGACATCCAGCTCGACCGCCCCCGGCCACTCCCGGCGGACGTTCTCTACCGTGCCTTTGCGCCATCGGATCACACCGGAACGGTAGCGTCCTCGGAGACGGAACGCGGGGACGGACCGGGCACAGCGAGCGAGAAGGTGGTGGCGAAGTGTCGCGGCGCAAGACCGAGCGCCTGCTCAACCTGGTGGTCTGCCTGCTCGCCACCCGCAGGTACCTGACGGCCGAGCAGATCCGCCGGGCGGTCCCGGGCTATCCCGACTCCGACGAGGCGTTCAAGCGCATGTTCGAACGCGACAAGGAGGAGCTGCGGGAGCTGGGGGTGCCCCTGGAGGTGGGCAGCGACCAGCAGGGCGGCGGCGGCGAGGAGATCGGCTACCGCATCCCGCCGCAGGCCTACGAGCTGCCCGACATCCACCTGACGCCCGACGAGGCCGCGGTGCTGGGCCTGGCCGCCCGGGTCTGGCAGCGCGCCAGCATGGCCGAGGCCGCCTCCGGCGCGCTGCTGAAGCTGCGCGCCGCCGGCGTCGACACCGACGTGCCCACCGCCGTCGGCATCGAACCCCGCGTCAACACCGGCGACCCGGCCTTCCCGGCGCTGTGGGAGGCGGTCCGCGACCGCCGCCCCGTCGCCTTCGACTACCAGGGCATCGGCCGCACCCAGGTCGCGCGCCGCCACCTGGAGCCGTGGGGCGTGGTGAGCCGCCGCGGCCGCTGGTACGTGGTCGGCCACGACCGCGACCGGGGCGAGTCCCGCGTGTTCCGGCTGTCGCGCATCACCGGCGAGGTCGTGCCCGACGGCCCCGCCGACAGCGTCACCGTGCCCGCCGACGTCGACGTGCGGCGCATCGCCTTCGACCGCGGCGACCCGGTCGCCGAGCCGCGCCCGGCGCAGGTGCTGCTGCGCGCCGGGGCCGCCCAGGGCCCGCGCCGCTGGGCCCGCGAGGTGCGGCCCGCCGCCGGCGACGGCTGGGCCGGGTGGGACGAGGCCGTCCTCACCTTCCGCGACGTGGACCGCTTCGCGCCCTACCTGGCGCGGTTCGCCGACGACGTCGTGGTGCTCGACCCGCCCGACCTGCGCGAGGCGGTCATCCAGCAGCTCAAGGCGGTACTGGCGGGGAGCGACCGGTGAACGAGACCAGCGACGCCGTGAAGGCCACCAAGGCACAGGCCAAAACGCAGGCCAAGCCGCAGGGCAAACCGGCCGGGAAGGCCGCCGCGACCACCTCCACCGACCGGCTGGGCCGCCTGCTGGCCCTGGTGCCCTACGTCGTGTCGCGCGACGCGGTCGCCCTCGACGAGGCCGCCGCCGCGTTCGGCGTCACCGAGAAGCAGCTCATCGACGACCTCAACCTGCTGTGGTGCGTGGAGCTGCGCGCCCCCGACCCCTACTGCCCGATCGACCTGTCCTACGAGGGCGGCGAGATCACCGTCACCGAGGCCGAGTCGATCGCCCGCCCGCTGCGGCTCAAGGTCGACGAGGCCAGCGCCCTGCTGGTGGCGCTGCGCATGCTCGCGGGCATCCCCGACCTCCAGGACCGCGACGCCCTCAGCCGCGTCATCGCCAAGCTGGAGACCGCCGCCGGGGCCGCCGCCTCCCAGGTCAGCAGCCAGGTCACCGTCGAGGTCGACGCGGGCGGCGACACCGTGGGCCGGCTGCGCCAGGCCATCGGCGCCGGCCGCCGCGTCCACCTCACCTACTACGTCCCGGCCCGCGACGAGAACACCGAGCGCGACGTCGACCCCATGCGGCTGCTGGTGGTGGAGGGCAACACCTACCTGGAGGGCTGGTGCCGCCGCGCCGAGGCGGTGCGGCTGTTCCGCCTCGACCGCGTCACCGCGCTGGAGGTGCTGGACGCCGCCGCCGAGGTCCCCGCCGGCGCCGAGCCCATCGACGTCGACGCCGGGCTGTTCCGGCCGTCCGAGCACGACGTCCGCGTCAGCTTCGAGCTGACCCCGCAGGGCCGCTGGGTCGCCGACCACTACCCGTGCGAGAGCGTGGAGGAGCTGGGGGAGGGGCGGCTGCGGATCGTGCTGCGCACCCCCGACACCCGGTGGGTGCGCGGCCTCGCGCTGCGCCTGGGCGACCAGGGCCGCATCACCGCCCCCGCCGACCTGGCCGAGGGCGTGCGCGCCGACGCCGCCCGCGCCCTGGCCCGCTACGAGACCGCCGGACGCGCCGCCCATCCGGGCGGCCCGGACGACCCGAACGTCCCGGCCGGGACGCGCCGAGAGGGGCGGTGACCATGCCCACCGCGACGTGGCTTACGGTGGCGATGAGCTTCGCCGGACTGCTGGTCCTGGCGTTCTGCGGCTTCAAGGTCCACCTGGGCGTGCGCCGTCTGGCGCGTGAACTGGACCGGACCCGCAGGCGGCTGGAGCCCGAACAGACGGCGCTGCGGAGTGAACTCCACGATCTCCAGGAGGCGCATGCGGCACGCGACTCCGGAGACGGCGTACGATCGGGTTGAGTACCACCTGCTGAAGAGGGAATGTCCATGGGTAGCTTTGGCACGAGCGAGATCCTGATCGTCCTCCTCGTCGTCCTGCTGTTGTTCGGCTCCACCAAGCTGCCGCAGCTCGCGCGGTCGCTCGGCAAGTCCGCGCGCATCCTGAAGGCCGAGACCAAGGGCCTGCGCGACGACGATGACGACGCTCCCGCCGACACGCCCGCCGACCGGGCCGCCGGCCGCGACGCCGACCGCGTCCAGGCCCAGGAGGCCCGCGACCGCGCCGCCCAGCTGCGCGAGGAGGCCGCCCGCCTGGAGCGCGAGGCCGCCAATGTCCAGCCCGGTGCCCAGCCCGGCGCCCAGCAGCAGCCCTACCGGCAGGGCGCCCTGCCGTCCGGCGAGCCGATCCAGGGCGTGCCGGTCGCCGACCGCGACCGCTTCGGCA
Organism: Actinomadura hibisca NBRC 15177; assembly: GCF_001552635.1. Classification (GTDB taxonomy): domain Bacteria; phylum Actinomycetota; class Actinomycetes; order Streptosporangiales; family Streptosporangiaceae; genus Spirillospora; species Spirillospora hibisca. The sequence goes on along the minus strand of NZ_BCRO01000007.1, from coordinate 44,712 downwards.
AGTCCTGACCCCTCCCGACCCCCGATCGGCGGCCTAGACCCCTGAATCCCCGACGATGAAGCTCCTGAGCTCCGCGCAGGCCAACCCCGACGGCCGCATGCCGCTGCTGGACCACCTCCGCGAGCTGCGCAACCGGCTGATCAAAGCGATGATCGCGCTGGTCATCGGCATGATCGTGGGCTACGTGTTCTTCCAGCCCATCTGGGACCTGCTGAAGGAGCCCTACTGCCAGATCCCCCAGGCCCGGGAACTGAACGACAAGTGCACCCTGGTCGTGGACGGCATCTTCAGCCAGTTCTTCGTGCGCCTCAAGATCGCCATGATCGTCGGGATCGTGCTGTCGTCGCCGGTGTGGCTCTACCAGCTGTGGGCGTTCGTGGCGCCCGGCCTGTACAAGCGCGAGCGCCGCTGGACCTACGTGTTCCTGACGGTCGCGGTGCCGCTGTTCCTGGTCGGCGCGTGGCTCGCCTACCTGTTCGTCGACAAGGGCCTGCAGCTGTTCCTGGGCGGCTTCTCCATCGACGGCGTCACCGCCCTGGTCAAGGTCGACCAGTACCTCAGCTACGTGCTGGCCATGCTCGTGGTGTTCGGCGTCACCTTCGAGCTGCCGCTGCTGGTGGTGATGCTGAACCTGGTCGGCGTCCTGACCTTCCAGCGCATCAAGAAGACCCAGCGCATCGCCGTCTTCGGGATCTTCGTGTTCTCCGCGGTCGCCACCCCCAGCGGCGACCCCGTCACCATGCTGGTGCTGGCCCTGCCCACCGTGGTGCTGTACGAGATCGCCGCCGTGCTCGCCTACTTCAACGACCGGCGCCGCGGCCTCACCGCCGACCCCGACGCCGAGCTCGCCGACGACGAGGTCTCCCCGCTGCGCCTGGAGGAGATCGACGCCGAGCTGGAACGCGGCGACCGCCGCCCCTGAGCCGCCGTCGCCGGGCCGCCCCGAGCCGCCCCTAGAGCCCACGACCGGACCGCTTCCGGGTAAAACGGGTCACCCGAACCCGCCCCGGAGTGCATAACGGGCCGGTCGAAACCGTAGGCTCGTTCCATGACCACCCCCGACACGCAGTCGGCCGACCAGTCCCCGGCGGAGCGCTACGCGGCCCACCGCAAGCGCAACGCCGGCAGCGGGCCCGCCCTGCTCGACTTCCAGACCCTGTACGACTTCCCCCTGGACCCGTTCCAGATCGAGGCGTGCCGGGCCCTGGAGGCCGGCAGCGGCGTCCTGGTGGCCGCGCCCACCGGCTCCGGCAAGACCCTCGTCGGGGAGTTCGCGGTCCACCTCGCCCTCACCGGCGGCCGCAAGTGCTTCTACACCACGCCCATCAAGGCGCTGTCCAACCAGAAGTACGCCGACCTCGTCAGCCGCTACGGCCCCGACAAGGTCGGGCTGCTCACCGGCGACAACAGCGTCAACGGCGAGGCGCCCATCGTGGTCATGACCACCGAGGTGCTGCGCAACATGCTCTACGCCGGGTCGCAGACCCTGGCGGGCCTCGCGTTCGTGGTCATGGACGAGGTCCACTACCTGGCCGACCGGTTCCGCGGCGCGGTCTGGGAAGAAGTGATCATCCACGTGCCGGACTCGGTCCGCATCGTGGCGCTGTCGGCGACCGTCAGCAACGCCGAGGAGTTCGGCGAGTGGCTCCAGGCCGTCCGCGGCGACACCGCCGTCATCGTCGACGAGCACCGGCCCGTGCCGCTGTTCCAGCACATGCTGGTCGGCACCCGCCTGTACGAGCTGTTCGTCGAGACCGGCAAGGGCGGCGGGCGGCAGGCCCGCGTCAACCCCCAGCTGCAGCGCATGGCGGTGGAGGAGGTGCGCCGCGCCAAGGTCAACCAGGGCCGCCGCACCGGCCGCCGCCGCGAGTCGCGCCCGCAGCGCTTCCGGCCCCCGATGCGCCCCGACGTGATCTCCCGGCTGGAGCGCGCCGGGCTGCTGCCCGCCATCACCTTCATCTTCTCCCGCGCCGGCTGCGACGCCGCCGTCCTCCAGTGCCTGCACGCCGGGCTGCGCCTCACCTCCAAGGAGGAGAGCGAGGAGATCCGCGCCCACGTCGAGCTGCGCACCGCCGACATCCCGCGCGAGGACCTGCGCGTGCTCGGCTACGACGACTTCCTGTCGGCGTTGGAGCGCGGCATCGCCGCCCACCACGCCGGGATGCTGCCCACCTTCAAGGAGATCGTCGAGGAGCTGTTCACCCGCGGCCTCACCAAGGCGGTGTTCGCCACCGAGACCCTCGCGCTGGGCATCAACATGCCCGCCCGCACCGTGGTGATCGAGAAGCTCGACAAGTGGAACGGCGAGGCCCACCTCGCCCTCACCCCCGGCGAGTACACCCAGCTCACCGGGCGCGCCGGGCGCCGCGGCATCGACGTCGAGGGCCACGCGGTGGTGCTCTGGTCCCCGACGGTCGACCCGAACTCGGTCGCCGGGCTCGCCGGCACCCGCACCTACCCCCTCAACTCCAGCTTCCGGCCCTCCTACAACATGGCCGTCAACCTGGTCGGCGCCGTCGGCGTCGAGCGCGCCCGCACCCTGCTGGAGGAGTCGTTCGCGCAGTTCCAGGCCGACCGCGCCGTCGTCGGGCTGGCCCGGCAGGTCCGCAAGAACGAGGAGGCGCTCGCCGGGTACGCCAAGGCCGCCGAATGCCACCTGGGCGACTTCATGGAGTACGCCGCGCTGCGCCGCCGCCTGTCGGACCGCGAGGCCGAGCTGTCGCGCGAGCGGTCGTCGTCGCGCCGCGCCGAGGCCGCCAGAGCGCTGGAGCACCTGCGGCCCGGCGACGTGATCCTGGTGCCGTCGGGCCGCCGCACGGGCCTCGCCGTCGTGCTGGACCCCGGCGTCGGCCGCCGCTCCGACGGGCCCGCGCCGCTGGTGCTCACCGCCAACCGGTCGGTGCAGCGCCTGTCGGTCCTGGACTTCCCGCGCGCCGTCGAACCCGTCGAGCGCATCCGCATCCCCAAGTCCTTCAGCCCCCGCAACCCCCAGGACCGCCGCGACCTCGCCTCGACCCTGCGCAACAAGGTGCCCGACGACGTCGGCGACCTGCGCCGCCGCCAGCGCGACGCCCCGGCCTCCGACGACGCCGAGATCGGCCGGCTGCGCGCCGAGCTGCGCCGCCACCCCGTGCACGGCTGCGACAAGCGGGAGGACCACGCCCGCTGGGCCGAGCGCCACCACCGCCTGGACCGCGAGACCGAGCAGCTGCGCCGCCGCGTCGAGGGCCGCTCCCAGGTCATCGCCCGCACCTTCGACAAGGTCTGCGCGGTCCTCCAGCAGCTCGGCTACCTCGACGGCGACGACGTCACCGACGAGGGCCGCCGCCTCGGCCGCATCTACAACGAGCTCGACCTGCTCACCGCCGAGAGCCTGCGCGAGGGCCTGTGGGAGCGCCTCGACCCCGCCGAGCTCGCCGCGTGCGTGTCGGCGCTGGTGTACGAGTCGCGCCAGCCCGACGACGCCGCCCGCCCCCGCACCCCCACCGGCGCCGTCCAGGAGGCCCTGGGCTCGATGGTGCGGCTGTGGGGGCAGCTGGAGGCCGTCGAGGAGGACAACGGCGTGTCGTTCCTGCGCGAGCCCGACCTCGGCTTCGCCTGGACCGCCTACCAGTGGGCCCGCGGCCACGACCTGGACGAGGTGCTGCTGGAGGCCGGCATGACCGCCGGCGACTTCGTCCGCGCCGTCAAGCAGCTCCTGGACCTGCTCGGCCAGGTCGCCGACGCCGCCCCGCCCAACAGCCACATCCGCAAGACCGCCCGCAAGGCGATGGACGCGATGCGGCGCGGCGTCGTCGCCTACTCCTCGGTCACCTGACCCGTGGCCCCGCCCCCGGCCCGTCCGCCCCGGACCGGCCGGGGCGGGTCCGGCGCGCCTCCGACTCGCCAAAGTTAGGTAAGCCTTACTAGGGTGAGGCCCACCTGAACGGTCGTGAACCCGCACGTCAGGCGGCCGCCCGGCCGCCCGGCGCGGGCACGGCCGTGGGACCGCGAACCAGGAGGGCCTGCGCCATGACCGAGAACGACCCCTTCACCGACGACGTGGTGCGGCAGATCATGCGGCACATGAACGACGACCACCCCGGCGACTGCGCGATCATCGCCCGCGGGCTGGGCGGCGTCCCGGACGCCACCGCCGCCCGCATGAGCGGCATGGACGCCGACGGCATCGACTTCGCCGCCACCGTGGACGGCGCCGAGGTCCCGGTGCGCATCCCCTGGAGCGGGCGGCTCACCGAGCGCCCCCAGGTGCGCCACGAGGTCGTCCGCATGTCCGACGAGGCCCGCAGGGTGCTCGGCCTCGCCCCGAACGACGGCCACTGACCCGGCCCTCTCGGCCACGTCGCCGATTCCGGACCCGGCTCCGGCCGCCGAACCCGGCCGCTGACCTCGGCCATCCGTTCCCCTCTGGCCATTCCGACGCGGCGTCGGTAAAGTAGCCGACGTCACGTCGGAAAAGTCGGCTGCACCCCCTTCCGGTGCGAGTTAGGTAAGGCTAACCTCATCTCACTCGGCCGGAACGGTCGGCCGACGGACGGAGGGGACGCGGATGGGCATGTCCGAGCAGGCTGCGGGGCGCGCTGAGGGACAGGACGCGGGGTTCGCGGCGGAGCTGCGGGCCGCCACCTGGAGCGACCACGGCGACAACGAGGGCTCGGCCTACATGTCGGCGCTGGTCGAGGGACGGCTCGGCCGCGAGGAGTACGCCGTCCTGGTCGCCCAGCTCTACCACGTCTACGACCTGCTGGAGCGGGCCGCCGAGACCATGGCGGCCGACCCCGTCGCCGGGCCCTTCGTCTTCCCCGACCTGCGCCGCCGCGAAGCGCTGGAGGCCGACCTCGCCTACCTGTACGGGCCGGGCTGGGCCGCCCGGATCGAGCCGGGCGAGGCCGCCACCCGCTACGCCGAGCGCCTGCGCGAGGTGTGCTTCGACTGGCCGGGCGGCTTCGTCGCCCACCACTACACCCGCTACATGGGCGACCTGTCGGGCGGCCAGTACATCGGCCGCCAGGTGCAGCGCAGCCTGGACCTCGGCCGCGACGACGCCGGCGTGCTGTTCTACCGCTTCCCCGGCAAGCCCAAGGGCTACAAGGACGCCTACCGCGAGCTGCTCGACGCCGCCCCCTGGGACGCCGCCGAGCGCGCCCGCGTCATCGACGAGGTCAAACTCGCCTACCGGCTGAACGCCGACATCACCACCGAGCTGAGCCGCGAGCTGCGCATCGAACCCGCCGCCTGACCGGCGACGTTCCCTCCGGCCCGAATAAGGGACATCCTTAATCGGCTATTGGAGCGCGCAGGGAATGTGGGGTGGTTTGTCCCCCCGCGCATCGGAGATCACGCCGGTGCGCCTCGGGGGAAGCCCGGCGCCCCGACTGACCCGGAGGTCCATGATGCTCGCGATCGCCGCCGCGGCCGTGTTCGCCCTCGCCCTGCTGTTCGACCTGGCCGACATCTCCTCGGACGCCTTCAACTTCCAGACCCTCATCACCGTGGGCCTGCTGTTGCTGGCCCTCCACCTGGCGGGAGTCGGCACCAGCACCAACTGGCGCGGCCGCAGGGGCCGCCGCTGACGGCCCGCACGCGAACACGACGACGCCGCCGTCCCCACCAGGGGACGGCGGCGTCCGCGCGTGACGGCGTCGGCGTCAGGGCATCGCATCCAAGCCCGTTGCCGATGTGCGGCCTCGCAGCGTGCCGCCGGCGCGCGGCGTCAGGGGTCGGGGTGGCCGTCGGCGTAGGCGCGCAGGCCCGGCAGGTCCAGCACCACGATCCGCCGCCAGCCGGTGTCCACCAGCTTCTGCCTGCGCAGCACGCCCAGCGCCCGCGCGACCGTCTCCCGCGAGGCGTCCATCCAGCTGCCCAGCTCCTCCTGCGACAGCGGCGGCGCGATCTCGATCCCGCCGCCCCGGGCGGGCGGCGCGTACCGCGCCGACAGCTCCGCCAGATGCGCCAGCAGCGCCGCCAGCCGCTGCGCGCCCTTCGCCGACACGTTGGCCTGCACCCGGCGCCCGGCCTCGTCCAGCCGCCGCACGAACGTGCCGCTGACCAGCCGCCACACCTCCGGATGCGCGTCCAGGTAACCGGTGAAACGCGCGGCCGGGACCACCAGCGCCCGCACCGGGCTCAGCGCCGTCACCGTCGCCGACCGGTGCCGGCTGCCCAGCACCGCGCTCTCGCACACCAGATCGCCCGGCCCGCGCACCGCCAGCACCACCGCGTGGCCGTCGGCGGTCGTCGAGGCCACCTTCGCCCAGCCGCCCTCGATGATGATGATGTGGTCGGACTGGTCGCCCTGGTAGCACAGCGGCACCTTGGCGGCGTAGGCGCGCGGCCGCGCCACCTCGCGCAGCCCGGCGCGCTGCGCCTCGTCCAGGGCGTCCCAGAACGCCTCCCAGCGCGCCTTACCGGCGCCCGGGCCCGCGTGCGGACCGGCGTGGGGGGCGTCGTTGCGCGGCGGGGGCGGGCCGAAGCCCTGCGGGTAGGTCCTCTCGGTCACCGGGATTCCGTTTTCTGCGGCCTGCTCGCGAGCGGGCCCGCGGGTCGGTTCGGCGGTTGCGGCGGACGTGCGGCGGGAGCCCTGGCAAGCGCCGCCCGCCGCCGGGAGGACCGGGGCCCGCGGCAACTGGGGGGAGTGGGGCGGTGAGGCCCATCGCCACGGGCACCGGTCGCCCGTATCCCAAGGAGAACCCCTTCTCGATCACGATGCTGCACCCGTGGGCACGTCCGCCGTGCGTCCTCTGACACACCACCGGAACCGCCCGGTCAGGCCATCGTCAGCCGCCCGCCGCCGCCCGTCAAGGCCGCCGCGGCGCGCCTGACACGCCGGTCAGGATCCGGCCAGCGCCTTCAGCAGCCGCTCCACCGGGCTGTTCAGCCCCCACCGCTCGGCCAGCTCCGCCAGCGCCTCCGGATCGCGCGGCGCGCGCGGCAGGTCGTCGTCCAGGGCGCGCAGCTCGGGGGAGTCGATGTCGGTGACCACCCGCACCACCGTCTCGGCCGCCGCCAGGTAGTCGCGCGCGCCCTCCAGCTTGCGCCGCGCCGCCGCCGGAAGGCCCTCCCGCACGTCCGAGTCCAGCGCCTCCAGCAGCCCCGCCAGCGACCCGAACCGCGTGATGAGCGTCGCGGCCGTCTTGTCGCCGACGCCCGGCACGCCCGGCAGCCCGTCGCTGGGGTCGCCGCGCAGCGTCGCGTAGTCGGCGTAGCCGCGGCCGGGGATGCCGTACTTGGCCGCGACCTCCTTCTCGCCCAGCACCTCCAGGTTGCGGATGCCGCGCGCGGTGTACAGCACCAGCACCGGGCCGCGCTCGTCCACCAGCTGGAACAGGTCGCGGTCGCCGGTCACCACGTCCACCGGCCCGCGCTCGCGGCCCGCCGTCGCCAGCGTGCCGATGACGTCGTCGGCCTCGTAGCCGGGCACCCCCAGCCGCGCCAGGCCGACCGCGTCCAGCACCGCGTCGATGACCGGGAGCTGCACCTCCAGCGCGTCGGGCGTCTCCTCCCCGGCCCCGCCCGCCGCGCCGTCCGCCGCGTCCGCCCCGGCCACCCGGTGCGCCTTGTACGACGGCAGCGCCGCCACCCGGAACGCGGGCCGCCAGTCGGCGTCCATGCAGCACACCAGCCGCTCGGGGGAGCGGTCCGCCACCAGGCGGGCGATCATGTCGATCAGGCCGCGCACCGCGTTGACCGGCGTGCCGTCCGGCGCGGTCACCTTGTCGGGCACCCCGTAGAAGGCGCGGTAGTACAACGACGGCGTGTCCAGCAGCATCAGCCCGCTCATGGCGTTCATCGTGCCACGCACCACCGACGTTCGGACCGCGCCGCCACGACCACCGCGCAGGTCGCACGACCGCGCCCGGCGGGCCGCCGCGCCGGTCGAGACGCTGCAGTCGCCGCGCCCGTCACGTCACCTGGATCGCCAGCAGGCAGGTGTCGTCGAGGGGGTTGGCCGCGCCCAGCGCCACCAGCACGTGGTCGATGACGCCGTCGGGTCCCTCGCCCGGCCGTTCCTGCACCGCGCGCCGCAGCAGCTCGAACCCGTCGGTCAGGTCGCGGTCGCGGCGCTCCACCAGCCCGTCGGTGTAGAACAGCAGCACGTCGCCGCGCTCCAGCCGCAGGGTCGCCGCCTCCAGCGGCGGCGCGTCCACCGCGCCCAGCAGGATCCCCTCGGGCGGCCGCAACGTCTCGGCGCGCTCGCCGCGCAGCAGCACCGGCGGGGGATGCCCCGCCTGCGCCCACGTCAGCGTGCGCGTCTCGGGCGCGTACCGGGCCGCGATCGCGCTGGCGGTCAGCGACCGGTGCCGGTGCAGCAGCAGCCGGTTCAGCCACCCCAGCAGCCGGTCGGGCGGCGCGCCGGTGCACGCCAGCCCGCTCAGCGCGTTGCGCAGCCGCGCCATGCCCGCCGCCGCGGCCAGGCCGTGCCCCGACACGTCGCCGATCGCCAGGAACACCTCCTGCTCCGACAGCGCGGTGGCCTCGTACCAGTCGCCGCCGACCCGCGTCCGGCTCTGCGCCGGCAGGTACCGCACGGCCGCCTTCAGCCCCGGCAGCGTGCGCGGCCCGCGCGGCAGCGGCAGGATCGCGCGCTGCAACTCCACCGCGATGTGCCGCTCCTCGGCGATGCGGCGCCGCTCGCGGTCGAGCTGGCGGCGCGTGGCGGCCAGCGTCTCGTCGGCGCGGCGGCGCTGGCTGACGTCCTGGAACACCGCGTGCAGCGCGATCGGCGCGCCCAGCGGGTCCAGCACCGGCTCGGCCATCACCCGCAGGTGCCGCACGTCGGCGCCCACCCGCACGCGCAGCTCCAGGTCGGCGGGCTCGCGGCGGCCCAGCAGCGTGCGCATCAGCTGCTCGGCGCGCGGCAGATCCTCGGGCAGCACGTGGTCGGCGAGGCCCTCCAGCGGCAGCGGACCGGCCGTCCGCGACCGCCCGAAGATGGTGTAGAGCTGGTCGGACCAGGAGATGTCGCCGCCGGCCAGGTCCCAGCGGCTCCACCCCAGGTTGCCCAGCCGCTGCGCCTGCGCGAGCTGCCCCGCCAGGTCGGCGGAGTCGTCGTGGAACCGCCAGCTCGCCAGCACCCCGCCGCCCACCCGGCACGCCCGCACGCTCAGCGTGGTCGGCACCAGCCGCCCCTCGCTCAGGCTGGCGTAGTCGCGCGGGCCCCGCCGCAGCGGCACCCCCGACTCCAGCACCCGCACGTACTCGTGGAACAGCCCCGACACCGCCAGACCCGGGTACCGCTCCAGCAGCCGCACCCCGACGATGTCCTCGGCCCGCCGCCCGGCCAGCTCGGTCGCGTCAGCGTTGACGACGTCGATCTGGAAGTCGACGACCTCGCCGTCCTCGTCGCGGATCGGCGTCATCAGCGCGCCGGGCGCCTGCACCGCGTCCAGCAGCGCCCGCAACCACGGCGCGTCGGCCGCGCCCCCGGCCGCCGGCGCCAGGTCCCGCAACCGCCGCGCGCACGCCGCCAGCACCGACCGCACGTAGCGGCGGGTGCGGCCGTCGGGCGCCGCGTCCGGCGACCAGGTGATCTCGGCGGCCCCGATGACGCGGCCGCCCGAGTTGAGCGGCACGCACGAGTACGGGCCCGGCAGCTTCGCCGCCGCCCCCACCAGCGCCAGCCGCGCCGGGTCGGCCTCCCACAGCGGCGCCGCCGACCGGACCGCGCGTACCAGCCCGACGTTGCAGTGCGGCGGGATGCGCGCCCACTCGCTGACCACGTGCGCGGGCAGCGCGTACGCCCCGGCCACCCGCAGCGCCCCGTCCGGCTCCAGCACCGTCAGCAGCACCGCGCTCGCGCCCAGCCAGCCCAGCGCCTCCTCGCCCAGGCGCAGCGCCAGCTCGTCGGGGCCCCGGGCAGCCTCGAACGCCGCCGCCGCCAGATGCCGGGCCGCCGCCAGCGGCGCGGGCAGATCACCGCCCGGCGTGTCCGTAATGCCGGTGTCCGTAATCCCGGCATCTGCCGTGCCGGTGTCCGTAATTGGGGGAGCGCCGGGGTGCGCGTGGCCGCTGTCGGCGACCGGCCCGCCCTCGCCGTCACCGTCCGTGACGGCGGTGGGCGGGGCCGCGCCGGTGCCGGGGCGCGCGTCGGGCACGTCCGGCGGGTCCAGGTAGGCGGCCGGGGCGAACACCGCCGCCGACCGCGACGCCTCCTCGGCGGCCGCGTCCGCGTCGACGCCCAGCAGCAGCGCCGCCGCCGACGCGGGCCGCACCCCCGCCTGCGCCGCCAGCTCCAGCAGGTGGTCGTAGGCGGTCTCCACGCCGCAGCCCAACCGCTCCGCCAGCAGGCCCTTCGCCTGCTCGACCACCGTGCGGGCCCGCTCCCCGCGGCGCTGGGCGTCCAGCTCGTGGCGCAACCGCTCCACGGTGGCGGCGAGGGCGAGGGCCTGGCTCTGCTGCATCACCGGCCCCGCGCTCAGCGGCGGCCGCCGGCCCCGGCGCCCCCGGCGGCCGCACGCGGGACGACTGGGATGCTGGTGGGGTGTCCGCAGCGGACATGCCAGTGTCGGAGCATGTACAGAATGTAACAGGACCTGCTCACTGGGGAGGAGGAAGCGGTGATTCCGCCACGGTCACCCCGTGACCGGAACACCGTGACCGGAAATGGAGACGGGTGTGACAACGGAGTTGTATCCGCGGACGCGGGTCGCCCAGGTGCAAGAGGCCGTCGCCCGGGCCGGCCTGGGGGCGGTGCTGCTGACCCCGGGCCCGGACCTGCGCTACGTCACCGGCTACGACGCGCTGCCGCTGGAGCGGCTGACCTGCCTCGCGGTGCCCGCCGAGGGCGAGGCGTTCCTGGTGGTGCCGCGGCTGGAGCTGCCGGCCGCCCGGGAGTCCCCGGCCGGGGACCTGGGCGTGGAGCTGGTGGCCTGGGACGAGACCGACGACCCCTACGCGCTGGTGGCGCGGCGGCTGCCCGCCGGGCTGACCGGCGCGGGCTCCCGCGTCGGCGTGGCCGACCGCATGTGGGCCGTCATGGCGCTGCGCTTCCGCGCCGCGCTGCCCGCCGCCGAGCAGGTCGCCGCCGGGTCGGTGCTGCGCGAGCTGCGGATGCGCAAGAGCGCCGCCGAGGTCGCCGCGCTGCGCGAGGCGGGCGAGGCCATCGACCGCGTGCACCGGCGCGTGCCCGACTTCCTCAAGCCCGGCCGCACCGAGCGCGAGGTCGGCCGCGACATCGCCGACGCCATCATCGCCGAGGGCCACGCCACCGTGGACTTCGTCATCGTCGGGTCGGGCCCCAACGGCGCCAACCCGCACGCCGAGCTGTCGGACCGCGTCATCGGCCCCGGCGAGCCCGTCGTGGTCGACATCGGCGGCGTCATGCCCAGCGGCTACTGCTCGGACTCCACCCGCAACTACTGCGTGGGCGAGCCCCCGGACGACTACCGCCGCTACTTCGAGGTGCTGCGCGCCGCCCAGCGGGCGTCCTGCGACGCGGTGCGGCCCGGCGTGACGCCCGAGGCGGTCGACGCCGCCGGCCGCGACCTGATCGCCGACGCCGGGTACGGGGAGCTGTTCGTCCACCGCACCGGGCACGGCATCGGCCTGGAGGTCCACGAGGAGCCCTACATCGTGGCGGGCAACACCGAGCCGCTGGAGCCCGGCATGGCCTTCTCCGTCGAGCCCGGCATCTACCCGGGCCCGCACGGCGCGCGCATCGAGGACATCGTGGTGTGCACCGAGGACGGCCACGAGCGGCTGAACAACACCGGCCGCGACCTGGTGATCGTGGGCTGAACCGGCGGCGCGCCGCCGGCGCGCGGCGCCGCGACGGCGTGCCGACCACGCGCCGACAGCGCGGCGACCACGTCCCGACAGCGCGCCGACAGCACGGCGACGGTGTGGCGACAGCGCCGCGACCGCACCGCGACACACCGCCGCACGTGAGGGCGGGGACCCGGCCGGGTCCCCGCCCTTTTCCGTCGGCTACCGGCAGATAACGATCTTTGCACCAAATGGCGCGGCGGCCGTCCGGCGGGTTGCCAGCCGTCCGCCAAGGGCGGTACTGATTTTGCTCATCGTCCGGCGGGTTACGAACGCGTGTTCCCCCCGTCACGGGCGTGTGACAGGCCGGGGACGGCTCCCCGGCCGGGGCCGAACACAGCAAACGCAGCAAACGCAGCAGAAGGAGACGCCGTGGCAGAGGTCGCCCTGACAGGCGTCGGGAAGGTCTATCCCGACGGGACCCGGGCCGTGACCGACCTGAACCTCACCATCGCCGACGGGGAGTTCCTGGTCCTGGTGGGGCCGTCCGGCTGCGGCAAGACCACCGCCCTGCGCATGGTGGCCGGGCTGGAGGAGATCTCCGAGGGGCGGGTCACCATCGGCGACCGCGTCGTCAACCGGGTGCCCTCCCGCGACCGCGACATCGCGATGGTCTTCCAGAGCTACGCGCTCTACCCGCACCTGTCGGTGCGCGACAACATCGGGTTCGGGCTGTCGCTCCGCAAGATGCCCAAGGCCGAGATCCGCGAGCGCGTCGAGCGCGCCGCCGGCATCCTCGGCCTGGTCGAGCACCTGGACCGCAAGCCCCGCAACCTGTCGGGCGGCCAGCGCCAGCGCGTGGCGATGGCCCGCGCGATCGTGCGTGAGCCGCAGGCGTTCCTGATGGACGAGCCGCTGTCGAACCTGGACGCCAAGCTGCGCGTGCAGACCCGCGCCGAGATCGCCCGCATCCAGCGCGACCTCGGCGTCACCACCATCTACGTCACCCACGACCAGACCGAGGCGATGACCCTCGGCGACCGGGTCGCGGTGATGAAGAAGGGCGAGCTCCAGCAGGTCGCCCCGCCGCAGGAACTGTACGACCGGCCCGCGAACCTGTTCGTGGCCGGGTTCATCGGCTCACCCGCCATGAACCTCGTCCAGGGCACCCTGACCGGCGACGCGGCGAACCCGCGCCTGGAGGTCGGCGGCCAGACCCTCACCCTGCCCCCCGAGGTGCTGGCCGACCGGCCCGACCTCGCCGGCTACCTCGGCCGCGACCTGGTGGTCGGCGTCCGGCCCGAGGACATGGAGGACGCCGGGCTGGCCGACGCGCCGGCCGGCGCCGGGCAGTCCGACCCCGGGCCGGGCCGCACCCTCACCTCCACCGTCGAGCTCGTCGAGGCGATGGGCTCGGACGTGCTGGTGCACTTCGCGATCGAGGCCGCCCAGGTGGTCACCGAGGACACCCGGGAACTCGCCCGCGACGCGGGCACCGACGTGCGGGAGGCGCAGCGCACCGACCTGATCGGCCGGTTCAGCCCGCGCACCCGCGTCAAGGTCGGCGACCCGGTGACGATCAGCGTCGACACCGGCCGACTGCACTTCTTCGATATCGACACCGGCGCGTCCGTCTGGGGAACCGGGGCCGCGCCGTCAGGGAAGGATGAAGCATGAGGATCAGCAGGCGCTTGACGGGTGCCGCCGTGGCGGCGGGCCTGCTCCTGTCCGCGGCCGCGTGCGGCGGCGGCGACGACAAGAAGGACGACGGCGGCGACGCCGCCGCCAACGGGCCGCTCAAGGGCACCAAGGTCGAGGTCGCCGCCAAGTGGACCGGCCCGGAGGAGAAGAACTTCCGCGACGTCCTCAAGGCGTTCGAGAAGAAGACCGGCGCCACCGTCACCTACGCCTCCACCGGCGAGAACACCGACGCCTACCTCGGCCCGCGCCTGGAGGCCAAGAACCCGCCGGACGTGGCGATCCTGCCGCAGCCCGGCCTGCTCCAGCAGTACGCCGCCAAGGGCTCGCTCAAGCCGCTGGCCGCCGACGTGGTCGCCGAGGTCGACAAGAACTTCGCGCCGTACTGGAAGGAGCTGGCCTCCGCCAAGGGCCAGACCTACGGCGTGCTGGTCAAGGCCGCCTACAAGTCCATCCTCTGGTACCGGCCGCAGGTGTTCTCCGACGCCGGCGTGCAGCCCCCGGCGACCTGGGCCGACCTGGTGAAGGCCGCCGGCACCCTGCAGGACGCCGGGCAGACCCCCTTCGCCCTGGCCGCCGGCGCGCAGGACTCCTGGACGCTGACCGACTGGTTCGAGAACGTCTACCTGTCGCAGGCGGGCGCCGCCAACTACGACAAGCTCGCCAAGCACGAGATCAAGTGGACCGACCCGACGGTCGGCAAGGCCCTGGAGACCCTGGGCCAGATCTGGGGCAAGGGCGACTTCCTGTCCGGCGGCGTCTCCCAGGCCACCAAGACCAAGTTCGACTCCTCCATCACCGAGGTGTTCGGCCAGCAGAAGGCCGCGATGGTCTACGGCGGCGACTTCGCCGCCGCCAACATCAACACCACCAAGTCCAAGGTCGGCACCGACGCCAAGGTCTTCGCCTTCCCCAAGGCCGGCGACACCGCACCGGCCCTGCTCGGCGGCGACACCGCCGTCGCCCTCAAGGACGGCAAGGGCGCCCAGGAGCTGATGAAGTACCTGGCCTCCCCCGAGGCCGGCAAGGTGTGGGCGGGCCTCGGCGGCTACCTGTCGCCGAACAAGAACGTCGCCCCCGACGCCTACTCCGACCCGGTGGCCAAGGAACTGGTCGCGCAGATGCAGCAGGCCGGCGACGCCGCCCGCTACGACATGTCCGACCTGACCCCGGCCGCGTTCGGCGCCACCCCCGGCAAGGGCATGTGGGAGGCGCTGCGCGGCTTCGTCCAGAAGCCGACCGACGTCAAGGGCACCCAGGCGAAGCTGGAGGCCGAGGCCGCCAAGGCCTACAAGTAACCCGCGAACAACGGCGCCCGACCACGAGGAACCCCTGAATGAAGGCTCCGCATGAGTGCGCATGAGGAGGTGCCGCCGGCCGCCACGGCCGGCGGCGCCGCCGCCGTCGCCCCCGGGACGGCGGACACCGGGACCCCCGGTGACAAGGCCCCCCGCCGCAGCCGCCGCGAGGGACTGACGCCGCCGTCATGGCTGGCGCTGCTGTTCCTGCTGCCGGCGCTGGTGCTGCTGGGCTTCCTGGTGGTGTACCCGATCGTCTACTCGGTGATCCGCAGTTTCTTCGACGCCGGGGGCGACTCCTTCGTCGGCCTGGACAACTACGCCGGCGTCTTCCAGGGCCACGACAACCTGGTGTCGGTGCGCAACACCGCCGTCTGGGTCGTGGTCGCGCCGACGGTGGTCACCATCGTCGGCCTGCTGTTCGCCGTGCTCGCCGAGCGGATCCGGTGGGCCACGGTGTTCAAGCTGGTGGTGTTCATGCCGATGGCGATCTCGTTCCTCGCCTCCGGCGTCATCTTCCGGCTGGTGTACGAGCAGGACCCCGACAAGGGCGTGGCCAACGCCGCGATGGTGGCGATCCACGACACCTTCGCCGGCGGCGCGAGCTACCCCGGCGCGGGCCCGCGCAACGGCGACGGCCAGCCGGTGAAGGCCGAGGGCGGCGCGGTGGTCACCACCGCCGCCGTCGACCCCGGCCGGACGGCGCTGGTGCCGCTGCTGCGCGTCAAGCCCGAGACGCTGCCCAAGACCGCCAAGCCCGCCGCGCAGCCGCCGTCCGCCCAGTCGGGCGAGGTGACCGGCACGGTGTGGTTCGACTTCACCAAGGGCGGCGGCGGCCAGTCCAACGCCCCCAACGCGGGGGAGAGCGGGCTGCCCGGCGTCACGGTGGAGGCGGTGCGCGGCAGCAAGGTCGTGGCCACCGCGACCACCAAGGACGACGGCACGTTCACCCTGAGGAAGGTCGGCGACGGCCCGGTCACCATCCGGCTGCCGCAGGACAACTTCACCGCCTCCTACCGGGGCGCCGAATGGCTCGGCTCCACCCTCATCACCCCGGCGATCATCGTGTCGTACCTGTGGGTGTGGGCGGGCTTCGCCATGGTGCTGATCGCCGCCGGGCTCGCGGCCATCCCGCGCGACGCGCTGGAGGCGGCCCGCGTGGACGGCGCCACCGAGTGGCAGGTGTTCCGGCGCGTCACCATCCCGCTGCTGGCCCCGGTGCTGGTGGTGGTGCTGGTGACGCTGGTCATCAACGTGCTGAAGGTGTTCGACCTGGTGTTCATCATCGGCGGCGGCGATCCCAACGCCAGCGTGCTCGCCCTGCAGATGTGGACCGAGGCGTTCGGCGGCGGCAACGACCAGGGGGCCGGCAGCGCCATCGCGGTACTGCTGTTCCTGCTGGTGATGCCCGCCATGTTGTTCAACATCCGGCGGCTGCGGCAGGAGCGCAAATGAGCACCGCGGACAGGACCGACACGGTCGAGCCCGCCGAGCGGGACGACGACGGCGCCAACGGCAACGGCGCGGCGGGCTCGCCGCGCCGCGGGTTCGCCGCCCGCGCCACGGCCCGGCTCGGCGGCGGCCTCGCGCAGGCGCTGCTGGCGCTGGTCGCGCTGTTCTGGCTGGTGCCGACGCTGGGCCTGCTGGTGGCCTCGCTGCGCTCCAACGCCGACAACAACGCCGGCGGCTGGTGGCAGGTGTTCACCAAGCCGTCCCAGCTCAGCTTCTCGTCCTACTCGGCGCTGCTCGACAAGCCCGACTTCGTCGACTCGTTCTGGAACACCATCCTGATCACCGTGCCGACCACCGTGCTGGTGGTGGTGATCGCCTCGCTGGCGGCCTACGCGTTCGCCTGGATGGAGTTCCCCGGCCGGGACTGGCTGTTCCTGCTGGTGGTGGCGCTGCTGGTGGTGCCGGTGCAGGTGGCGCTGCTGCCGGTCGCCAAGCTCTACGGCAAGATCGACTTCGGCGGGTTCCAGATGTTCGGGTCGATCGCCGGCGTGGTGCTGTTCCACGTCGCCTTCGGCCTGCCGTTCGCCATCTTCCTGCTGCGCAACTTCTTCGCCGCCATCCCGCGCGACCTGCTGGAGGCGGCGCGGATGGACGGCGGCTCGGAGT
The DNA here is from genome assembly GCF_001552635.1 of Actinomadura hibisca NBRC 15177. Lineage (GTDB taxonomy): Bacteria > Actinomycetota > Actinomycetes > Streptosporangiales > Streptosporangiaceae > Spirillospora > Spirillospora hibisca. The sequence continues at coordinate 27,895 of NZ_BCRO01000007.1, read as the reverse complement.
GGACGATCTTCCGGCGGGTCATCTTCCCGCTCGGCGGCCCGGCCATCGCCTCGCTCGGCATCTTCCAGTTCCTGTGGGTGTGGAACGACCTGCTGGTGTCGCTGGTGTTCGCCGGGACCGACTCCCAGCCCATGACCAAGTGGCTGCAGTCGCAGATGCGCCAGTTCACCGGCAACATCGACATCCTGGCGCCCGGCGCGTTCCTGTCACTGATCATCCCGCTGGTGGTGTTCTTCGCCTTCCAGCGCTACTTCGTGCAGGGCGTGCTGGCCGGCTCGGTGAAGTAACACGGTGAAGTGACGCGGTGAAGTAACGGCGTAGAACGCGAGCGGGTCCGGCGGCACGTGCCGCCGGACCCGCTTCCGTCGTGCCGGGGATCAGTCCTTGCTGATCTTCGGGGCCTCCTGGTGGCCGATCGCCAGGCCGCTGGTCGGGTCGAAGAAGTGCAGGCGGCGGGTGTCGACCGCCAGCTCGACCTGCTGCCCCGGGCGCACGTGCGAGCGGGCGTTCACGCGCGCGGTCCACAGCGCCTTGTTGTCGGTCAGCGGGATCGCGGTGTCGGCCGCGTCGCCGTCGGCGGCGTCCTCGGCCAGGTCGGCGGTGTCCTTGTGCTCCACCGGCGGCGCGTCGATGGTGAAGATGACGTTGATCTCGCTGCCCAGCTCCTCGGTGACGCTGCTGGTGACGCCCATCGGCGCCCAGGCGGAGTCGGCGTGCGCGGCGTCCTCGAAGTCCGAGGGCCGCACGCCCAGGATCAGCTTCTTGCCGAACCAGTCCTCCAGGCCAGGCTTGGCGGCGACCAGCTCGTCGGGCACCGGCAGGTCGAACCCGGCGAAGCGGACGCGCGCGCCGCCGTCGCCGCGGGTCAGCTCGGCGTCCACGAAGTTCATCGCGGGCGAGCCGATGAACCCGGCCACGAACAGGTTGACGGGGTTGTCGAACAACCGCTGGGGGGTGTCGACCTGCTGGAGCTTGCCCTCGCGCAGCACGCACACGCGCGAGCCGAGCGTCATCGCCTCGATCTGGTCGTGGGTGACGTAGACGGTGGTGACGCCGAGGCGCTCGTGCAGCTGGCTCAGCGAGGCGCGCATCGACACGCGCAGCTTGGCGTCCAGGTTCGACAGCGGCTCGTCCATCAGGAACGCCTGCGGCTCGCGCACGATCGCGCGGCCCATCGCCACGCGCTGGCGCTGGCCGCCCGACAGCGCGGCGGGCTTGCGGTCGAGGAACTGCTCCAGGCCCAGCATCTTGGCGGCCTCAAGGACCTTCTTCTTGCGCTCCTCCTTGGAGGCGCCGCGCAGCTTGAGGCCGAACTCCAGGTTCTTCTCGACCGTCATGTGCGGGTAGAGCGCGTAGTTCTGGAACACCATCGCGATGTCGCGGTCCTTGGGCGCCAGGTCGTTGACGACCCGGTCGCCGATGGAGATCTTGCCGCCGCTGATCTCCTCCAGCCCGGCGATCATCCGCAGCGCGGTCGACTTGCCGCAGCCCGACGGGCCGACCAGCACCATGAACTCGCCGTCCCGGATCTCCAGGTCCAGCCCGTCCACGGCCTTGACGCCGCCGGCGTACACCTTGTCCACGGCGTCCAGCACGATCTTGGCCATCGGGCCCCCTCACGTTGGAAACGTTTCCATCCTGTGCAGTTCACCAGGGGTTTCCTCCCGGTATGCGCATTCAATACTATGGAAACGTTTCCGGCGAAGGGGCGGGCGCGATTCCATGGCGACGACGATCAAGGACGTGGCGGCCGCCGCCGGGGTGGGCATCGCCACGGTGTCGCGGGTGTTGTCGGGCACCGGCTCGGTCAGCGCCGCCACCCGCGAGCGCGTGCTGGCCGCCGCGCGCGCCCTGGACTACCGGCCGAGCGCCGTCGGCCGCAGCCTGAAGACCCGCCGCACCGGCGGCATCGGCCTGGTGGTGCCCGACGTCACCGACCCCTTCTGCGCCGAGCTGGTCGCCGGGGTGCTGGCCTGCGCCCGGTCGCTGGGCGAGCACGTGCTGCTGGACGCCGCGCACGGCGACCCCGAGCGCGAGGCGGCGATCGTCGACCGGCTCGTGGAGCAGCGCGTGGACGGCATCATCGCGCTGCCCGCCGGGGACGTCGCCGCCTGGGAGAGCGCCGTGCGCGTCGGCTGCGCGGTGGTGTTCGCCGACCGCGCCCTGCCCGCGCTGCCCGCCGTCCCGGCGGTGCTGGCCGATGACGCGGGCGGCGTGCGCGCCCTCACCGAGTACCTGACCGGCCTCGGGCACCGCCGCGTCGCCTACCTCGGCGCGGCCGGGCCCGGCCAGGCCCCCGGCGTGCGCGAGCGCGCCTTCCGCGACACCCTGGCGGGCCTCGGCCTGCCCGTGCATGAGGACCTGGTCGTGGCCGCCCGCCCCGAGCGCGACAGCGCCTACGCGGCCGCCGCCGGGCTGCTGCAACGTGGCACCGACGCGACCGCCGTGCTGGCGGCCGGGCACCTGCTGGGGGAGGCCGCCGTCCTGGTCGCCCGCGAGCTGGACATCCGGGTGCCCGCCGACGTGTCGATCGCGATGGTGGACGACGTGCCCTGGGCCGAGCTGTGCGACCCGCCGCTCACCGCCGTCGCCCGCCCCGGCCACGACATGGGCTACCGCGCCTGCGAGGCGGTGCTGCGCGACAGCGCCCGGCGCGGCGCGCACCGCCCCGTCCCGCTGCCCACCGAACTGGTCATCCGGGGGAGCTGCGGCCCGCCCCGCGGCGCGCGCGGCGGACGCCGGGCGTCCGGCGACCCGCGGGGCGGCCGCTGACCCGTCCCGTACCGGATCGTCATATCGGACGGCCCCGTATCCGGGCCGGGGAGGCGCGGCGCCGCCCGGCGCGCTAGATTTCCCGCGTGGAGGAGATCGATCGTCAGATCATGGCCCTGCTGGCCGAGGACGGGCGGATGAGCTTCACCGACCTGGCCAAGGAGACGGGCCTGTCGGTGTCGGCGGTGCACCAGCGGGTGCGGCGGCTGCAGAAGCGCGGCGCGGTCCGCGGCTTCACCGCGCTGCTGGACCACGAGCAGATCGGGCTGGCGCTGACCGCGTTCGTGTCGATCAAGCCGATCGACCCGGCCGCGCCCGACGACGCGCCCGAGCGCCTGGCGCACCTGGCGGCGATCGAGGCGTGCCACTCGGTGGCGGGGGAGGAGAGCTACATCCTCAAGGTCCGCGTCGGCACGCCCAACGACCTGGAGGAGCTGCTCCAGCAGATCCGCAAGGCCGCCAACGTCGCGACCCGCACCACCGTGGTGCTCAGCACCCCCTGGGAGGGCCGCCGCCCGGCGCTGTGACCGGGAGGCGTCACAGGCGCGGCGCGAACGCCTGGAGCGCCTCCCGGGCCAGGAACATCGAGTCCCACGGGTCGGCGTCGGGACCGGTCAGCTCGGGGTCGAAGTTCAGGTCCACGAACAGCTCGGTCACGCCCCGCGCCGCCAGGTCGTCGAAGTCGGCGCGGATCTCCTCGTGCGACCCGGTCAGCGGCGCGCGGTCGGGCAGGCCCGCCTCGCGCACCCGCACCGCGCCCCGGCACACGAACCGCAGCGCCGAGGCGTCGCGGCCGGCCTTCTCGGCCTCCTCGCGCACGACGTCGATGGAGCGGCCGATGCCGGCGAGGTCGGCGCGGCTGGAGCTGACCCAGCCCGCCGCCAGCCGCCCGGCGCGCCGCAGCGCGGGCTCGGCGGTGCCGCCCAGCAGGATCGGCGGCTCGGGGTACTGCAACGGCTTGGGCTCGGCGAGCGAGGCCGGGACGTCGTAGAACTCGCCGTGGTACTCGCTGACCTCGTCGCCCCACAGGGTGCGCAGCGCCGCCAGGTACTCCTCGGCGCGCGCGCCGCGCCGCTCCATCGGGACGCCCGCCGCCGCGAACTCCTCGGGCATCCAGCCGAGGCCGAGGCCGAGGTCCAGCCGCCCGCCGGACACGTGGTCGAGGGTGGCGGCCTGCTTGGCCAGCACCGGCGGCGCCATGAACGGCATGTTCACGATCGCCACGCCCAGCCGCACCCGCTCGGTCCTGCCCGCGAGGTAGGCGAGGGTGACCAGCGGGTCGGGGACGTTGCGGTAGTTCTCGGCGGCCTCCCGCCCGGCCCCGGCGGCGGGGACCAGCAGCCGCTGGAGCGTCCAGACCGAGTGGTAGCCGAGTTCCTCGGCCTGCTGCGCGATCAGCACCTGGTTGGCGGGCGTGGCCCACGCGCCCGCCACCGGCACGGCGAACCCGATCAGCACGGTGCTCCTCCTCGGTTCCTCGGTGACGCGGGGGCCTTGACAGAGGGCCCGGCCCGAACCTTACAGCGTCAAGGTCCAGGGCACTGGCGACCCGCCATCACAAGGTGCCGCGAATCACCCGAATACCCCGATGAGCACGGGATATCTTGAGGGCAGACGACAGTACGAGGAGGCTCGGGATGCGACGACCGAAGGATCTGGCGGAGGCGGTCAAGCCGAGGTTGCGCGGCTGGCTGCATCTGGGGACCTTCCCGGTCGCGCTCATCGCCGGAGTCCTGCTGGTGGCGTTCGGCCCGACCCGCGAGGCGCGCCTGTGCGCGGCGGTGTACGCGCTCACCTCGGCGCTGCTGTTCGGCGTCTCGGCCGCCTACCACCGGGGCCGCTGGTCGCCGCGCGTCGCCGACGTGCTGCGCCGCTTCGACCACGCCAACATCTACCTCATCATCGCCGGCACCTACACGCCGTTCGCCTACCTGATCCTGGACGGCATGGCGCGCACGCTGGTGCTCGCGGTCGTGTGGGGCGGCGCGCTCGCCGGGGTGCTGTTCCGCATCCTGTGGACCAACGCGCCGCGGATGCTCTACACGGCGCTGTACATCGGGCTGGGCTGGGTGGCGGCGTTCTTCGTGCCGCAGTTCATCGAGGGCACCGGCGTGGTCGTGGCGCTGCTGGTCGCGCTCGGCGGCGTGCTGTACAGCATCGGCGGCCTGGTCTACGGGCTGCGCCGCCCCGACCCGTCGCCGCGCTGGTTCGGCTTCCACGAGGTGTTCCACGCCTTCACGGTGGCGGCCTACGTGTTGCAGTACATCGCGGTGTCGTTCGTGGTCTACCGCGCGGGCGCGGTCTAGACCGACTGGGCCGGACCGGGAGTCCAGGGGCCGCCCGATGCCCTGATCACACGTACCGCCATGCGGCCAGGGCGGCGCGCCGCTGTCAGGGGGCGGCGACGATGAAGCTGGCGTTGCCGAAGCCGACCTCGTCGCCGGGCCGGACCCGGGCGGGGCCGGTCAGCCGCCAGCCGTTGACGCGGGTGCCGTTCATCGACCCCAGGTCGGAGATCATCCAGCCGTCGTCGTGCCGGTAGATCTCGGCGTGGAAGCGCGAGACGGTGAGGTCGGTCAGCACGAACTGGCAGCCGGGCGCGCGGCCGACCACGATGCGGGTGAGCCCGGCGGGCGGCAGCGTGAAGCGCGGCAGCCGGGGCGTGCGCCAGGCCGACTCGATCCGCGCCGTCACGTGCGACACCGAGGAGATCAGTCCGGTCAGCCGGTTGACGACCCGGTTGGTGGAGGGCAGGTCGTGCACGACGTCGGCGAGCTCGGCCTGGCTGCGGGCGCGCAGCACCTGCTCGACACGGCGCTCGAAGGTCTCCTGCGACATGCGCCCCTCGGCGACGCGGTCGCTGAGCACGCGCAGCACACGATCGCGCTCCATATCGGACGCTCTCACCGGATATGAAGGCCGACCGTCCATAGCTGTGAGTATCCAGATCCTGTCGATTGCTGTCTACACGACCCCGCAAGCCGAGATGAATCCTCCGCCCTGCTTGATCAGACGGCTTTCCGACCGGTCAGGTTCGGAACGCTTCGGGAGATCTCCCCATCGGACGATCTTCCCCCTCCTGACCTGCGCCGCCGGCGTGACCAAGATTGGGAGACGTTTGGGAGACGATCTCCATGTGGCGCGGCTGGGCCGGGAACGGGGCGGGCGCCGGGCGGGCGGCCGGGGAGGGCCGCGCCGCACGGCGCCCAATGAGATGGCGGGTCAGCGGGACAGCAGGTCGCGGGCGATGTGGGTCACCTGGATCTCGTCGGTGCCCGCGTAGATCTGGAACGACTTGGCGTCGCGGGCCAGCTGCTCCACGCGGTACTCGCTCATGTAGCCGTTGCCGCCGAACAGCTGCACCGCCTCCATCGCCACCTCCGAGGCGGCCTGCGCCGAGTACAGCTTCATCGCCGACGCCTCGGCCAGCGTCGGGGTGCGGCCCTGGCGCTGCATCTCCACGTGCCGGAACACCAGGTTCTGCACGTTCAGGCGGGCCACCTCCATGCGGGCCAGCTTCAGCTGGATCAGCTGGAAGTCGCCGATGCGCTGGCCCCACAGCTCGCGCTTCCTGGCGTAGTCCACCGACAACTTCAGGCACTCCTCGATGACGCCGAGCGCCATCGCGGCGACCCCGGCGCGCTCGGTGACGAAGTTCTGCTTCGCCGACTCCTTGCCGCCGCCCGACCCGGCCGCCAGCAGCCGGTCCTCCCCGGCGCGCACGTCGTTGAGGAACAGCTCGCCGGTGGGGGAGGAGTGCAGGCCCATCTTGCGCAGCGGCCTGGTCTGGTCCAGGCCCGGCATCCCGCGGTCCAGGACGAACGTCAGGATCTCGCGGTCACGCGCGGGGCGGCCGTCGTCGAGCTTGCAGTAGAAGACGATGGTGTCGGCGTAGGGGCCGTTGGTGATGAAGGTCTTGGACCCGTTGATGACGTACTCGTCGCCGACCTTGCGCGCGGTGGCCTGCATGCCGCCGAACGCGTCGGAGCCGGAGTTGGGCTCGGTGATGGCCCACGCCCCGACCTTGTCGAGCGTCAGCAGGTCCAGGCCCCACCGCTCCTTCTGCTCGGCGGTGCCGCGCTTCATGATGGTCCCGGCGGCCAGGCCCAGGCTGACGCCCATCGCCGACACCAGGCCGGGCGCGACCTTGCACAGCTCGATCACCGGCAGCATGCTCATCGCCGCGTTGCCGCCGCCGGGCCGGTCGTCGTCGGCGCGGGAGGGCTCGCCCGCGCGCTCCTTGTCGAGGCGCGACCGGAACGACGAGCGCGCCATCTCGTCCATGCCGAACGTCTTGTACAGGCCGCGCAGCAGGTCGTAGGGCGGCAGCTCGCCCGAGTCCAGCGCGTCCAGGTTGGGCCGGACCTCGGCGTCGATCCAGTCGCGGACCGCGTCCCGGATCATCAGATCCTCGGCTGACCACTCGATCATGCTCGCCTCCCAAAGATGGCTCTGCCTGACAGCGTGCCCATCCAAGCAGAGCCTGAAAGCGAGCGCTTATTCGGGGAGGGGCCCGCCGCCGACCGTCACCACGTCGGCCAGGATGCGGCCGTCGGGCAGCCGCCGCGCGGCCGACGGCGAGTCGTAGACCACCATCAGCCGCACGCCCGGCGCGGCCTCCTCGGCGGGCGCGGCCTCGTCCAGCACCGCGATGCCCTCGGCGTGGTCGTCGCCGTCGCCGTAGGGCAGGCCGCCCAGGTCCTCCAGTTCGGCGGCGGGCACGACGTCGGCGGCGTCGATGGTGGCCGCGCCGCGCCAGCGCACCACGCGCACCGGGCCGTCCAGGTCCATGGTGGGGCCGGTGAGGATCAGCAGGTCGTCGCCGTGCGGGCACAGGTCGCGGATGCCGAGGCCGCCGAGGTCCAGGAAGTGCGTGCGGTAGCGGGCCCTGCCCTGTTTGCCCTTGCCGATCGGGCGCAGCCGCAGCCGGTGCGGGTCGGCCGGGTCGGTCTCGGGGTGGATCTCGATGAGCACCGCCCAGCCGCGCAGCACCGGGCCGCGCAGCCCGATGTAGAGGCGGTCGCGGTGGGCGGCGACGCCCTCGATGTCGATGCCGTTGTCCTTGCTGGGGATCGGCAGGAACGGCGCCAGGTGCGGGTCGTCGGCCAGCAGGTCGGTGATGGCGTCGCCGCGGCCGCCCAGCACGGCGGCGGTGCGGTCGGGGCCGCCGTCCTCGCCGGGCGCCGAGCGCACGACCTCCGGCAGCCCGTCGGCGCCGGTGACCAGCGGCAGCCGCGCCAGGATGAACCGGTTGTCCTCGCGCACGACGCTCGCCAGCCGCTTGCGGGCCTTGCCGTCGGACTGGCCGGGCTTGACGCGCTTGCGCTTGAGGCTGTGCGAGCCGATCGCCCACAACCAGCCGTCGCTGCGCGCCAGGCCCTCGATGTCGGCCTCCTCGTCGGGCCCGGCGGGCAGCTCGACCAGGTCGGCCAGCGCCACGGTGCGGTGGCCCTCGTAGGCGGTGACCAGGCCGTCGGGGCCGGTGCGCGCGGTGAGCCGCTCGACGGTGGCGGTCTCGTCCCCGGCCACCCACAGGCAGCGGCCGTCCTGGCGCACGGCGGACAGGTTGGTGTGCGTCTCGGCCTCCCGGCTCGCACGCCCGAAGGACAACTCGACCTGGCGTTCCACGATCATCTGCCGATGTTCCCATACAACCGGTGCGGGACGGCACGAACCGGGCGGACCGGAGGCGGCCCGCCCGGTCCACGGCCGGATCAGGGGCGGATCAGGGACGGGATGGGGCCGGTCAGGCGGCCAGCATCGCCCGGTGCACCTGGTCCCAGTAGCCGGCCGTCAGCTCCAGCAACCCGTCGAACCCGGCGCGCAGCCGCGCCAGGTCCTCCCCGTCGCGGCACAACCGGGCCGCCGACGCGACCGCCTCCTCCCGGTCGATCTTGGCGGCCTCGCAGATGTGCACGTAGAAGTACTCGCTCATGTGGTGGAAGGCGTCCTCGTCGTACAGGTGCTTGTAGTTGCGCAACCCCTCGTACAGGCGGACCGGCGCGGGATGCGCCAGCAGCTCCTGCGCCAGCAGCGCCCCCTGCACCACCCGCCGGTCGGGGTCGGTGAACAGCGCGCGGCGGCCCTCGGTGAACGAGCGTGTGCCCGGCAGCGGGTCGGCGGCGCGCAGTTCGGCCAGCGTGTAGGGCGTGCCGCGCAGCCGGCCCAGCAGGTCGGTGAGCATCATCTCCTGGAGCAGCAGGTGGGCCTTGGCGGGATCGCCGCTGCCGTACTCGGTGTACAGGTGCTTCACCCGCTCGACGCGGGAGGCGAGGTCGTCGGCGTGCAGCACCGACAGCGCGGCCATCAGCATGGTGTCCACCGTGCGCGCGTAGAACTCCCGGGCGAACACCTCCACCTGGCGGTGGGGGAGCGGGCCCGACATCCAGTGCCGGTAGAAGGCGTTGTCGAGGGCGGGGTGGCGGCGGACACCGTCGGCGAGGCGCTGGATCTCGGCGGTGGCGTCGAGCTGCTGGCTGCGCATGGAACTCCTTGTCCGGTGGCAATTTTCCGGAGGGACGAAAGGGACGCAACTATGTTGCGCAGCCGTCCGGAGGCACCGACAGTGGCGATCATGACCGAACCTGGTCAGGTGCGTCACCTGCCACGTCAAGGGGGTGCGGCCGTGACAGGATCTGGCGGGCGGGCCATAGTCGCCTACCTCGGCGGCACGCCTTCCTGCCCCTCAGCCGTCCCAGACGACGGGCAGCCGCTCGGGCTTGCGGAACACCAGGCCGTGCGGCACCGGGAGGTGCCCGGGGGCCAGGCGAAGGCCCGGCAGCCGGTCCAGCAACGCGCGCAGAGCGGTGCGGGCCTCCAGCCGCGCCAGGTGCGCGCCGAAGCAGAAGTGCGGACCGTGCGCGAACGCCACGTGGTCGCCGGCGTTGGCGCGCCGCACGTCGAAGCGGTCGGGGTCGGGGAACACCCTCGGGTCCCGGTTGGCGGCCGAGATCGACACCCGCACCAGATCGCCCGCCCGCACGGTGACGCCGCCCAGCTCCACGTCGGCGGTGGCGTAGCGGTCCACGACCGCCGCCGCCGGTTCCAGCCGCAACGACTCCTCGATCGCGGCGTCCAGCAGCGCCGGTTCGGCGCGCACCAGGGCGAGCGCGGCCGGGTCGCCCAGCAGGTGCAGCGCGGCGTTGACGATCATCGCCTCGGTGGTGTCGATGCCGCCGAACATCAGCACCGCCGTGTTGGCGACGATGTCGGCGGTGGTCAGGTCCCGCCCGGCGGCGGCCACCGCCGCGGGCAGCGACGACGACGGGTCGTCGCCCAGGGACGCCTCGACGGCCGCGCGCAGCTTCGCGTAGGCGTCGCGCGCCGGGGGAGGGGTGTCGGGAGCGCCCGCCGTGATGGCCGACACCGCGTCCACGAACGCGCCGTACCAGGACCGCACCGTCGCGGCGTCCACGACGCGCTCGCCCCGCCCGGCCAGGCCCAGCGCCTCGGCGACCACCGCGACCGCCAGCGGCCCGGCCAGCTCGCCGCGCAGCTCGGCCCGCCCGGCCGGGGCGAGCGCGGTGACCAGGCGGTCCACCTCCGCCTCGACGAAGGCGGTGAAGCGCTCGCGGGTGCGGGCGGGCCGGAACGGGTGCGCGAACGGCTCGCGGTGGCGGGCGTGCGCGGGCCCGTCCAGCGACAACATGCTGGGCCCGACGACCCGCGCGGTGGAGAAGCGCGGGTCGTCCACGGTGAAGGCCGCCGCGTCGCGCATCACGCGCACCGCGAGGTCGCGGGCGGTGACCAGCCAGCCGCCGAACGCCGGGAGCCAGGAGACCGGCTCGCGCTCACGCAGCCGGGCGAGCGCGGGGTGCGGGTCGTCCTCCAGGGCGGCGGCGGTGACGGCCGCGCCGACCGGGAAGCGGGATGCGAGATGGGAGGTGAGGGGGTGCGCCACCTGCGGCAGCGTACCCGCCCCGTTAATGATCTACAATGTAAAGGCGTCGACCGTGAACGCTCACTCCCCGACGGCCTGACGCCGTGCCCACCACTCGCGCCCCGCCTCCGACAGCGTGTAGATCGGGTCGTAGTACTCGTAGCGGCGCTTGAGCGCGTCGGGGTCGGCGGTCTCGATGCCGGTCCGGTAGTTCTTGGTCCAGTAGGAGACGCCGCGCTCGCGGTCGTAGTCGGCGAGCTGGTGCACCCAGCGCTTGCCGACGTAGGGCACATCGCACACGATGCGCGGGGTGGCGAAGCCCGGCAGGTAGCCCATGATGGCGTGCTGGAGCTCCTGGGCCTCCCACACCGCCAGCCGCCAGTGCTCGGCGGCGGGGATCATGTCGCACATGTACAGGTAGTAGGGCAGGATGCCCGCCTCGTCGAGCAGCGCGAACGACAGGTCCAGCAGCTCGGCGGGGGAGTCGTTGACGCCGCGCAGCAGCACGCCCTGGTTGCGGACGTCGCGGATGCCGGTGTCGAGCATGGCGCGGGCGGCGCGGGCCACCAGCGGGGTCACCGAGCGGGCGGCGTTGACGTGGGTGTGGATCGCGATCTGCACGCCGCGGCGGGACGCCTTGGCGGCGAGGCGTTCCATGCCGGCGCGGACCTCGTCCTGGAGCCAGTGCTGGGGCAGGCCCATGAGGGCCTTGCTGGCCAGGCGGACGTCGCGGATGTTGTCGATGTCGAGCAGGGCGTCGAGGAACTGCTCCAGGCGGGGCCAGGGCAGGTTGGCGACGTCGCCGCCGGAGACGACCACGTCGCGGACGCCGGGGGAGCGGCGCAGGTAGTCGAGCATGGCCTGGTGGCGGTCGGTGGGCTTGATGGTGAACTTGTGCTTGTCGACGGCGGGGGTGGAGTTGCCGACCAGGTCCATGCGGGTGCAGTGGCCGCAGTACTGCGGGCAGGTGGGCAGCAGCTCGGCCAGGACCTTGGTGGGGTAGCGGTGGGTGAGGCCCTCCACGGCCCACATCTCGGCCTCGTGCAGGGAGTCGCGGGCCGAGTAGGGGTGCGACGGCCAGTCGGCGCGGCGGTCGCCGTCCACGGGGATCATGTAGCGGCGCACGGGGTCGGCGAGGAACGCCTCGGTGGAGGAGGTGTCCATGGTGTTGAGCATCTGCGGCGGCACCAGCATGGACATGGTGGCGCGGCCGGCCTGGTCGCGTTCGAGGTCGGCGTAGAAGGACTCGTCGAGCAGGTCGCCCATGACGCGGCGGAGCTGGCGGAGGTTCTTGACGCAGTGGGCGCGCTGCCACTGGGCCGACTCCCATTCGGCGGTGGTCACGTCGCGCCAGGCGGGGAAGCGGCGCCAGTCGGGTTCGTGCAGGGGGCGGCGGCGGTAGGCGTAGGGCTGCCCGGCGTCCTGCTCGGTGCCGGTGCCCGTGCCGGTCGCGGTGGAGGCGGGTCCGGCGGTGCCGGGTTCCGGGTGCAGGGCAGTGGTCATCGTCGACCTCTCCTCGCGAGACGTGGTGCACAAAAGTCTTGTATATGCCCGACGTTACGGGAAGAATTTCGCTTGAACCAGAGTTGGCCCGGACATCTTCCGGGTCGCAGTCGGACATCAGGGTCGAGACGGGACGAGAGATGATCGATCGCCGCACCGGCGCGGGGCTGCACCGGGTGCTGGCGCCCGCGGGCGTGCTGCCGCAGGCCGCCGACCGCCTGGACGCCGACCCGCGCGTCGGCCCCGACGAGGTGCGGGTGCGGGTGGAGCGCCTCAACCTGGACGCCGCCTCCTACCGGCAGCTGCACACCGCGTTCGCCGGGGAGCCGGACAAGATCCGCGCCGAGGTGCTGCGGATCGTCGGCGAGCGCGGCAAGATGCACAACCCCGTCACCGGGTCGGGCGGGATGCTGGTGGGCGTCGTGGACGAGGTGGGCCCGGAGTCACCGCTCGGCCTCAAGCCCGGCGACCGCGTCGCGACGCTGGTGTCCCTGACGTTGACGCCGCTGGCGATCACCGACGGGCTGGCCCGGTGGGACGGCCGCTCCGAGCAGATCCCCGCCGAGGGCCATGCGATCCTGTTCGCCCGGTCGATCGCGGCCGTGCTGCCCGGCGACCTGCCGGTGCCGCTGGCGCTGGCGGTCATGGACGTGTGCGGCGCGCCCGCGCTGACCGACCGCGTGGTGCGCGGGCTGCCCGGCCAGGGGGCGGCCCCGGTGGTGGCGGTGCTGGGCGGCGCGGGCAAGAGCGGTTCGCTGGCGCTGGCCGCCGCGCGGCGGGCGGGGGCCCGCACGATCGGCCTGGTGCCCACCGCCGCCGAGCAGGAGTGCCTGGAGGCGGCGGGCCTGGCCGACGTGGTGGTGCGCGCCGACGCCCGTGACCCGGTGGCGGTGTCGGCGGCGGTGATCGGGGCGCTGGGCGTGCCCGCCGACGTGACGGTGGTGTGCGTGGACGTGCCGGGCTGCGAGCACGGCGCGATCCTGGCGACCGCGCCCGGCGGGACGGTGGTGTTCTTCTCGATGGCGACCTCGTTCCCGGCGGCGGCGCTGGGCGCCGAGGGGCTGGCGGCCGACGTGACGATGCTGATCGGCAACGGCTACGTCCCCGGGCACGCGGAGATGGCGCTGGACCTGCTGCGTTCGGTCCCGGGGGTTCGTTCCCTGTTCACCGCGCGCACGGTGGCCGATTCGGCACAATGACTCGGGCATGCCCCCCGCGGACCCGAACACCGAGGAGACACCCCCCATGGCGAGCATCACCGAGGCCCTGCGGCGGCGCGACCCGAAGGAACGCCGGACCCAGATCGTGGACGTGCTGGTGGAGGCGTTCTCGGACCTGATGGAGCGCAGCCCGGCCGAGTTCCGGCGGCGGTTCCGCAAGATGGCGTCGGACCCGTTCGCCTTCTACCGGGGCAGCGCGTGCCTGTTCTACGCCGACATCGTGGACGACGAGGACCCCTGGGCCGACGAGCGCACCAGCCGGGTGTGGATCCAGGGCGACCTGCACGCCCAGAACTTCGGCACCTACATGAACGACGACGGCGTGTTCGTCTTCGACGTGAACGACTTCGACGAGGCGTACGTCGGGCACTTCACCTGGGACGTCAAGCGCCTGGTGGCGAGCCTGGCGCTGCTGGCGTGGAGCAAGGCGATCTCCGACGACGACATCCGCCGCCTCATCGAGACCTACGTGCGCGCCTACGTCGACCAGGTCCGCCAGTTCGCCGAGCACGAGGGCGACTACCAGTTCGCGCTGACCCTCGACACCGCCGACGGCTACGTGCGCGAGGTACTGGTGCAGGCGCTGGCGTCCACGCGGATCGCGCTGCTGGAGGGCAAGACGCTGGTCGAGCAGCAGGAGCGCCGCTTCCGCAACCGGCCGGGCGTGCGGCGGCTGGGCGAGGAGGAGCGCGCCCGGGTGGAGGCGGCGTACCTGGAGTACCTGGCGACGATCCCGGCGGAGAAGCGCTTCAAGAGCCTCACCTACCGGATCAAGGACATGGTGGGCGCGTCCGGGTTCGGCATCGGCTCGGCGGGCCTGTCGGCCTACAACATCCTGGTGGAGGGGCACAGCCAGGCGCTGGAGAACGACGTGATCCTGTCGATGAAGCAGGGCAACGTGGCGGCCCCCTCGCGGGTGGTGGACGACGAGCGGATCGCGGCCTACTTCGAACACCACGGCCACCGCACCGCGGTGTCGCGCCGGGCGCTCCAGGCCAACACCGACCCGTGGCTGGGCTACACCCAGATCGACGGCGTGGGCTACGTGGTGCAGGAGTTGTCGCCCTACGAGGAGGACCTCGACTGGTCGGCGCTGACCGAGCCGGACGAGATGGTGTCGGTGCTGGACGACCTGGGCCGCGCGACCGCCAAGGTGCACTGCGTGTCCGACTTCGACTCCGACCACACCCTGGTCGGGTTCCAGGTGGAGGACGCCATCAACGCGGTGGTCGGCGCGGACGAGTCGGCGTTCGTGGAGGCGATGGTGGCCTTCGGCACCGAGTACGCCGCCGTGGTCCGCGACGACCACCGGCTGTTCGTGGACGCCTTCCGCAACCACGAGATCCCCGGCCTGTAACCGGCCCCGGAGCTCCGGGGCCGGTCAGGCGATCCAGCGTTGCGGGTCGTCCTTCAGCGCGTCGATGACGCTGCTGGCCTCGGGGCTCGTCAGCTCGGTCGAGCTGGCGATCGGCCGCTCCACGATCTTCGACAGCACCCGGTAGCGGTCCTCGCCCTTGGTGACGCCGTGCCGGGACAGCAGGCTGTTGACGAACTTGACCTGCTTGTCGCTGGCGGGCTGCGACGCGGTGCGCGCGCGGGGGCGACGGCCGGGCAGCGGAGGCTGCCAGGCGGGGTCGGCCTTGGCCATGGTGTGCAGCAGGCCGAGAGTGGTGTAGGTGTCGGCGAGGGCGCGGTGGCCGCTGCCGGGCTGCTTCTGCCACCGGTACTCGCCGCGCGTCTCGTCCCACTCGCCGATCCACTGCGAGTAGGGGAGCATCACGTCCTCCCAGCGGGCGCGCGCCATCCAGCGCTCGGCCGCCGCCAGGTCGCCGCCGTTGCTGTAGGCCACCGCCTGCTTCAGCACGCCCCGGTCGAAGGAGATGTTGTAGCCCAGCACGCGCCGGCCGTCGAGCAGGGCCGCGAGGTCGGCGTAGGCGCGCTCGTGGAACGCCTCGGCGCTCTCGACCGCCAGGGGGTGGATGCCGTGCACGGCGGTGGCCTCGGGGGAGATGGCGCAGGCCGTGCCGACCAGCGTGTCGTACAGGGCACCGCCACCCGCGGACACCACGCCGATCTCGCAGATCTCCACGTCGTACTTGGCGGGGTCGTCGTCGGGCAGGTCGGTGTCGTGGAACGCGGCGGTCTCCACGTCCAGGATCACCGTGGCCGGGTCGGCGAGCACCTCCCGGGCCCACTCGATCGCCTCCAGGCGGTCCTTGTACCGCTCGTCGTCGCTCTTGGCCACGATCACCCCGCTGTCGAACCCGTCGCCGTCACTGATGGTCCTACACCACGGTACCGACAGTGCATGGCTCTGGAGGCCGCGTCGGGGAACGCGGGCAGGGCCTCCGGCGGGGCGTTCCGCACGGATTGCGCAGCTCCGGCGGTGTGCGGAGCACGGCTGCGCCGCCGGAGAAAAAGGGATGATCCTGGGGCGGCTGAGGTCAGGGACGGGACGGCCGGTCCGGCAGCAGCGCCAGACGCAGCGTGACCGCCGAGCGCGACCGGGGCGGACGCGGCGCGGCGTGACGGCCTGAGCCCGAGCGCCGCGCCGGGGCGACGACGGGCATGGGCACGGTCGCGGACTCGCCCGGAGGCACGGGAACGGCTGTGGGCACGGCCACGACGGCGGGCACGTCCGCAGTCACATCGGTGGACGGCACATCGGACGGCACATCGGCGGGAACCGGCTCGACCCGCGCCGGGCGCGCGACGGCGCGGGCCTTGCGGCGGCGCGCCCACAGCCGCGTCCCCAGCAGCGCCTGCCCGGCCAGCAGCGCCGACAACCATCCGGCCTGCACCGCCGTCAGATCCGACGTCCCGAGTTCGGTGACGCCGCCGCGCAGCGCCGTCGAGGGCAGCGGCGCGCCGGTCCCCGCCTTCCCTCCGGCCACCTGCGGCGAGGCGATCGGCGGCAGGGCCACCTGCGGCGCGTCGGGGTCGGCCGGAGCCAACGACGGGGCCGAATCCGTCGGCAGGCTGGGCGCACTGGGCGTGCCCCCCGGCGGCACCTGCGCGTTCGGCGGGGGCGTCGTCCCCGGCGGTGTGGAGGGGGAGGCGGGCGCGGTCACCCTCAAGGTGGTGGCGGCGACCGCGTCCAGCGCCCCGGACGCCGACGCCCTGGCCACGATCGACACCGCGCCCGGGGACGCGCCCTTGGGGATCGACACCACCGCCGACACCGTCTCCCCGCCCGAGCCGACGTCGCCCAGCGACACGCTCGACGGGCTGACCCGCAGCCCCGCCGCCGACAGCCGCAACGACGCCGAGTGCGCGGTGGCCCCCGAGGAGCGCACCGACACCGTCGCGGTCACCGCGCCACCGGCCGCCACCGTGGAGTCCGACACCGACACCCCCGCCCGCAACTGGGGACGGGGCGCGGGGGTCGTCGGCCGGGTCGGCGTCGGGCTCGGGCTGGGCTCGGGCGGCGTCGGGGTGGGGCTCGGCGACGGCGCAGGTTCGGTGGGGGAGGGCGTGGGCGTCGGCGTCGGGTCGTCGGGCTCGGCCGCCAGCGCCGCCACCGGCGGCACCACGGCCACCGCCAGCACCACCGCCGTGCCCAGGCCCGCGACGGCCGGTCTTCCTCCCGCTCGCCACACCACGTCGTCCGCACCTCCATCACCGGGGAATGGCGATGGCACCACGCCCCGTCCGGCCGCTTCAACCGGTGCGGCGCGATGTTGGCGCGAGGCGCGCGTTTTTTCTTCCGAGTTGTACGGGAACGCACATTCAACGGCCCCAGGAAAACGCTCCGGAATGTGCGTCCACGGCTAATACAAGACGGCGGAATCATCGCCCGGCGCTAGATATCGGCGAGCGGTTCCCCGATTGCTTGTCGGCGATATCGCGCCGTCGTTACGCTGCCCGCCGCCGGACGCCCCCTGCCCGAAAGGTGCCGCGTGAAGGCCCACTGGAAGACCGCCGGGAAGACCGGCACGGCCCTGGCGGTCGCCGCCGGAGCGCTGTGCGCCCCGGCCGGGGCGCCCGCCGCCGCCGACCCCGCCGCGCTGACGCTGACCTACACCTGCGACTACCCGCTGATCGAGAAGCAGCCGCTCACCGTCAAGATCAAAACGGACGTGCCGAAGACGATCAAGGCGGGCGAGCCGTCCCCCGCCCTGCACATCGAGGTGCTGTCCACCGTCGGCCCCGAGACCACCTCGGGCCTGGCGCTGATCGGCGCCGAGACGTTGGAGGGCACCGCCACCTCCCACAACACCGTGGACCTGCCCGACGGGCCCAGGGACGTCGAGGTCCCGGTCACGCTCGGCAAGGTGAAGGTGCCCGTCGAGGGCGGTTTCGACATCCCCGGCCAGGGCGACGCGCCGCGCCTGGTGTTCCCGCGCCCCGGCACCGGGAAGATCTCGGTCGGCCGCCTGGCGCTGCACATCGTGGCGCGCGACAACAACGGCGTCCAGATCACCGACCCCGATGTCAGCAACGTGCCCTGCGTGCTCAACCCGGGCCAGGACGCCACCCTGGCCACCTTCCAGATCGTCGACGGCGGCGGCGACCCCGGCGAGCAGGACACCGAGCCGCCCACCGCCCCCGGCACGCCCGCCGTCACCGCCGCGACCGCCACCAGCCTGTCGCTGAGCTGGCCCGCCGCCACCGACGACCGGGGCGTGGCCGAGTACGACGTCTACCAGGGCACCAGCAAGGTCCTGACCGTCGCGGGCACCAGCGGCACCGTGACGGGCCTGACCCCCGACACCGCCTACACCTTCACCGTCCGGGCCCGCGACGCCGCCGGCAACGCCTCCCCGGCCAGCCCGCCGGGCGCAGGCCGCACCGGCAAGGCCGACACCGTGCCGCCCGGCGAGGCCACCCCGCCCGAGTGCGGGAAGCTCACCGGCCCGGCCAAGACCACCCCCGCCTGCGTCTACATGGCCGGGTACTCCAACCTCGCCAAGCTCGGCGCGGCCACCGCCCTCAACGACCCCGCCTACGCCGAGCCCGCCCCCACCAACATCGTCATCTACCCGCCGGTGAGCGGGAAGTTCGGCGCCGACTTCCAGTTCGTGCGGCCGATGCGCGGCGCCGCCACCACGCTGCAGTTCCGGTTCATGCCGGTCACCGCGAAGATGGAGCTGACGCAGGTGGACGGGCCCGGCCGGATGGACGGCACGCTGGTGCCCGGCGGCGGCTACACCATCAAGGCCACCGCCCGCATGTCGGTCCGGCTGCACGACGTCCGGGTCAACGGCACCCCGCTGGAGGTCGGCCCGCGCTGCCGCACGGTGCGGCCCGCCGAGCTGGTGCTGACCGGCGGCACCCCCGAGTACAAGAGCATCCTGCTGGGCGGGCCGCTGCGCGGGGTCTACACCGTCCCGCCGTTCACCGGCTGCGGCGTCGGCGAGGACCTGTCCCCGCTGCTGACCGCCGCGGTCTCCGGGCCCGGCAACGCCGTCAAGATGATGCAGGGCAAGATCTGCATGCCGCAGCAGCCGACCTGCCCCCGGCAAAAGCCCGAACGCTGAGTTGAGCACCGAACCGGCCGCCGGAACGCGCCATTCCTTTAGCGCCCGCGGAAATTCCGCTGTCACCGGTTGCTAAGGATTTCCCGGCCTGTTGATAGGCGTTCACCGCCCCCAGTAGCGTCCCGCAGCAGGCCGGCCGGAATCGCACCGGACCGGATTGAGGAGAGACGAGCCATGCACACCGAACACCGGGAGAACCGGCCGGGCGGCCGCCCATGACCGCGCCCCAGGTCTCCTTCCCCGGCGCCGGCGCGCTGCGGCAGACCGGGAACCTGTTCGCGCTCGGCGCCACCGTCCTCGGCCAGATGTTCCGCCGCCCGTTCCAGGTGCGCGAGTTCGTCGAGCAGTTCTGGTTCATCGCCGGGGTGACGATCCTGCCGACGGCGCTGGTGTCCATCCCGTTCGGCGCGGTCATCTCCCTGCAGGTCGGCTCGCTCACCCAGCAGCTGGGCGCCCAGTCGTTCACCGGCGGCGCCAGCGTGCTGGCGGTCATCCAGCAGGCCAGCCCGATGATCGTGGCGCTGCTGATCTCCGGCGTCGCCGGGTCGGCGATCTGCGCCGACATCGGCTCGCGCAGCATCCGCGAGGAGCTGGACGCCATGGAGGTGCTGGGGGTGTCGCCGATCCAGCGGCTGGTGGTGCCCCGGGTGCTGGCGTGCGTGGCGGTGGCGTTCCTGCTCAACGGCCTGGTGTCGGTGGTCGGCGTCGCCGGCGGCTACTTCTTCAACGTCCTGATGCAGGGCGGCACCCCCGGCGCCTACCTGGCCAGCTTCTCGGCCCTCGCCCAGCTGCCCGACCTGTACGTCAGCGAGTTCAAGGCGGTGCTGTTCGGGTTCATCGCCGGGGTCGTGGCCGCCTACCGCGGCCTGAACCCGCGCGGCGGGCCCAAGGGCGTCGGCGACGTCGTCAACCAGTCGGTCGTGGTCACCTTCCTGCTGCTGTTCCTGGTCAACCTCGTCATCACCGGGATCTACCTGCAGGTCGTCCCGCCGAAGGGCGGCTGACGGTGGCGCTCCCCGACGCGATGCGGCCCGGCCGCTGGCTGGCCCGCCTGGACGCCCCCGGCGACCAGCTCCTCTTCTACCTGCGCGCCCTGCTGTGGACGCCGCGCACGATCCGCCGCTACCTCAAGGAGGTGCAGCGGCTGCTGGCGGAGGTGTCGTTCGGCAGCGGCGGCCTCGGCGTCATCGGCGGCACCATCGGCGTGATGATCGCCATGACGCTGGCCACCGGCATGATCGTGGGGTTGCAGGGCTACTCGGCGCTCCAGCAGATCGGCACCGCCGCCTTCACCGGCTTCGCCTCGGCCTACTTCAACACCCGCGAGATCGCCCCGCTGGTGTCGGGCCTGGCGCTGTCGGCCACCGTCGGCGCCGGGTTCACCGCCCAGCTCGGCGCGATGCGCATCAGCGACGAGGTCGACGCCCTGGAGGTCATGGGCATCCCCTCGCTGCCCTACCTGGTCACCACCCGCATCGTGGCGGGCGCGGTGGCGATCGTCCCGCTGTACGGCATCGGCCTGCTGTGCTCCTACGTGGCCTCCCGCCAGGTCACCGTCTGGTTCAACGGGCAGTCGGCCGGCACCTACGACCACTACTTCGGGCTGTTCCTCGCGCCGGCCGACGTGCTGCTGTCGTTCCTGAAGGTCCTGATCTTCAGCGTGCTGGTGATCCTGTCGCACTGCTACTACGGCTACCGCGCGGTCGGCGGCCCCGCCGGGGTGGGGCGGGCCGTCGGCCGCGCGGTGCGCACCTCCATCGTGCTGATCAGCGTGACCGACTTCTTCCTCAGCCTGGCGATCTGGGGCACGACCACGACGGTGAAGGTGGCCGGATGAGACACCGCCGACGACAAGCCGCCGGAACCGCCGGCCGCCGCCTGGCGGGCGTGGTGTTCCTGCTGGTCCCCGCCCTGCTGATCGGGTTGTCGATCGCCGTCTACGACAAGCGCTTCACCACCGTGTCGCTGGTGACGCTCAAGACCGCCAGCGCCGGCAACGAGATGCACCCGCACGCCGACGTCAAGCTGCGCGGCGTGGTGGTCGGCGAGGTCCGCACCATCACCGCCGACGGCGGCGGCGCGACCCTGAAGCTGGCGCTGCGCCCCGACAAGCTGCGGCTGCTGCCCCGCAACGTCCAGGCCCAGATGTTGCCCACCACCCTGTTCGGGCAGCGGTACGTGGCGCTCATCCCGCCCGCCGCCGCCACCCCCGCGCGGCTGGCGGCGGGCGACACCATCAGCCAGGACCGCTCCTCCAACGCCATCGAGCTGCAACGCGTCCTGGACAACCTGCTGCCGCTGCTGACCGCCGTGCGCCCCGCCAAGCTGTCGGCCACCCTCACCGCGGTGTCGCAGGCCCTGGACGGCCGCGGCACCGACCTCGGCCGCACCCTGGTCGAACTGGAGGCGTACCTGCGCCGCTTCAACACCAACCTGCCCGCGCTCAACCGCAGCATCAGGGACCTGGCCACCCTCAGCCACCACTACAGCGAGGCCGCCCCCGACATCCTCCAGGCATTGACCGACCTGACCCATACCAGCCGCACCATCGTCGCCCAGCGCGACGAGCTGGCCGCGCTGTACGAGTCGGTCACCAGCGCCTCCCAGGACCTGACCGGGTTCCTGCGCGAGAACTCCGCCAACCTCATCCGCCTGTCGGCCACCAGCCGTCCCAGCCTGGAGGTCATGGCCCGGTACGCGCCCGAGCTGCCCTGCACCCTGAAGATGGTGACCGAGTTCGTGCCGCTGATGGACCGGGTCCTGGGCAAGGGCACCGCGCAGCCGGGCCTGCACGTGGACGTGCGCACCGTCCCGTCCAAGGGCCGCTACCTGCCCGGCCGCGACCGCCCCGTCTACAAGGCCGGCGGCGGACCGCACTGCTACCCCGCCCCCTACGGCGCGCCCGCCGCCAAGGCCGCCCCGGCCACCGCGAACGGCCCCGTCGCCGTCGCGCGCGGCGGCCTCGGCCTGCCCAACTCGCCCGAAGAGAACCAGTTGGTCAACGAACTGCTCGCCCCCGGCCTCCAGGAAGTGCCCGAGGCCCTGCCCGACTGGAGCAGCGTGCTGGTCGGCTCCGTCTACCGAGGTACGGAGGTGACGCTTCGATGAACCGGAGGAGCCTGGCCGGGCCGCTGCTGAAATCGCTGGTGTTCATCGTGGTGACGGTCGCCGCCACCGCCGTGCTGGCCACCAGCATCGCCCAGACCGGCGGGCGCGGCGACACCGCCTACTACGCCCGCTTCACCGACGCCTCGGGCCTGCGCGACGGAGACAGCGTCCGCATCGCGGGCGTGCAGGTCGGTCGCGTGGACGCCATCACCGTCGCCGACCGCCGCCTGGCCCGGGTGCGCTTCACCGTCGAGCGCGGCCGCACGATCCCCGCGACCGCGACCGCCACCATCAAGTACCTCAACCTGGTCGGCCAGCGCTACGTCGAACTCGACCGTGGCACCGGCGCGGCCGGCACGCTGCGCGCCGGGGCGACGATCCCGCTGGAGCGCACCACCCCCGCGCTCAACCTGACGCAGCTGTTCAACGGCTTCCAGCCGCTGTTCGCCGCGCTGTCGCCCAAGGACGTCAACCAGCTCGCGGGCTCCATCATCCAGGTGGTGCAGGGCGAGGGCGGCACCGTCACCGAGCTGCTCACCACCATCGGCTCGCTCACCGGCGCGATCGCGGGCAAGGACCGCGTCATCGGCGAGGTCGTCACCAACCTCACCAGCGTGCTCGACACCGTCAACGCGCGCGGCGACCAGCTCACCGGCCTGGTCACCACGCTGCGGCAGCTGGTGTCGGGCCTGGCCGCCGACCGCAAGCCCATCGGCGAGGCCATCGGCGCGCTGGACGCCCTGGCGGGCAGCACCTCGGCGCTGCTGCGCGAGGGACGCGACCCGCTCAAGCGCGACATCGCCCAGCTCGGCCGCCTGTCGGACAACCTCAACGACGACGCCCCGACCGTCGAGCACTTCCTGCGGACCCTGCCGGGCAAGCTGACGGCCATCGGGCGGCTCGGCTCCTACGGCTCGTGGATGAACTTCTACATGTGCGAGGCCATCGTGACCGGCGCGACCTACCAGCAGGTCCCGGGCGAGACCCACCCCGCCCCGACCGGCGTCCCGAACACGGCGGCGAGGTGCGGCAAATGAGATGGCCCGGAAAGCGCCGCAAGCCCGCGCCGCCCAGCACCCCGTCCGCCCCGTCCGCCCCGCAGCCCCCGCCCGGCGACGCGGCGACGCCGGAGCCGCCGCCCCAACCCCTGCCAAGACGCCGCTCGAAGGCACCCGACAGGGCCCGCCCAACGGCCACGCCGAACACTCCGGCAGAACATCCGAACGAGCCCGGCCGCCCGGCACCCGAGAGCCCGAATAAACCGGGCACCCCCAAGACACCTGTGGGCCCGATCGCACCCGAGCCCACAGGCCAACCTTCACCGGCGGGCCGCACCACGCCCATGCCCGAGCCCGCCCGCCCCCGGCCCGTCGCCACCGTCCTGCCGCCCCTGCCCCCGCAACCCCGGTTCCGGCTTAAGCCCGTCCGGGACCGCAACCCCGTCACCGTCGCCGTCACCGGCCTGGTCGCCATCGTCGTGTCGGCGCTGGTCGCGCTGTCGGCCGACGACCTGCCGGTGATCGGCGGCGGCACCACCTACACCGCCGAGTTCGGCGAGGCCGCCGGGCTGCGCGACGGCAACGAGGTCCGCGTCGCGGGCGTCAAGGTCGGCAAGATCACCCAGGTCGCGCTCGACCGCGGCAAGGTGCGCGTCGCCTTCCGCGTCAAGGACACCTGGATCGGCGACGCCAGCACCGCCGCCATCGCCATCAAGACCCTGCTGGGCGACAAGTACCTCGCCATCGACCCCCTCGGTGCCAAGGCCCAGAACCCCCGCGCCCGCATCCCGCTGTCGCGCACCACCTCCCCCTACGACGTGACCCGCGCGTTCGAGGACCTCGCCGGGACCGTCGGGCAGGTCGACTCCCAGAAGCTGGCGCGCAGCCTGGACGCCATCTCCACCACCTTCGCCGGCACCCCGCCCAGCGTCCGCAAGGCCCTGGACGGCATGTCGGCGCTGTCACGGACCATCTCCTCCCGCGACGCCGAACTCGCCCGCCTGCTGTCGGGCACCCGCCAGGCCACCGGCACCCTCGCCGGGCAGAACGACCAGTTCACCGCCCTGCTGCGCGACGGCAACGTGTTGCTCGGCGAACTGCGCCGCCGCCGCGACGCCATCCACGGCCTGCTCACCGGCACCCAGGAGCTGGCCCGCCAGCTCACCGGCCTCATCGACGACAACCAGCGCCAGCTCCGCCCCACCCTGCAGGCCCTCGGCCGGGTCAGCGACCTGCTGCTGAAGAACCAGCGCAGCCTGGACCAGGCCCTCAAGCTCGCCGGCCCCTACACCCGGCTGCTCGGCAACACCATGGGCAACGGGCGCTGGATGGACGGCTACCTGTGCAACCTCGTCCCCAAGAACTACCTGCCGCCCGGCACGCCCCCCGCCGGCGACTGCCGCCCGCCCAAACAGGCCGCCGGAAAGCGAGGCCGCTGATGCTGACCCGTATGCGCGTCGCGGTGGCGCTGCTGGCCGCCGCGCTGGTCGCCGTCGCGGCCGCCACCGCGCTGGTGGTGTTCCGGCCGCCGCCCGGCACGCGCGTCACCGCGCTGTTCACCGAGGCCATCGGCGTCTACGCCGGATCGGACGTGCGGGTGCTGGGCGTGAAGGTCGGCACCATCGACACCGTCCGCGCCGAGGGCACCCGCGTGCGCGTCACCCTCACCGTCGACCACGGCGTGGACGTCCCGGCCGGGGCCCGCGCCGTCGCCGTCGCCCCGAGCCTGGTCTCCGACCGCTACATCCAGCTCGCCCCCGCCTACACCGGCGGCGCGCGGCTGGCGTCGGGCACCGTCATCCCGGTCGAGCGCACCGCCACGCCCATGGAGCTGGACAAGGTCTACGCCAGCATCAAGAAGCTGGCCGCCGACCTGGGCCCCAACGGCCTCAACCAGAAGGGCGCGCTGTCGGACGTGCTGGGCACCGGCGCCGACAACCTGCGCGGCAACGGGCAGGCGCTGCGCACCACCATCGAGCGGTTCGGGCAGGCCGCCAAGACCCTCACCGGCTCCCAGGACGACCTGTTCGCCACCATCGACAACCTCCAGAAGTTCACCACCATGATCAAGGAGAACGACGGGCAGGTCCGGCTCGCCGAGCAGCAGCTCGCCGAGGTCACCGGCTTCCTGGCCGCCGACCGGCAGGAGCTGGGCGGCGCGCTGACCGCCCTGGCCGACGCCCTGGGCCGCGTCGAGCGCTTCGTCCGCGACAACCGCGCGCTGCTGAAGGACAACGTCGGCAAGCTCGCCGACATCACCCGCACCCTGGTGGACCAGCGCCGCTCCCTCGCCGAGGTGCTGGACGTCCAGCCGCTGAACGCGGGCAACCTGCTCAACGCCTACGACCCGGCCACCCGCACCCTCCAGGGCCGCGGCGACCTCAACGAGATCGGCCTGCCCCTCCCGGCGGCGGGCACGGTCGGAACCGGGCGGGGGACCGGCCAGTGAGAACCACCACCCGAACGACCACCCGGCCCGCCGCCCGCCCGGCCACCGCCCGGTCCGTCCGCCCGGCCGCCGCGCTCACCGCCGCCGCCCTCGCCCTCACCCTGACCGGCTGCGCCGGAGTCCAGGACCTCCCGCTGCCCGGCGGCGCCGACCTCGGCGACCGCCCCTACACCGTCACCGCCACCTTCGCCAACGTCCTCAACCTGGTCCCGCAGTCGGCGGTGAAGGTCAACGACGTGGCCGTCGGCCGCGTCACCAAGGTCTCCCTGCCCCCGGGCGGCTGGACGGCCGAGGTCACCATGCTGGTCAACCGCCGCATCAGGCTGCCCGCCGGGTCCTACGCCCACCTGCGCCAGTCCAGCCTGCTGGGCGAGAAGTACATCGCCCTGACCGCCCCGCCCGGCACCGCCACCGCGACCACCGCCGCCGCGTCCCTCGGCGACGGCGCGCGCATCCCCCAGGAGCGCACCAACCGCAACCCCGAGGTCGAGGAGGTGCTCGGCGCGCTGTCGCTGCTGCTCAACGGCGGCGGCATCGCCCAGCTCCGCACCATCACCACCGAGCTCAACAACGCCCTGCGCGGCAACGAACCCCAGATCCGCTCCCTGCTGGAACGCCTGGCCACCCTCACCGGCAGCCTGGACGCCAACAAGAAGGGCATCACCGACGCCCTCGACGGCCTCAACCGCCTGTCGGCCACCCTGCGCGGCCGCAGGGAGCAGATCGCCACCGTCCTCGACGACCTCGCGCCCGGCCTCAAGACCCTGGAGGAGCAGCGCGGCGCGCTGGTGCGGATGCTGACCTCCCTGGACGCGCTGTCGAAGGTGGCGGTCCGCACCGTCGAGCAGAGCCGCGCCGACATGGTCGCCGACCTGCACGCGCTGGAACCCGTCCTGCGCAAGCTCGCCGACGCCGGACGCGACCTGCCCCGCTCCCTCCAGGCCCTGGTCACCTTCCCCTTCACCGACGCGGTGCTGCCCGCCATCAAGGGCGACTACCTCAACGTCTACCTGCGGACCACCGCCGTCCCCGGCATCGAGGTGATCCCGCCCATCACCCCACCGCCCACCACCGGACCACCAGCGAAAACGCCCGCCAAGACACCCGCGACCCAGCAGTCGGCCCCGCCGCTGCCACTGCCCTCCACCGGCGACGCCGGACCGGCGGGGGAGGGGACCTGATGCTCACCCTCGGCACCCGCCTCAAGAACATCGCGTTCGCCATCATCGGCGTGCTCGCGATCGGCTACATCGCCCTCAACCACGCCGACCTCGGCCGCTTCGTCGGCCTCGGCGGCTACTACGTCGTCAAGGTCGACCTCGCGCAGGCCGGGGGACTGACCACCAACGCCGACGTCACCTACCGCGGCACCTCGGTCGGCCGCGTCGGCACCCTGCACCTGACCGACGACGGCGTGGTCGCCGAACTCCGCATCGACCACGACTCACCCAAGATCCCCCGCGACACCCGGGCGGTGGTCGCCAACCGGTCGGCGGTCGGCGAGCAGTTCCTCGACCTGCGCCCCGCCACCGCCACCGGCCCCTACCTGGCCGCCGGGACCGTCATCCCGCGCTCGGCCACCCAGACCCCCGCGCCCGTCACCGACCTGCTGACCAGCGTCAACGACCTGGCCGCGTCCGTGCCGCTGGACGCGCTGCGCACCGTCGTCGACGAGTTCGGCACCGCCTTCGCCGGGCAGGGCCCCAACCTCGGCGTGCTGCTGGACAGCGGCCGCTCCTTCACCCGCGCCGCCCACGAGCACATCGAACCCACCAGCCGCCTCATCCAGGACGGCCAGACCGTGCTGCGCACCCAGAACGAGCAGGCCGACGCGCTGAAGTCGTTCGGCCGCAGCGCCCGCCTGCTCGCCGGGCAGCTGCGCACCTCCGACCCCGACCTGCGCCGCCTCATCGCCGCCGCGCCCGGCGCGTCCGGCGAGGTCGCCGGGCTGGTCCGCGACCTGGACCCCCACCTGGGGGTGCTGCTGGCCAACCTGCTCACCACCTCCGACGTCCTGGTCACCCGCGTGAACGGCCTGGAGGAGCTGCTGGTCAAGGTGCCCGCCGCCGTCTCCGCCGGCACCTCCATGATCCGCGACGGGCGGCTCCAGTTCGGCATGGTCACCACCTTCTTCAACCCGCTGCCCTGCACGCGCGGCTACGAGGGCACCCCCTACCGCGCCGGCCTGGACACCGGCCCCGCGCCCGCCCTCAACACCGCCGCCCGCTGCGCCATGCCCGCGAGCAGCGGCGTCAACGTGCGCGGCGCGGCCAACGCCCCCACCGGCGGCCCCGTCAAACCCCCGGCCCGCCCCGGCTCGCTGGGCGCGCCCACCGGCGGCGACGCCGCACTGCCCGGCGCGCTGGGCCTGCCCGCCCTGCCCGGCCCGTCCTCCTCGTCCACCCCGTCGTCCACCCCGTCGTCCACCCCGTCGTCCACCCCGTCGTCCACCCCGTCGTCCACCCCGTCGTCCACCCCGTCGTCCA
>NZ_BCRO01000006.1 GCF_001552635.1 Actinomadura hibisca NBRC 15177 | reverse complement strand
GTCGTCCACCCCGTCGTCCACCCCGTCGTCCACCCCGTCGTCCACCCCGTCGTCCACCCCGTCGTCCACCCCGTCGTCCACCCCGTCGTCCACCATGGCGGACCTGCTCGGCCTGGGAGGAACCCGCCCGTGACCACCGAGACCACCAAGCCCACCGAGCGCACCCCCGTCCCCGCGGACCCGCGGCCCGGCCGCCGCACCCTGCTGGCGGGCTGGGGCCTGATCGGCTGGGCCCTGGTCCTGGCCGCCGCCGTGTACTGCGGCTGGTCCGGCTGGGGCCTGTGGAGCGAGACCGGCGATCCCGACCGCGACCCCGGCCGCGAACGCGACCTGGTGCTGCGCACCGGCCGCAACCAGGTCGCCGCGCTCAACACCATGGACCCCGGCCGCGTCGAGACGGGCCTGCGCGCCTGGCAGGACGCCGCCACCGGCCCGCTGCGCGACCAGCTCGCCCGCGACGCCCCGCAGAGCCGCCAGAAGATCACCAGGGCCCGCACCGCCGCCACCGGGACCGTGGTGGCCGCCGCCCTCACCGCCCTGGACACCCGCGCCGGGGAGGCCCGCCTGATCGCCTCGGTGCAGATCCGCCTGACCCCGCCCGGCGGCGCCCCCGTCCTGCAGCGCAAGCGCTACGAGGCCGGGCTCACCCGCACCCCGGCCGGGTGGCGGCTCAAGTCGCTCACCGCGATCCCGGCCGGAGCCCGCTGACACCCCGGGGGAGAGGACCCACGTGAGCATCACCGAACAGGCCCCCGCGACCGACGCCGGGAACGCCCGGAACAAGGCCGAGGACCGCGCCGCCGCGCGTCCCCGCCGCCTGGCCCGGCTGCGCGCGCTGGCAAGGCCACTGCTGGTCGCGCTGGTGCTGGTCGCCGCCGGAGGCGCGCTCCAGTACACCGAGGGGCAGGCCCGCCACGCCTCCCCGGCCGCCGACCGCGCGCTGCTGGACGCCCCGGCCACCACCAAGGTCACCGGCGACGTCGCCACCGCCGTCGGCCGGGTGTTCACCTACACCCCCGGCGACACCGCCGCCACCGAACGCGCCGCCGCCGAGGTCCTCACCGGCCGCGCCGCGAGCCAGTACCGGCAGCTGTTCGGCCAGGTGCGGCAGCAGGCCCCCACCCAGCAGATCGCCCTGACCAGCCGCGTCGTGCGGATCGGCGCCACCCGCCTGACCGGCGACGCCGCGACGCTGCTGGTGTTCCTCGACCAGACCGCCACCCGCGCGGGCCGCCCCGCCGGAACGCCCGCCGCCGCCCAGCTCACCGTGACCGCCCGCCTGCTGGACGGCCGCTGGCGCATCACCGACATCCGGTCGAGCTGACCGCCCGACCCCGCACAAGGAGGTGCCACCGGTGGCGGACACCACGACCGACGAACAGGAAACGCCGGCCAAAGCCGAGCCGAGCAAGGAAGACACCGAAGAACGCAGCGCCAGCCCTCGCCCCGCCCGCCGCGCCGACCCCCTCCCCACCGTCGCGGCGGTGCTCGCGCTGCTGGCGGCGTGCTGGGCGGCCTGGTCGGGCTGGTCCTGGTACGCGGCCGCGCACGACGAGGGACGGCACTACTCCCAGGAGCGCGAGGAGGTCCTGCAGAGCGGCGTCCAGGCCGTCCAGAACCTCAGCACCCTCGACCACCGCGACATCGCGGCGGGCCTGCGCACCTGGCTGGACTCCTCCACCGGCGAACTCCACGACCAGCTCGTCCGCGACCGCGCCCGCTTCGAGGAGCAGGTGCGCAAGGCCAAGACCGTCACCGGCGCCCGCGTCCTGGAGGCGGGCGTCGCCGAACTCGACGACCGTGCCGGACGCGCCTCGGTCATCGCGGCGGTGCGGATCACCGTCACCCCGCCCGGCGGCGAGCCCGCCGCCAAGCAGAGCCGCCTGATCGCCAAGCTGACCCGCACCCCGGCGGGCTGGAAGGTGCACGCGCTGGGCCCGGCCGCCGTGGGCGTCTCCGGTGACTGACCAGCGCCCGAAAGGACGACCCGTGAAGAGGCTTGAGGACACCGCGCGCCGGGCGGCGAAGCATGCGCGCCGTCCCGTCGTGCTCGCCGCGGTGACGGTGCTGCTGGGCGGCGCGGGCCTGTGGTCGCACCAGCAGGCCGCCGCGCTGGGCGACGGCCCCGTCGTCCGCAACACCGCCCTCACCGACAACGCCCGCACCAGCGAGGTCAAGGGCGCCGTCACCGAGGCGGTGAACGGCGCGTTCTCCTACACCTACGCCGACCCCGCCAAGTCCGAGGCCGCCGCCCGCGCCGCGCTGACCGGCCCGGCGGTCGGGCAGCACGCCACCATGTTCGCCGGGGTGCGCAAGGAGGGCCCCGCCCAGCGGCTGGTGCTCACCACGACCGTCACCGACGGCGCGGTGACGCTGCTGACCGGCGACCGCGCCCGCCTGCTGCTGTTCGCCGACCAGCACAACACCCGCGCCACCGACGGGCGCGACGCGTCCGCGCCCACCATGCTGGCGGTGGACGCGGTGCGCCGCGACGGCCGCTGGAAGCTCTCCGCCATCGACGCCTTCACCGGCAGGTAAGGCCCGACCCGTTCAGCGGGCGGGTCAGCGGGCGAAGGCGATGGCGGTCCCGGCGCTGATGACCACCGCGAGCACCACCATCACCAGCGGTGAGCTGAGCGGGTTCTGACGCCGGGGCGACACGATCGCCGCCGGTCGCCGCCGCGGGCGCGGCTCCGCCTTCACCTGGGGACGCGGCGCGGGCGGCTTCGCGCGCGGCGGCTCGACCCGCTGCGGGCGCGACGCCACCGGACGCGGGGCCGCAGGAGCCGCGGCGGGAGCCACGGGCCGCGGCTCGGGGCGCGGCGGGGGCGGCTTGACCGGCGGCGGCGCGGCCTCGGGCGGCGGAGGCTTGAGCGGGGCCGGTTCGGGCGGCGGCGCCGGTTTCGGAGGGGCCGGTTTCGGGGGCGCGGGCTCGGGCGGCGGCACCGGCTTGGGCGGTGCCGGTTTGGGAGGTGCCGGTTTGGGTGGGGCGGGCTTGGGCGGCGGTGCCGGATCGGGCGGGGGGATCGGCTCCGGCTCGGGGCAGCCGCAGGCGACGGTGCCGATCCCGACGCCCACGTGCACCACGCCGCCGACGTTGACGCACACCTCGACGTCGGCGGCGGCCTGCGGCATCGGCATCAGCACCAGGCCACCGGTGAGCGTGGCGGCCAGCACGAGGACGCGGCGCACGTCAGCCTCCCGAGGAGATGCGCCGCATCTCCGCCAGCACGCTGGTGAAGGCGTCCGGCTCCACGGCCAGCGCGCCGGTGAACACGTGCATGATGTCCAGGCACAGGTAGACGCCGACGCCCAGCAGCCCGGCCATCAGCGCCAGCGGCACCAGCGCCATGCCGCGCGGCCGCGCGCCCGACAGGAACGGCAGCAGGATCACCAGCAGGCCGGTGAGCAGGGTGATGACCAGCAGCCCGGCGGGGGGAGTGGTCTTGGCGTCCATGGCGCGCTGGTGGCGGGCGGTGGAGATCTGGGCGATCTGGTCCAGCATCGCGCTGCGGGCGTCCTTCTCCTCGTCCTCCCCGGCGGGCAGTGCCAGCGCGGCGCGGCGCAGCCGTTCCAGGCGCGTCCAGCCGTCGGGGCTGAGCTTGCCGTCGGCCATCATGCGCCATTCGGAGTCGCGCACGAAGCGGGCGTAGTCGCTCAGCCCGTCCTGGAGGGGCGCGCGCAGGGGGGTGGGCAGCCGCTCGGCCGTCCAGGCGGCCTCCACGACCGCCTGGCCCTCGGCGTAGGTGTTGAGGCGGGCGGAGTCGGCCGAGGTCCACGGCACCACGATCGCCACCGCGAACGCCAGCAGGAACAGCGCCGAGATCATCGCGCCGGTGTGCCCGGTGGTGGGCCCGTCCGGGGCGGCGTCCTCGGTCCCGCGCTTGACCAGCCGGGCGGCGATGAGCACGACGCCGATCGCGCAGGCCGCGGCGAGCAGGTAGACAGGCATGACCCTCTTTTCCGGAGCCGGGCACGGCGCGGACCACCACATGATCCGCTACTGAGGGTGATTATAGAATCACCAACCGTGCGAGAGGAGGGTTTTGCCGGATCACGGGGACGCCGGATGCGCCCGTCTCACAGGGCGTGCGTCACCCGCGGGTCGGTGGACGCCACCGGCGCCTCCGCGCCCACCCAGGCGCGGCCGCCGAAGTGCCGGGTGAAGATCTTCTCGGCGGTGCGGGTGGCCAGCGCCTGGGTGGTGAGGGTCGGGTTGGGGCCGCCCAGCGAGTTGGCCAGCGCCGAGTTGTCGGCCACGTACAGCTTGCGCACCCAGCGGCTCTCGGCGTCGGCGGTCAGCACCGAGTCGGCCGCCGAGCGCCCCATCCGCATGGAGGAGTGGACGTGCAGCAGCAGCGGCGCCCAGTCCAGCCGGTACACCTTACGCGCGCCCGCGCGTCGCAGCAGCTCGGTGGCGCGCCGGGCGAGGAACTCGCGGTTGGCGGCGGTGCGGCGGGTGCGGGTGCGGCCGTCCAGCGACACCTTGGGCGCGGCCCCGTGCGCGTCGGGCGGCAGCACCGACAACGACACGCGGTTGCGGGCCTGCACGTCGTCGTCGGTCAGGATCAGGATGTTCAGCAGCCGGTCGACGCCGTTGAGCAGGGCGTCCTTCAGCTCTGGGCCGATCACGCGCCCGGCGCGGCCGTCCCAGGGGCCGGTCATGCCGCGCCCGTTGGTGTAGCGGCCGCGCACGCCGCTGCCCGACAGCGCCATCTGGTACGCCTGGATGGCGGGGCCGACGCCGAGCTGCTCCAGCGCGCCGTGCCCGGGGAAGTCGCAGCGCGCGGCCGAGCTGGGGCCCTTGGACGAGCCGGTCTCCTCGTCGAACAGGCCGGTGACGCCGTCCAGGAAGTGGTCGGTGTAGCCGCGTCCGACCCAGCCGTTGGGGTTGGGCAGGCCGCTGTTGAGCCACAGCCGGGGCGTCTCGGTCGCGCCGCCCGCCAGCACCACCACGCGGGCGTCCTCGCGGTGGCGCTCGCCGGTCGCGCCGGTGCGCCAGGTGACGCCGGTGGCGACGCTCTCGCCGCCGCGCCGCTCGGTGTGCACCTTCACCACGAACGAGTCGGGCAGCAGCGTGACGTCCCGGCCGCCGCGCGCCCACGCCGAGGCCGTCATCGCCATGGGGACGTAGCTGTTGTCGGTGGAGCGCTTGGCGTACTGGTTGCGCGGGGCGCGGACCGGCTCCATGCAGCCCTGGAGGCAGAACCCGCAGTAGGTGCAGCCGGTCGCCTGCGGGTAAATCAGCCGCGCGGGGTCGGTGGTGCGCCCGGCGGTACCGCCGGGCTGGAGGATGGCGTTCTCCTGGGGGCGGTAGGAGGCGCGCAGGGTGTCCTTGGTGGTCTGCACCGGGATGCCGAGGCGTTCGGCGCCCCGGAAGAACACCGTCTCCTTGGTGCCCATGGCGGCGGTCTGCACCGGCAGCGTCGCCTCGACCCACTCGTAGTAGGGGATCAGCTCCTCGTAGCGGAAGGGGAAGGCGTGCGCGCGGTCGTAGGCGTCGCGGTCGGGGCCCTCGTATCCGGCGAACACGCCCCGGAAGGCGCGCGGGGAGTTGCCGTAGTAGTGCTGGGTGGTGCCGCCGACGCCCGCGACCTGGAGGATGAAGGAGTTCTGCGGCTCCTCGCGCAACCAGGCGGGCTTGCGGCGGTCGGCGGGGCCGAAGCGCAGGAACCCGGTCAGCGGGTTGTTGGCGTCGTTCTCGAAGTGCGTCCAGGACGCGCGGGGGTCGGTGTGGTGCGCGCCGCCTTCCAGCAGCAGCACGTCCAGGCCGCGCGCGGCCAGCTCCTTGGCGACCACCGGGCCGCCGCCGCCCGCGCCGACCACGATGACGTCGCGCATCAGCCGGTCACCTTCTTCCGTCCCTGGTAGTAGCCCCGGTACTCGTCCCAGCCGTCGACGGAGGGGGAGTAGCCCGACACCTGCCAGCCGACGGGGCGGCCCTTGAGCCTCTTGGTGGCGGGGTCGAACACCGCCCATTCGGAGTAGGCGCCCAGCGCGGACAGCTCCAGCAGCGTGCCGCCCAGGAACCGCAGCAGCCCCGACACGGTGCCGCGCAGCGGTTCGGGCAGCCGCCCGTCCAGCATCTCGACGAGGGCGGGGTCGGGGCCTTCCAGCAACTCGAACACGCGCGCCTTGCGCGCGTAGGTGAGCCGCGCGAACGGCGCGGCGAACGGGCCGAACAACGACGCGGGGTCGACGCGCACGGCCTGCAAGTTCAGCAGCAGCGCTACCACGCCCGCCAGCGGGATCGTGGCCTCACCGTCCAGCAGCCGCCGCAGCCCCTGGTCGACGCGGCGTTCGGCGGGGGCGGGGCGGCCGGGCGCGGCGGGCAGCCCCAGGCGGCCGGTGTCGTGCGCCAGCGCCCGGGTGAGGGGGACCGCCAGCAGGTCGGGGAAGGGGAGATAGCGGTCCAGGGCGTCGATGAGGAAGTCGGGGACGCGCGCCTCGATCGCGCCGGGCTCGCGGCGCGGCGTGCCCTGCTGGCGGGAGAACGGGTCGGGCCCGGGGGCGACGAACACCGCCAGCCCGCTCATCGCGTCGCGGGTCAGCAGCGCCAGCGCGTCCTGCACGGCGCGCACGTCGCCGTCGGGACGGGGGGCGGCGGAGGCGGGGGATTCAGGGAGGGCGGGGAGCAGCGGGACGGCGGCCAGCAGGCCCGTCGCGCGCAGCACGGCCCGGCGGCCGGGCGGGAGCGGAACGGCATTCATGAACGTTGCCTTTCATCAATCCGTGCCCGCGACGGTAGGCCGCCCGCGCCCTGGACGGGAGGGCCCCGCGTGGCCGATGGTGTCCAGCGCGAACACGTTTACGCCCGGGAAAAGACGAACGTCCTGTTCACCGCCGGACGTCCCGTCCAACACCCCGTTCCCGACCTCGGATCAAAGAGGTTCTTGTGTCGGGACGTGCTGATGATGGAAGATCTCGCGTATACGCGGTTTCGGCGCGGAAGATTGCGCGAAAACAGGCCGCTGGCAGCAATGCCGGACCCGAGGGGAGGCGGCGATGGCGCCGCAGCGCAAGCTCGATCTCGATCCCGAGGTGGTGCGCACGGCCCGGCGGCTGGCCGCCCGCGCCGCCGAGCCGATCATCGAGATGGCCCGGACCCACACCACCGTGTCGGTGGAACGCGCCCTGCTGCGCCTGGCCGGGCTGTCGGGCGCCGACGGCGAGGGCCGCCCGTGGGCCAACCACCTGGCCGACGCCGTCCGCGACCAGGTCGGCCTGGAGCACGGCGTCGCCCTGCCGGTCTGGGACGCCCTGGCGCGCGGCCCCTACGGCTCCCTGGCCCACCTCGCCCGCGAGGCCGCCCGGGGCCGGGTGAAGTTCCGCCTCCCGGCCGGCTCCGACGCCGCCACCGCCACCGACGCCGCCCGCAAGGCCGCCCGCTCGGGCATCACCCGCATCGACCGCCGCCGCGCCGAACGCGACCGCATGCTGCGCGACACCGGCGACCCCGCCCAGCCGTGGATCTACCTCATCGTGGCGACCGGCGACATCTACGAGGACATCCCCCAGGCCCAGGCCGCCGCCCGCGAGGGCGCCGACGTCGTCGCGGTGATCCGCTCCACCGGCCAGTCGCTGCTGGACTTCGTCCCCGAGGGCCCCACCCGCGAGGGCTACGCCGGCACCTACGCCACCCAGGACAACTTCCGGCTGATGCGCGCCGCGCTCGACGACGTCTCGCGCGAGCTCGGCCGCTACGTGCGGCTCACCAACTACGCCTCGGGCCTGTGCATGCCCGAGATCGCCACCCTGGCCGGGCTGGAACGCCTGGACATGATGCTCAACGACTGCATGTACGGCATCATCTTCCGCGACATCAACCCCCGCCGCACCTTCGTCGACCAGCGCTTCTCCCGCCAGATCCACGCCCGCGCCGGCATCGTCATCAACACCGGCGAGGACAACTACCTCACCACCGCCGACGCCGTGGACGCCGCCCACACCGTCGTCGCCAGCCAGCTGCTCAACGAGCGCTTCGGCCACGAGGCGGGCCTCACCGACGCCCAGCTCGGCCTCGGCCACGCCTTCGAGATCAACCCGGCCGTCCCGCAGTCGTTCCGGCTGGAGCTCGCCCACGCCCAGCTGGTGCGCGAGCTGTTCCCCGACGCGCCGCTGAAGTACATGCCGCCCACCAAGCACATGACCGGCAACATCTTCGCCGGGTACCTGCTGGACGCCTTCTTCAACCTGGCCGGGGTGATGACCGGCCAGTCGATCATCCTGATCGGGATGATGACCGAGGGCATCCACACCCCCTGGTTGTCGGACCGCGACCTGGCGCTGGAGAACGTGCGCTACGTCCGCGACGCCTGCGGCGGCCTGGCCGACGACTTCGTGCCCCGCCCCGACGGGTTCGTCGCCCAGCGCGCCCGCCAGGTGCTGGGCGAGACCGTCGAGCTGCTGGACAAGGTCGCCGGGGACGGCATGCTCACCGCCATCGCCGAGGGCACCTTCGGCGTCACCCGCCGCCCCGCCGACGGCGGCAAGGGCCTGGACGGCGTGGTCGAGCGCGCCCCCGGGTACCTCAATCCCGCCATCGAGATCCTCGACGCCGAGGACCCGCACGGCGCCCGACCCGGCGCCCACGCCGAGCAGGAGGTGCCCGCGTGACCGTCGAAAGCCCTCTGGGCAACACCGAGGCGCCGGCCGAGCCCGCCGACACCCGGCAGGTCATCCGCCCCTACGGCGACACCACCGGCGACGGCATGGTGCAGATGTCGTTCAGCCTGCCGGTGCCCGCCGGAAAGCGCGCCGAGGCCGCCGCGCTCCAGCTCGCCGCCAAGATGGGCCTGGAGCCCGCCAGCGTCGTGCACGCCAAGCCGATGGGCCCCGACTTCACCTTCTTCATCGTCTACGGCCGCGTCGGCCACCTGATCGACTACGCCTCCATCCCCGCCCCGCCCGAGCGCGAGTACCCGCTGCTGGCCGCCCCCGAGGTCAACCGCGCCATCCGCCGCGCCCTGGGCCGCCGCCTGGTGATCGTCGGCGCGTGCATCGGCACCGACGCCCACACCGTCGGCATCGACGCCATCCTCAACGTCAAGGGCTTCGCGGGGGAGAAGGGCCTGGAGTACTACGGCGAGATCGAGGTGGTCAACATGGGCGCCCAGGTCACCGTCGCCGAGCTGGTCGAGCGCGCCAAGGCCGCCGACGCCGACGCGGTCCTGGTCTCCCAGGTGGTCACCCAGAAGAACGCCCACCTGCACAACACCAAGCAGATGGCCGCCGCCTTCCACGCCGAGTACCCCACCGCCGTCGCCGCCGGGATGGGCCGCCCCCTGCTGGTGGTCGGCGGCCCCCGCTTCGACACCGTCGCCCCCGAGGACCTGGGCGTGGACCGCATCTTCGGCAAGGGCACCACCCCCGCCGAGGTCGCCTCCTACCTGGTGCACGCGCTGCTGCCCGCCGACGCCCTGGCCCCCGACCCCGCCGACGGCCCCACCGCCACCCCCGACGACGCCCACAACGCCACCCGCACCGACGCCCAGCCCGACGACCCCGCCGAAGGAGACACCGCACCGTGAGCGACGACCCGCGCCAGGGCCTCCAGGTCACCCACCGCCGCTACGTGCCCTACGCCCACGCCCACTACGCCGGGAACCTGGTGGACGGCGCCTACGTGCTCGGCCTGTTCGGCGACGTGGCCACCGAGGCGTGCGTCCGCTGCGACGGCGACGAGGGCCTGTTCGCCTCCTACTCCGACGTGCAGTTCCGCGCCCCCGTCCGCGCCGGGGACGTGCTGGAGGCCACCGCCACCGTCACCCGGGTGGGCCGCCGCAGCCGCACCCTGGAGTTCGAGGCGCGCGTGGTCTGCCGGGGCCGCCCGGACAAAGGGGAGAGCGCCGCCGAGGCGCTGCCCGAACCGATCGTGGCGGTCACCGCCACCGGCACCGTGGTCGTCCCGGAAAGTCCGGTGTGACCGGTGTGCCCCCGGTGACCGGCGGGAATTCCGCGAACGCCGTGATCATGAGGTTGAGCAGCCCAAACAACGGGTCCTCGCAGGGCACGCGGCGGTTGACAAGGCTGCGGAAGTGGGTAGTTTTGCTGCAGTCCAGCACGGGACTCACCGATCGGCCGCTCAGCACGCCGCCGGACACCGCGCCAGGACGGCACCCCGTGCGCCCCGCGCACGCCGCCCGTCCGAGCCAGACGTGGTGCCCCGCCGCCGCGTCAGGGTGGAGCCGCCCGATCGGGCGGGGGGTTGGACCCGGGAAAGGGCCCGGACATCCAGTAGAAAACGGAGCCCCGCTCCCACCGCCTGTGGGACGACTCCGGCCCGATGGATGTCACGGGCCCTTCTCCGTGTCCACCACCGTGCCCGGCACACCCGCCGCCACCCCCGCCGCCACCGCCCCCGCCTCCCGATCGTGATCCCGGCGCAGGTCGTGCAAGGTCCGCCGGGGCGGTAGCGTCTGCGCCAGACGAGCATCGGACAAGGAGCCGCGGTGGCGCAGGAGACCCTTCCGGACCGGCAGTCGGCCGCAGAGCCGCCTCCCGGCGCGGCCGACGCCGCCCGCCGGGGCCCGCTGGCCGGGCTGCGGCGCACCGGCCGCGACGGCTGGGCGCGGCTGGGCGCCGCGATCGCCGCCGGACTGATCATGTGGGCGGCGTTCCCGCCGGTGGACCTGACCCCGCTGGCCCCGGTCGGCGTGGCGGTGCTCACCCTCGCCCTGCGCGGCACCCGCGCGCGCACCGGCGCCTGGTTCGGCTTCGTGGCGGGCGCGGCGTTCTTCCTGCCGGTCCTCACCGGCATCGTCAAGATCGGCCCGGACGCGTGGATCCTGCTCAGCCTCGTCCAGGCGCTGTACTTCGTGCCGATGGGCGCCGGGATCGCGCTGGCCTCCCGGCTGCCCGCCTGGCCGGTGTGGACCGCCGCGCTGTGGGTCGCCGAGGAGGCGCTGCGCGGCCGCCAGCCGTTCGGCGGCTTCCCCTGGGCGCGGCTGGCCTTCAGCCAGACCGCCACCCCCCTCACCCCCTACGCCTCCTGGGGCGGCGCGCCGCTGGTCACCTTCCTGACCGCGCTGCTCGGCGGCCTGCTCGCCTACGCCGCCCTCGCCCTGTGGCGCGCCCGCACCGCCCCCGCCGACGGCTCCGGGCGGCGCGCCCCCGTCCTGCACGCGGTCGCGGGCCTGGCCGCCGTCGCCGCGATCGTCGGCGGCGGGCTGCTGATACCGACGCCGACCGCGGGCAAGCCCGTCACCGTCGCGGTCATCCAGGGCAACGTGCCGCGCCTCGGCCTGGACTTCCTCGGCCAGCGCCGCGCCGTGCTGAACAACCACGTCCAGCGCACCCGCGAGCTGGCCGCCATGGTCCGCGAGGGCAAGGTCGCCCGCCCCGAACTGGTGGTGTGGCCCGAGAACGCCAGCGACCTCGACCCCTACACCGAGCCCGACGCCCGCGAGGCCATCGACGGCGCCGTCCGCGAGATCGGCGTGCCCGTCCTGGTCGGCGCGCTGGTCGACACCCCCGACGGCCGCAAGGTCGAGAACCGCGGCATCGTCTGGGACCCCGCCACCGGCCCCGGCGACTACTACGTCAAGCGCCACCCGGTCCCGTTCGGCGAGTACCTGCCCTTCCGCGACGTGCTCACCAAGCTGATCACCCGCTTCGAGCGCATCCCGCGCGACTTCGCCAAGGGCGACCGCTCGGGCGTCATGAAGCTGGGCCCGGTCGCCATCGGGGACGTCATCTGCTTCGAGGTCGCCTACGACAAGGAAGTACGCGACGTCGCGGCGGGGAACATCATGGTCGTGCAGACCAACAACGCCACCTACGGCAAGACCAGCCTGCCGCCCCAGCAGATCGCGATGTCCCGGCTGCGGGCCGTCGAACATGGCCGTACGATCTTGGTGGCCGCCACGAGCGGGATCAGCGCGGTCATCGCGCCCGACGGCCGCGTGCTCGACCGGTCGCGGGAGTTCGTCCCCGACGTCCAGGTGGCGCGGGTGCCGGCGCGCACCGCGCGCACGCTCTCCGACCGGCTGGGCGCGGCGCCGGAGTGGGCGCTGGCCGCGCTGGCCGCGGGGGCGGTCGCGGCGGCCGGACTGCGGAACAGGAACAACGAGGGGAAATGACACCGATGGACATCCCAGCCGGCCTCGGGCGGGTGCTCGTGATCATCCCGACGTACAACGAGCGGGAGAACATCGAGGCCATCGTCGGCCGGGTGCGCAAGGCCGTGCCGTCGGTGGACGTGCTGGTGGTCGACGACAACAGCCCCGACGGCACCGGCGACCTCGCCGACGCCCTGGCCGACGCCGACCCCCAGGTCCGGGTGCTGCACCGCACCACCAAGGACGGCCTGGGCGGCGCCTACATCGCCGGTTTCCGCTGGGCGGGCGAGCAGGGCTACGACGTCATGGTCGAGATGGACGCCGACGGCTCCCACCAGCCCGAGGAACTGCCCCGGCTGCTGACCGCCCTGCAGGACGCCGACCTGGTGCTGGGCGCCCGCTACATCCCCGGCGGCAAGGTCGAGAACTGGCCGGTGCAGCGCCAGCTCATCTCCCGCGGCGGCAACCTGTACGTCAAGCTCATGCTGGGCATGCCGCTGCGCGACGCCACCGGCGGCTACCGCGCCTTCCGCGCCGCGACCCTGGAGAAGATCGGGCTGGACGGCGTCGACTCGCGCGGCTACTGCTTCCAGATCGACCTGGCACGCCGCGCCCTCCAGCAGGGCCTGCGCGTGGTCGAGGTTCCGATCACCTTCGTGGAGCGCGTGCACGGCACCAGCAAGATGAGCCGCGACATCGTCGCCGAGGCGATGGTGCGGGTGACGCGGTGGGGCACGGCCGACCGGCTGTCGCGGCTGGCCCGGCTGCGCGGCGGCCGCTGACCGCCGCCACTGATCGCCGCCACTGAGAACCCCCGCCCGGTCCGCCCGCGGACCGGGAAACGAATGGCCGGGGTCCGGCGTTGTCACAGGTGACGACCCTCCCGCCGACCCGAAGATGGAGCCATGCTGCCGCTGGTGATGGTCCTGGCGTTCCTGCTGATGCCGATCCTGGAGATCTACGTGATCATCCAGGTGGGGCAGGTGATCGGCGGCTGGCCCACGGTCGGGCTGCTGCTGGCCGAGAGCCTGCTGGGCGGCTGGATCGTCCGCCGCGAGGGCCGCCGCGCCTGGCGCGGCCTCCAGGCCACCTTCGGCCGCGGCGAGATGCCCGACCGCGAGCTGGCCGACGCCGCGCTGGTGCTGGTCGGCGGCGTGCTGCTGCTGACGCCCGGCTTCGTCAGCGACCTGTTCGGCTTCCTGTTCGTGCTGCCGCTCACCCGGCCGCTGGTGCGCCGGACGCTGCTGGCCTACGCCGCCCGCCGCGTCAAGGCCGCCACCGGCCCCGCCATGGGGCCGATGATCTTCCCGCCCGGGGTGGACCCCTTCGGCCGCGCCCCCGAGCGCCCCGGCTCCGGCGCGCCGCGCGGCCCCGTCGTGCGGGGCGAGGTCCTGCACGACGAACCCGACAAGCCCTGACGAGGCTCTGAGCGAGCCCTGAGCAGGCCCTGGCAAAGCGAACGGGCCCGGACCGTCATTGTCGACGGTCCGGGCCCGTTTCCGGGGCTCAGGTCGTGCTCAGGCGCTCCTCCTGCGCCCGGCGCGCAGGATCTCCAGACGTTCGGCGAGGACCTCCTCCAGATCCTCGACGGTCCGGCGCTCCATGAGCATGTCCCAGTGGGTCCGCGGCGGCTTCCCCTTCTTGGCTTGGGGCAGCTCGCCGTCCACCCGCAGGGCGGTGGCGCCGCAGCTGCGGCATTCCCAGGTCATCGGCACCTCGGCCTCGGCCGCGAGCGTCACGGTGAACCGGTGGCCCTTGGTGCAGGTGTAGTCCACCTCTTGGCGCGGGGCCAGATCGGTGTTGCGATCGTTCTCGTAGCTCGTCGCTCCGAGTCGGGTGCCGCGAAGTGCGCGCTCGGCCATCGTCACGTGCCTCCCAGACGGCTTGCCGGTCTTGTTCTGACCAACGCTGGATACCGTCACAAGATTCCCTCTCGGGGGCCGTTCCAACCCTGCACTTTCCCGCCGTCCGGGCCGTCCGCGCGAAACCGTCAGCGAACGCCGCCCGCGCCGCGCACCGTCACGTCCCCACTCGGTCGGTGCTGTCGATGACGTGGTCGACGA
The DNA here is from genome assembly GCF_001552635.1 of Actinomadura hibisca NBRC 15177. Lineage (GTDB taxonomy): Bacteria > Actinomycetota > Actinomycetes > Streptosporangiales > Streptosporangiaceae > Spirillospora > Spirillospora hibisca. Next base: position 45,761 of record NZ_BCRO01000006.1, on the reverse strand, counting down.
ACCCGTACTCGCGGGCCTGCTCGGCGGTGAACCACCGGTCCCGGTCGGAGTCGGCCTCGATCCGCTCCAGCGGCTGCCCGGTGTGGAAGGCGGTGCGCTCGGCCAAAGTCCGCTTCAGGTACAACGACTGCTCGGCCTGGATCTTGATGTCGGACGCGGTGCCGCCGATGCCCCCGTGCGGGCCGACCTGGTGAACCGGGTCGCCTACGCCGGGGAGCGCGTGGCGCTGACGCGGCGCGGCAAGGTGATCGCCGCCCTGGTGTCGGCCGAGGACCTGGAGTTGCTGGAGCAGGTGCGCGAGGGACGGCTCGACCTCACCCAGACCGGCCGGCCGTCCACCTCGCCCTCACCCTCACCCTCACCCTCGCCTTCGCCGGAGCAGCCGAACGCCGCGCCGCTGCGGATCGCCGCCGAGTACCGCCCACCGGGCCCGCCTCACCCGCCCGGCTTCCGCCGCTGACCCGGCCTCCGCGCGGCACCACGTCGCGACGGCCTGCGCCGGACGCCCCTCATCACGCGCCAGCCCCGTCGCCCCGGCGACTTCGCCGACGGCGCGGCATCGAGCCCCTGACCTGGACGATCACGTCCGGGCCGGGGGCTCGCGCATTCGGCGGGAAAGTGAAGGCGGGGTGCGGTTGATACCCCTGTGACCGCCGATCGCGCCATGGAAAGGCACCACATGACAGGGGATCCCCCACCCCGCCCGGCCGAGCGTTTCGAGGAGGTCGTCGACGCCTACTACGCCGAGATCCACCGGTACGCGGCCAGGCGGCTCGGGCCGGACGCCGCCGACGACGTCGCCTCGCAGACGTTCCTGGAGGCGTTCCGGCAACGCCGGCGCTACGACCCCGAACGCGCGGGCGTGCGCACCTGGCTGTACGGCATCACGACCAAGGTCGTCAGCCGCCACCGGCGGGCCGAGGTCCGCGCCCTGCGGGCCCAGGCCCGGCTGGGGCCCGGCCGCGGCGGCGAGGAGCACGCCGACCGGACCGACGCGCGGGTCAGCGCGCAGGGGCTGCGCGGCGAGCTCGCCGGGGCGATCGCGGCGCTGCCGCGCGGCCAGCGCGAGGTGCTGCTGCTGGTGGCCCTGGCCGACCTCGGTCACGACGAGGTCGCGGCGGCGCTGGGGATCTCCTACGGCACGGTCGGCTCCCGGCTGAACCGTGCCCGAACCACGCTGCGCAAGGCGCTGGGCGGGACCAATCCGATGCTCGCTTTGGAGGAACAACATGGATGAGGTGCGGATGGTCCGCGACGGCTATGCCGAGCCCGTTCCGCCCACGCCCGAGGAGCTGGCCCGCAAGGTCGCCGGGGTGAAGGCGCTGCTGGCCGAGCCGCCGCGCCGCGCGGTGCCCCGTCCCGCGCCGCGGTTGTGGTGGGGGCTGGGCGGCGCGGTCGCGGCGGGCGCCGCTGCGGCCGTGGCGGTCACGCTCGTCGGCGGGAACCCGGCCGCGCCGGGGGACCCGTCCGGGCCGCTGACGCTGGACGGCAAGGCGGCGGTGCTGGCGGCGGCCGAGAAGGCCGAGCGGCAGCCCGCCGGGCTCTACTGGCACGCCGACCAGATCCAGGGCCAGGCGTACGTGCTGCGCCCCAGGACCGGGGCCTACGCCATCATCGGCGCGCACGGCGAGTCCTTCGGGTGGTGGGGCGTCGAGTCCGGCATGGGCGAGGCGTACTACGCCCGTGACCTGCCGGCGCGTCCGGTGTCGGCCCGGGACGCGGAGTCGTGGCGCGCGGCCGGGTCGCCGTCGAGCTTCCGGGTCTGGTCGGGCGACGCCTTCCACACCTACACCGCCAAGGCGACCGCGTGGCGGTCGGAGGGCGCGGAGGCGGGCGTCCGGCCCGGGGGCGGCGGGAAGTTCCTGGGCGACATGTCGGCGGAGGACCTGCAGAAGCTGCCGACCGATCCGGCCGCGCTCGCCGAGCGGTTCCTGAGCCGGGCGGAGACGGAGAAGGCGGCGGGCGTCGGGCCGGGGCGGGGCGGCGACCCGGGCGGGGCTCCGGCGACGGCCGAGAGCAAGATCATGCGGGTGGCGTCGCTGCTGGGCGGCGCGCCGGTGCCGCCCAAGGTCCGCGCGGGCCTGATGCGGGCGCTGGCGGCCCAGCCGGGCGTGCAGGCCGTCGGACGGTCCACCGACCCGCTGGGACGCCGGGGCGTCGCGCTGGCCGCCGCCGAGCGCACCACCACGATCACCGGGGAGTCCGGCACGGCCAAGGCCGGGCAGGGGACCTACCGCTCCCGCTCGGTGGTGCTGTTCGACGAGCGCACCGGCGCGCTGCTGTCGCAGCAGGAGGAGCTGACCGTGCCCGGCGGCCCGTACGCGGGGATGCGGCCCGGCTTCGTCATCAACCACCAGACGGTCCGCTCGGCGGCGTGGAGCGGTAGCAAGCCGACCCCTCCGGCCGCGCTGCCGTTCGGCTGATCCGCTGCCGCCGCCCCCGCCTGCCCGCTCCGGGCCGGGCGGGGGCGGCGGCGCGTCCGGGGTCAGCCGGTAGCGGGCACCGGGCGGGGCCACAGGCCGCGCGCGGCCATGACGTGGCGCAGGGTCACCAGCTCGTCGGTCATGATGCCGTCGATGCCGAGATCGAGCAGCCGCTCCATGTGCACCGGGTCGTTGACGGTCCAGGCGTGGACCTGCAGTCCGAGCCGGTGGGCGTGCTCGACGAAGGTCTCGGTGACGAACGGCATCGGGCCCAGGCTGTACGGGACCTGCGCGCAGGCGACGCCGGTGGCCGCCAGCCGCACCAGCTTGGCGGCCGGGCCGCCGTAGGAGCGGGCGCGCAGCGCCGCCACCCCGCGCGGGCCCAGCGCCATGCACACCGGCTCGTCGGTGAACAGCGGCAGGCGGGCGCGCATCTGGGCCAGGCGGCGGGTGGAGAAGGAGGTGATGCAGATCCGGTTCCAGGCGCGGGTGCGGTGCAGGGCGCGGGCGAGGGGGCCGATGACCGGGGCGTCCTTCAGGTCGATGTTGACGCGCGCCTCGGGGAAGGAGCCGAGCAGGTCCTCCAGGCGGGGGACGGGCTCGGTGCCGCCGATGCGGGCGCGGGCGACCTCGGCGTAGGGCAGCTGGGCGATGGTGCCGGTGCCGTCGGTGACGCGGTCCAGGGTGCGGTCGTGGAAGGCGACCACGACGCCGTCGGCGGTGGCGTGGACGTCGGTCTCCAGGTAGCGGTAGCCGAGGTCGACGGCGCGCTGGAAGGCGGCCATGGAGTTCTCGGGGCGGCCGTTCCCGCCGCGGTGGGCGAAGGGGATCGGGCCGTTGTGGTCGAGGAATTCGTACGAACGCGGCACTCACCCGATTATGGCCGCTGCGCGGGCGTCCGGCGATCCGGGCCTCGCCTTACTTTGTCAAGGCGGGTGGTGGTGCTGCTACCGTCCTGTGCCGTCGTGGCCGTACCGAGGAGAGGAAGCCGCCGATGGCGAATGCGGAGCAGTACCGTGCGACGTTCGAGCTGGTGGACGTGGATGGGGACGGGTTCATCTCGCCGGGCGAGCTGAAGAGCCTGATGCGGGCGCTGGGGCAGGAGATCAGCGACACCCGCGCGGTGGAGGTGGTGGTGGCGGCCGACGCCAACCGGGACGGCAAGATCTCGCTGGAGGAGTTCGCGGTCCTGATGGAGCGGGGCGTCGCCTGACCGGGCACGGCCCGCCCTGTGTTCCGGACGGGCCGTGCCCTGGGATCAGCGCTGAGGGATCAGCGCTCAAGGGTCAGGGCGGGGGGATCAGGGCTCGCCGGCCCATTCGCGGCGGCGGGCCTCGGCCAGCGCGACGGCGGTCGCGACGGCGACGTTGAGCGAGCCGACGCGGCCGATCTGCGGGATGTAGGCGACGGCGTCGGCGGCGGCCAGCAGGGCGGGGGAGCAGCCGTGGTCCTCGCCGCCGACCGCCAGGCACACGTCGCCGTCCAGGGGCGCCTCGTGCAGGGGGACCGCGTCGCCGGTCAGCTCGATCGCCACCAGGCGCAGGCCCCGCTCGCGGACCGCGGCGGCGGCCTGGGCGGCGGTGCCGGCGTGGCTCCAGGGGACTAGGCGCTCGGTGCCGAGGGCGGTCTTGGCGACGTTGCGGTGGTCGGGGGCGATGGCGTTGCCGGCCAGCCACAGGTGTTCCACGCCGAAGACCGCGGAGCTGCGGATGATGGAGCCCATGTTGAAGGGCTGGGTCACCGATTCGACCAGCAGGTCGAGGCGGCCGTGGGTGCGGCGCCGCCAGTCGCGGTTGAGGCGCTTGACGTCGGTGGGGCGGAGCTGGCGGCGCGGGCCCTGGTGGGTGCGGGTCGGGTCGGTCACTGGGCTGGGCCTTCCTGCGGTCGGTCGGAGACGCGGGCGGAGACGTGGAGCACCCGGTAGGCGGACCGGGAGGCGATCCGCTCGGTGGGGAAGCCCTGGTCGTTCAGCCACCGCTGCAGGGAGTCGGAGCCGAGGTGCTTCTGGACGACGAGGTGGGCGTGGCCGTGGGGGGTGAGGCGGGGGAGCCAGGTGAGCAGCAGCTCGTGGAGGGCGGGCTTGCCGATGCGGATGGGCGGGTTGGACCAGATCGCGTCGTAGCGCAGGGCGGGGTCGATCTCGTCGGCCAGCCCGAACCTTACTTTGTCAAGGGCAGCGGCGTTGGCATTCCGTCGCGCCAGATCAAGCGCCCGCGCATTGACGTCCACGCCCCACACGCTCGCCTGCGGCGAGCGGGTCGCCATGGTGAGGGCGATGGGGCCGTAGCCGCAGCCGACGTCCAGGAGGTTGCCGGTGGGCGGGGGTGCGGGGGCGGTCTCCAGCAGGATGCGGGTGCCCAGGTCCACGCGGTCGGGTGAGAAGACGCCGCGGTCGGTCTCCAGGCGCAGGTGCAGGTCGGGCAGCACCAGGTCGATGGTGCGCGTGCGGCTGGCGGTCTCGGGCCGTTCGGCGAAGTAGTGTTCCCCCACGTCGTGCGACCTTACCGGCGTCGGGCGGGTGTCGGTGCGCGGTGGGCCTGTGGCGGGGGCGGTGCGGGGCTGCGGTGGGGCCGGTCGGGGTATGGGGTGAGGGGTGGCCCCGGGGGTGCTCGTGGGGCGGTCGTGGGTGGCGGCGGGGTCTGGCCGGGGGGCTGGGCGGGGTCGTGAGTGCGGGGGCGGGATGGTCGTTTCGTGTGTGGTGCTCGTGGTGGCGTGGTACGCGCTGCGGTTGCTGGGGCGCTGGTGGGGGCCGGCGGAGGCGGTGGTGGGGCGGGTGTCGCCGTGGACGCGGTGGGCGCACGCGTGGGTGTTGTCGGCGCCGGCGACGTTCGTCTACGTGGCGGTGTTCACGGCGTCGACGCTGGTGCAGTTCTCGGCGCCGCCGAAGTTGATCGAGTTGTTGACGACGTTGCAGAGTTCGAATCTGGCGAATCTGCATCGGGCGCCGTTGCGGGCGTTGCTGGACAGTGCGTTGTGGGTGGCGGACCAGGGTGAGGGGCTGCTGCTTTACGTGTCGGTGTTCGTGTCGGTGGTGGCGTGGGCGGAGCGTCGTTACGGGACGCCGCGGATCGTGGTGGTGGGGCTGGCCGGGCATGTGCTGGGGTCGTTGTTGACGGTGCTGGTGGAGATGCGGGCGTTGGAGTCGGGGCGGGCTCCGGTGCGGTTGGCGGTGACGACGGATGTGGGGGTCAGTTACATCATGGTGGCGGGGTGTGCGGCGGCGGTGTTGTTGATGCGGGGGCGGTGGTTGGTGGCGGGGGTGGTGTTGCTGGGGTTGGGTGTGGTGGGTCCGGTGTTCTGGAGCCGGACGTTGTGGGATCTGGGGCATTTGCTGGCGACGTTGTGCGGGTTGGTGGTGGCGTGGCTGGTGTTGCGGGTGGCGCCGGCGCGGCGGGCGCCGGATCTGCGGCCGTGTTTGCCGGAGCGGGCGGTGCGGCGGGGCGCTGAGGGCGCTGGTTGTGCGGGGTGCGGGAGGGCGTCCGGGGACGTCGGGGGTGCGGGCGGCCGGGGTTAGTCGCGGCGCTGCCCGTCCTATAAGCCTCTGAGCAGGGTCAGGGGAGGCGGGAGAACCAGGCGAGGGAGACGCCGCCCGCGGCGAGGGCGAACAGCAGGGCGATGCCGGTGAAGCGGGCGGCGACGTCGCGGTGTTCGATCTTCCAGCCGAGGGAGCTGCCGATGTTGGCGTAGACCTCGCTGAGCTGGTCGGCGTCGGCGGCCTCGTAGGCCTTGCCCTGGGTGTTGTCGGCCAGGGTGCGCAGGGTCTCCTTGTTGACCGAGACGCTGGTGGTCTCGCCTTCGATGTCGACGGTGCCGTAGGGGGTGCCGAAGGCGATGGTGGAGACGGGGACGTGGGCGGTGCGGGAGGCGTCGATGGCCTCCTGGACCGAGCGGCCGGTGGTGTTGTCGCCGTCGGACAGCAGGACGATGTGGGCGGGCGGGGGGTCCTGGCTGGCCTGGGCGTCGAAGGAGCGGACGGCCTGCAGGGAGGTGAAGACGGCTTCGCCGATGGCGGTGCGTTTGGCGAGGGCGAGCTGGTCGATGGAGGCGATGGCGGCCTGGCGGTCGGTGGAGGGGGCGGCGACGAGGTTGGCGTTGCCGGCGAAGGAGACGACGCCGACGTTGAAGCGGCCGGGCAGGTCGCGGATGAAGGTCTTGGCGGCCTGTTTGGCGGCGGTGAAGCGGTCGGGGGTGACGTCCTTGGCCATCATGGACAGGGAGACGTCGACGGCGACCATGACGGTGGCGCGGTCGCGGGGGATCTTGACGCCGGTGGCGGGGCGGGCGAAGCCGACCATCATGAGGGTGATCATGATGAGGAACAGTCCGGCGGCGACGTGGCGGCGCCAGCCGGGCCGTTTGGGGGCGACCTGGGCGAGCAGGGCGAGGTTGGTGAAGCGCACGGCGTACTGGCGGCGGCGCAGCTGCGTCAGGACGTAGGCGGCGGCGAGCAGCGGGAGCAGGGCCAGCAGCCAGAGGCGTTCGGGTGACAGGAAGGTCATGCGCGGGCTCCCGGGGCGGCGATGGCGCGGCCGGCGGCGCGGCGTTGGCGCAGGGCGAAGCGGGCGACGTCGGCGATCCAGTCGCGGTCGGTGCGCAGGACCAGGTGGTGGGCGCCGCTGCGGCGGAGGGCGGCGCGGGTGTGGTCGCGTTGGGCGGCGGCGGCCGCGGCGTAGCGTTCGCGGACGCGGCGGTTGAGGACGATCTCGTGCACGGTTCCGGTCTCGGGGTCGGTCATCTCGACGAGGCCGACGTCGGGCAGGTCGAGTTCGCGGGGGTCGATGATCTCGACGGCGAGGACCTGGTGGCGGGTGGCCAGGCGGCGCAGGGGGCGTTCCCAGGCGGGGGCGTGGCGGTGGTCGGTGGGGTCGGCGGCGGGGTCGGCGCCGGTCGGGGGGAGGAAGTCGGAGATGACGACGCGCAGGCCGCGGCGGGTCTGGCCGCGGTCGAGGGCGGTGATGGCGGTGGCGAGGTCGCCGGTGGGGGGCGGGGCGGGGTCGCCGCGGCGGCGGGGCGCGGGCTGGGGGGTGGGGGCGTCCAGGACGGCCTGGAGGAGGGCGTAGAGGGCGGCCTTGCCGGTGCGGGCGGGCCAGCGGCGCTGGCGGTCGGGTTGCAGGAGGTGGGCGCCGACGCGGTCGCCGAGGCGGACGGTGAGGAAGCCGACGGCGGCGAGGGCGGCGACGGCGAGTTCGCGTTTGACCATGGTGCCGGTGCCGAAGTCCATGCTGGGGGTGAGGTCGACCAGGGCCCAGGCTTCGAGTTCGTGGTCGGCGACGAGGTCGCGGACGTGGGGGGTGGTGGTGCGGGCGGTGACGGCCCAGTCCATGTGGCGGACGTCGTCCTCGCCGGGCTGGTAGAGGCGGGCTTCGGCGAGTTCGGTGCCGGGGCCGGGCAGGAGGCCGAGGTGTTCGCCGTTGAGGAGGCCGTCCAGGCGGCGGGTGACGGCGAGTTCGAGGCGGCGCAGGGTGCGTTCGGGGGTGAGCTGGGCGAGGCGGTCGTCGCGGCGGTCGCGGGGTGGGGCGGCCGGTGGCGGCGGGGGCGGGGCGAAGGAGGGCGTGCCGGGCATGTGCTGTGCGCCGGGCGCGGTGGGCGTTCCGGGGGCGTGCGGCCAGGCGGCCGGGCCGGTCGTCGCGGCGGAGTCGGCGGCTTTGACGGTGTCGGCGGTGTCGGCGGGCCGGTCCGCGGGCGCGTCGGCGGGCGGCTGGTCGGCCGGGCCGGTGGGGTCGCCGGTGGGGTCGGGGGCGTGGCCGGTCATCCGGTGCTCACCGCGGCGCCGTGGTTCCACACCACCCGGGGCGGGGGGACGGCGGCCAGGATCTGGGCGACGATGTCGCCGGTGTCGACGCCGTCGGCGAGGGCGTCGAAGGTGGGGACGATGCGGTGGGCCATGACGTCGCGGGCGACGGCGCGGACGTCGTCGGGCAGGACGTAGTCGCGGCCCGACAGCAGGGCCAGGGCGCGGGCGGCGGCGACCAGGCCGAGGGTGGCGCGGGGGCTGGCGCCGATCTCGATGACCTGGCGCAGGTCGGGCAGGCGGTACTGCTCGGGTTCGCGGGTGGCCATGACCAGGCGGACGATGTAGTCGGCGACCAGTTCGTGGACCGAGACCTCTTCGGCGGCGCGTTGCAGGGTGATGAGCTGGTCGGCGTCGAGGATCTGGGTGGCGGCGGGCGGGTCGACGCTCATGCGGCGCAGGATCTGGAGTTCCTCGTGGGCGCCGGGGTAGCGGACGTCGATCTTCATGAGGAAGCGGTCGCGCTGGGCCTCGGGCAGGGGGTAGACGCCTTCGGACTCGATGGGGTTCTGGGTGGCCAGGACGATGAAGGGGCGGGGCAGGGGGTAGGTGTTGCCGCCGAGGGAGACCTGGCGTTCGGCCATGACCTCCAGCAGGGCGGACTGGACCTTGGCGGGGGCGCGGTTGATCTCGTCGGCGAGGACGAAGTTGACGAAGACGGGGCCGAGTTCGACGTCGAACTGCTCGGTGGAGGGGTGGTAGATGCGGGTGCCGACGATGTCGGAGGGGACCAGGTCGGGGGTGAACTGGAGGCGGGCGAAGGTGCCGCCGACGACGCGGGCCAGGGTGCCGACGGCGAGGGTCTTGGCGACGCCGGGGACGCCTTCGATGAGGCAGTGGCCGCGGGCGAGCAGGGCGACGACCATGCGTTCGACCATGTGCTCCTGGCCGACGATGACCTTCTTGACCTCGGCCAGGGCGCTCTGGAGCTGGGCCGCGGCCTGGTCGACGTCGGTGGTGGCGATGGTCATCGTGGTGGCGTCCCTTGCTGTTGGCGCGGTCGGGCGTCGGTGGCGGGCCGGTGCCGGTGCCGCCGGGCGCGCGCGGGCGTGTTCCGACCCTACGCGATCACTTGTACCCCGTTGTGCGGGACACCTGCACGGTGGTGGCGGTTGTTAGTCTGGCGGCCATGTCGAGGCCGTTGCCGCCGGGAGATCCCGGACAGTTGGGCCCGTACCGCCTGTCGGCGCGGTTGTCGGAGAGCGCCGCGGGGATCGTCTACCTGGGGGTGGACGGTGCGGGGCGGCGCGCGAGCGTGGCGGTGCTGACGCGCGGGGCGGCGGAGGACGCGGCGGCGCGGGACCGGTTCCGTGCGGCGATCGCGGCGGCGTTGCCGGGCGGGGTGCCCGGTGGTGCGGGGGGTGTGCCGGGGCCGTGGGGGCCCATGGCGGTGCCCGGTCCCGCCGAGGGGGCCGGGGGCGCGCCGGTGGTGGCGGCGCAGCCGGAGGGTCCGGCGCCGTGGGTGGCGACCGCCTACGAGCCCGAGCGGGCGGGGGCCGAGCGGTTCCTGGAGCCGGTGCTGCTGGAGGAGGGGGCGCGGGGCCGGTGGGGCGGGCGGCGGCGGGGGCCGCAGTTCCAGCCGTACTGGCTGGGGTCGGCGGAGCCGGCGCTGGCGCGGCCGCCGGTGGGGACGCAGGTACCGGTGCCCGAGCAGCGGCGCGAGCGGGGCCTGGTGGCGGCGATCTTGACGTTGGCGGCGGTGCTGGTGGTGCTGGCGCTGCTGATGCTGGTGCTGTTCGCCTGCCAGCCGCAGGTGCGGCAGCCGCCGCCTCCCCCGCCGGAGCCGACGCCGTCGTCGTCCTCGCCGTCCCCGTCACCGTCGATGAGCCCGTCGCCGTCCCCCTCGCCCGCGCCGACGACGCCGGGTCCGCCGTCCCCGGCGCCGACCGGTTCGGAGGGCGAGGGCGGCGACGGCGACCCGCTGTGACCGCCCGGCCGCTTTGAGGGCCCGGCGGGAAAGGGCGTTGCGCGGGGCGGGGCGGTGTGGTGAGGATGGCCCATGCTGGAGAGTCTGGTCGCGTTCACCGGCGCGGCGGTGCTGATCGCGCTGGCCCCGGGACCGAGCACCGTGGTGATCATGCGGGAGTCGATGCGGTCGGGCCGCCGCGCGGGCCTGGCCACCACGCTGGGCAACGAGGCCGGGGTGCTGGCGTGGGGGGTGGCGGCGGCGCTGGGGTTGTCGGCGCTGCTGGCGGCCTCGCGGCTGGCCTACGACGGGTTGCGGATCGTGGGCGCGGTGGTGCTGGTGTACTTCGGGGTGCGGGCGTTGTGGCAGGCCCGCCGGGGCGCGCCCGCGGAAGCGCCGGAACCGGTTGCGGCGGGGCCGGTGTCGGGGTGGCGGTGCTTCCGGCTGGGGCTGGTCACCAACTTCGCCAATCCCAAGGCCGGGGTGTTCGCGGTGTCGTTCCTGCCGCAGTTCGTGCCGGAGGGGCGGCCGGTGATGGCGACGCTGCTGCTGCTGTCGGTGGTGTGGGCGCTGATCGACCTGGTCTGGTACACGGTCGTGGTGTGGCTGGTGGACGCGGCCAGGCGGGTGCTGGGACGGCCCGGGGTGCGGCGGCGGCTGGAGCAGGTGTCGGGCGTGGTGCTGGTGGGCCTGGGCGTGCGCCTGGCCGCCGAGACCCGCTGAGCCGACCCCGGGACCGACACCACAGGGAGGGGGCCGCATGAGATGCCCCGCGTGCGGAAGCGACACCGGAACCGGCACCCCGCGGTGCGCGCGCTGCAACGCCCCGCTGCCGGTCCCCGGCTCCGAGCAGACCTCCGCCGACCCGGCCCGTCCCGCCTCCGAGCACATCACCGAGCACATCACCGGGCACATCACCGAGCACGTCACGATCCTGGACCCCCGGGCCGACGCCGCGCTCGCCTCGACCAGCGAGTTCGTCCCGCCGCCCGCCCGTCCCGCCTCCGGCGGCCGGGCCGCCGCCCTGCTGAAGGGACCGGTGGGGTGGGTGGTGGCCGGGGTCCTGGCGCTCGCGCTGGCCGGGGCGCTGACCGTCCTGTGGCCGGGCGGCGGCGCCCCCCGTCCCGCCGGGGACGTCTCCGGCCGCGACATCCCCACCGGCTCCCCGGACGGCGCGGACGCGGCCACCACCCCGGCGTCCGCTTCCCCCAGCGCGCCGGTGACGGTGGGGGAGAGGTTCTGGGTGGACACCTTCCAGGAGGCCGAGGGTTTCGCGCGCCCCGACTCCTCCTCCGGCGTGATCGGCACTCTGGACGCGGGCCGCAACTGGGTGCTGTGCCGCCGCCGGGGGTCGCGCGAGCAGCGCACCGACGCGCGCGGCCGCACCCACCACAACCACTGGTGGCTGCTGACCAGCATCGACCGTTACTACGGCGACGGCGGCCACAACCCCCGCGCGTGGGTGTCGGCGCTGTACCTGACGCGGTGGGGCGACGACGAGGCCAAGGACAACGACGGCCGCGACGTCCCCCAGTGCCCGCCCGGCGACCTGCGCGCCGCCCCCTGACCCTCCCCGCCCCGCCGCTGGGGTGTGATCGGGCGGCCCGGTACGGCCCTAGCCTGGAGGGATGACGACGACGTCCGTGGCCGAGCTGGCCGACCGCTACGTGGACCGGTTCGCGGCGCTGGACCCGTGCATGGCGGCGCTGATGGGCATCGCCGGGCAGGACGCCCGGCTCACCGACTACGGTCCCGACGGCGTGGCCGCCCGCACCGACCTGGCGCGCCGCACCCTGGCCGAGCTGGACGCGCTGCCGGTCACCGGCGACCGCGAGCGCGTCGCCGCCGCCGTGCTGCGCGACCGCCTGGCCACCGACCTGGCCCTGGACGAGGCGCACGCGCGCGAGGCGGTCCTGGACACCACCGACGGGGCCGTGCAGCGCCTGAAGTACGCCTTCGAGCTGCTGGACCAGGGCGAGCGGACCGACTGGGCGTCGCTGCTGGGCCGCCTGCGCGCCCTGCCCGCCACCGTCGCGGGCCTGCGCGTCAGCCTGGACCGCGCCGCCGCGCACGGACGCGTCCCGGCCCGCCGCCAGATCGCCCGCAGCATCGCCGACGCCCGCACCGCCCCCGCCTACCTGACCGCCCTCGCCGCCCGCCACGCCCCGCGCCCCGGCCCCCAGGACGGTCCCGGGCACCGGGAGCTGACCGGCGCCGCCCGCGCCGCCGCCCGCGCCTTCCAGGACCTGGCCGACCACCTGGCCACCGACCTGATGCCCCGGGCGGGCGAGCAGGACGCCGTCGGCGCCGACCGCTACCGGCTGGGCGTGCGCGACAACCTGGGCACCACCGTGGACCTGCACGACACCTACGCCTGGGGCTGGGAGGAGCTGGCCCGCGTCGAGGCCGAGATGGCGCGCGCCGCCGCCCAGATCAGCCCCGGCGCGCCCGTGGCGGCCGTCCGCGACGCCCTGGACCGCGACCCCGCCCACCGCGTCACCGGCGCGGCGGCCTTCCGCGACTGGATCCAGGACCTGGCCGACCAGGCCATCGACGCCCTGGACGGCGTGCACTTCGACATCCCCGCCCCGCTGCGCCGCGTCGACTGCCGCATCCCGCCGGGCGAGGCGGGCATCTACTACCTGGCGCCCGCCGAGGACGGCTCGCGCCCCGGCACGGTGTGGTGGACCGCCGCGCCCGACGCCGACATCGCCACCTGGACGGTGCCGGGCATCCTGTTCCACGAGACCGCGCCCGGCCACCACCTGCAACTGGGCACCACCACCTTCCACCCGGGCCTGAACCGCTTCCAGCGCACCGCCAGCGAGCTGCACCCCGGCCACTGCGAGGGCTGGGGCCTGTACGCCGAGCGGCTGATGGACGAGCTGGGCCACTACCGCGACCCCGCCCACCGGTTCGGGATGCTCGCCGGGGGCCAGCAGTTCCGCGCCGCCCGCGTGGTGCTGGACATCGGCCTGCACCTGCGGCTGCCGATCCCGGCCGGCACCGGCTTCCACGAGGGCGAACGCTGGACGCCCGCGCTGGCCCGCGAGTTCCTGCGCGCCCACACCGGCGGCGAGACCGACGCGTCCCTGGCCTTCGAGGTCGACCGCTACCTGGGCCGTCCCGGCCAGGCCATCGCCTACAAGCTGGGCGAGAAGGTGTGGCTGGAGGCCCGCGAGGCCGCCCGCCGCCGCGACGGCGCCGCCTTCGACCTGAAGGACTTCCACCGCCGCGCCCTGGACCTGGGCCCCATGGGCCTGGACCGCCTGCGCACCGAACTCGCCCGCCCCTGACAACACAGACCACGCAGACCTTTGCAGGGTCTTGCGGGCTTCCGGGGCGGCGCGGCGGGGCGGAACCGCGTCGCAGGTGTCGCGGACCGCGCGGCAGGCCGCGTAGTCGTTGCTGGCGGCCGTGACGTCGCCGGGTCTGACGGTGCGGGACACGGGTCAGGGGCAGCGAGGCCGGACTTGGTGGGGGCGGCGGGCATCGGGACGGGGCGTGCGACGGCGCGCTTTGCGCGTGTTCCTGCGGGAAGAAGCCGTCAATGCCCGGCGTCGTCCGGTTCGGCGGCGAAGGCGGCCGTGACCGCCGCGCCCAGGCGCGCGACGGCGGCGGCGGGACGGCGCGCGAACGAACCCCACCCCAGGAATCCGTGGTCCAGGCCCGCCTCGTCCAGCAGGGTGACCGGCACCCCGGCCCGCCGCAGCCGCTGCGCGTAGTCCAGCCCCTGCGGGCGCAGCCGGTCGTGCTCGGCGACGGCCACCACCGCCGGGGGCAGGCCGGACAGGTCGGGGGCCAGCAGCGGCGACGCCTCCGGCAGGGACGGGTCGGCGCCGCCCAGGTACAGCGCCAGCACCCGCCCCACCCCCGAGGGCCCGAAGTCCAGCCCGTCGGGGTCGGGCGGGTCCGGCGGCACCTCGCGCAGGTCCAGCGCCGGGTACACCAGCACCTGGAGCACGAGTAGCCCGGTGCCGCGCAGCCGCAGCGCGGCCGCGGCGGCGATCTGCCCGCCCGCGCTGTCGCCCGCCACCCCGACCCGCCCGGCGTCCAAGCCCAGTTCCGGCACGCCGCGGGCCAGCGCGGTGACGGCCCGGACCGCGGCGACCGCGTCGTCGACCGCCGCCGGGAACGGGTCCTCCGGGGGACGCCGGTAGTCCACCGACACCGCCGCCACCCCCGACGCCGCCACCAGCGCCCGCACCACCGGGTCGTAGGACTCCACATCGCCCAGCACCCACCCGCCGCCGTGCAGGTACACCAGCACCGGCATCGGACCGGCCCCGCGCGGCCGGTACAGGCGCGCGGGAAGGCCCCCGCCGGGCCCGTCCAGGACCAGGTCGCGCACCCGCTCCACCGGGGGACGGGGCAGCGCGGCCAGGTCGGCGGCGTGTGCGCGGCGCGCCTCGACGACCCCGCGCCGCCCGCCCGCACCGCCCGCACCGCCTGCGGCAGCGTCGGCGGCAGCGTCGGCGGTCCGGGCGGCGGCCTCGGCGGCCAGCCGACGCCGCAGGAACGCCAGATAGTCCGGATCCCGGCCCGTGGCACCGCTCATGGCACTCCCGGAAGGTGGCGGAGAGGCTCGCCAGGCTACGCCACCGCGAACGCGCGCACAGGAGGGCGCCGGTCGGCGGCCGGTCAGGGGCGGGAGGGCAGGTCCAGGCAGTCCAGGGCGAAGGCGGTGACACGGCGGTGCCACAGACCCGGGCGGCGCAGCATCGCATGCCCCTCGCCGGGCACGTCGAGGTAGGTCACCTCGGCGGCCACCGGGCGCGCGCGCTCGGCGTAGGCGCGCGAGGCGCGCGGCGGGGTGGTGCGGTCGTCGGTCCCGTGCATGATCAGGACACGGCGGCCGGCGAGCTGGCCGACGGGCTCGCCGCGCGGCACCCACGGCGCGAGCGCCGCCACGCCCCGCACCTGCCGGTCGCCGGCCACGCGCAGCGCGGTGCGCGCGCCCATGGAGTGGCCGACCAGCACCACCGGGACGCCGGGGCAGGCCTGGTGCAGGCGCTCCAGCGCCCACAGCGCGTCGGGGACGGGGGAGGCCTCCTGGTCGTTCCAGCCGCGGTAGCGGTAGCCCAGGGTCCACACCGCGAGCCCGTGCCGGCGCCCGGCCCGCGCCAGCGACAACGCGAACGGCACCATGCGCAGGGGAGCGGGCTGGCGCGCGTTGGCCGGTTCCAGGCTGTGCTCGCGTCCACCGTGCAGCAGCAGCGCGACCGCGCGGGGAGCGGAGGGTCCGCGCACCGCCAGCCGGGGAACGGGGGAGAGGGGACCGGGAGACGCCTCGCAAGAGACGGCGGGGGTGGGGCCGGGCGGGTTGCTGGAGGTGGCGTCGCGCATGGTCACCCAGCTTGGCATGCGCGGTTCCGGTGCTCCGCGCCCGGTGCCCGACGGATGTCCGATTCACCCCATACCTTACTTTGTCAAGGTGTGGGGTGTTTTGACCACTCCCTCACCACCACTCAAAAAACCATCCTCCGACGACGAGAAGCCGGATTCGCGCAGAGTAATGTTGAGACGTCCCGCCGCCAGATCGATGTCGGCGGGGCCGGTTCCGGGCAGGATCCTGGTGATGCCGTGGTAGGCCAGGCGCGCCGGGCCGCCGAACACCAGCAGGTCGCCCGACTCCAGCTCCATGTCGGTCCAGGGACGCGACCGGCCGCGGGTGTTGCCCAGGCGGAACACCGCGGTGTCGCCCAGGCTCAGCGACACCACCGGCGCGGGGCTGCGCTCGTCGCGGTCCTGGTGCAGGCCCATGGTGGCGGCCGCGTCGTAGAAGTTCACCAGCGCCAGGTCGGGCGCGTAAGGGCGTTCGGTGTCGGCGAGCCCGGTGTCGGCGACGGCGCGGCGGCCCAGGTCGGCCAGCCAGGCGGGCAGCGGCTTGACCGGTTCGCCGTCGACGTGGCGCACGTAGCGGTAGGGCTCCCAGTGCCGGCCCAGGCAGACCGTGCGCACCGACATCGTGCCCCCGCCGGGCAGGCGGGTACGGCGCATTCCCGCCGGTGGACGCGCCCACTGCCGGCAGGCGCGCACCAGGTGGCGCTGCTCGTCGGCGTCGAGCCAGCCCGGCAGCAGCACCACGCCCGGGGCGGGCCGGGCCGGTGGCCGGGGGATCAGTGCCGTCATGGCCTCCAGGCTAGGACGCGACCGCCCCTCCTCGCCCCGGCCGCGTCCACGCGGTCCGCCTGCGGGACGAGCCCTTCGTGCGGCGCGCCGCGCGCTGTGCTCGGCGTCGGGGCGGCGGAAAAACGCGTTGCGCGTCGCGACGGGCTTCGGGCACGGTGGACACATCGCCGCACACCGGCGGAGGCGGGAAGCCCCGCGCGCCGGACGACCGGGAGAGGAGACGGGCATGAGCAGCCGACGCCACGATCGCGCGTGTCGCCGATGTGTCCGGGCCCGGGTCGTACGACGGCGCGTGCACTGACCTGACCGTTCCTTTCCGGCAGGTCCGCTCGGCACCGCTCCCGGCCCCGTGCCTGTTTCCGGGGCACCGGTGCGGTGGTCTGCGCGCAGGCCGGTAGCTCAGTGGTAGAGCGCCCTGCTCACACCGGGGTGGTCGGCGGTTCGAGCCCGTCCCGGTCTACCAGCCCCCCTTCCGTTCCCCCCCTTTTTCTGGCGCCGTGGCCGAGTGGTCCAGGCAGCGGACTGCAAATCCGTGTACGCGGGTTCGAATCCCGCCGGCGCCTCGTGTCCGCCTCCCCGTGGTCCAACGGACAGGGCACCGGCCTCCGAAGCCGGAGACGCAGGTTCGATTCCTGCCGGGGAGACCGGGGACGGTCGCCGGTGATGTTTGCCGGGGTCCCGCCGGGTAGTCCGATGACCAGAGAAAAGCGACTCACCGGGCAAAGCACCATAAGGAGACCGTCCCATGCAGACCCCCTCGGTTCCCGGGAAGGGACCCGACCAGCTCAAGCAGGGCGCCGGGCAGATGAAGCAGGGCGCCGACCAGATGAAGGACCACGCCGGCCAGGTCGGCCAGGGCGCGGGCCAGGCCGCCCGCGGCACCGGGCAGGCGGTCGGGGACACCGCCCAGAAGGGCGCCCGGGGCGTGCAGGGCGGGGTGCAGAAGACCGCCGGGACCGTGGCGGCGGTGCCGCGCCAGGTGGTGCGGCTGACCAAGCTGATGTCGCTGCAGAAGTTCCTGCGCGCCGCGCCCGCCGTCGCGGCCGCCGGGGTGGCGGTGGTGGTGGGGCGCCGCGTGCTGAAGAAGCGCTGAGACCTCCCGCCGCGCGACGCGGCCGGACCCGCGGGCGACCGCCGGGTCCGGCCGCGTCGTCGTTGCCGCGGTCGTTCGCCGCCGCTCGGCCGTGCGGGCGCGCGGTCATGGGGGCGCACGGCCGCAGGGGCGCACGGTCGCGGGGCGTGACGGCGCGGTGATCCCACGATGATCTCGACGGACTGATGCCGAATGCCCCGTTTAGGGAGATCGGGGCGGGTAGGTGAGGGGCTGAACGCCGATGCCCCCTGACCAAGGAGTGGATGACATGACTGGGCCGATAGCCCAGCAGACCTCGGGCAGCAACTACGTGCAGCGCGGCGGGTCCGGTGGCGGACTGGCCGACGTGGTCGACCTGATCCTGGAAAAGGGACTGGTCATCGACCTGTACGCCCGGGTCGCGCTGGTGGGGATCGAGATCCTCACGATCGACGTGCGCATCGTGGTCGCCAGTGTGGACACCTACCTGCGGTTCGCCGAGGCCGTCAACCGCCTCGACCTCGCCAACAACGGCGCCTCCCAGGGCCTTCCCCAGTTCCTGGGCGGCGCGCAGGAGTCGGGCGCCAAGAAGAAGACGCGCGGCGCGCTGGAAGGCGCGCAGGAGCGCCTGAAGGAGACCTTCGGCTCCTCCGACGAGGATGAGGACGAGGACGAGGGCAAGGAGAAGCAGCCGTCCCGGCGCAGCCGTTCCAAGAAGGAGGACGACGAGTAATGACGGCCCCCCAGACCCCCGAGGCGCCGCAGCCGGGCGCCGACCCGCAGGGCGCCCCCGCCCCCGCGGCCGGGGACCGGCAGGTCCCCCAGTACGTGTACGGGGTGACCGTCGCCGACGCCGCGCCGCCGGCGCAGGCGACCGGCCTGGACGGCAACCCCGTCAGCCTGGTGGCGCACGGCCCGGTCGCGGCGGTGGTCAGCGACCTGCCGCAGGGCCGCCCGCTGGGCGAGCGCGCCGACCTGCTGGCCCACCAGGGCGTGCTGGAGGCGCTGATCTCCGAGGGCACCGCGGTGCTGCCGTTCCGGTTCGGCGCCGCGCTCACCAGCGCCGACGCCGTCCGCCAGGAACTGCTGGAGCCCAACGGCGAGCGGCTGGCCGAGGTGCTGCGCGCCCTGGACGGCAAGGTGGAGCTGCGCCTGAAGGGCACCTACGTGCAGGAGAACGTGCTGCGCGAGGTCATGGCCGACGACCCCGAGATCGCCTCGCTGAACGAACGCCTGCGCAGCATCCCCGCCGACGCCGCCGACGCCGCCTACTACGACCGCGTCCGGCTGGGCGAGCTGATCGCGCGGGCGCTGGAGCAGCGCCGCGACCAGGACGGGCAGGCGCTGCTGGAGTCGCTGGCGCCGCTGGCCGAGCACGTGGTGGCGCGCACCCCGATGCGCGAGGAGGACGTCGTGGACGCCTCCTTCCTGGTCGACCACGAACGCCGCGAGGAGTTCGAGCAGGCCGTGGAGAAGCACGCCGCCGACCGCGCCGAGCGCGTGCGGCTGCGCCTGATCGGGCCGCTGCCGCCCTACGACTTCGTACCGGAGACGTGATGGGGCTGTTCAGCGGGCTGGTCACCCTGCCGCTGGCGCCGGTGCGCGGGGTGGTGTGGCTGGCCGAGGTGCTCCAGGAGCAGGCCGAGGCCCAGCTGTACGACCCCGGCCGCATCGCCGCCGAGATGCAGCAGATCGCCGACGAGGTCGCGGCGGGGGAGATCACCGAGGAGGAGGCGGCCGAGCGGGAGGAAGCGCTGATCGCGCGCCTGAACGCCGGCCGCGCCCAGCAGCGGCCCGCCGGGTACGACCCCGGCTACGGGCCGCCCCCCGGTGAACCGCCCGCCGAACCGGCCCAGCCGGCGCAGACCGTGCAGAGCGTGCAGGTCGCGCCGGCCGAGCCCGCCGAGGTGCCGCAGCCGGCGCCCGGACCGACCACACCGGGAACGACACCCGAGACGACACCAGAGACGACAGCGCGGCGGCCCACCGGGCCGCCGCCCGACCCCCCGACCGACACACCGGGGCCGCAGGGAGGCTAACGATGCTCACCGCGTCCGACGCCGCCAAACGCGCCGTCCACCACGTCACCGAGATGACCGGCAAGGAAGCCCAGAGCGTCATCGGGGTCGAACGCACCGACGACGGGTGGCGCATCACCGTGGAGGTGGTGGAGACCCGCCGCATCCCCGACTCCGCCGACATCCTCGCCGTCTACCAGACCGAGGTCGACGGCGAGGGGGAGCTGGTGTCCTACCGGCGTACCCAGCGCTACCCGCGCGGGCGAGTGGAGAGAGGCTGACAGCTTTGACCGATATCTCCTGGGCCGGGGGACGCAATCCGGCACGCCAGATGGCCGGCCCGCCCCAGGGCGGCGGCGGCGCGAACCTGGCCGACCTGCTGGAGCGCATCCTCGACAAGGGCATCGTCATCGTCGGGGACATCCGGGTGAACCTGCTGGACATCGAACTGCTCACCATCAAGCTGCGGCTGCTGGTGGCGTCGGTGGACCGCGCCAAGGAGATGGGCATCGACTGGTGGGAGCACGACCCGTCCCTGTCGTCGGGCGCGCGCGCCAAGCAGCAGGCGCTCGACGACGAGGAGAACGGGACGGCCGCGCTGCGGGAGGAGAACCGCCTGCTGCGCGAACGCCTGGCCGCCCTGGAGTCCCGCGTCCTGGAAAGCGGCGACGACACCGCCGACGGAGCCGCTGATGACGACGAGGCCGACAACAAGGCCGGCAGCGCGCCCGCCGCCAAGCGCACCACCACCAGGCGCAGTACCGCCGCCAAGCGCGGCACCGGCGGCACGAGCACGAGCAAGAAGAGGAGCACCGGTGACTGACCTTCCCGTCGGCGCTCACGGCGACGCTCACAGCGATGCCGCCGCGCCCGCCGCGCCCCGCCCGCCCCAGGGCGGGTCCCAGGGCGAGGCGGTCTACCTGTACGGGGTGGCGCGCGGCCTGGACCCCGCGGCGCTGGACCAGGTGACCGGCGTGGGCGGCGCGCCGGTCCGCCCGATCACCGCCGGCGACCTGACCGCCCTGGTCAGCACCGTGGAACTGGCCCACTACGGCGAGCAGGCCCTGCGCGCCAACCTGGAGGACCTGGAGTTCCTGGAGGCCACCGCCCGCGCCCACCACGACGTCGTCGACCGCGCCGCGCACGCCGCCGCGACCGCACCGGTGCGCATCGCCACCATCTACCGCGACGACCAGCGCGTGGAAGAGATCCTCACCCGCCAGCGCGAGCAGTTCACGCGGGTGCTGGACCGGGTCGCGGGCCGCTCGGAGTGGGGCGTGAAGGTCCACGCCCACCCCGAGGCGTACGAGGCCGCCCCCGACCCCGCCGCCCCCGACGGCGGGGAGCAGCGGGCGGGCGGCGGCGCGGGCACCGCCTACCTGCACCGCCGCCAGCAGCAGCGCCGCCAGCACCAGAACGCCGCCCGCCACATCGCCGAGCAGGCCCAGGCCATCCACGCCGAACTGGCCGACCACGCCGTCGCCACCCGCCAGCACCCGCCGCAGGACCCGCGCCTGTCGGGGCACCAGGGCACCCAGATCCTCAACGTCGCCTACCTGCTGGACGACGAGCAGGCCGACGGGTTCGCCGCGGTCGCGCACACGATCGGCGAGCGCCTGCCCGGCATCACGGTGGAGGTCACCGGCCCCTGGCCGCCCTACTCCTTCATCGACACCGCCGAGACCACCCCCGCGGACGCCTGATGCCCGTCGACCTGGACATCGGCGAGCCCCGTTCCACCGAGCGGGTCGCGCTGGTGGACCTGCTGGACCGGCTGCTGGCCGGCGGTGTCGTCATCACCGGCGACCTGGTCATCTCCATCGCCGAGGTGGACCTGGTGCACGTGTCGCTGCGCGCGCTCATCACCACCGTCCGCGACGAGTTCCTGGGAGAGGAGACCGGCCCGTGACCCACCCCGCCGACAGGCACCCCACCCCCGGCACCGGCCGGGAGGAACTGCGCCGCCGCGCCGCCGCACGCGACCGCGAACCGGTCTCGGGCGAGGTCACCGTCAGCGACGCCGACCTCGGCCACGGCTTCACCGACGACCTGCTGGGCGGCCGCCGCCCCGCCCCCGGACCGGCGACCAGCTCGGTCGCCGCCGGCCTCGCCGACGCCCTCGGTGAGGCGGTCTCAGCCGCCGAGCCCCTGCAGGCCCGCGCGGTGCGCTCCACCGCCAACGCCTCCAGCGGCGTCATGCAACGCCTGCGCTCCGACCCCGAGACCGTCGAACGCGACCTGGTCAAACTGGTGCTGACGGTCGTCGAACTGATCCGCCAGCTCATGGAACGCCAAGCCCTGCGCCGCGTGGAGGACGGCAGCCTCACCGACGAGCAGGTCGAACGCCTCGGCCTGGCGCTCATGCGGCTGGAGGAGGCCATGGAACGCCTGAAGGACCACTTCGACCTGGACGACTCCGACCTCAACCTGGACCTAGGCCCCCTCGGCCCGCTCCTGCCCGAATGACCGACCGGCCCCCTCGGCTGCCTCGGCTCCTTCGGCGCAGATCCAGCCGCAGATCCAGCCGCTGAAAGCCCCAGAAGCCCCGGCCTGAAACCCCCCTTGCTCACGGCTCCGCTCACAGCCCCGCCGCACAGACCTCGGCGCCCGCGCGATTCCTCCGTTCGCGCGGGCGCCGTCCTGTCGTCTGCTCGCCGTCCCCCGGGATACCGCCGGGTGTCAGCGGCCGGTCACCGCTCACCGGCCCGGCGGATCGCCTCGACCAGCTCCTGCTTGGACATCTTCGACCGGCCGGGGATGTCCAGCTCCTGAGCCCGCCGGTACAGGGTCTTCTTGTCGGCCTTGGCGGTCAGCGACTTGCCCGCCTGCCGCTTGCCGGACCCGGAAGCCGCCGCGGGCTTCTTGGGAGCGCTCTTACCGGTGCTCTTGCCCGCGGACTTGGCGGCCGCCACAGGCTTCTTCTCCGCCTTCTCCGTCTTAGCCTCGGCCTTCTCTGTCTTGCCCTCGGCCTTCTCGGCCTTGCTGGGCTTGGCGGGCTTGGCGGGGCGGGCGTCGGGAGCAGAGGCGCTGTCGGACGCGGTGTCCGGCCCGGTCGCCTCCTGCTCCTCCTCCGAGGGGTCGCGTCTGGAAGGCCGCACCTTGTTGGTGAGCTTGGTGACGCGGCTCTGCACGCCGCTCCAGACGGTGCGCTTCTTGCCTCCGGTCGGCTTCTTCAGGGCCGACGGCAGGTCCCGTAGACCCGGCATCGTCGATCTCTCCTTTCCGGGGTCACGAACATCACGGAAACTCGGTGCGGCTCTACCCGCCACGATGATGTTCATGCGAAAGGTCCAGGTCCGAGCCCCTATGTCCGCCCCTACGTGCGCCCTATGCCCCCTCACGCGCCGCAGGAGGGACCGGACCCGGCGGGGGAGGCGAGCCGTTCGGCCTCCCACAGGTCGCGGTACGGGCCGGGGCGCCGGAGCAGGTCGTCGTGGCGACCGCGCTGCACCACGCGGCCGCCGTCGACCACCAGCACCTGGTCGGCGGCCCCCAGCGCGGCCAGCCGGTGGGTGACCAGCAGCAGGGTGCCGCCGCCGGGCGCGGTCAGCAGGTCGCGGGTCAGCGCGTCGGCGGTGGCGGTGTCCAGGGCCTCGGCCGGCTCGTCCAGCACCAGCACCGGCGGGTCGGCCAGCAGCGCCCGCGCCAGCAGCAACCGCTGCCGCTGCCCGCCCGACAGGCCGCGCCCGCCCTCGCCCACCACGGTGTCCCAGCCCTGCGGCAACCCGCGCACCACGTCCAGCAGCCGGGCACGCCGGGCGGCCGCCTCCAACTCGGCCTCACTCGCTCCGGGACGGGCCAGCAGCAGGTTGGCGCGGACGGTCCCGGCGAACACGTGCGCGTCCTGCGCCAGGCCCCGCACCGCCGCCCGCACGTCACCGGGCGCGTACCGCTCCAGGGCGTGCCCGGCCAGCGCCACGCTCCCCGCCGACGGCGCGACCAGTCCCGCGACCACCGCCAGCAGCGTGCTCTTGCCCGCGCCGCTGGCCCCGACCACCGCCACCCGCCACCCCCGCTCGACCCGCACATCCACCCCGTCCAGCGCGACACGAACCCCCACGCCACCACCCATGCCGCCAGCGCCGCCGTCCCGCGCACCGCCCGGGTAGGCGACGCGCACGCCCAGCAGCTCCACCGGCAACGGACCGGTAGGCAGCGGCAACGGGTCCTGCGGCACCACCGGCGGGGGAGTGCGCAGCAGCGCGTCCACGCGACGGCACGCCGGAGCGATCTCCCGCAGCCGCTGCACCGCGCCCGCCAGCGGCAACGTCGCCTCCACGGTGACCAGCGCCGTCAACGCCACCACCGCCACCTCGACCTGACCGCCTCCCGCCCCCGCCCCGAGCCAGACGACCGCCACCACCGTCGCGCCCTGCACCGCCACCCCGGCCGCGGCGACCAGCCCCGCCAACCGCGCGCAGGCACGCTCGGCGCGCTCCAGCCGACGCGCGGCACGGCCCGCGGCGTCGGCGAAACGCCCCGCCGCGCCGAACACCGCCAGATCGGCCGCGCCCTCCCACACGTCCAGCCCCCGCACCGCCAACTGGCGACGCGCGACCGCCGCACGCTCGGAAGCCCGTCGCCCCAGCGGCCACACCGCCAGCGGCAGCAGCACCCCGGCCACCACCGTCCCGGCCGCCAGCGCCACCGCCGAGGCGGGCAGCACCAGCACCACGACCGTCACACCGCCCACCGCGCACGCCACCGCCGCCACCGCGGGCAGCAGGCACCGCAGCAACAGGTCCTGGACGGCGTCCACGTCCGACACCATCCGCGACAGCGCATCACCGTCACGCACCCCCTCCCGCACGGCGGAGGCAGCGTGCCGCTGGGGGTCAGGGGAGGCGCAGGCCAGCGCGTCGAACACCCGGCCCCGCAACTCCGCCAGCGCGCGCAACGCCACATCATGACCGGCCAGCCGCTCCACATAGCGCAGCGACCCCTTCGCCAGCGCGAACCCGCGCACCGCCACGATCGCCAGCGACAACGCCGCCATCGTGGGCTGCTGCGCCGCCCGCGCGATCAACCAGGCCGCCGCCGCGACCAGACCCAGCCCGCACAACTCGGCGGCGACCCCGGCCACCCCCGCCAGCACCAGCCGCCCGGCGTGCGGACGCACCGCACCCCACATCCCCGCCGACGCCTTCACGGGACGGTCCGGGGAGAGCGACGGTGGGGCCGACGTCACGGGGGAGGGGGACGTCGTCTGGGAGGTCACGGCGTCTCTCCTGTCACGGCGGCGACCGCAACCGCAGCGCCCTCGGGTCCGGGGGCGACACGGCCGTCCTGGAGGCGGACCACACGGTCGGCGACCCGCAGCAACGCCGGACGGTGCGCCACGATCAACGCCGTCCTGCCCTCCAGCAACCGCGCCGCCGCCCGCACCAGCACCTGCTCGCTGCGCAGATCCAGACGGGCGGTCGGCTCGTCCAGCAACATCAGCGGCGCACCCGTCAGGTAGGCGCGGGCGATCGCCACACGCTGCCGCTGCCCCGCCGACAACCCCGCGCCGCCCTCACCCAGCACCGTGGCGTAACCATCCGGCAGGCGCTGGACGAACTCCTCGGCGGCCGCCGCCCGCGCCGCCCGCGCGATCTGCGGCGGCGTCGCGCCGGGAACCCCCAAGGCGATGTTGTCGGCCACCGACGCGGCGAACAGATGGGGACGCTGCGGCACCCACCCCAGCCGCGCCCGCCACTCCGCCAGCCCCGCACCGCCCGGCTCGGCCACCAGCCCCGCCAGATCCACACCGTCCACCAGCACCCGGCCCCCGGTAGGGCACACCAACCCCGCCAGCACCAGCAGCAGCGTCGACTTGCCCGCCCCCGACGGCCCGGTCAACGCCACCCGCTCACCCGGCCCCACCCGCAACGACACCCCGTCCAGCGCGGGACGACCGGCACCGGGGTAGTGCACGGTGACGTCCTCCAACACGATCTCCGGCGGCCTCTCGCCCGCACCCCGTGAGAACCGCGCCGCGCCCTTCCGCTCACCGCTCCGGTCTGCGGAGGGCGCGCGCGGAGCGTCCAGGACCGCGAAGACCGACCCGGCCGCCGCCACCCCCTCCGCACTGGCATGGAACCGCGCACCCAGCGCCCGCAACGGCAGGTACACCTCCGGAGTGAGGACCAGCACCAGCAACCCCGTCTCCAACGCCATGTCGCCCCCCAGCAGCCGCAACCCCACCGGCACCGCCACCAGCGCCACCGACAGCGCGCACACCAGCTCCAGCACCAGCGACGACAGGAACGCCACCCGCAGCGCCGCCACCGTCGCGCGCCGATGCCGATCGGCCATCGCCCGCACCACCCGCGACTGGTGCCCCGTCCGGCCATAGGCGCGCAACGTGCCCAGACCCGCCAGCACGTCCCGGAAATGACCGCCCAGCCGCTGCAACGACCCCCACTGCCGACCCGTCAACGCGGCCGTCCGCATCCCCACCAGCGCCCCGAACACCGGCACCAGCGGAACCGTCACCGCCACCACCAGCGCCGACGCCCAGTCAGCGACCACCAACCGCCCCAACACCACCACCGGGACCACCACCGCCGCCAGCAACTGGGGCACATAACCGGTGAAGAACGGATCCACCGCGTCCAAGCCGCGCGTCAGCAACGTCACCCGCTCACCCGACCCCAACCCCGAACCGGCGACAGGGACGGAGACGGGGACGGCGGAGGAGCGGGCGAGCAGCGCGGCGCGCAGATCACCCTTGACGGCGGCGGCCGCGTCCCCGGCCACCCGAGCCGACACCCACACCAACCCCGCACGCGCTCCCACCACCACGGCCAGCAACGGCAACGGCCCCGCGTCCAGACCCGCCACCGCACGCGCCAGCAACCCGGCGGCCACCACCAGCAGCACCCCCTGCGCCGCCGCCAACACCCCCAGCGACACCGTCACCCGACGCGGCAACGACCCCAGCAACCGCCGCTCGACACCCCTACCGCTCCCACCGGCAGCCCCCTCGCCCGCCGTCTCGCCCTGGCCCTGGCCCTGGGACGCGCCCCGGCCGTCCCCGTCCCCGGCCACCTCCACCACCGCCCGCGTCACCACGACTCCTACAGGTAGGTGGGAGCGGTCACGCGCCCCCGGAACGTCCACCACACCAGCCCCTGCGCGGCCAGCAACAACGGCAACAACACCACCGTCATCACCGCCGTGACCGCCAACCCCGCCGGCGACGCCTGCACCCGCGACCACTCCACCCCCAGCCCGGCCACCACCGTCACCGCCACCAGCACCACCGCCGTCACCCCATACCGCGCCGGGACCCGCCGCGCGCGCCGCAACGGCTCACCGCTCAACCGCCACCGCGCGAAACCCGCACCGTGCAGCACGAACAGCACCACCAACGGCAACCCCGCCACACTCCCGACGTTGAAACCGGACCCACCCGCGCCCGCCGCGTCCGCCAGCAACGTGCCCAGCAACGACGACCACGCCAGCGCCAACCCCCAACTACCGGCCACCACCGCGCCGTCCCACACCGCCCGCCACACCCGCGCGTCCACCCGGCCCCGCAACCACAACCCCATGTCCCGCACCACCCACGCCACCACCAGCGCCCCCGCCACCGGGAACAACCCCTCCAGCAACCGGTGCTCCAACCCCGGGAACGCGCCCGCCACGATCCCCACCGCCGACACCAGCCACACCTCGTTGCCCAGGAAGAACGGCGCGATCCCCGCGATCACCAACCGCCGCTCGCCCTGCCCCCGCCCCAGCACCGGCAGCACCATCCCCACCCCGATGTCGGCCCCGGCCAGCACCAGGTACCCCGCGGTGAACACCGCCAGCATCGCCATCGCCAGCATTTCCATCGTTCAGACTCCCGTCACGGCCCGGCAGAACGTCAGTAGGAAGGGGTCAGCACCGGCTCGACCGGACGGACCGGGGGAGCGGCGCCCAACTGCACCGCCTCAGGCCCCCGCCGCGCGAACCGCGCCAGCAACCACACGTTGACCACCAGCAGCACCACCATCAGCACCGTGAACACCGTGAACGACACCGCCATCCACCCCGGGCCCACCTTCGACAACGCGTCCCGCGTCGTCAGCACCCCATACACCATCCACGGCTGCCGGCCGACCTCCCGGAACACCCACCCCGACAACATCGCCACATAGGGCAGCGGAACGCTCAGCATCAGCACCACATGGAACACCCGGCCCCGCACCAGCCACCGCCCCGACCACACCTTCACCAGCGCCGCCAACGCCACCAGCATCAGCAACTGCCAGGCCACCAGCATCAGGACCTCGCCGACCTTCGCACCGCCCGGCGCCAGATAGTCACCCGGCCCGAACTCGGCCACGAACCGCGCCTGCTCCGCCAACCCCTTCTCCGACGCCCCCTGCTTGGTGGGCTGCACATAGGCGAACTGCATCCCGCCCGGCGTCGGCACCACCACCGCCCCCACGATCAACGCCACCAGCCCCACCCGCATCGACCGCCGGAAGAACTCCACCTCACCCGTACGACGACGCAGGTGATAGGCGCTCACCGCCGCCACGAACACCCCGGCCGTCAACAACCCGCCGAACACCACATGCCAGAACGCCAGCACCGCCGTCGGATTGGTCAACAGCGCACCCAGATCCGTCAACCGCGCCCGGCCGTCCTCCAGCACGAACCCCACCGGACGCTGCAACCAGCCGTTCGCCACCAGGATGAAGTACGCCGACAGATACGCCGTCACCGCCACCACCCAGATCAACCCCAGGTGCACCCACCGGTTCAGCCGATCCCACCCGAAGATCCACAACCCCAGGAACGTCGACTCCACGAAGAACGCCGCGATCGTCTCCATCGCCAGCGGCGCACCGAACACCTCACCCGTCACCGCCGACATCCCGCCCCAGTTCACGCCGAACTGGAACTCCATCACCAGCCCCGTCACGATGCCGACCGCATAATTGATCACATACAGCTGGCCCCAGAACCGCACCATCCGCGCATGCACCACACCGCCCGACACCGCACCACCCGACACCGTGGCGCGCGTCTGCATGAACGCCACCAGCGTCGCCAACCCCAACGTCAACGCCACGAACAGGAAATGCGACCCGGCCGTCAACGCGAACTGCACCCGCGCCAGCATCAGGGCGTCCATCCCCACCACCCCTCCCACCCAGAATCGGTCTCCGCCACGCACCGATCCTGGAACCCGCCCCCCACCCGGCGAATCGGGCTACGGCGTGCACCCACCCTGCGCCTTTCGCGCACACCGCACCGCCCGCCTACGACCAGGGATGTAGACACCGCCACCCCAAAGGCCGCCTGACCTGCATAAACCTGCAAGACGAACGTTCACGGCAAAACGGACAGGCGGACGGCGGGGGAGAGGGGCGGGAAAAGAACCCCCACGGCCGTTG
Source organism: Actinomadura hibisca NBRC 15177 (assembly GCF_001552635.1). Lineage (GTDB taxonomy): Bacteria > Actinomycetota > Actinomycetes > Streptosporangiales > Streptosporangiaceae > Spirillospora > Spirillospora hibisca. Next base: position 17,042 of record NZ_BCRO01000006.1, on the reverse strand, counting down.
CCCGGACGAGGCGGCGCGCACGCCGCCGTCGCCGATCACCATGCGAGCGGACGCGCGACGCGTCAGGGGCGCTCGCACAACGCCCACACGGCGAGCCATGACGAGCCAGGTGCCCGACGAGCGAGCGAAGCACAACGCATGGTGACGCTGAGTGAATGAACAGCCGACGCGAACCGCTGGCATGGATCACTGGATGTCGATGCCGGCTCAAGCCTTCGAGGACGAGAGGGGCGGCAACGGGAGAGTGCGCTCAACGCGGCCGACGCCGTTGGGGGCGAGATGCTGGACGGGCGAACGGCTCGGGGAGCCGGTGGCAGCGGGAGGAGACGGTGAGGGGAGCGCGGCGAGGAGGTTGGGCTCAAAAGCCCCCTTCTGCCTCTCCAGCACTCCTACTTAACATAATGTACATTATCAACCAGCTACAAGATCATCAGAAGAGTGGGTGAAACGGACATCGCGCCAGCTCCGTTGCGCCAGCAACAACCCGCACGCACCACCACGACCCCACGACGCGCCCCGGGCGAGCCGATGACGCCGCAGCCGACGGCGACGCGCCTCGAACCGACGGCCAACGCGCACCGGCGCGCACACCGGCACGCGCCGAGCCGACCCACAAGATCCTCAGCACCTCGCGGAACGATCAAGGACACCCGCAAAGCGATCACGCACAGTGAACGCCCCGGACACCCCGCCCGACGCCCACCCAACGCGCACGACCCAACATCACACCACCAACGCGCGCCCCAGGCTCACACCTCGGCCGCGACCCGGCGCAACGGCTCCAGCGCCCGCATGTACTCCACCAGCCGCACCCCCACCTCGAACGCCACGTCAGCGCCCTCCAGCTCCGGGTCCAGCCACACCTCCGACACCCGCCGCCACGAGGAGCGCCCCAGGAACGGCCCGGCCACCGCCTCGTCCCCGAGGTCGCCCTGCCAGCGTTCCCGCACACCCAGCAGGCGCGTCAGCACGGCCTCGTTGTCGGCCTCGGCGCGGTGCTCGGCATGGAAGCCGATCTCCAGCGCGCCGGCGTGGGCGTCGGTGACGATGTCGGCGGTGACGATGTCGGCGGTGACGATGTCGGCGGTGACGATGTCGGCGGTGACGATGTCGGCGGTGACCAGCTGGGCCTCGTAGTGCTCGCGGGCCGGCGCGGGGTCGCCGAACCAGGCTTTGAGGCCGTTGTGGTGGACGCGCAGGTGCAGGTCCCCCAGGTCGGTCGGGGCCGATCCCCTGACGACCTCGGCGACCTGATCGAACAGTTCCCAGCCCGGCATGGTGTCACCTCCGGGGGCATCGTAGCGGGGGTGGACGACAGTCCTCGAAAATCGGACAGAAGGTGCCAAATCAGACAGAAGGGGGATTCTGTCTGGTTAGACATTTGTCCGTTTTCTCCGTTCTCTGGCGTCAGAGCGACCGCACCCAGAATCCGCGTTCCGTCTCACGCCCCACCCGCGCGAGACGGAACGCGGCGGGTGGACCCGCAAATCCACGCGCCGCCGGTCGGCGCGTTCAGGCGTCGGCGGGACGTTCTTGCAACACCCAGCCGTTGCCGTCCGGGTCGCTGAAGTAGACGAAGGAGTTCCACCGCTCCCCCGGGCCGTCCACCATCTCCCCGTTCTCGAAGTGCTGGACGTTGCTCGCCTCCACGCCCCGCTCCAGCAGCTGCTTGCGGGCCGCCTCGATGTCGGCGACGACGACCTGCAGGCCCTGCAACGAGCCGGGCTCGGCCGTGGTGATGCCGGTGCCGACGGAGATGGAGCAGGCCGAGCCGGGCGGGGTGAACTGGATGATGCGGAAGCCCTCCCCTCCCTTGCCCTGGCTGTCGAGGTCGACGGTGAAGCCCAGCCGCTCGCCGTAGAACTCCTTGGCGCGGTCGAGGTCGGTGACGGGCACGCAGATGAGTTCGATCTTCCAGTCCATGGCGGTGTCCTTTCGATGCGCGGTCGAAGGTGTTGACCTTGGGCGGGGCGTGGATTCATCGGGGGTGGCGGGGCGGGTTCGGCGCGGTCGGGCGGGCGGGTCGGGGCGGCTGTTTTCTGTCGGTGGCGCAGGGTAACGTCCGGCGGGTGCGTCCCAGCGATATTCAGCGTCTGTCCGTGATCGAGGCCGTGGACCGTTACACCGAGATGGTGCGGGCGAAGTCGGCGACGGGTGCGTTGGCGCCCGGGAGCGCGGAGGTGTACGTGCGTGATGTGCACACGTTCGCGGAGCTGGCGGGGGCCGGGCGGGTGCTGGACGACCTGACGGGTGAGGACGTCGATGAGGTGTTGCTGAAGTTCGCGCACAAGCCGGACGGCCGGCGGTCGCCGGACGCGTCAGGAGTGCCGGGGGCGGCGGGGTCGGTGGGGTCGGACGGGGCGCGGTTGCAGAGCGCGTCGTCGCAGGCGCGGTTCCGGCGTTCGGTGTCGGCGTTCTTCCGGCATGCGGCGGTGGCGGGGTGGGTGCAGCTGAACCCGATGTCGGTGGCGACGTTGAAGCCCAAGCAGCGGGGCGGGTTGCGGGCCGAGCGGCGGGCGTTGACGACCGAGCAGGCCGAGGGGTTGCTGGGGGCGGCGCGGGAGTTGGTGGTGGCTCCGGTGGAGGTCGGCAAGCGGGCCGATCAGCGGACGGAGTTGCGGGACGGGTTGATCGTGTTGTTGCTGGCGGCGGTGGGGCCGCGGGTGTCGGAGCTGACGCGGGCCAATGGGGAGGACTTCTTCGTCAACGCCGGGATGCGGTACTGGCGGATCTTCGGTAAGGGCGGGCGGACGCGGGACGTGCCGCTCCCCCGGCCGGTGGTGGAGGTGCTGGACGCCTATCTGGCCGAGGGGCGTCCGTTGCTGGACCGAGGGCGTGAGCCGAAGGCGTTGTTGTTGTCGTGGCGGGGGCGGCGGTTGGCGCGCGGTGATGTGCAGGGGGTCATCGACCGGGTGTTGGCGCGGGTGGAGCCGGAGCGGCGGCGGAGTGTGACGCCGCACGGGTTGCGGCATACGACGGCGACGCATCTGCTGGCGGCGGCGACGGACATGGATGCGGTGCGGCGGGTGCTGGGGCATTCGGATCTGTCGACGTTGGGGCGGTACCGGGACGAGTTGCCGGGTGAGCTGGAGGCGGCGATGCGGGTGCATCCGCTGCTGGGGTCGGTGCGCGGGGCGGAGATCGTTGAGGGTGGGGTGGCGGAGGCGGGTCCGGTGGAGGTGGAGTGAGCCGGTCCGGGCTGGTCCGGGCTGGTCCGGGCTTGCCGGGGGTGGGTCAGATCCAGCCGAGGGTGGAGGGCTGGGGGAAGCCCTGCTGCCATGCGCCGTAGCCGGTGATGAGGGCGGCGGCGGGCGCGAAGGCGGCGATGAGCAGGCGGCCCAGGTGGGCGCGGGTGGTCCAGCCCCAGGCGGTGAAGGCCAGGGCGATGGCGAGGCTGAACAGGGCGGTGCCGCCTTCGAGGGCGTTGGTGGCCCAGGTGAGGCCGGTGGTCAGGGCCAGGGTGAGGCCGAGGGTGTGCTGGGCGCGGCCGTGTAGGGGCGGGTGGTGGGCCAGGGCGGCGGCGAGCGCGGTGAGGGTCAGGGCGGCTCCGGCGTACCAGATGTAGTGGCCTGCGACCTCGTCCCAGAGGTGGGCGGTGGGGCCGGGTGCGGTGTTGGTGACGGAGTTGGCGGCCAGGTGGATGCCGTGGCCTTCGGCGTAGGTGAGGGCTCCGGCGAGGTAGAGGAGCCAGGCGCGGGGGCGGGCGTGGGCGGTGTGGAGGGTGGCGGCGGCGGTGAGCAGGACGGCGTAGGGCGTCAGCAGGTCGATCCAGTCGGCCCAGCGGGTGGGGCCGACGGTGCCGAGCCGGGCGGTGGCGACGCCGGTGTGGTGGGTGAGCGAGTAGGCGGCCGCGGTGACGGCGAGCCAGGTCAGGTGGGAGCCGGTGCGGGGCGGGGCGCCGGTGGTGCCTGGTGTGGGGGTGCGCGTCATGGTGGCTTTCGGGGCGGCGGGCCTGTGCCGTTGTGCCCCCGTGTCAGGTGGACGGCTGGGCGTCGGCGGTGGCGGGGGTGAGCAGGGTGCGGGCCAGGTGGTAGGCGTGGGTGAGGTCGTCGCCGGTGTACTCCAGGGCGGCGATGCCGGTGAGGTGGTGGTCGGCGTTGACGGCGACGGTGTGGGTGAGGTGGCGGAACAGCGGGGCGTCCGACATCGAGTCGCCGTAGGCGACGCACTGGTGGCGGGTGAGGCCGTAGGCGGTGCGGAGTTCCTCGGTGAGGCGGATCTTGTCGTCGGGGGTGAGGATGCCGGCGGGGTCCAGGGGCGCGGTGAAGGGCAGGGGTGGGAAGCGGGAGGCCAGGACGTGGTCGAAGCCGAGGTCGAGCAGGTGGTGGGCGAAGAAGTCCGGGGACATGGTGATGACGGCGCTGTGTTCGCCGCGGGCGCGGATGTCGGCGCAGACCTCGGGGATGCCGGTGAGCCAGGTGGCGGCGGTGTAGGCGGTGGCGACGGCGTCGGGGGTGAGGTCGTGCCAGAGGCGGTGGATGGCGGCGGAGAAGGCGCGGGTGTCGATGTGGCCTGCGGCGAAGCGGGCTTCCAGGTCCTGGAGTTGCGGGAGGGTGCCCAGGTGGCGGGCGAGTTCCAGGTTGGCGGTGGACCCGGCGAGCAGGGTTCCGTCCATGTCGAAGACGTGCAGAACTGTCACAAGTCCTGAAGTGTGGCGGACGGGGGTGGCGGGGGGCGAACGGGTTTCACGTTGTGGGAGGCGGGTGGGCGGGTCAGGAGTCCTTGTTGTCGGGCCACAGGGCGTAGGACAGCAGGATGGCGCCCCAGATGCCCAGGGGCCAGACGGGCCAGAAGAAGGTCAGGTCGTGTTCGCGGACGCAGTTGATGGTCCAGATGACGGTCATGATGAGCGCGCCGCCGCCCCAGTAGCCCCATTCGTTGCGCCATTCGTGTTTGTCGGCCTGGGCTTGGGCGGCCTTGCGGGCGGCTTCGGCCTTGGCGAGGGCGGTGCGGGAGACCGGCAGGTCGGCGGTGAGGGCGGTGAGCTGGCCGACGGTGGTGGCGGTGACGGCCTGTTCGAGGCGGCGGTTGTATTCGGGGGTGTCCAGGGCGCCTTCGGCCAGGGCGTCGCCGAGTTGTTCCAGGGTGGTGTTGCGGTCGGCGTCGGAGGCGCGCAGCGTGCCGGCGGGAGCGGGGGCATCGGGGACGTCGGGCGTGCCCGGGGTGGTGTTGGGCGCGGCGGCGGGGTGGTCGGGTCGGTGGTGCATGGTGTGGCTCCTCGGCGGCGGTGCGTCCGGCGGACGTTTCCAGGATCGCCCGGCGCGGGGGCCGGGATCGTCCTGCGAGGTGAGGAACCGGGTGTACATCCTTCGGAGGACGGGGGTGGCCCTGACGAAAGTCGGGGGTGGGAAAAGCCGTTCGTCTGATGCCGGGGGGTGCCGATGTTCTTTACTGTCTCGGCATGGACGGAGTTTTCGATCTTCTGCATACGGCGGTCACCTCGCCGTGGTTCTACCTGGCGCTGTTCGCGGTCGCGCTGATCGACGGGTTCTTCCCGGTGGTGCCGAGCGAGAGCATGGTGATCACCGGTGGGGTGTACGCGGCGTCGGGGCGGCCGGAGTTGGTGTGGGTGGTGGTGCTGGCCGCGGTGGGGGCGTTCCTGGGAGATCACGTCTCGTACCTGGTGGGGCGGGGCTGGGGCGGGCGGTTGACGCGGCGCATCCGGCCGGGGACCAAGAAGGCGCGGGCGCTGGAGTGGGCGCGCAAGACGCTGGCCGAGCGGGGCGGGCTGATCCTGGTGGTGGCGCGGTACGTGCCGGGGGGCCGGACGGCGGTGACGCTGACGATGGGGTTGTGCGGGTACCCGCTGCGGAAGTTCTCGCTGTTCGCGGGGATCGCGGCGGTGAGCTGGGCGCTGTACGGGTCGTTGCTGGGGTATCTGGGCGGGGTGGCGTTCGAGAACGACCCCGTCAAGGGTGTGGCGCTGGGGCTGGGGTTGGCGCTGTCGGTGACGGTGGTGGTCGAGGTGGTGCGGTGGCTGCGCGGTCGTGCGCGGGTGCGTGCGGGGGCCGGGCGGTCCGAGGACGCGCGTGGGCCGGAGGTGCGTGAGCCGGAGGAGCGCGTCGAGGTCGGCTGAGTTTTCCGGCCGCAGTCCCGGCGGCCGGGCCCGTCCGGAGCTGTGGCCGGGTGTTGGGCCGGGCCGCCGGGTGTGACGGGCGTCCGGGGCGGCGCGCCGGGCGGGACGGGGTGGAGCGGGGCGGTGCCTGTGCCCGGGGCTGCCGCTGGTCCGGGGCGGGTAGTGATCGTGCCCGGGGAGCGGTCGCCGGGGCGTTCCTGAGGCGTGCGCGGCGCCGTGTGCGCGCTGTGTTCTCCGAGACGCGGTCGGTGGTGCGGCGATGCGCCGTTATGCGCTGTCGGCGTGACATTCTCGACGAATTCGTGAACGTAGAGTGAACTCCGGTGGTCTGCTGGAGGATCTCAACGAGTGGTGGATCGCTGGAAGCGTGAGGGAGAGTATGCAAGCGCCTGACTTCAGTGCCGACTGGTACCGCAGTATCACCGGCTGGGCCCATGACATGCCGTCGTGGACCCATCCGGTGGCCGAGGTCGGCACGGACGCGGGGCTGCTGTTGTTCGCCGCGTTGTTCGTGCTGGGCTGGTGGCGGGCGCGCGACCGCGACGCGCGGTCGATGGGCCTGGCGCTGCTGGCGCCGGCGGCGATGGTGTCGGCGTACCTGGTGAGCGAGGTCTCCAAGAGCTTCCTGCGGGAGGAGCGGCCGTGCCGGGCGGTGGCGGGGGCGATGAACATCGCGCAGTGCCCGGCGCCGGGTGACTGGTCGTTCCCCAGCAACCACGCCACGATCGCGGCGGCGTCGGCGGCGGCGATCGTGGTGGCGTGGCGGGCGCTGGCGCCGCTGGTGTTGCCGCTGGCGGCGATGATGGCGTTCTCGCGGGTGTACGTGGGGGTGCACTACCCCCACGACGTGGCGATGGGGTTCGTGGTCGGGGTGGTGGTGGCGCCGCTGGTGGCGCTGGTGCTGGTCCGGCTGGCGGCGCCGCTGGTGGAGATGGTGCGGCGGATGCCGGTCGGGGTGACGCTGCTGGGTCCGCCGGTGGGGACTCCGGCGCCGGCCGCGGTTCCGGCGGGGTCGGGAGCGCCCGCTCCGGGCACCCCCAACCCCTACGGCGCGCCCGCGTCCTACGGCGGTCAGCACCGGCAGGGCGTGCGTCCTCCCGCTCCTCAGCATCCTCCGTACCCGCAGGGCCCGCAGGGCGGGCCGGGTGGTTACGGGCCGGGGCCGGTGGGACAGGGCGAGCCGGAGAACCCGGCGGCGGTGACGATGCCGGATGTGATGACGGGCATCGGGCGGCACCGCCGTCCGCCGTCCTGACGCCGCTCCCCCGAACCGGGCCGACGCCGGGCCGACGATCGCGGGCCGCTGCTCCCGGTGCCTTCGCGCACCGCGGGCGGCGGCCCGTTCGGTCTTCCCGGGCCGGGTCCTAGGTGTGGTCGACGAGTCCGGCCTCGTAGGCGACGATGGCGGCCTGGACGCGGTTCCTGACCTCCAGGCGCGTCAGGATCGTGCTGACGTAGGCCTTCACCGTGCCCTCCACCACGTGCAGGCGCGTGGCGATCTCGGCGTTGGACAGGCCCGCGCCCACCAGCGCCAGCACCTGGCGTTCGCGGGGGGTGAGGGCGGCCGCGCGGCGGCGGGCGGCGGCGGCGTGGGTGATGCGGCCGCCGCTGAGCACGGTGATGACGCGGTGGGCGACCTTGGGCGACAGGTAGGCCGCGCCGCCGGCGACCGCGTGCACCCCGGCCAGCAGCTCGTGCGGGTCGCCGGACTTCAGCAGGAAGCCGCCGGCGCCGTCGGCCAGGGCGCGGGCGATGTACTCGTCCTCGCCGAAGGTCGTCAGGATGATCACGCCGGTGTCGGGGGCGGTGCGGCGCAGTTCGGCGGCGGCGGCCAGGCCGTCCAGGCGGGGCATGCGGATGTCCAGCAGCGCCACGTGGGGCCGGTGGGCCCGCACCGCCTCCACCGCCGCGCGCCCGTCGGCGGCCTCGGCGACCACCTCGATGCGCGGGTCGGCCGACAGGATCGCCCGCACCCCCGCCCGGATCATGGCCTCGTCGTCGGCCAGCACCACCCGGATCACCCGTGGTCCCCCTTGGCTCGTGTCGTGTACGGCGGTGTCGTTCATGGGACGTGCCGCCAGCGGGCGCCGGCCTGCCGGAAGGCGTCCTTGCCGGTCAGCCGGTCGTGCAGGAAGCACACCCGGTAGACCACGCCCAGGCCCAGCGGGTTGGCGTCGGAGCGGTAGAAGCGGCAGTCCGCGCCCGGCGCGGCGGGCGGGACCGCGGTCCGGAACGCCGCGGCGTCGGCGGAGATCAGTTCCTTGGCGGGCAGGACGCGTTCGACCCGCGCCCGGTCCTGCCCGGGGCGCAGGGCCGCGTAGTCGGCCGGTTCCAGGACCGAGTTGACGGTGACGTAGACGTAGTAGCCGGCCATCACCGCGCCCAGGGCGATCAGCAGCGCGGTCGGGACGGTGATGGCGGTGATCAGGTGCTGGCGCAGCCTGCGGCGCTCGTCGGCCAGGCGCTGCGCCGACTCCGAGCCGGCCGCCGTCGGCGCGGTCGCCGTCCCGTTCCGTTCCCGGCCGGTGGGCGGTGGGTCTTCGGCGCCGGGCAGGGGCGGGGCGGAGTGGGGGCCGGGGGCCGGGGGCGCGGCGGGCAGGTCGGCGATCACCTCGAAGCCGCCGTCGTCGCGGGGCCCGGTCCGCAGGGTGCCGCCGGCCACCCGGACGCGTTCGGCCAGTCCCGTCAGGCCCAGGCCGCCCCCGGCCGGGGAGGAGGGGCCGGCGGCGGGCCCGTTGACGACCGTCACCCGCATCCCGCCCTCGGGCAGGGGCGACAGGCGCACCAGCACCATCGCGCCCGGGGCGTGCTTGGCCGCGTTGGTGATCGCCTCCTGGACCACCCGGTGCGCCGCCATCGCCGCCATCGCGGTCGCCGGCTCCGGGCCGTCCGCGGCGAGGCCCTCGGCCCGTCCGGAGGCGGTGGCGTCGATCAGGCGGACCCGGATGCCCGAGGCGCGGGCCCGGTCCACCAGTTCGGCGATGCTCTCCCCCACCGGGCGGGTCGGCGCCGCCACCGGTCCCGCTCCCGGCTCCGCGCCGCCGTTCCCGGGCGCGGGGCCGGACGCGGGGCCGGGTTCCTCCCGCAGCACCCCGATGATCTCCCGGAGGCGTTCGGTGGCCTGGGCCGCGCCCGCGCGCAGCTCGGCGGCCGCCGCCCGGTGCGCCTCCGCCAGGCCCGGCGCGACCTGGAGCGCGCCCGCCCGCACCGCGATCAGCGCCAGCTCGTGCCCCAGCGAGTCGTGCATGTCGTGGGCGATGCGGGCCCGCTCGCGCAGCCGCTCGCGCTCGGCGGTGATGCGCTGCTCGCGCTCCAGCTGCTCGGCGCGCTGCCACCCGGCCAGCCGCAGCTCCTGGTACTGGTTCCAGTAGCGCCCCACCAGCCACGGGAAGACGCCCAGCAGCACCAGCCACACCGTGCTGGGGAACCACACCGTCACCGGCACGCCGCGCACCAGGTTCAGCGCGACGCCCCCCGCCACGATCAGCATCAGCGCCCGCGCCATCGGCCGCACGTGCCGCGACCGCCATCCGGCCAGGTAGGCCAGCACCGGCAGCGCGAACACGAAGTTGCCGTGCACCGGCAGCGGCGCGACCACCAGCACCAGCGCCAGGATCGGGAACGCCCGCGACACCAGGACCGCCGCCGCCGTCAGCCCCAGGCCCACCGCCTGCGCCCACCACAGCGCCGAGTCGACGCGCACCGGCGCCATGCTGCCGAACGCCACCGGGAACGCCAGCACCGCCCACAACAGCACGTCGGCCAGCCACGCCCGGCGCGAGGGACGCCGCAGCCGGTCGCGCAGCACCGGCCAGGACGGCTCCGAGCCGCCCGGCAGGCCCGGCGCGGGCCACGACGCAGACCACGACGCGGGCCAGGCGCGGGCGCGGGACCAGGCGCGGGGCCGGGACTGCGGCCCGGCCTGGTCGGCGGGGGTGGGAGGGGCGGCCGGGAGGTTCACCCCACCCACGCTACAAGGCGGTGATCAGCGCCGATACTGACGAAAGTCAACCACGCCGCCTCCCACCGGCCACCCGGCGCGGTCGCGGCGGACCGGCCGCCCACCGGAAGATCATTTCTGGGGGCCGGGCGGCGCCGCCGTCAACTACGGTGGTGCCGTGACCCCACCCACCGGCCCGAAGGCCCCGCGCGACGGCCGCCCCGGCGACCGGTCCGAGGGCCCGGCCGGTCCGGACGATGCCGGTCCGGACGATCCAGCCGGTCCGGTCACAACGCCCGGCGGCCACCCGGCCGAACCCGTCCCCGGCCTCCCCAACCCTCCCGCCGCTCCCCCGACGCCGCCCCCGCTGACCTCGCCGACAGCGGCGACAGCGGCGACAGCGACGGTGCCGCCGCCCCGCGGCCCCTCCGGCGCGCTCGCCGACCGCTTCGCCCGCTCCCCCGCCGGCCGCCTCACCGCCCGGCTCGGCGTGCCTCCCGGCGACCTGGCGCTGGCCCTGGGCGCGTTCGCGCTGGTCATGGTGATGTCCTACCGCGCCGCCGTGCCCCAGGACCGCCCCCTGTGGCCCGGCGGCGTCGCCCTGATCACGGTGGCGTGCCTGGCCCTGGCCTTCCGCCGCCGCCACCCGCTGCCGGTGCTGGTCGTCGCCCTGGTCGCCGCGCCGCTGTACTACCCGCTGGCCTATCCCGACGGCCCGGTCGGCGTCGTGATGTTCGTCGCGCTGTTCACCGCCGCGGTCGAGTGCCGCCTGCCGGTGTCGCTGGGCGCGATCGCCGTCGTCAACGCCGGGTTCCTGCTGGCGGGATGGTTCGCCGGGGCCACCGACGACCCCGAGGCGGTGGTCGACGGCGAGGCGGTCGCCAGCCTCACCCTCACCCTGCTGGTGGTGGTGGGCCTGGGCGTGTACGTGCGCAACCGCCGCGACGAGGCCCGCGCCGCCGAGCGCCGCGCCGTCGCCGCCGAGCACGACCGCGAGCGGGAGGCCCGGCGCCGCGCCGCCGAGGAACGCCTGCGCATCGCCCGCGAGCTGCACGACGTGCTGGCCCACCAGATCTCGCTGATCAACGTGCAGGCCGGGGCCGCGCTGCACCGCCGCGACGACCCCGCCCGCGCCTACGCCGCCCTGGAGGCCATCAAGGGCGCCAGCAAGCAGACCCTGCGCGAGCTGCGCGGCGTGCTGGGGGTGCTGCGGCAGGTCGACCAGGACCAGCCCGCCGGGACCCTCGCCCCCGCCCCCTCCCTGGCCCGCCTCGGGCCCCTGCTGGAGCAGACCACCGCCGCCGGACTCCGCGTCCACCACGACACCCCCGACGCGCCCGAAACCGGCGCCGACGCCGGGGCCGATGACGCCCTGGCGCACCTGCCCGCGCCGGTGTCGCTGGCCGGCTACCGGATCGTGCAGGAGGCCCTCACCAACACCGTCCGCCACGCCCGCGCCCGCGCGGCCACCGTGCGGGTCCGCCACACCGGCGACGCGGTGATCGTCCAGATCGACGACGACGGCGCCGGCCCCGCCGACCCCGCCGCCCTGGAGCACGGCAACGGCCTGCGCGGCATGCGCGAGCGCGCCGCCGCCGTCGGCGGCGAGGTCACCGCCGGCCCCGGCCCCACCGGCGGCTTCCGCGTCTGGGCCCGGCTGCCCCTGCCCCTGCCCCTGCCCCGGCCCGCCACCCTCCCGGCCGACCCAGCCGGCCCGGCCGGCCCCCACGAGCAAAGCCGAGACCGAACCCGACCCGCGCCCCGCACCGGGGCGGACCCCCAGGAGGAGAACACGTGATCCGCGTGGTACTGGCCGACGATCAGACGCTGGTCCGGGCGGGATTCCGCTCCATCCTGGAGGGCGAGGACGACATCGAGATCGTCGCCGAGGCCGGCAACGGCGCCCAGGCCGTCGAGCACGCCGTCCACCTGCGCCCCGACGTGGTGCTCATGGACATCCGCATGCCGATCCTGGACGGCCTGGAGGCCACCCGCCGCATCATCGCCGACCCCCGCCTGGCCGAGGTCAGGGTCGTCATCCTCACCACCTTCGACCTGGACGACTACGTCTACGGCGCCATCAAGGCCGGCGCCAGCGGCTTCCTGGTCAAGGACACCGAACCCCCCGAACTGATCCACGGCGTGCGGGTGGTGGCGCGCGGCGACGCGCTGCTGGCCCCCACCGTCACCCGCCGCCTGATCGCCGAGTTCGCCTCCCGCATCACCGCCCCGCCGCCCGCCGTCGAGCTCAACGCCCTCACCGACCGCGAGCGCGAGGTGCTGCACCTGGTGGCCGCGGGCCTGTCCAACGAGGAGATCGCCGGACGCCTGGTCCTCAGCCCCGCCACCGCCAAAACCCACGTCAGCCGCATCCTGGCCAAGCTCGGCGCCCGCGACCGCGCCCAGCTGGTCGTGCTCGCCTACGAATCGGGCCTGATCCGCCCGGGATGGCTCGGTTGACCCCGCCCCCCGACACCACCCGCCCCGACCCCGACCAGCCCGACCGGCCCGGCGGCCGACCCGGCGACGAGCCCGGCTGCAACCGGCCGGGGCCGGGCGGTGTTCCCCCTACCGTGATGGTCACCGACAAGCTCCCCGCCCCGCCGCACCGGACCGCCCGAAACGGCGGCCCGAACGGCGACCCCGGCGGGCCCCAGGAACCACCACCGCCCGACGGGCAACCCGGCGGGCAGCGCGACGGATGCCCCGACCCGGTCGCCGCCCAGGTGGTCGCGGCCCTGGCCGCCGACCTCGACGGCGGCTTCGCCGCCCTGTACGAGGCGTACCAGAACGCGGTGTTCTCCACCGCGCTGCGCCTGAGCGGACGGTGGGCCGAGGCCGAGGACCTGGCGGCCGAGACGTTCCTGCGCGCCTACCGCGCCCTGTGCGACTACACCGCCGAACGCATCGGGCAACTGCGGCCCCGGCCCTGGCTGCTGACGATCCTGGCCAACCTGTGGCGCAACGGCCTGCGCACCGCCGCCCGCCGCCCCCGCACCGGCCCGCTGGAGGAGGCCGCCGACCCCGTCGCGCCCGGCGAGGGCGTCGAGGCCACCGCCGCCCGCCACGAAACCGGCCGCGAACTGACCGCCCACCTGGCCCGCCTCCCCGCCGCCCAGCGCGCCGCGGTCGTGCTGCGCCACGTCACCGACCTGCCCATCGCGGAGATCGCCGTCGTGCTCGACCTGCCCGAGGGCACCGTCAAATCCCACATCTCCCGGGGCCTGGCCCGGCTGCGCCGGCTCCACACCCAGCCAGGAAGCACCACATGAACACCACCGGACCCGACCGCAACGACCGCGCCGACCAAACCCAGCAGACCGACCCCACCGCCGACACAACGGCCGGCACGACGGCCGGCACGACGGCTGGCACGATGGCCGCCGCCCTGGCGGGCCTGTCCGCCGACGCCCCGCCCACCCTGCTGGACCGCATCGCCGCCCGCCGCCTCCACCTGCCCGCCGCCGACACCGGCCTGCCCGCCTTCGGCGAGGGACCGGCGGACCGGTCCGACGGCGGCGACCTCCAGATCGCCTTCACCGACCAGGGCGTGGCGTTCCTGCGCGCCGGGCTGGACCCCGACGAGTTCACCGCCGCCTTCCGCCGCCGCTTCGCCCGCCCCCTGCTCCCGGCCGCCAAGCCCCCCGCCGGGCTCCTGCCGGCCCTGCGCACCGGCCGCCTCGGCGCGCTGCGCCTGGACCTGCGGGGCCTGTCGCCCTTCGAGGCCGCCGTGCTGCGCGCCGCCGCCGACATCCCCCGCGGCCAGACCCGCCCCTACGCCTGGATCGCCCGCCGCGCCGGGAACCCCCGGGCCGTGCGCGCGGTCGGCTCGGCCCTGGGACGCAACCCCGTCCCGCTGCTGATCCCCTGCCACCGCGTCACCCGCTCCGACGGCGCCGTCGGCCAGTACGTGTTCGGCGCCGCCGCAAAAGAGCACCTGCTGCGCGCCGAGAACGTCAACCTCGACGAGGTCGCCGAACTGGCCGGGCACAACGTGCACTTCGTGGCCAGCGACACCACCGGCGTGGTGTGCTACCCCACCTGCCACAACGCGCGGCGCATCACCCCGGCCCACCGCCACGGCTTCCGCACCCTGCACCAGGCCCGCGCCGCCGGATACCGGCCCTGCCTCCACTGCGCACCCGTCGCCCTCACCGACTGACCACCGCCACCGGCCGCCCGCCCGTCGTCCGCCGCAGCGACGAGCCGTTCACCGCGACGACCGGGGGACCCTCACGGCACCGGCACCTCGACGTGGCCGCGCGCACCCCGCCCGGTGCGCGCGCGGCCCCCGCTCACCTCGGCCACCCACGCCTCGAACCCCGCCAGCCCCTCCTCCGGGACCGGCACATCGGCCTCCACCAGCGCCCCGTAACGCACCTCGGAGGGCTGGCGCCCGCTGCCGTGCAGATCGCCCAGCAACCGGCCCGCCAGCGCGTGGTCGGCCCGCACCGTCACCGTCACCACCGGCCGCAGCTCCACCACCCCGACCGCCGCCACCGCCTCCGACACCGCCTGCCCGTAGGCGCGCACCAGCCCGCCCGCGCCCAGCTTCACCCCGCCGAAATACCGCGTCACCACCGCCACCGTGCCGGTCAGCCCCCGCCGCACCAGCACCTCCAGCATCGGCGCCCCGGCCGTCCCCGCAGGCTCCCCGTCGTCGCTGCTGCGGGTGAACTCCCCACGCTCGCCCACCACGTAGGCGGTGCAGTTGTGGGTGGCGTCGCGGTGCGCGCGCCGGTGCGCGGCGATGAACTCCACCGCCTCGGCCTCGGTGCGGACCCGGGCCAGCGTGCAGACGAACCGGGACTTGCGGATCTCCAGCTCGTGGGAGCCCGCGGATCTGATCATTCGCATGGTCGCCCCCGAGTCTAGGCGCCGCCCCACCCCGCCCAAGGACCGGCCACCACCCGGCCGGTGCGCAGGCAGCGCGCAGGCGGGACGGGCCGTGGGCGGCCACCACCCGGCGCGGTGACACACTGCTGAACGTGACCCGACCCGACCACCCCGGCCCTGCCGGCTCCAGCGAACCCGCCGACCCCGCTGAGCCCGGCGAACCAGCCGGTCCCAGCGGGCCGGACGCCCCCGGCGGACCGGGTGGACCGGGTGAGCCGGGCAGGGCGGGTGAAGCGAGCAGGCCGGGCGTGCGGCGACGACAGTCCACCCGGCTGACCCGCGAACGCATCGTCGCCACCGCCCTGCGGATCGTCACCCGCGAAGGCAGCGGCGCCCTGTCGATGCGCCGCGTCGCCGACGCCCTCGGCAGCGCCCCCATGAGCCTGTACCGCCACGTGCGCGACAAGGACGAACTGCTGCTGCTGGTCCTGGACGCCAGCGTCGCCGACCTGCCCCGCCCCGACCTGCCCGCCGACCCCCGCGCCCGCCTGCTGGCCCTGCTGACCTGGCAGCACGCCGAACTGGCCGCCCGCCCCTGGATCGTGGAGGTCCTGGTCAAAGGCGACCTGATGGCCCCCTCCATCGCCTGGCTGCTGGAGGAGATCTACGCCACCTGGCGCGCCTGCGGCCTCACCCTCGCCCAGGCCGCCACCGCCAACCGCATCGTGTGGAACATGCTGGCCGGAGACCTGGTGCAACGCGCCGAACGCACCCGCGCCCACGCCCGCAGCCGCACCCAGGACGCCAAGACGGACAAGGACACCGCGAAGCACGCCAGGCCCGCCGGGCGCGACCCCTACCAGGTCAGCGTCCCCGCCCGCGCCGACCCCGCCGCCCACCCCAACCTGGCCGCCCTGGCGGGCTACTGGACCGCCGCCGACCGCCGCGACCACCTGCCCGGCGACCTGGCCGCCCTCGTCGACGCCCTGCTGGCCGCACCACCGGTTGCACCACCTGCCGCGCCGCCCGGTACCGGCGCGGGCGCCGCGCCCGCCGGTTGACTTCCGTGCGTACGCGTACGCACAATGCGGGCATGGACACCCTGGAGACGCTCTACCGGCGCTGGTTGTTCGAGCTGTGGCCCGGCGACCTCGACGTCGCCGCGCAGATCCTCACCCCCGGCTTCACCGGCCACTGGCCGGGCCTGGAGGTCCACGGCCCCGACGGGGCGGCCGAGCAGATCCGCCGCTCCCACCAGATGTTCGACGACGTCCGCACCACCCTGGAGGTCGGCCCCGTCATCGCCGACGGCATGATCGCCGCCCGGTGGGCCTTCCACGGCGCCTACCGCCAGGGCGTCCCCGGCGCCACCGCCCCGCCCGGCACCCGCGTCTCCTTCACCGGCCACGACCTGTTCCGCGCCGAAGGCGACCGCCTGGCCGAGTACTGGGTGGTCTCCGACGCCCTGGGCATGATGAACGCCCTCGGCGCCCTCGGCTGACCCCTCCGAGCCCGGCCGACCCTGGACAGTCCCGGTCGGGCCCGGCCGGGCCCGACCCCGGCCCCGGCCCGTCGCCTCAGCTCTGGGGGAACGGCCAGGGGTTGGTGCGGCACCCGTACAACGACTTGGTCTGCTGCACCATCACCGGCGCCCGCCGCCCCGCCCCCGGGCAGGCCTGGTGCCCGTGGCCCAGCGCGTGCCCCACCTCATGGTTGATCACGTACTCGCGGTAGGTGGCCAGGTCCCGGCCGTAGGTGACCGCGCCCTGGCCCCACCGCCGCGCGTTGATGATCGACCGCAGCCCCGACCGGCACGACAACTCCCCGCCGGTGCGCAGCGGCAGGCACAACCGGTCGGTCAGCGCCGGGCTCGACAACGACACCCGGAACCGCACCGGACCGCTCGCCACCCGCACGAACCGCATCTTGCCGCCGTGCCCCCAGCTGCGCGGGTCGTTCAGCACCCGGTGCACCTCGGCGGCGAACTGCGCCCCGCTGAACGGCAGGCCCCGCTCCACCTCCACCGCGTACCGCACCGTGATCCCGCGCCGCCCCGCCGGGGCGGCGGCCGCGCCCGGCACCACCGCGTAGCGGCCGCTCGCCGACACCGGCACCTTCACCACCGCCGGCTGCCGCCGCCCGTTCACCACCGCGCCCGGCCGCGCCACCCGCCGCGACCGGCCCGCCGGG
>NZ_BCRO01000005.1 GCF_001552635.1 Actinomadura hibisca NBRC 15177 | reverse complement strand
CCCGCCGCGACCGGCCCGCCGGGACGTCGCCGCCGCGCTTGCCGCCCGCCGCCTTGGGAGCCGGGCCCCTGCCCGCCGGAGCGGCGGCCGGGCCGTGCGAGGCGGGCTCGTCGCCGCCCAGCGCGAACGCCGCGGCCGTGCCCGCCCCGCCCAGCGCCACCACCCCGGCCGCCGACACGGCCACGATCTTGCCCAGCGGCCGGCGGCGGCCCTTCGGCGGCGCGCCCGGCGGCATCCCCGGCGGCGGGTCCAGCGGCTGGTCCAGGGGTCCCCTGAGGTTGTGCACGGCGCTCCGGTCGGCCTCGGGCGCCGGGGCAACGGGCGGGGGCCGGCGCGGAACTGCGCACCGGCGGCGGGCCTCCCCCGTGCCCCGCCGATGAACGACCCAGTGATCCTAACGGGCGCCGATCATGCTCCGATCATGGGGATGACGTCGGCGATCGAATCCACCACGTGGGTCGGCCGGAACGGGAAGCGCTCGACCTCCTGCGCCCGGGTCACGCCGCTGAGCACCAGGATCGTCTCCAGTCCCGCCTCCACGCCCGCCACCACGTCGGTGTCCATCCGGTCGCCGATCATCGCGGTGCTCTCGCTGTGCCCGCCCACCACGTTCAGCGCGGTGCGCATCATCAGCGGGTTGGGCTTGCCCACGAAGTAGGGCTGCACCCCGGTCGCCTTGGTGATCATCGCGGCGACCGCGCCGGTCGCCGGCAGCGCCCCCTCGGTCGAGGGCCCGACCGGGTCGGGGTTGGTCGCGATGAACCGCGCGCCCTTCTCGATCAGCCGGATCGCCCGCGTGATCTGCGAGAAGCTGTAGGTGCGGGTCTCGCCCAGCACCACGTAGTCGGGCCGCAGGTCGGTCAGCACGTACCCGGCCTCGTGCAGCGCGGTGGTCAGCCCCGCCTCGCCGATCACGTACGCCGAGCCCTCGGGCCGCTGGTCGGCCAAAAAGCGCGCGGTCGCCAGCGCCGAGGTCCAGATCGCCTCGGCCGGCACCTCCAGCCCCAGCGCCGCCAGCCGCGCCGACAGGTCCCGCCGGGTGTAGATCGAGTTGTTGGTCAGCACCAGGAAGGGCCGCCCCGCCGCCGACAGGCGCCGCACGAACTCGTCGGCGCCGGGGATCGGCTGCCCCTCGTGCACCAGCACCCCGTCCATGTCCGACAGCCACGACTCGATCGGCTTGCGCTCGCTCATGCCGATCATTGTCGCAGGTCGCGCCGGACCGTGCCGCACGCCCACCGGGCGGCGCTAACGTTGATCACGTGAACGAAGCACAGCGCGACGGAACCGACATCCGCCAGATCACCCCGCCCGACCTCGCCCCCGGCCCCGGCTACAGCCACGTGGTCTCGGTCGAGGTGCCCGGCCGCCTGGTCGTCGTCAGCGGCCAGATCGCCTTGGACGCCGGCGGCGCCCTGGTCGGCCCCGGCGACCTGCGCGCCCAGACCCAGCAGGTGTTCGCCAACCTGCAGGCCGCGCTGACCGCCGCCGGAGCCGGCTGGGAGCACGTGGTCAAACTCGGCTACTTCATGCTGGACGCCGACCAGGTCACCGTCGTCCGCGAGGTCCGCGACCAATACCTGCCCGACGGCGTCGCCCCCGCCTCCACCCTGATCCAGGTCGCCCGGCTGTTCCGCGCGGACCTGCTCGTCGAGATCGAGGCCATGGCCGTCGTCCCCCTGCACTGAGACGGCACCCGAACCACCCCGAACCACCCCGAACCGCACTGAAAACCCGCCGGAACAGCAACGGGCCGCCCCGCCTCCCAGCAGAGACGGGACGGCCCGGCGCACCTTCACACCCGCACGAGCCGCGGCCCGTCACCCGGACCGCGCCGTGACCTGGCTCAGACGCTGACGCCGAAGTCCGAGGCGATGCCCGACAGGCCCGAGGCGTAGCCCTGCCCGACCGCGCGGAACTTCCACTCCGCGCCGTTGCGGTACAGCTCGCCGAACACCATCGCGGTCTCGGTCGAGGCGTCCTCCGACAGGTCGTAGCGCGCGATCTCGTTGTTGTCGGCCTGGTTCACCACCCGGATGAACGCGTTGCGGACCTGGCCGAAGTTCTGCTGCCGGCCGTCGGCGTCGTAGATCGACACCGGGAACACCACCTTGGCGACCTCGGCCGGCACCGTGGCCAGGTTCACCTTGATCTGCTCGTCGTCGCCCTCGCCCTCACCGGTCAGGTTGTCGCCGGTGTGCTCCACCGAACCGTCGGGGCTCTTGAGGTTGTTGAAGAACACGAAGTGCTGGTCCGACAGCACCTTGCTCTCCGCCGAGACCAGCAGCGCGCTGGCGTCCAGGTCGAAGTCGGTGCCGGTGGTGGTGCGCACGTCCCAGCCCAGACCCACCACGACCGCGGTCAGTCCGGGAGCCTCCTTGGTCAGAGAGACGTTGCCGCCCTTGCTCAGACTGACTCCCACGTTGCCTACCTCCATATCGGCTCCGCGCGGACGCTTGTCACCCGCACGGTCTGTAACGAGAACGGTAGCCACCCCGCGCTGGTTCCCCCAGCCCGTTGCGCAACTTACGGCGTTGCGCGTGGCGCCACGCGGCGAGCCGCCGCACGGACCTGCGCCCGGACCCGCACGACGCCGCGACGGGCCCCGCGCGTACCCGACGCCGGTCCGCTACCGGCCGTCCGGTGCAGGGCCGGTGCGGGCGCGGCCTCAGTGCCCGGTGACGAACCCGGCGGGCGCGGTGATCGACGCAGGCAGCTCGAACGCCGCGGCCAGCTCGTCCGCCCGCGGCGCCAACTCGTCGCATACCCCGCGCCGCGCCTCCCACACCCGGTCCAGCGCCCCGGGCCCCAGCACCCCCTCGTTCAGCAGCACGTCCGCGCGCCGCTCCAGCCACCCCAGCGCGTGCAGCGCCAGCACCGGCCGCAGCCCGGCCGGGCCGGTCCCGGCGGCCGACGCGGCGGCCGACGCCACGATCTCCAGCATCGTCCGGTCGGCCAGCAGCGTCGCGGTCCGCGTCGCCAGCGCCAGGTTGTCGTTCCAGGCGTCGAAGGCGTCCCGCCCCGCCGCCCGCGCCGCCCGCACCCGCTCGGCCAGCCGCTCGCGCAACCGCGCCTCCGCCATCGCGGCCAGGTGCGGCCACACCTGCGGCGACAGCAGGTCGCCGCCGTCGGGCACCGCGCCCGCCACCTGCGGCGGCGCGTACCGGTCCAGGTCGGCCATCGCCCGCGCGGTGTCGAACAACACCAGCGCGTTGTCGCCGCCGGCGCTGGTGTAGGCGTGCGACAGCCCCCGGTAAGCGTTCAGCCGGTCGGTGGCCGCGAACCCCGGCGCGCCGCTGTGCACCCGGCACAACGACACCGTCTCCTGCGCCTGCGCGGTCGTGGCCGCCTTCAACAACGCCAGGTCGCGGTCCACCGCCGACCACGGCGCCCACGCCGTCGACGGCCCCCCACCTGACGTGCTGCCCGGCGCTCCGTCCGCACCCGGCACCGCGTCGAGCCGGCCGGAGGCGGCGGCCTCGGCGGCCTCGGTGGCGGTGCGGCGCGCCTTGACGTGCCCGGCCACCGCCGTCAGCGCGTACGCCGACGCCAGCGCGCCCAGCACCGCCTCGCGCTGGTTGCGGTAGTCGGTCAGCGGCCGCCGGGGCGCCAGCCGCCCCAGCGTCGCGCGGCCCCGCGAGTGCTCCAGCAGCAACCCCGCCGACGCCCGCGTGATCGCCGCCGACGACGAGATCACCGCCCGCCACACCGCCGGGGCCACCCCCATCGACCGCGTCAGCCGCTGCGCCGGATCGCCGACCGGGTCGTGGAAGCCGCCGCCCGGCTCCAGGCTCGCCCCGTCGCGCAACCACGCCTCGTAGGGCACCCGCAGCCCCTCCAGGCGCACCGCCGCATAATCCACCGGCAGCCCGCTGGTGTCGGGCCCCGGCAGGATCCGCACCCCCTCGGGCACCGACCCGTCGGCCGCGCGCAGCCGCACCACGAACACGAACACCCCGCGCTCGCGGCCCCCGTGCTCCAGCGTGGCGTACACCGCCGCGACCTTGGGGACGCCCGGATGCGCGCTGTTGGTGGGGAACTTGGCCGCCCGCGCGTCGGGGGTGTGCAGCACGAACTGGTGCGCGGCCTCGTCGTAGCGGGCCAGGGTGCGCGGCGACAGGTGGCTGTTGCTGCGCCCGATCTCGGTCATCAGCAGCGTGCCGAACGCCCGCATCGACTCCAGGTCCGCGCGCTCGCGGACCGGCCCGCCGTCCCCGCCGCCGAACCGCAGGATCGGGCCCAGCGCCAGCGTGTAGTGCAGCAGCATCACGTGGAACAGCGCCGGGTCGGCGATCGCGGCGCGCTCCAGCAGCGCGCACAACACCGCCGGGTCCTCCAGCAGCTCCGGCGCGGACGGCGCCGCCAGCCCCGCCTGGCGCAGCCGCCGGTAGATCAGGTCCTGGCGCTCGCGGGGCGTCAGCCCGTCGGGCCGGTCGCAGAACTCCTCGGGCACCGCCTCGGCCAGTTGCGCGCGGACCTTGGCGTCGGGCACCGGGCCCCGCACGAACGCCAGCAGGTCGTCATGGGGAACACCGCTCGCCTGGCCAGCGCTCATCGGGACACCGCTCATCAGGACGTCCCCTTCGAGCTCGCCTTGGACGGTGGCCGCGGCTCGCGCGGTGGCGGCGGCATCGGGGCCAGCGTCGGCGCGCCGGGCACCGACAGCTGCGCGCACTGGCACAGCGCGTCGCCCGCGCCGGCCTCCACGAACACCGTCGCGCCCGCCCGCCGCACCGCCTGCAACGTCTCCGGCAGCCGCACCGGCTTGACGATGCAGTCGGCCAGCGCCCGGTGCAGGTCGTCGTCGTCGCGGTAGGCGCGGCCGCGCACCGGCGAGTACACCGGCACCCGCAACGGCCGCTGCGGGAAACGCCGGATCATCGCGTACCACTCCAGGTCGGCGCCCGCCATCGCCGGATGGTGCGACAGGTACGGGATCGCCAGCCGCGCCGACCGCACCCCCGACCCGCGCGCGGCCGCCAGCACCCGCTCCAGCGGCTCATCGGGTCCGCTGACCACCGTGGCCTGCGGGGCGTTCAGGCACGCCACCACCACCTGGCCGGGCCCGGCGTCCGCGCCCGCGCGGCGGATGCACTCCAGCGCCTCGGCCTCACCGGCCGCCAGCAGGCCCAGCCCGCCGCCCGCGCCGTGCCGCGACAACACCCGCACCAGCCCGGCGGCCATGCGCGCCCCGTCGGCGATGGTGAACACCTGCGCGCACACCATCGCGGCGATCTCCCCGAAGCTCTGCCCCACCGCGAACCCCGGCCGCAGCCCGCCCGCCCGCAACACCTGGTCCACCGCGACCGAGGCGGTGTAGGAGGCCAGCTGCGCCACCCCCGGCACCCGCACCGCCTCCCGGTAGGCGTCCGCGTCCCCCAGCAGCGCCGCCCGCAGCGACGGCCACGCCGCCCCCTCCGCCGGCGGGCTGTCGCGCACCGCCTCCTGGACGGTGTCCAGCACCCGCTCCACCACCGGCGCCGCGCCCGGCGCCGCCGCCGACAGCGCCGCCAGGTCCGGCGCGCCCGCAGCGCCGGTTCCGGCGAACAGCAGCGCCGCCACCTCTCCTGGGTCGAACCTCAAGGGCCGGGCGGACGGCCGTGTCACCGAAAGTGCCACGCGGGATTCTCCTTACCTCAGCGGAAGACTCGCTTCCCTCGGTGGATAAACGCCGCTTAACAGAATGTTATTGAACAAAAGTCACAAACTGGGATTATTCACTCAAGGGGTCGGTCTGGCAACCATCGATGCGCCGAACCGACGCCCATCGGGGAACGACGACCGGCACAACGGCACGACGACGACCAGGAAGACGATCACGACTGCGATCACGACTGCGATCACGACTGCGATCACGACTGCGATCACGACAGCGATCACGACAGCGATCACGACCACCGAGCGCACCGGGACCCGCGCGCCCGGCCGCATCCGTCGCACACCAGGCCCGGTCCGCCGGGCGGGGGGAGCATCCATGACCGAGCATCCGGCGGCCCCGAGCCGACACCCGGCGAACCGACCCGCCCACCGACCCCCCGACCACCTGCGCGTCCGCCACCCCTGGGCGATCCTCGGCACCGGCTCCCACCTGCCGGGGGAGCCGGTGCCCAGCGCCCGGCTGTCGCGCTCGCTCGGGCTCGCCGACGACTGGATCGAGGACCGCACCGGCATCCGCCAGCGCCACCACGCCCCCGACGGGCAGGCCGCCTCCGACCTGGCCGCCGCCGCCGCCCGCCAAGCCCTGGACGCCGCGGGACTGCGCCCCGCCGACATCGGCCTGATCGTGCTGGGCACCTCCACCCCTGACGAGCTCGGCCCCTCCACCGCCTGCCGCGTCCAAGCCCTGCTCGGCGCCCACAACGCCGCCGCCTTCGACGTGGCCGCCGCCTGCACCGGCTTCGTCTACGGACTCCAGACCGCGATCGGCTGGCTGGCCACCCGGCACGACACCACCCCCCACGACTCCTCCCCCACCATCCCCCGCAACGCCCCGCACGACACCCCGCAAAACGCCCCGAAACCCGCCCCCCACACCGCATCCCGCCACCCGGCCCCCACCACATCGCCCACCACATCGCCCACCGCGTCCTCCACCGCGTCCCCCATCGAGCCGACCCGCGCCCCGGCCCCCGCCCGGCACGCGCTGGTCATCGGCGTGGAGGTCTACTCGCGCTTCCTCGACCCCACCGACCGCGCCACCGCCGCCCTGTTCGGCGACGGCGCCGCCGCCGCGGTGGTCGGCCCCGTCCCCGCCCCCTACGGCATCGCCTCGCTGGAGCTGGGCTCCGACGGCACCCGCGCCGACGACGTCCTCATCCCCGCCGGCGGCAGCCGCACCCCCGCCAGCCCCGCCACGCTGGCCGCCCGCGGCCACACCATCCACATGGACGGCCGCGCCGTCCGCGACTTCATCACCCGCACCCTGCCCCGCCTGGTCCGCGAGGGCACCGAACCGAGCGGCCTCAAACCCGCCGACCTCGCCCTGGTCGTCCCGCACCAGCCCAACCCCAAGCTCGTGGCGGCCGTCGCCGCCGACATCGGGCTCGACCCCGGCCAGACCGTCATCGCCGGGCACGACGTCGGCAACATCGGCGCCGCCAGCCTGCCCTACGCCCTGGACCGCGCCGTGCGCACCCGCGGCATCGCGCCCGGCGAGCTGGTCCTGCTGGCCGGGTTCGGCGCCGGCCTCACCTGGGGCCACGCCCTGATCTGCTGGCCGCCCTGACCGGGCCCCATCCGGTCTTCGG
>NZ_BCRO01000004.1 GCF_001552635.1 Actinomadura hibisca NBRC 15177 | reverse complement strand
CGGCGTTCAGCGCTTGAGCAGGTCCACCAGCGCGCGGGTGCGGCGGCGCTCGGTCCAGGCCACGGCGGCGAACACCACGCCGAAGGCCAGCGGCAGCGCCGCCCAGGCCGGCTCGATCACGGTGACCTGCACGATCGCCGCGCCGATCATCAGGCCGATCAGCCCGGTGGCCGCCAGCCCCGCCAGTGCGGGCACCACCAGGCCGATCGCGCCGGCCGCCTCGACCGCGCCGACGAAGTAGCGCATCCCGTCGCCCCAGCCGAGCCTGGCGAAGGTCTCCATCGCGTCGGCCTGCCCGGCGAACTTCGGCAGCGCCGAGCCGAACAGCAGGAACGCGCCCAGCAGGACCCGCAGCGTCCACAACACCCGGCGCACGGCGGTGGAGGAGGCGGCGGGAGCGGCGGTGGCGGTGGTGTGGGTGGCGGCCATGATGTTCTCCTCAGAAGCGGTGTCGGCTTGCCTCACCCACGCGTCGAACGGCCGCCCGGCGGATCGACATCCCCCGCGACATTTTCTTTGGGGTTTTCGTTTCCGCAGGTCAGAAGCGAAAAAGGGGAGAGGTGGCGTGCCCCGCCTCTCATGCCCGCCTTGACGAAAAGCTCGCCCGGCCCGTCGAAGCGGTCCAGAATCGGCGCGAGCCCCACATCCCGCAACAGATGCTGGGAGAAGCGCCATGAGACGTCGCCTCATCGCCTGGATCGCCTCCGCCGCACTGGCCGGGGCCGCCGCCGGCACCACCGCCGGGCTCGCCCTCAACCCCACCCCCGGGGACGCCGCCCCGCGCCTGGCCACCACCACCGGCGCACGGCCCGCCACCGGCACCCGCCACCTCGCGCTCAACATGCCCGCCGCCGACCGCGCCAGGGCCGCCGCCCTCGGCTACGACCTGTTCGATGTCGGTCCCGACCCCGCCGAGATCGCCGCGCTGCCCGAGGGCGGCCGGGCCATGGTCTGGGTCGGCAACTTCACCTGCGGCGACTTCGCCCTGTCGGCCGACGACTTCACCGCCGCCGTCAAACGGCTGGCCCGCGACCCGCGCGTGTACGGGTGGTACCTGTCGGACGAGCCCAACCCCCAGCAGTGCCCCGGCGTGGTCGGCGAGATCCGCAAGCGCGCCGACATCGTCCACAAGCACGCCCCCGGCCAGAAGGCGTTCGCCTCGCTGACCGACTGGACGATGGAGCCGCTGCGCGTCGCCGACACCCACCTGGACCTCATCGGCCTGGACCCCTACCCCTGCCGCGCCGAGGCCAAGGGCTGCGACCTCAAGGCCATCGACCGCATGGTCGCCCAGGCCGACAAGGCCGGGTTCTCCCGCCGCATGATGGTGCCGGTCTTCCAGACCTTCGGGCAGGCGTGCAGCACCGGTGACAAGAACTGGCGGCTGCCCACCGCCGCCCAACTCCAGTCCATCCTGGACCGCTGGAAGACCCTGCTGCCCGGCCCCGCCCTGGACATCAGCTACTCCTGGGGCCGCCAGAAGGAATGGGCCTGCCCCGCCCTGGCCGACGCCGACGGCGACGACGGCCACCCCGACCTGCAAGCGGTGATGAGAAAGCACAACGCCACCCGCTCCACCACCCCCGAACAACCACCCGGCGGGCAGACGCCCGGCACCGGCGGCTGGGGCGCGCCCGTGGTCACCGAGACCTTCGACGGCACCACCCTCGACCCCACCAAATGGGTCGTCTACGACAGCCCCGACGCCAAGGTCAACCCCCGCACCAAAGCCGCCACCGCCGTCTCCGGCGGCCGCCTGCGCCTGACCGGCGCCCTCTACGACGGCAAGGACCTGTCCGGCGGCGTCGCCTCCCGCCTCAACCAGCGCTACGGCCGCTGGGAGGTCCGCATGCGCGCCGACGCCGGACGCGGCTACTCCGCCGTCGCGCTGCTGTGGCCCGAGCACTTCGGGAAACCCGAGAAAGCCGAGATCAACTTCGCCGAGGTCATCGACCCCACCCGCAAGACCACCGGCCTGTTCGTGCACCAGGGCCCCGACGGCGAGCAGACCGGCCGCGACGTGCGCGCCGACTTCACCCGCTGGCGCACCGTCGCCCTCGACTGGCTGCCCGGCGGCCTCGCCTTCTCCATCGACGGCAGGAAGGTCTGGCACTACACCGGCAAGCTGCTGCCCAAGCAGACCACGATGGGCCTCGCCCTGCAGATGGACCAAACGTGCGACCGGGGACCGGCCCACTGCCGCGACCGCTCCACCCCCGACAAGGTCACCATGGAAGTGGACTGGGTCCGCATCTACCGGCCGCCCGCGAACGGCACGTCCAGCCCCGCACCGCCGTCGGCACCCCCGCCCTCGGCGCCGCCGTCCGACCAACCGTCCGGGCAGCCCTCCGCACAGCCCACCCCGTGCGTCCCGCGGCCCGCCCCGGCCAAGAGCGGGTGAGCCCTCAGGACGGCAGCGACGCGTAGGCCGCCAGCACCACGCCGATCCCCCGGTCGTCGCCCAGCGTGCCGGGGGACAACATCCTGTTCATGACGTAGGACACGCACATCCGCGCGTCCAGGTCGACCACCACCAGCGACCCGCCCCACCCGCCCCAGAAGCACGTGCGGGGGTTGGGCGAGATCGGCACCTCCGCGCTGCGCAGCCCGTAGCCCATCCCGAACCGCAGCGGGAAGCGCAGGAACCGGTCCTTGCCGTTGGACTGCTCCTCCAGCACCCGCTCGCAGCCCGCCTCCGACAGCAGCCGCACCCCGCGCGCGCTGCCGCCGTTGGCCAGCACCGACTGCACCGCCGCCACCGATCGGGCGTTGCCGTGCCCGCCCGCCGCCGGGATCTCCGCGCGCCGCCAGGCGGCGGTGTTGGCGGTCTCGGGCTTGAACGGCGGGTTGCCGAACAGCCGCGCCGCCGCCCGCGCCGACTCCAGCGCCGCCCCCTCCGGGCGCGGCGGCGGGATGACCGGCGCCACCCGCGCGTCGTGCTCGGCGGCCAGGCCGATGTGGAAGTCGGCGCCCAGCGGCCCAGCGACCTGCTCGGCGAAGAAGGCCCCCACGCTCTGCCCGGTGACGCGCCGGATCACCTCCCCGACCAGGTAGCCCTGGGTGAAGGCGTGGTAGCCCGACCCCTCGCCCGGTTCCCAGCGCGGGGCCTGGCGGGCCAGCACCGAGGTCGCCCGCTCCCAGTCGTACAGGTCCTCGACGGTCATCGGCTCGGCGTCCCAGGACGGCAGGCCCGCGGTGTGCGCCAGCAGGTGCGACACCGCCACGCGCTCCTTGCCCGCCGCCGCGAACTCCGGCCAGTACCGCGCGACCGGCGCGTGCAGGTCCAGCTCGCCCCGGTCGGCCAGCACCAGCGCGCACAACGCCGTCATCGTCTTGGTGATCGACCAGCAGTTCACCAGCGTGTCGCGCTCCCAGGGGCGGGTGCGGGCGGCGTCGGCGTGGCCGCCCCACAGGTCCACCACCGGCTCGCCCTCCAGGTAGACCGCCGCCGACGCCCCCACGTCCGCGCGGTCCAGGGACGCGGCCAGCACCTCGCGCACCGCGCCGAACCGCTCGTCGCACACACCGTGGATCTCCGCCATGGACGCACCGTAGCCCGGCGGCGCGCCCCCGACTAGAGCGAGATTCTAGACAGCGGGCCGTCGCGACGCCCGCCGGTTCACCCTGCGAGAAAACCGGCCCTTCCACCCGCCCCCGCGCCACGGTCATCATGATCGGGTCGTTCCCCGCCCCACCCGCCTCCCTCCCGCCCCTCCGTGGCCCGCCCCCCCCCGCGCGAAAGGATCCGCCCATGCCCTCGGTCACCGTCGCCGACGCGTCCGTCCACTACGAGGTCGAGGGCGCCGGGCCCCCGCTGGTGCTGGTGCACGGCACCCAGGGCAGCGCCGAGACCCACTGGGGCCACCTGGTGGAGTCCTTCAGCGCCGACCGCACCGTGATCCGCCCCGACTGCAGCGGCAGCGGCAAGACCACCGACGGCGGCGGCGCGCTGACCGTCGAGACGCTCGCCGCCCAGCTCGCCGCCGTCTCCCGCGCGGCGGCCGACGGGCCGGTGGACATGGTCGGCTTCTCCCTGGGCGCGGTGGCCGCCGCCGCCACCGCCGCCCTGCACCCCGGGCTGGTGCGCCGCCTGGTGCTGGTCGCCGGCTGGACGCACACCGGCGCGGCCCGCCAGCGCCTGATGTTCGAGCTGTGGCGCGACCTGGCCCGCACCGACTTCCGGCTGTTCTACCGGCTGGCGGTCCTGTCGGGCTTCAGCCCCCGCTTCCTGGAGACCCTGGGCGCCGAGGGCGTCGAGCAGATCGTCGCGGCCGGCGAACCCGAACCGGGCCTGGAACGGCAGATCGAGCTGGACCTGCGGGTCGACATCCGCCCCCTGCTCCCCAAGGTCACCTGCGAGACGCTGGTGGTGGAGCTCGGCCACGACCAGATGGTGCCCGGCTGGGGCCCCACCGCCCTGCACGAGGGCATCGGCGGCAGCCGCTACACCAGCCTCGACAGCGGCCACCTGGTGCTGTTCGAGCGGCCCGGCGAGCTGGTCGACACCGTCCGCGGCTTCCTGTGACCCGCCGCTGACCGGCCGCCCGCCCGGCCGCCTGCCCGGCCCCGTCCACCTCGTTCGCCCTGATCAGCGCGTTCTGCCCGCTGCCCGGCATGTAGTTAGATGAGGCTTGCCTTATTTGTCGGACGCCGGGTCGGGGGATCGTGTGATCGAGGGGCCGACGGGGCCGCGCGTGCTCCGGGACGCCGTCCGCACGCAGTGGCGCGACGTGACCGCCAGCGCCGTGCTCGCCTCCGGGCACCAGGTCGGCGAGACCCTGGTGCCGGTCCTGATCGGCCTGGCGGTCGACCGCGCCCTGGCCCCCGGCGACGGCCGCGCGCTGCTGCTGTGGCTGGCGGTGCTCGCGCTGGTCTACTTCATGCTGTCGTGGAGCTTCCGGCTCGGCGCGATGGCGGGCGAGCGCGCCGGGGCCCGCGCCGCCCACCGGCTGCGCATGGCGCTGGTGGAACGGGTGCTGGACCCGCGCGGCGGCGCCGAGGACGGCCGGCTGCCCGGCGCGCTGGCCACCATCGCCACCGAGGACGCCCGCCGCGTCGGCGCGGTCAACGTCGCGCTGTTCGCCGGGATCGCCGCCCTGGTCGGCATCGCGGTCGCGGCGGTGGTGCTGCTGCGCATCTCGTTGCCGCTCGGCCTGCTGGTGCTGCTGGGCACGCCTGCGCTGCTGGCCGCCGGGCACCTGCTCAGCAAGCCCCTGGAACGCCGCAGCCACGCCGAGCAGGAACGCGCCGCCCGCGCCTCGGCCGTGGCGGTGGACCTGGTCGGCGGGCTGCGGGTGCTCAAGGGCATCGGCGCCGAACCCGCCGCCGTCGCCCGCTACCGCGCCACCAGCGGCGCGTCGCTGGCCGCCACCCTGCGCGCCGCCCGCGCCGAGGCCGCCCAGAACGGCACCGTCCTCGCCCTCACCGGCGTGTTCATCGCCGTCGTCGCGCTGATCGGCGGCCGCCTGGCCGCCGCCGGCGACATCGGCCTGGGCGAGCTGGTCACCGCCGTCGGCCTGGCCCTGCTGCTGCTCGGCCCCCTCCAGGTGTTGTCGTGGGTCACCACCGAACTGGCCCAGGCCCGCGCCTCGGCCGCCCGCATCGCCGCCGTGCTGGCCGCGCCCGCCGCCGTCCCCGCCGGGACCGCCGCCCCGCCCCACCCGGTGCACGGCCGCCTGCGCCTGACCGGCGTCACCAGCGGCCCCCTGGACGGCGTGGACCTCGACGTCGCCCCCGGCGAGCTGCTCGGCGTGGTCGCCGCGCCCGCCGACGCCGCCGCCCTGCTGCGCTGCCTGGCCCGCCAGGCCGACCCCGACTCCGGCACCGTCGAGCTGGACGGCGTCGCCCTCTCCGCACTCGACCCCGGCGAGGTGCGCCGGGCGATCCTGGTCGCCCCGCACGACGCCGACCTGTTCGAGGGCACCCTGCTGGACAACGTGACCGCCGCCGTCCCCACCGACGCACGCACCAACGCCCGCACCGATCCGGGCAAGGCCCTGCTGGCGGCCGCCGCCGACGACATCGCCGCCGACGCGCCCGTCGGCGAGCACGGCCGCGCCCTGTCCGGCGGCCAGCGCCAGCGCGCCGCCCTGGCCCGCGCCCTGGCCGCCGACTCGCCCGTGCTGGTCCTGCACGACCCCACCACCGCCGTGGACGCCGTCACCGAGGCCCGCATCGCCGACGGCCTGCGCGCCCTGCGCGACGGCCGTACCACCCTGGTGGTCACCACCAGCCCCGCCCTGCTGGCCGCCACCGACCGCGTGGTGCTGCTGGAAGGCGGCCGCCTCACCGACACCGCCGCCCACACCGACCTGGTCCACCGCAACGACGCCTACCGGACGGCGGTCCTGGCATGAGCGCCGCTCCTCCCGACACCCCGGTCCCCGGTTTGCTGCCCACCGCCACCGGCGCGCAGGTCCGCGCCGTGCTGGGCGAGCTGGTCCGCCCGCACCGCCGCCTGGCGCTGGCCGCCTTCGCCGTCCTGGGCGCGGCCACCGGCATCGGGCTGCTCACCGCCCCCGCCCTCGGCCGCATCGTCGACATCGTCGCCGACCACCGCTCCCCCGACGCCATCACGCCCGTCATCGTGCTGCTGGTCGTCGTGGCCGTCGCCCAGGGCGCCGCGACCGCCGCCGGGCTGTCGCTGACCGCGCGCCTGGGCGAGACCGTGCTGGCCCGGCTGCGCGAACGCTTCGTCGAACGCGCCCTGCACCTGCCCCTGGACCAGGTCGAACGCGCCGGAACCGGCGACCTGGCCGCCCGCGTCACCGGCGACGTCTCCCTCATCGCCGAGGCCGTCCGCCGCGCCCTGCCCGAACTGGTGCGCTCCTGCCTGGCCATCGTCCTCACCCTGACGGCCCTGGCCCTGCTGGACTGGCGGTTCCTTCCGGCGGCGCTGTGCGCGCTGCCCGTCCAGATCTCCACCGCCCGCTGGTACGTCCGCCGCGCCACGCCCCTGTACGTGCGCCAGCGCGTGGAGACCGGCGTCCAGCAGCAGCGGCTGCTCGACAGCATCGGCGGCGCCCCCACCGTGCGCGCCTTCCGTCTGGAGGACGACCACACCGCCCGCGTCGGCCGCGCCTCCGCCTCGGTGGTCGACCTCACCCTGCGCGGGGTGAAGCTCGTGCTGCGCTTCTACAACCGGCTGCACGTGGCCGAGTTCGTCGGCCTGACCGCCGTGCTGGCCGCCGGGTTCCTCCTGGTGCGCGGCGGCTCGGTGTCGATCGGCACCGCGACCGCCGCCGCCCTGTACTTCCACAACCTGTTCGCGCCCATGAACACCGTGCTGGTGCTGCTGGACGACGCGCAGGCCGCCGCCGCGGGCCTGGCCCGGCTGGTCGGCGTCGCCGCGGGTCCCGAACCCGACACCACCGCCCGGCCCGCCCCCGCGACCGCCGATCTCACCGCCCGCGCCGTCGAACACGCCTACCTGCCCGGCCGCCCCGTCCTGCACGCGGTCGACCTGGACCTGCGGCCCGGCGAACGCGTCGCGCTCGTCGGCGCCAGCGGCGCGGGCAAGACCACCCTCGCCAAGATCGTCGCGGGCGTGCACCCGCCCACCGGCGGCGCCGTCCTGCTCGGCGGCGCCCCGCTGGCCGACCTCGGCCCCGGCACCGTCCGCCGCGCCGTCGCCCTGGTCACCCAGGAGGTCCACGTGTTCGCCGGACCCCTGGCCGACGACCTGCGCCTGGCCCGCCCCGACGCCGCCGACGACGACCTGCGCGCCGCCCTCGACCGCGTCGGCGCGCTGGAGTGGGCCGACGCCCTGCCCGGCGGCCTGGCCACCGTGGTCGGCGAGGGCGGCCACCGCCTCACCGGCGCCCAGGCCCAGCAACTCGCCCTGGCCCGGCTGGTGCTGGCCGGACCCGCGGTCGCGGTGCTGGACGAGGCCACCGCCGAGGCCGGCAGCGCCGGGGCCCGTGCCCTGGAACGTTCCGCCGCGGCCGCCGTCGACGGCCGCACCGCGCTGATCGTCGCCCACCGCCTCCCCCAGGCCGCCACCGCCGACCGCGTCGTGGTCATGGACGGCGGCCGCGTGGTCGAGAGCGGCACCCACGACGAGCTGCGCGCGGCCGGAGGCCGCTACGCCGCCCTGTGGGCGGCCTGGTCCGGCAACCGCGACCAGAACTGAACCGGGTGTCGCAAAGCGCCGCCGTGACAGGACGTGCCGGGCGGGGCGTCAGCCGTCGCGGCCCCAGGGGCCGGTCACCGCGAACGTCGTGCCCGGGTCGTAGACGTTGACGAACATCGTGCGCCCGTCCGGCGCGAACGTCACCCCGGCGAACTCGCCGTACTCCGGCTCCTGCGCCGTGCCGATGTTCTGCCGGTTGCGCGCCATCGGGTACACCGTCCGGCCGCGCGTCACACCGAACACGAACTGCTCGCCGCCACCGTCCTCGCACACCATCAGCCCGCCCTGCGGGGCCAGGCAGATGTTGTCGGGCGACTCGCCGACCTTGTCCACGTCCGTGCCGGGCCCGAACACGATCACCAGCGTCAACCGGCCCCGGCGCGGCTCGTAGGACCACACCTGACCGAAGTGCGCCGCCCGCGAGCCGTCCCCGGTCCGCGCGAAGCTCGACACGAAGTAGACGCGGTCGCCGCCCCAGTAGCAGCCCTCCAGCTTCTGGGCGTGGGTGATGCCGCCCTTGCCGAAGTCCTGGTCGCGGATCGGCGTCTGCCGCGCCAGCGGGTCGGGCACCTTCCCCCACTCCACCCGGTCGAAGGCCGCGCCGGGCCGCTGCACCACCGACAGGTCCGGCACCCCCGGCACCCGCAGCGCCTCCAGGCGGCCGCCCGCGTGCAGGCTGCCGTACCCGCCGCGCGGCCGGTTGGGCAGGAACCGGTAGAACAGGCCGAATGGGAAGTCGAAGGCGTCCTCGGTCTCGTACACCACGCCCGAACGCGGGTCGATCGCGATGGCCTCGTGCTGGAAGCGGCCCATCGCGGTGAACGGCTCGGCGTCGGTGCGCCGCCGGTAGGGATCGACCTCGAAGACGAAGCCGTGGTCCTTGGTGTAGCCGTTGGTTCCGGCCTTGCTCTCGTCCTCCTCGCACGTCAGCCAGGTGTGCCAGGGGGTGGGGCCGCCCGCGCAGTTGACCGCCGTCCCGGCGATGGCGACCCCCTCCGAGCGGACCCGGCCGTCGCGCAGCTCCAGCGAGGTGCAGCCGCCCTTGCCTTCGGGGTCGTAGGTGAGGCCGTCGATCGCGGGCACGCGGTAGGCGGCGTCGGGGCGGTTCTCGTGGTTGCGCACCAGCCATACTTCGTCGCGTCGCCGCCCGGGGAGCGCGGTCATGCCGTCGTGATGGCTGGGCACCGGGCCCTCGCCCGAACGCAGCGGCCGCCCCTCGCGCGACAGGATCGTGTAGCGGAAACCGCGCGGCAGGTCCAGGACCCCGGCGGGGTCGGGCACCAGCGGCCCGTACCCGGCACGGCCGCCGACCTGCGCGGTCGCCGCGCTCCCGGCGAACAGCTCGTCCACCGCACCGGCGAAGGCGATGCCCGCCCCCACCGCGCCGGTCCGGGCGAGCATCTGACGTCGTGTTACGGACATGGCCCTCACTCCGCCGCTGGTGTAACGGTGAACCCACCCGTGTGTAACACACGAAACCGCCCTTGGGAACGCTCCGTTTCCCAAGGGCGGTCGCCGCGCCGGTCGTCATGCCGACGCCGTGCCGGTCGGGCCCGTGGCCGGGCCGGGCGGCCGGTCAGGAGGTCGGGTCCTGACCCACCTCGCCGCGCCAGGCGCCGGTCTCCAGGCCGCCGCGCTTCTCGATGAACTCCTTGAAGCGCTCCAGGTCGCCCTTGACGCGCCGCTCGACGAGGTTGAGCTTGTCGGCGGCCTTCTCGGCCAGGCCCTCGGGCGCGAACTCCATCTGGAGCATCACGCGCGTGGTGTTGTCGCCGAGCCGGTGGAAGGTCACCACACCGGCCTGCCGGGGCTCCTCGACCGAGGTCCAGGCGACGCGCTCGTCGGGGTTCTGCTCGGTGATCTCGGCGTCGAACTCGCGCGAGACACCGGCGATCTTGGTGACCCAGTGGGTGCGCGTCGGCGTGCGCTGCTCGATGCGCTCCACACCCTCCATGAACTGCGGGAAGTCCTCGAACTGCGTCCACTGGTTATAGGCGGTGCGCACCGGGACCTCGACGTCGATCGACTGCTCGATCTTGCTCATATCCTGACTCCTTCGTGTCGACGGGATCACCTGTCGCCCTGCCCGACGCATCGGGGGCCAAACAACGGTGCGTCAGATCACGGTCACCCGCCACGTTCGGGACGCCGTCGGCGCGGTGCCGGATCAGCCCGCCGCGCGGACCAGGCGCGCGCCCATCTCGCGCAGCACGCCGGCCAGCTCCGGCGGCTCGCGGACCTCGAAGTCGATGCCCAGATAGGCGATGCGCAGCGCCGTCCACTCCAGGGACGCCTCCGCGACGCGCAACGTGCAGGTGCGGTCGTCCACCGGCTCCAGTTCCTGGTCGGTGACGCGGAACCGGTCGGCGAGCTCGCGGGCGGAGGCGTGCACGGTCAGCACCGCCCGCACCGTGGGACGCGCGGCGGCCAGCGAACGCTTGACGTAGGCGGCGGCGTCCTCGGCGGGCAGCTCGCGGGGCGCGTCGCGCACGCCGGTGGCCAGCGGATCGGCGATCCGGTCGACGCGGAAGGTGCGCCAGTCGGCGCGCTCGACGTCCCAGGCGACCAGGTACCAGCGCCGCCCGGCCGACACCAGGCCGTGCGGCTCGACGTGGCGGCGGCTCTCGCCGTCGCCCTTGTCGCGGTAGCGGAAACGCAGCCGCTCGTGGTCGCGGCAGGCGGCGGCCAGGACCGTCAGCGTCTCGGCCGAGACCGTGGGACCGGCGGGCGGGTCGTCGATCGGCACGGTCGCGGTGGCCAGCGCCGACACCCGGCGGCGCAGCCGGTCGGGCAGCACCTGCTCCAGCTTGGCCAGCGCGCGCACCGAGGTCTCCCCGATGCCCTCCACGGCCGCGCCCGCCGCCGTCCGCAGGCCCAGCGCGATCGCCACCGCCTCCTCGTCGTCCAGCAGCAGCGGCGGCATCGCGGTCCCGGCCTCCAGCCGGTAGCCGCCGACCGCGCCGCGCGTGGCGCGCACCGGGTAGCCCAGCTCGCGCAGGCGCTCGATGTCGCGCCGCACGGTGCGCTCGCTCACCTTCAGGCGGCCGGTCAGCTCCGGGCCGGTCCATTCGCGCCGGGTCTGCAACAACGACAACAACTGGAGCAGGCGCGCCGGGGTGTCGGTCATGCCCCTCAGTATGCCCGCGCCATCAGGTCGGGATCTGGCCTGATGGCCGCCTAGCGTCGTGGCCATGAGCGAACCACAGGAGCACCGGGAGCACATCGTCATCACCGGCGCGCGGGAGAACAACCTCAAGGACGTCGACCTGCGCATCCCCAAGGAGCGCCTCGTGGTGTTCACCGGGGTGTCGGGGTCGGGCAAGTCCTCGATCGTGTTCGACACCGTCGCGGTGGAGTCCCAGCGCCAGCTCAACGAGACCTTCACCTGGTACGTGCGCAACCGGCTGCCCAAGTTCGAGCGCCCCGACGCCGACACGATCGACCACCTCGCCCCGGCGATCGTGGTGGACCAGCGGCCCATCGGCGGCAACTCCCGCTCCACCGTCGGCACCGTCACCGACATCTCCTCGGTCGTGCGCGTGCTGTTCTCCCGCCACGGCGAGCCCAGTGCGGGCGAGGCGAGCGCCTACTCCTTCAACGACCCGCAGGGCATGTGCCCCGAATGCGACGGGCTGGGCCGGGTGGTGCGGCTGGACGTGGACAAGTTCATCGACCGCGCCAAGAGCCTCAACGAGGGCGCGATCCGCCTCCCGCAGATGCGCGTGGGCAGCTACTGGTGGCAGCTGTACGCAGAGTCGGGCCTGTTCGACGCCGACAAGCCCCTGGGCGAGTTCACCACCGAGGAATGGGACCTGCTGCTGTACGGCAAGGGCTTCCGCGTGCCGCGCGAGAACCGGACCGGCTCGATGGGCCACAACG
This sequence comes from Actinomadura hibisca NBRC 15177, assembly GCF_001552635.1. Lineage (GTDB taxonomy): Bacteria > Actinomycetota > Actinomycetes > Streptosporangiales > Streptosporangiaceae > Spirillospora > Spirillospora hibisca. Next base: position 10,206 of record NZ_BCRO01000004.1, on the reverse strand, counting down.
CCTACGAGGGCCTGGTCCAGCGGTTCGAGCGCCTGTACATCAACCGCGACCTGACCCGGCTGTCGGCGCGCACCCGCGAGGAGGCCCGCGCCGTCGTCACCGAGGCGGTGTGCCCGGTGTGCGAGGGGGCCCGGCTGAACGCCGCCGCGCTCGCCACCCGCGTCGAAGGCCGCAGCATCGCCGAACTGAGCGCGCTGGAGGCCACCGACCTCATCGAGTTCCTGGCCACCGTCGACGACCCGGTCGGCACCCCCATCGCCGAGGCTGCGATCACCCGGCTGCGGCGGCTGGTCGCGGTCGGGCTCGGCTACCTCAGCCTGGACCGGGAGACCGCCACGTTGTCGGGCGGCGAGGCCCAGCGCCTGAAGGTCGTGCGGCACCTGGGCTCCAGCCTCACCGGCATGACCTACATCTTCGACGAGCCCAGCGTCGGGATGCACCCGCGCGACGTCGGCCGCCTGATCGACCTGCTGCGCCAGCTGCGCGACAAGGGCAACACCGTTCTGGTGGTCGAGCACGACCCCGACGTCATCCGCATCGCCGACCACGTCGTCGATCTCGGGCCCGGCGCGGGCGCGCACGGCGGCCACGTCGTGTTCCAGGGCCCCGTCGAACGGCTGCTGGGGACCGACACCCTCACCGGCCGCGCGCTGCGCCAGGGCACCCGCATCAAGCAACGTTTCCGCGAGCCGACCGGCTGGCTCACCGTCACCGGCGCGGACCTGCACAACCTCAAGAACGTCACCGCCCGCTTCCCCACCGGCGTGCTGACCGCCGTCACCGGCGTCGCCGGATCGGGCAAGAGCACCCTGGTGTCGCGGGTGTTCGCCGCGCGGCACCCCGAGGCGGTGCTGGTCGACCAGTCGGCGATCCGCGGCTCGCGCCGCTCCAGCCCCGCCACCTACCTCGGCGTCATGGACCCGGTGCGCCGCCTGTTCGCCGACGCCACCGGCGCCGACGCCGGGCTGTTCAGCTTCAACTCCAAGGGCGCCTGCCCCGAGTGCGACGGCAACGGCGTCATCTTCACCGACCTGGCGTTCATGGACCCGGTCACCACCGTGTGCCCGGTGTGCCGCGGCTCCCGCTACCGGCCCGAGGCGCTGGGACACCGGCTGCGCGGCAGGACCGTCGCCGACGTGCTGGCGCTCACCGCCGAGGAGGCGCTCACGTTCTTCCCCGAACCCCGCGTCCACGCCAAACTGCGCACCCTCAACGACGTGGGCCTGCCCTATCTGACGCTCGGCCAGCCGCTCAGCACCCTGTCGGGCGGCGAGCGCCAGCGCCTCAAACTCGCCGACCACCTGCACCGCAGCGGCATGGTGTACGTGCTGGACGAGCCCACCACCGGCCTGCACATGGCCGACATCGGCACGCTGACCGCGCTGCTGGACCGGCTGGTGGACGGCGGCAACACCGTCATCGTCATCGAGCACAACCTCGACGTCGTCAAGCGCGCCGACTGGGTCATCGACCTCGGCCCCGACGGCGGCAAGCACGGCGGCGAGATCGTGTTCACCGGCACCCCGGCGGCGCTGGCCGAGGCCACCGGCTCCCTGACCGCCGACCACCTGCGCCGCGCCCGCTGACCGGCCACGGCCCCGCGCTGGCCTGTTCCGGCTGATTCCTCGACATACCGCCTCCGATCGGGAGAAGGTGGGCGCCCTTGCCCATGATCACCCGATGGAGAGGACCGAGTATGACGCCGTTCCCCCCACGGCCGTACTCCCGGCGGCGCAGGCCCGGCACCCCGGGCCGCGCGCTGCCGGCCGCGCTCGCCGCGGTCAGCGTGTTCACCCTCGCTCCCGCCGCCGACGCCGCCGTCCGCGACCGCTACACCCCGGGCGCGCCCGGGGCGGGCGACCCCTACTTCCCCAACCTCGGCAACGGCGGCTACGACGTCGGCCACTACAAGCTCAAGCTGGCCTACGACCCCGACCACGACCAGCTCGACGGCACGGCCGTCATCACCGCCCGCGCCACCCAGAACCTGTCGTCGTTCAACCTCGACCTCAGCGGCATGGACGTCGACAGCGTCACCGTGGACGGCCGCAAAGCCGACCACAGGCGGCGCGGCACCGAGCTGACGATCACCCCGCGCCGGGGCCTGAAGGCGGGCAGCACCTTCAACGTCGCCGTCACCTACGGCGGCGTTCCCCAGACGATCGTGGGCTCGCCCATCGTGTTCGGCTCGCCCTACGGTTTCCTGCACACCCCCGACGGCGCCTACGTCGGAGCCGAGCCGGACGGCGCCTCCACCTGGTTCCCCGCCAACGACCACCCCTCCGACAAGGCGCGCTACGACTTCTCCATCACCGTCCCCAAGGGACTGGGCGCGGTCGCCAACGGCGTGCTGGAGTCCAGGAGCGAAGGCAGGGCCGCCTTCAGCCGCCGCCGCTCGGCCGCCCCGTCGGTCACCTACAAGTGGCGCGAAGAGGGCCTGATGGCCAGCTACCTGGCCACCATCGACATCGGCAAGTGGGACGTCAAGACCGGAAAGACGCCCGGCGGCGTGCCGATGTACGTCGCCGTCGACCCCGAGGTCCGCAAGCTGCCCGCGCCCGGCGGCGTGGACCCGATCGACTACTACTACGACACCACCGCCAAGGCCACCGACTTCTGGGTCCAGACCTACGGCGCCTACCCGTTCAGCACCGCGGGCGCGATCGTGGACGACGCCCGCTTCAACGGCGAGCCACTGGGCTTCTCGCTGGAGACCAACGGCAAACCCGTCTACTCGGCGATCCGGCCCGACCGCACCATCGCCCACGAGATGGCCCACCAGTGGTTCGGCAACGCGGTCGCGCCCCGCGACTGGCAGCAGATCTGGCTGAACGAGAGCTTCGCGCGCTGGTCCAACTGGTACTGGACCGAGAAGGTCATGGGCGGCAACACCGTCGCCACCGAGGCCCGCAACACCTACAACCTGCACCCGGCCGACGACGCCTGGTGGAACGTGGTCATCGCCGACCCCAAGCGCGACACCATGTTCCACAACCGCCAGTACCACGGCGGCGCGATGGTGCTCCAGTTCCTCCGCGAGAAGATCGGCGAGGAAAAGTTCCTGGAGCTGCTGCGCACCTGGTACGCCCGCAACCGCGACAAGAACGTGGTGACCGAGCAGTTCACCGCCCTGGCCGAGCAGGTCTCCGGGCAGGACCTGGACCAGTTCTTCCAGACCTGGATCCACTCCCCCGGCCGCCCGCCGCTGCCGTGACCCGCTGATCCGTCCCGTTCGATCCGATGCCCGCCCGCACCGTCCCCGGTCCGGGCGGGCATCGACTTTGGTCTATCGGCCATGGCGCTTCGGCGGCTGCCCGGCCACCCCCGCACCGGCGAACCTGGTGCCATCACCACGATGAGGACAGGGGCACTGGACCATGACCACGGGGACGTCGCCGACCGGTACGGCCGAGGGGCGCTGGCTGCTGCGCAACGGGGAGCACCGCATCGAGGCCGAGGCGGCGCCGCGCGGCAAGACCCGCTGGGCCCGGCTGCTGGTGGACGGCCGGCGGGTGGCCGAGAAGGAGACCAAGCTCAAGTCGCTCACGGTCAAGCTCGACGAAATCGACGAGCCGGGGGTGCTGGCCGAGTTCGGGGAGGGCTGCCAGCTCAAGGTCGTCTGGGACTGGCTGGGCGACGCGAGCCACGTCGCGGTCCTGGTGCCCAAGCCCAAGGACGGCGAGGAGGGCGAGGAGGGCGGCGGCGGCAAGGTCAGCCTGGTGAAGGCCGACAAAGCCGAAGACGAGGACGACGACAAGGAAGAGAAGCTCTCCGAGCTGCTGAAACGCTTCGACGAGCTGCCGTTCGCGCCGCCGGAGGGCACCCGCGCCCACAAGCGCGAGAAGTTCGCCCGCGAGCACCCGAAGGTGTACGCGGCCCGGCACGTGGCGCTGGCGACCAGCAAGGTGATCTGGCCGCTGCTGGGCATCGGCCTGGCCATCAAGCTGCCCTGGCCCGACATCCCGTGGCCCGACCTGCACATCCCCATGCCCGACGTCGACCTGCCCAGCATCCCCTGGCCCGACATCGACCTGCCCGACATCCCGTGGCCGGACTGGCACGTGCCCGGCTGGATCAAGGCGATCCTGCGCACGACCAAGTACTGGATCCCGATCCTGATCGCGATGGGCATGGCCGTCGGCGAGTACGACCGCCGCAAGAAGCAGCGCGCGAAGGTCGCCGAACTGGCCGCCAAGAAGGATGACGACCGCCGGCCGGCACGTCACCAGCCGCACGAGCGCGAGGAGTGACGGCCGGCGCGGGCGGCGTCAGAGACCTCGTTCGATCATGCCGATGAGGTCCCGGCCGGCCTGCTCGATCCGGGCGTCCGGTAGACCGCGCAGCGGCCCGTCGATGAGCAGGACGGCCAGGCCGTGCATGCACGACCAGATGAGGAATTCCGCGCCCGGCCGGTGCTCGACCGGCATCCTGCCGCAGGAGACCAGATCGTCCAGCGCCGCGCCCAGCAACTGGAAGGGCGTGCGGCCGTCGGCTCCGGCCGACGGGGCGGCCTCGGCCTGGCTCATGTCGGCGGGGACGAAGAACGCGGCGCGGAACAGCCCGCGCTGGACGCAGGCGAAACGCAGGTAGCCGGTGCCGACGGCCCGGAAGCGCGCCAGCGCTTCCTGGACGGGGTCGCTGCCGGAGGTGTGCAGGCGCTGCCGCTCGGCCTCCATCGTGCGGGCCAGCGCCGCCATCGCCTCCAGCGACACGGCGTGGACCAGGGCGTCGCGGTCGGCGAAGTGCCGGTAGGCGGCGTTGGGCGACACCCCGGCGCTACGGGTGGCCGCGCGCAGCGCCACCGCCTCGGGGCCGCCGGTCCTGGCCAGCTCGACCCCGGCCGCCACCAGGGCCTGGCGCAGGTTCCCGTGCCGGTAGGTGCTCCGGCGGGGCGCGCCGGTTTGCTCGGACATCATCGTGATCCCTTCATGTGGATGCTGTCCACATCCTATGTGGACAGCATCCACATATGTGTGGCAGGATCGGGCCACGCCCAGAAGTGGACGCCGTCCACATAACCCTTGTGAAGGAAGAACACCGATGAGCAAGCTCGTGGTCTCGACGTTCCTGTCCCTCGACGGCGTCATGCAGGCCCCCGGCGGCCCCGGCGAGGACGACTCCGACGGCTTCCGCCACGGCGGCTGGCTCGTCCCGCACGCGGACGAGGAGTTCGGCCGGATCATGGCCGGGCAGCTCGCCACCGCCACCGGGATGCTGCTGGGCCGCCGCTCCTACGACATCCTGTCCGCGCACTGGCCGAACGTCCCCGACGAGGAGGGCGGCGCGCAGCTCAACGGCATGGCCAAGTACGTCACCACCCGCTCGCCGATGACCGCCGCGTGGAACAACACCGAGGTCCTGGTCGGCGACGCCGCGCAGACCGTCGCCGACCTGAAGGAGCGCACCGACGGCGAACTGCTCGTCCAGGGCAGCAGCGACCTCATCGGCACCCTCCAGCGCGCCGACCTGGTCGACGAGTACCGGCTGCTGACCTTCCCCGTCGTCCTGGGCGAGGGCAAGCGCCTGTTCACCCCCGGCACGGTCCCGGCCAACCTGAAGCTGACCAGCGTCTCCAGCACGCCCGCGGGCGTGGTGTACAGCGTCTACCAGCGCACCGGCGACCTCGCCTACGGCACCGTCGCCCTCGACGCCTGACCCCCGCGCTCCCCGGTTCGGGGCGACCTCGCCCAGAACCGTCATCCCCTCAGCTCAGCCGAGCGCGCCCTGCGCCGCAGGCCCCCGCTCCTCCCCGCGAACAGTGAAGGAACCTCCGCCATGACCGCCGCCCTCAGCGTCCGTCCGCGTCCCGCCGTCTCCACCCGTCGCCTCCGCGCCACCATGGTCGGCCTGGCGCCCGTGCTCAACGGTGCCGTCTACCTGGCCGCCAGCACGTTGGGCGTGGACTTCGACCTCACCGCCCCCGGCGCCGCCGAGCCCTACCACTTCACCCTCCCGGTGATCGTGGTCGCCAGCCTGCTGTTCGCGCTGCTGGGCTGGGCCGCCTTGGCGCTGCTGGAGCGCTGGACCCGGCACGCCGTCACGATCTGGTCGGTCTTGGCCGCGACCGTCACGGTCTTGTCGATGGTCCCGATCGGCATCGAGGACGGGACCTGGGCCACCCGCATCAGCCTCGCCCTCACCCACGTCGTCGTCGCAGCGGCCCTGCTTCCGACGCTGCGCGCCTCCTCCCGTTGACGAGGCCGCGTCACCCGCTGAGCAGCGCGAACAGCCCGGCGCACGTCAGCGCGACCATGACCGCCGCGATGGGGAGCTGGCCGCGCAGCGTCCGCTCGGCGGGCTGGGTGCGCAGCGCCAGGTCGTGCGCGGCGATCGTCCCGGCGATGTGCCCCAGCACGATCGCGTTCACCTGCACCTGCGCGGTCAGCGTCGGCCCGGCCAGGTCGTAGTCGACGCGGTTGCCGGTCGAGCCCAGCAGGTTCAGCCCCGTGCCGAACGGGTCGCTGGCCAGGATGAACGTCGTCTGCCCTTCGAGCACGAAGAACGAGAAGTAGTGCGCCAGGGTGTAGCCGAGCGCGATCGGCAGCAGCGTGGCGGCGAACCGGCCCGGCACCACCGCCGGATCGTCGCCGGTCAGCGCCGCGCTCGCCCGCATCGCGGCCAGGTACAGAACGGTGACCGCGCCGATCGCGGCGGCCAGCCCGAGTGTCCCGGCGACCAGGCTGGACGGGTCGACGTTGTCGCGCCAGTAGGTGGTGCGGGTGATGCCGTCGAAGCCGGTCGAGCCGATCAGCACGCAGGCCGCCGCGACCAGGCCGGGTTCGCCGGTGCGCCGCATCAGCCCGGTCAGCGGGGTCCGCAGCACCAGTACGCCGTCGGTGCGGCGGCCGATCGGGCAGAGCCGGGCCAGCAGGTTGGAATACGCCTCGAAGCCGTCGCCGCCGGTGAACCAGTCGCGGCCGAACCACCAGGCCAGCGCCACGTTGACGGCCGCGTACGCGACGATCAGCGTGCCGACCAGGCGCGGGTCGGAGCGGTGCGGGGCGACCAGCTCCAGCCACACGAACGCCGTCAGCCAGACGGCGGCGGGCCGGTACCCGAGCCGGTCCGGCAGCGGCCTGCGGCCGCGGGGGTCGGTGCGGGTCAGGCGGCACAGTCCGGCGTGCAGGGTGCGCAGCGGGTTGACGCGCCGCCACACCGGGCCGAGCAGCACGCTGGCGGGGACCAGCCCGACCCAGAAGGTGACGAACAGGGCCCACGGGGCCAGGTTGGTCTTGTCGGTGGGCGGCCCGGCGAAGGCGACCACGACCACCAGCGCCGTCGCCGCCAGCGCCAGGACGCGGCCCGCCCAGGTCAGGGCGGGTGCGTCCAGGAGGCGGGCGAGGCGCGCGGGCAGCGGCCGTCCGCCCTCGGGGTGCAGCCTCGGCCGCTTCCACGCCACCGTCAGGGCGAAGAACGAGACGGCCACGGCCACGCCGCCGCCGACGATGGCGGCGACCGCGTCCAGCGGCAGGTCGGTCCGGCCGCCCAGCCCGTGCGCGAGGACCGTCGTCTCCGGGGGGACGGGCACCTCAGCCCACCTGCAGCTCGAACACGCGCGCGCCGGAGTGGTGCAGCTCGGCCTCGAACACCCCGGGCTTGTCGGCGGTCAGCTCCAGCGTTCCGGGCGTGCCGGGCTTGAGCTCGACGGTGCGGTCGTAGCCGTGCAGGTGGAACTCGTCGGCGGCGTCGCTGGTGATGGTGACGCGGACGGCCGTGCCGCGCTTCACCTTCACCCGGCCGCCGCCGTCGGTGCGGACCTTGCCCTTGGCGACCGTCACCGTGATGTTCGTAACGTTCTGCTTACTTGACGGCGAGGCGGTTGTGGCCGTCGCGCCACCGGGCGTCGCCCCGGCGGACGCCGCGCCGGAAGTCCCCGCTGACGTGCCCGGATCGTCGGCGGGCTCGCCGCATCCGGCCGCCGCGGCGAACGTTCCCACTGTCACCGCGGTCACCAGAACCCTCCTCAGCAACACCTGTTCGTCCCTTCTTTCCCGTGGGTGTCCCACACCAACAGAACGTGACACTAGACAATGACACATTGAAAGCTGACATACTCCGGCCGGGGTGGTTTGTACCCCATTTGGATGGCTATAGGAGCACCCGTGTGGGATCCAGTGACGAACACCGGTACACAAGTCGCGCTGCGGCTCGCCGCGCAGGAGAGCAAGCCCGCGGGCGGGGCGGCGCTCGATCAGATCGTCATCGCCACCGGCGCGGCGGCGGTGCTGACCGCGGTGCTGCTGGTCTTCGGCTGGGGGCACCGCACCGGCCGCATCACGCTGCTGACGAAGCTGGCCGACCTGTCCGAGCGCGGCCCGGGACGCGGGCTGCCCGGCTGGGCCTCGCTGCCGGTGATCGTCGCCCTGGTCTCCCTCATCACCGCGCTGCTCGGCATGTACTGGGACATCTCCCTGCACATCTCGCACGGCCGTGACGAGGGCCCGCTGGCCAACATCGCGCACTACCCGATCCTGATCGGCCTGTTCGGCATCTTCACCTCCGGCGTGTTGTCGGTGGTGCTGCCCAACAAGGGCGTGCGGCCGGGCAAGGCGGCCGTCCGCATCACCCGCGACTGGTACGCCCCGGCGGGCGGCGTGCTGCTGGCCGGAGCCGGGTTCTACGCGCTGCTGGGCTTCCCGCTGGACGACGTGTGGCACCGCATCTTCGGCCAGGACGTCACGCTGTGGGGCCCCACCCACCTGATGCTCATCGGCGGCGCGGGCCTGTCGCTGGTCGCCATGATGATCCTGGAGCGCGAGGGCCGCCGCGCCTACGACGGCCCCGCCGACCAGGAGCCGCCCGGCTGGGCGCGCTACGTCCGGCGCGGCATGCACGCGGGCGGCCTGCTGATCGGCCTGTCGGTGTTCCAGGCCGAGTACGACTTCGGCGTCCCGCAGTTCCGCCTGGTGCACCAGCCGCTGCTGATCGCGCTGGCCGCGGGCTGCGCGCTGGTCGCGGCCCGGTTGTGGGTCGGGCGCGGCGGCGCGCTGTTCGCCGTGGTGTTCTACATGCTGGTCCGGGGCGGGGTGTCGGTGTTCGTCGGCCCGGTCATCGGCGAGTTGTGGGCGTCGGTCCCGCTGTACTTCGCCGAGGCGCTGGTCATCGAGCTGGTCGCGCTGGCGCTGGTGCGCCGTCCGTTGTTGCTGGGCGCGGTCGGCGGCGTGCTGATCGGCACCGTCGGGTTCGCGGGCGAGTACGCCTGGAGCCAGGTGGCCTTCAAGCTGGCCTGGACCGGCGACATCCTGGTCGAGGGCATGATCATGGCGGTCGTCGGCGGTGTGGCGGGCGGCCTGTGCGGCGCGATGCTCGCCGAGGGCCTGGAAGGGCGCCTGCCGAGGCCCGCCGTGGCGCGCACGCTGTTCGCCGCGTCGATCCTCGCGGTCGCCGCCGCCGTCGCCAACGGCCTGGTCATCAACGTCCCCACGGGGCAGCAGGCGACCGTCACCCTGACCGACGTCAAGGGCGGCAAGGACGACCGCACCGCCAACGCGCGCGTCACCCTGTCGCCGCGCACCGCCGTGGACGGCCCGACGTGGGTCGCCATCACCGGCTGGCAGGGGCAGGGCCTGCACGTCGAGCCCATGGTCAAGGAGAGCGAGGGCGTCTACCGCACCAGCGCGCCGATGCCGCTGCACGGCGACTGGAAGACGCTGATCCGCGTGCACGACGGCCGCACCCTGGCCGGGGTGCCGATCTACATGCCGGCCGACCCGGCGATCGGCGCGAAGGAACTCCCGGCCACCGACAGCTTCACCCGGCCGGTGCAGAGCGAGAAGAAGATCCTCCAGCGCGAGCTGAAGAGCGACGTGCCGGGCTGGTTGTGGCTGGCGGCGTCGGCGGTGGTGCTGTTCTGCACGCTGGCGCTGCTGATCGCGCTCGGCTGGGGCGTGGCGCGCGTCGCCCGCACGCTGCCCGAGCCGGCCCGGGTGACCGGCGCGCCCCGGGAGAAGGTCGGCACATGACGGCCGGAGCCCTGACCCTGCCGGTGGACGGGGTGCTGGCGGACGGCGTGCTGGCCACCCACCCGATCATCAGCGCGGTGCCGTTCTTCGTCCCGACCTTCGTGGTCGTCGCGGTGATCGCGGTGGTGATCTGGCGCGACCGCAGGCGCGGCGACGACGAACCCGACGCCGAAGACGAGTCCGCCAAGGCCACCACCGAGGACGTGTCCTAGGGCCTGTCTCAAAGACCTCAGCCACCGCGCGA
>NZ_BCRO01000003.1 GCF_001552635.1 Actinomadura hibisca NBRC 15177 | reverse complement strand
GCCAGGCGAGCCCCCTGGGCCGGGACTTTGAAACACCGCCTAGAGTCGTCCCCCATGACGACACCTGCCTCCGATCACCCCGCCTCCTACCTGTCCGCGCTGTTCGGCCTGGACGGCAGGACGGCGGTGGTGACCGGGGGCAGTTCGGGCATCGGCCGCGCCATCGCCGAGGCGCTGGCCCGCGCGGGCGCGTCGGTGGTGATCGTCGCCCGGCGCGAGGCCGAACTCGCCGCCACCGTCACCGACCTGCAGGCGCACGGCTGCCGGGCCGCGTCGGTCAGCGCCGACCTGAGCAGCCGCGAGTCGGTGCGCGCCGCCGCCGAGGCCGCCGCCGAACCGTTCGGCGAACCCGACATCCTGGTCAACAGCGCGGGCGTCAACCTGCGGCCCCCGATGCCGGAGATCGACGACGCGGTCTGGGACACCACCATGGCGGTGAACCTGGAGGCCCCGTTCCTGCTGTCGCAGCGCTACGCGCCCGGCATGGCCGAGCGCGGCTACGGCCGTCTCATCCACATCTCCTCCCAGCAGGCGTTCCGCGCGTTCGTCACCAGCGGCGCCTACGGCGTCTCCAAGGCCGGGCTGGAGGGCCTGGCCCGCTCGCAGGCCGAGCAGTGGTCGCGGCACGGCGTCACCGCCAACACGCTGGTGCCCGGCTTCGTGCTGACTCCGCTGAACGCCCGCTTGCAGGACGACCCCGAGTGTGTCCAGGCGCTGGCCGGGCGCACGATGGTCGGGCGCAACGGCCTGCCCGGTGACTTCGCCTCCGCCGCCGTCTTCCTGGCCGGTCCCGGCTCGGCCTACGTCACCGGCCAGTCATTGTTCGTGGACGGCGGCTTCTCGGTCCACTAGCACCTGGACACCGTCCAGGATGCGGTCCAGCCCGAACGCGAACTCGGCGTCGGCGGGATCCGCCTCGGCGCCGGGTGCGTCACCCATGTCGAACACCCCCTCCCCCAGCAGTCGGTGCAGTTCGGGGAACCGGCCGGGATCGGCGACCCTGGCCAGCAGCGCGCCGTAACCGGTCAGCATCTCGGCCTCGGTGGTCCCGGCGTCGTCCAACGAGGCGGCCATGTCGCGGAACAGGATCGCCTGGCTGCGGACGTGCCCGCCGAGCAGCGTCAGGATCGACACCTTCGCCCCCGGCCCCAGCCCGGTGGCGCGCAGGCGGCTCAGCCCCGCCTCCATCCACGCCACCGTGTTGGGCATGACGGGCGGACCGGTGATCGGGACGCCGAGCAGCCACGGATGGCGGACGAGCGCCGCGCGCATCGCCCACGCCCACGCGGCCATCCCCGCACGCCAGCCCGCCTCCGGGCCGGGCAGGGCGGGAGGCGGACCGAGCACGTGGTCGGTCATCAGCTCCAGCAGATCGGCCTTGGAGGCCACGTAGCGGTACAGGGCCATCGTCGAGACCCCGGCCTCGGCCGCGACCCGGCTCATCGACACCGCCGCCAGGCCCTCGGCCGCGCCGACCCGGGCCGCCGCGTCCACGATCTGCTCCAAGGTCAGGGTGCGCTTGGGCCCCTTGCCGGGCTGCGTGCGAAACCCCCAGGCCAGGTCGACACTCCCCGGCAGTCCCGCGCCGTCCGCCGTCCCCATTCCACCCCCAGGTCTTGACCGCCCCGACCCTACTGTGTATACCCTACACGGTAATGCGTATGCCATACACAGTAGAGAGGGAGGGATCTTGTCCGACGAACCGGCGATCGAAGCCGTCGGCCTCCGCAAGACCTACGGCCCGGCGACCGTCCTGGACGGCATCGACCTGCGCGTCCCCAAGGGCAGCGTGTTCGCGCTGCTCGGCCCCAACGGCGCGGGAAAGACCACCACCGTGCGCATCCTGGCGACGCTGACCCGCCCCGACGGCGGCTCGGCCCGCGTCGCCGGGCACGACGTGGTGACCCAGGCCCGCCAGGTGCGCCGCGCCATCAGCCTCACCGGCCAGTACGCGGCCGTGGACGAGTTGCAGACCGGTACGGAGAACCTGCGCATGATGGCCCGTCTGCGCCGCCTGCCACGCGCCCGCGCCCGGGAACGCGCGGCCGAGCTGCTGGAACGCTTCGAGCTGACCGAGGCGGGCGGCCGCCGGGTGGCCGGCTACTCCGGCGGGATGCGCCGCCGCCTGGACCTGGCCTGCGGCCTGGTCACCGACCCCGAGGTGATTTTCCTGGACGAGCCGACCACCGGCCTGGACCCGCGCAGCCGCCGCGCGATGTGGGACCTGGTCGCCGAACTCGCGGCGGGCGGCGTGACGGTCCTGCTGACGACCCAGTACCTGGAGGAGGCCGACCGCCTGGCCGACCGGATCGCCCTCCTGGACAACGGACGCATCGTCGCCGAAGGCACCGCCACCGAACTGAAAGAACAGGTGAACGCCTCCCGCCTGGACCTGACGATGACCGACGCCCCCACCTTCGACGCCGCCGCCCACGCTCTGCGCGACCGCGTGATCTACCTCGACTCCACCCGTCGCGTCCTGGGCGTGTCCACCGACGGATCGGCGGCGCACATACGGGCACTGCTCGACGAGATCGACCCGACCCGCACCACCGTGGAGCGCTTCGCGGTGCGCGACACCACCCTGGACGACGTGTTCCTCGCCCTGACCGGGCAGATCAAGGAGACGACCGGTGTCTGACCTGACCGCCTGGCCGGTGTTGTCGGGCCGCAACCTGCGCATGGCGCTGCGCGGCGTGGACGCGCTGCTGATCTCGCTGCTGCTGCCGGTGATGTTGCTGCTGATGTTCGTCTACCTGTTCGGCGGCGCGATCGACACGGGCACCGAGTACCTGACCTACGCGGTGCCGGGCGTGCTGATCGTGTGCTCGGGCTACGGGGCGTCGCTGACGGCCGTGAGCGTCGCGCACGACATGACCGAGGGCGTGGTGGACCGGTTCCGCTCCATGGACGTGGGCGGCCGGGCCCTGCTGGGCGGTCACGTGACGGCGAGCACGGTGCGCAACCTGTGCTCGACGGCGATCGTGTTCGCGGTGGCGTTCGCCATCGGTTTCCGCACCGACGCGAACGCGGCGCAGTGGCTGGGAGCGCTAGGGATACTGACGGCGTTCATCGTGGCGATGTCGGCGTTCTCAGCGATGATGGGCCTGCTGGCGGCAACGCCGGAGGCGGCCAGCGGCTTCACGTTCTTCGTGCTGTTCCTGCCCTACCCCAGCAGCGCGTTCGTGCCGGTCCACACGATGCCGAGCTGGCTGCACGGCTTCGCGGACAACCAGCCCGCGACCCCGGTCATCGAAAGCGTCCGGAGCCTGCTGCTGTCCCAACCGACCGGCGACCGCCCCTGGACGGCCCTGGCCTGGTGCACCGGCATCCTGCTGCTGTCCCTGGCCGCGTCAGGCCCCCTCTTCCACCGCCGCACCCGCTGATCGCTCAACGACGACACAAACCACGGGATCGGCCGCGTGAGTGCGCCACCGCAGGCGGAACGGACAGGACCACGAGAACGCACGCCCCCACATCGCGCTTCTACGGGCTGGCCCGACCCATGCCCTCCTGCGCCGGAGAACCCGCTGCCCCGGCCTCACGCCGGAGCGTCGACACCCCCTTCACCTCGTCCTTCCGCTCACGGACGCGGGACGGCCCATGGACGTTCCGACGAGGTGAAGAGGGCGCTGCGCCTACTTCGCGTGAAGCGGGTAGACGCGGACGATGACCTTGCGGCCGCCCGTGGGACCTTGCGGCCAGGTCACGATGTTGCGCGCGGTGCCGGGCCGGGTGAGGCGCGCCTTGTAGGTGATGGTCGCGGTGCCACCGGGGGCCAGGCGTCCGCGCCAGCGCACATGGCCACCGGAAAGGGTGGCGAGGCCGGTGGAGGCGCGGACGCCGCCGACCAGGCGTCCGTGGCGCAGCACGTCGCGCACGTCGTCGTCGAAGGACGCCGGATCCAGGACCGCCTTGCCGGTGTTGGTGGCGCGCAGTTCGAAGCTGACGGTACGGCCGACCCGCACGATCTGCTGGGACGCGCTCTTGACCACTGTCAGCTTCGGCTGGGGCTTGCTGGGCTGGGGCTTGTTCGGCCGGGGCTTCGGCTTAGGCCCTGGATTGTCTGAGGACGGCGCGACGGGGACGCAGTTCAGGTCGGCGTCGAAGGGATAGGGATGGATCTCTCCGCCGTTGCCGCCCGCCCCGCCGGTGCCGCCGTGGCGCAGGCCGGCCAGAATGAGGTTGCCCTCCACGTTGTTGCTGTTGTGGTCGGTCAGCACCGCGTTGGGAGCGAAGATCGTGCCTTCCACCGAGCCGCCCCCGCCGTCCGGCATGGTGACGGAGGTGATGTCGGGCAGGTTGAACAGCAGATAGGGCGCGTCCTGGCTGCTGAGGTTCATGGTGGGCGGCGTCCAGGTCAACGCGCCCGAACCGGTCACGACGATCATCAATGGCGCGGACCTGGTGGGTTTGTCGTCGAACTGCAGGGTGGCGATGTTGGCCAGGTCGGATTTGCTCAAGCGCAGCACGTTGGTCTTGCCGGTGGTCAGCGAGATCCGCACGCGCGCGCCGGGCGGAACGGCACCGGACAGCGGTTGGCCCGCGTCATCGCGGAGCTTGACGTTGTCGCGGCATCCGGCGAGTTCCCGGGCGCGGGCCCGGTAGGTCTTGAACATGGCCGCGAAGTCCAACGGCCGGGCGGGACCGACGGAGGGGCCGGGCTGGCGAACGGTGAGACGGATCGCCGGATCGGTGTTGTAGCCGTCCTGTGCCCGGTTGACGACGGTGTCGACCTTGGCTCCGTTGTCGTCGGTGGTGCGGACCCCGGCCCCCGACAGGTCGCCGATCTTGACGTAGCCCGACCCCAGGACCCGCAGGGGCGCGTTCGCGCTCCCGGCCAGGTTCACCTTGCCGTTGACCACCAGCGCGGTCGCCCGCGCGTCACCGGAAGCGGTGAAGGCACCCTGTCCGCGGTTGTTGACGTTGTAGGTGTCGGCGATGGTCAGGTCGCCGCCGACCGCCATCGTGCCTTCGTTCTCGTTGCTGCTGACGGTTGCGTTCCCGGCGGTCACCACGGTGAACCCGTGGTTGCCCGCGACCGGGTTACCCGACGCCCGCACCGCCGCCGCGCCGCCTGACGCGTCGGCCGCCGGTGACCAGCACCCCGCCGCCAGCCCGCTGAACACGACGACGGCGGCCACACCCCTGACCGGAGAGATTCGCTGCATAACGAAGTTGATCACCACGGCCGAGCAGCGGAAACGGTCCCCCCGCTCAAGACATGATCAATACTGTGCGGCAACGATCTGCTCCCCGGTCACCTGGCTCCCGACCGGCATCACCACACGAGTTGGAGAGCGTCCCGAGTCCACCGGCAGTCGGGCACCTGCAACACGACAGCTCAATAGGAGCCGCCGCAACAACTCCGCACGCGGAACGGGAAGGTCGAACAGCCGCCAGCCGAGCCCCCATCGCCCGCTCCCTGGGGGCGCTCTACCGACATGAAGGGTTCGTCCCGGGCTCACCTGCTGCACGCCTGATCGACGATCATGGTCGGGACCGTGCTCGCATGAACAGATGGCGTCAGCTCCTCGTCACGACGGTCGCGGGCGCGGCCGTCCTGGCGACGGCGATTCCCGCACACGCCGACCACCGGCGTTCCTTCGACCTCCAGGCCCACCGCGGCGGCCTCGGCCTGGTGGCGGAGAGCACCCTGCCCGCGTTCGCCAACGCCCTGGAACTGGGCGTCGGCACGCTGGAGCTGGACGTGCAGATCACCGAGGACCGCCGGGCGGTCGTCACCCACGACCGCCGGATCAACCCCCGCAAGTGCAAGGACACCGCCCCGGCGACCCCGGGCGACCCGGAGTTCCCCTACGTCGGCAAGTACATCAACACCCTGACTCTGAAGCAGATCCGCACCATGGACTGCGGCTCGCAGACGTTGTCGGAGTTCCCCGGCCAGCGCCCGGCGCCAGGGGCGAAGATGCCGCTCCTGTCCGAGGTGTTCGACCTGGTCCACCGCTACCGGGCCTACGGGGTGAAGCTGAACGTCGAGACCAAGGTCGAAGCAGGGGCACCCAACGAAACGGCCCCGCGCGAACAGTTCGTCCAGATCACCGCCAGCGAGGTCCGCCGCGCGCACCTCCTGCGCCAGGTGACGATCCAGAGCTTCGACTGGGGCGCGCTGATGCGCATGCGCCGCGTAGAGCCCCGCCTGCCGCTGGTCGCCCTGACCAACTACGACTTCCTGCAGACCAACCAGCCGGGCAAGTCCCCATGGCTGGGCGGCCTGGACATCGACGACTTCGGCGGCGACCCCCTGAAGGCCGTCAAGAGCTTCGGCGCCTCGGCGTTCTCCCCGGTCCACGGCTTCCCGCAGAACGGCAAGGTCACCGACCCCGACTACCGCCCGTACGTGACCCGGGACATGGTGCGGCAGGCCCACCGCCTGGGCCTGAAGGTCATCCCCTGGACGGTGGACGACGGGCCGACGATGCAGAAACTGATCGACGACGGCGTGGACGGCATCATCACCGACTACCCCGACCGCCTGCGCCAGGTCATGCGCGCCAACCACCTGAAGCTCCCCCGCGCCTACCGCACACACCGGGGATAGCCCCTCCCGAAAGCCGCCTCGGAAAGGAGTTCTGCTTCCACCTATCCGAGGCGGCCACGTCTCTTGGGCCAGACACTGGTTTTCAGATAATGATAAAACGCCGTATGGGATTCGGCCCTTTATCGGCGGACCTGCTCCCCAGATGAGCACATGTCAACTCCCCGGGCAGAACCGGGACACCTGCGAGAACGCCATGCCCCGGACGCTGACGGACACCGGGTGTCACCCATCATGTCTCGCCTGAGCGCACAGCTCCGGTCACGTAGCGTTTCTGGAGCGGCCGTCCCGCGATGGGCCGGGCACTTGCCGCTAGATGATCTAGGTGATTAGCATCCTGATCATTCGAAGTGGCACGGTCCACGGCCGTGGCCTCGCCCCTCCCGCCCTTTCCCCCGTCCTCGCGGATGTCTTTCGCGCTGCCCGAAAGAGGGAACGTCATGCGAACAACTCGCGCCGTCATCGCCACCGCCGCCTTCGCCCTCGCCCTGGCGGCCACGCCCGCCCACGCGGCCGAACCGGTCTGGAAGGTCGCCAACCCGGCGGCCGACGGCAAGTTCAAGGCGGTGGCACCGACCCTGACCGTCACAAGCCAGAGCGGCACCTTCACGGTCACCTGTTCCAACGTGACCCTGTCGGGGCCGATGGCCAGCAAGTCCGACACCTCCACCTTTGTGGGGACGGCCGTTCTCCAGCCCACGGACCAGTGCACGGACTCCGCAGGCCGCCCGTGGCGCTTGTTCTCGCCCAGCTTCTCCTTCAGCCAGTTGAATGCCAAGGGCTACGACCAGGCCACCGGCCGCACCACCGTCGAGGCAGCGGTGCCGTTCTTCTCGCTGGCGTCCCGGGCATCGGACTTCGCCTGCTCCGTCATCCTGCAGAACCGGCCCTGGACCTACACCAACGCCACCTCTGTCCTGAAGACGACGACGGCCGAGTCCATCACCGACTCGGACAAGTGCCAGTTCCCCAAGGGCTCCACCCCCACCTTCGCCGCCGACTTCAAGGTCACCCCGGCGGTCAAGATCACCCGCATCCCCGCCTGACCCCGTACCGGGCGTGCACCAGATCGTCCCATGACAGCCGCACCGCACCGCCGATCTGCCTGTCAGAGAGCAGGGCCTCAGACTGTTGGCAGTCGATACCGGCTGCGCCCGTGCCGTTCAGTGGGGCTGTGCGGGATCTGCTGCACGCCATGTGGCTCGATGAGTCGCCGCCCGGCCTCGTTGCTTTGATCCAGTTCGATGACGGCCTCGTCGAGTCCGTTGGCTCTTGCCAGGGGAAGTGCCGATGCAAGAAGGGCTCGGCGGTGGCCCCGACGGCGTGCGGACGGCCGGACGGTCACCCAGAGCTGACTGATGCTCTCGTGCAGACCGACCCATGCTGTCCGCTGAAGACGGAGCACTGGGCCGCCTGGGGCAGTGCTGTCTCGAACCCCGATGGATCTGGCGAGAGCAGCTAGCTCGACACAGCTACCGTTGGCGTTGCTGTGGCTGCGACGCACAGTGTCCTAAAAAAGGATATATCGGCGTGACGTCGGCCTCCTCTTTTAAAAGACCTTTTGCCTGGCGATGATGTTCAGAACTCGTCGAGCCCGCCCACCTGGCCAATGGTGAAAATATGCCGGTTGGCCGAGCAGATCGTCTCCAGGGTGTGGATGGGCTCTCCTTCGCTGGCGTAGGAGGCGCGTAGTACTTGGACGACCCATTCGCCAGGGTCGAGTTGCAAGGTGTCGGCCTCGAAGCGTGTTGGAGGGCGAGCGGTAAGAGTCTCTTCGGCGTGGCCGAAGGCATAGCCCTGGGCTTCGATGGCGGCCTGCAGTGTGGGCTTGACAAACTCGGGCTCGGCGATGCGCGTACCTGCGAAGAGATCGCTCCGGAAGAAGGATGTGGCGATCCGCACGGGTACATCGTTGGCGGTCATCATCTTGCGTCGGGCGATGACCTCGTCACCTGGTTCGACATGCAGGCAGGCCGCGATGTGCTCAGCGGCCGGCTCGGGGCCGACGTAGAGCATCCGGCGGCCGGGCGAGATGCCTTGCCGCTCGGCCTCGACGAGAAAGAGGGAGACCGATCCGCGCGTCTTGGGGTCGGTGGGCAGCGCCCGTTGCACGATCACTGGCGGGCCTTGAGTGACGGGCGGAGTCGGCGCTTGGGCCGCCGGGCCCTTGCGCATCTGGGAGACGCGACCGGGGGTGACGCCCAGTGCCTTGGCTATCTGCTCCAAGCTGTAGCCGTTTTCTCGAGCCTCCGCGATGGCACCTCGGCGAATCTTCGCCGCCTCCTCGGTCACCCCCTGCTGTTCGGTCATGGCCCGACTGATCGCTCGTGCCCGTTCGATCGGGTCAGGGACGGCTGAGATGTCACCCAACGTCCTCAGGTCCATGGATCGACTCCGCCCTATCTAGTGATCAAAGTTGGCACGCCCAAAGCGGCCGAAGCCACAGAGATGGGTGATGGCGAACTCCGTCTTCCCGGAGCGACGCTCCGTTGCCGATGTTGTTCACTGTCCCTGGTAGGGGTGGACCTGAATACCCTTCGACTTCCAGGGTTCCGGGGTGCCCTCTGGAGCGGCAAGTCGTTCGAGCCAGCGAATTTGGTCGGCGAAGTACGCGTGGTAGTCGGTGCCTTCGCCGAAGGTCAGAATCGGACCGTCTGTCCCGCGCTTTCCATGTCCGTAGAACATGACGCGGCAGACGTCGTCCACTTCCTCGATCGCGAAGGAGACGGGGAAGTTGTAGAGGTAGATCCCGAAGTCGGGCAGGTCCTTGGTCGCCTCGTAGAGCGGGCGGAGGATCTCCCGCGTGTAGCGTTCCGGGTCCTCCATGGACGCCGCCGACGGCTCGATGCGGTAGCGGTCCCGCTGAGAGGCGCAGTCGGGGTCCATCACGTAGACGCGCACGGGCACGTCAGCGGCCTTTGAGGTGAAAACGTCCAAGGCATCGTCACCCGCGTAGAAGTTCCTGGTAAGCCCGAACAGATTGACCCGGCTGCGTGCATGGCGGATACGGGTGATCAAATCAGCGCGTGACTCGGTGCTGGTTCGAGGAAAGAGATCGACTAGACCGGCGCGTTCTAGATGTCCCACGTCTACAGAACTGTACCTCGCTGGCGTCGAGTTCTAGGGCGTCGGCATCGAAGCGTGTTGGACGCAACGCCGTTGTCCTGAACTAGGAGAGGAACCCCGCCCAAGTTCAGAGAGAGCGGCTGTCCGCCTTGATGTCCTGGATCAGGGCAGACCACTGCTGAGCTTTGAGGCACAAGGGAAGGCTAGACGGATTCTTGCTGTCGCGAACCCCCACACAGCCGTTCGCCTCGGCCACCTCAACGCAGTTGCCGTTCTGGCCGCTGTGAGAACTTCTGCGCCAATCGGCACGGGACAGGTCAGGATGCGTCATTCCGCGCCTCCGTTCACGTTCGACCTCGTGCATCTGCCAGCCGCCGAAGGAAACACCTCACCCAAACTCAAAGATCGTAGAGGCCCTGCTTCACTCGCTGGCTGAACACTCGCCACGCAGCATCGGGGAACAGCAGGTGCGGACCTTCGCGATCCCTGCTGTCTCGGACGGCAACAACATCGACTAGCTCCGCAACCTCTACGCACGCGCCGTTCTGCTGACTGCGTGCACTCGTACGCCAGACTGCACGGGACAGGCTGAGATGGTTCACCCCGCGCCTCCTCGGACGATGCTAAAGGTCGGTGATGGCTGCATTCAGCATATCGCGGGTGTCATCAGGGCTGAGCGCCACAGCTCGCAGATGATCAAAGGCGACGCTGTAGCGCGCTACTTCTTCGGGCTTGTCGACCCACAGGTTCCCGCCGATGGTCTCCATGTAGACGACCTGAAGATCGGTCGCGCGAGGGAAGTCAAGCAGGATGAACGGGCCGGTGGTGCCAGGATGCGCTCCTTGCTTGAGTGGGATGACCTGCAAGGTCGTCTTCCCGTGAGTCGATTCAAGAAGGTGCTTGAGCTGTGCCTTCATCACAGCGGGACCACCGACGATGCGCCGGATGGCGGCTTCGTCCAAGATCGCCCATAGCTGGGGACGATCCGGCTTGGAAAGGATGGCTTGCCGATGGGTGCGGACCTCGACTCGGCGGGTGATCTCTTCGGGCTCCAACTCGTCAGGACCACCCCTGATGAGAGCGTGAGCGTAATCCGGCGTCTGCAAGAGCCCGGGGATCACCGCCAGTTCGAAGGTGGAGATCGCAGAAGCTTCCGCTTCAAGTCCGATGTACATCTCGTACTTGCTGGCCAGAACATCTCGGTAGGAGTACCACCAGCCTTTCTTGCGAGCGTCCTTGGCCAACTGGATGAGGGCTTCGCGTTGGATGGTGCCCTCAACGCCATAGACGTCCAGCATCGCCCGGACATCGTTGGGATGAGGCAGTGTGCGGCCGGTTTCGATCCTGAAGATCTTTGTGTGATGCCAGACCAGATGCTCGGCGGCCTGCTCTTGCGTGAGCTTGGCGCGCTCACGCAGCTGTTTGAGTTCTGTGATCAACTGCCGACGCCGGACAGTTGGGCCATCTGCACCCATAAGCACCTCCCAGGGACATAGCCATCATTATGCAGCCCTGCATTGTGCAGGGCTGCATATTCGTGTTATGTATATCTCGTTGAGCCGAAGCATCGCATAAGCACGGTGCGAGTTCAGCCGGTTACGCTCAACGAACACCGATGGCGGTGATCATGTTGTGTCAACAGCCAATCTCCTCCGAAGCGTGGTCGGCGCCGGCACGCTCAGCTGACAACCCCCGGGTACGGTGGCGTCCGGGTGAAGATCTTCATCAGACGGGCCAGCGTCTGAGTGCGCTGGTTCGGCTGTTGGCCGATCTTCGGTTGCTGGGTGTCGGATCGTCGTTGCACATCGCCGGGGACGGCGAGGCGGTGCTGATGGTGCCGCGTCCGCCGAGCAAGCCGCTGGCCGTGCTGTGCGTCGGCTTCGATGACAAGTGGTGCTTCAGGTGGGGCAACGGCCGTGCAGCCTGGGTCAAGGACTCTCTGGCCGTGGCGGCCGAGATCCGGGAGACCCTGTCATGACTTCGTGTGAAGGGAACGGCGCGGTGTCGGCGCGGATCTTCTACAGTCCGGCCGGTGCGCCGGAGTTGGGGGACGCGCGGGCGTTCGTGCGTGACTGCGCGGCGGCCTGCCTCGGCGACGAGTCGTCGCTGGTGGACGACATCGAGACCATGGCAGGCGAGGTCCTGGGCAACGCCGTCCGCTACTCGGCGTCGGGCCGGGTCAACGGCTCCCTCGGAGTCCGGGTCCTGATGTCCGTCGGACGGCTGCGGGTGGACGTGCTGGACGACGGCTTCGCCTCGTCGGTTCCGCACATGAAGACACCCGACCTGGAGTCCCTGAGTGGGCGAGGACTCCGGATCGTGGATGCACTCTCGGACAACTGGGGTGCGGAGATCGGTCCCGAGCCGCAGCGACGAGTGACATTCTGGTTCGAGGTGAAGACGTGAGGGGCGCGCAGCCGAGCTCTTCTTGAGGTCAGGTCGCTTGTTCGGCCTTATGCTCGGCTGCGAGGCGGTCGATCACGGCCGCCAGGTCGAAGTCCTTGGTCGTCAGGCCGCCCGCGCTGTGCGTGGACAGCACGAAAGTCACCGTCCGCCAGCGGATGTCGATGTCGGGGTGGTGGTCCGCGTCCTCAGCGGCGCGGGCCACCGCCGCCACCAGCTCGATCCCCGCCATGAACGAAGGGGCCTGCACCGACCGGCGGATCTCGTCCCCATCCCGCGTCCAGCCAGGCAGGATGGTGAGCCGCTGGGTGATCGCGGCGTCGTCGAGCAGTTCGGTCATCGCACACGCTCCTTGATCGGACGGGTACCGCTCCTCCAACCATTCTCTGTACTTTGGGACACCTTCCGTCGAGAGGGTGGGTGGATGGCCGTTCGCAGCATCCTGTTCGGGACGACCGAGCCGCCCGGCCAGCCCGCAGACGGGGCGGAGCCGGAGTACTTCCAGGACCTCAATCTCGATCAGATCGTCCAGGAGACCAGCCAGGCGGGCGGGGTGCCGGGTCTCTCCTCTTACTTTCACCATCGGCTTCGGGAGCCCGAGCTCATCGCCTTTCGGCAGCAGGTCTTCCGTGAGCTGGAAGACCCGGCGGTGCACGAGGTCGCTGTGCGCTTCACCGTCTTGATGGATCGGACACGGCGGCGGCTGGACGCTTTGGATCGCAGGAAGCATCCCCCGCAGGCCAGTCGTTGGTTTCTCGACATCCTCTTGGACTATGCCGCCGCTGTGAGCGGGCTCGCCGAGGGTTTGGCAGCCGCCGATGTCAGCTCTGCTGGCTTGCGAGTCCTTCGTGATGATCTGGCCGAGCACACTCGCAGCGCCTCCTTCGTCGGTCTATGCGGCCAGGCGCGGCAGTTGCGTGACCGCTTCGGCCAAGTCCGCTACGACCTGCTGCTACGTGGCGACAGGATCACCGTTGCCGCGCACGATGCGCAGGGTCGCTTCGACTACGCCGCGCGAGTGCTGGCCACCTTCGAGCGCTTCCGCCAGGAGGTCGAGCCGAAGCCGCGCGAAGAGAAGCCGCCCGAGCTCGGGCTCGACTTCGTTGAGGCCGCTGTGCTGGACCTCGTGGTGGAGCTGGCTCCTGACGTCTTCGCCGATGCCGCTGCCTTTCATGAACGCCACCGCCGCTTTGTGGACGATGAGATCGTCCGTGTGGATCGCGAGCTGCGCTTCTATCTCGGCTACCTGGCCTGTTTGGCGCCGCTGCGGGAGGTCGGGCTGCCGACTTGCTATCCGGTGGTCTCCTGCACCGATAAAACTCTGGTGGCCGACGATGTGTACGACCTCGCCTTGGCCATCAAGCTCGCTCAGGACGGCGAACGTGCCATCGGCAACGACCTTCGTCTCGACGGACACGAACGCGTCCTCGTCGTCTCCGGTCCCAATCAGGGCGGCAAGACCACCCTGTCGCGCACCTTCGGCCAGCTCCACCACCTGGCCGCCCTCGGCTGTCCCGTCCCCGGACGGCAAGTCCGCCTCTTCCTGCCCGGTCTGATCCTCACCCACTACGAGCGCCCCGAAAGCCCCGACGGTCTGGTCAGCAAGCTGGAAGAGGAACTGCACCGCATGCGCACGATCCTCAACCAGGCCACCCCCGACAGCCTCATCATCCTCAACGAGGTCTTCTCCTCCACCACCCCCGCCGACGCCCGCACCCTCAGCGAAGCCGTCCTGGCCGCCATCGACCGCCTCGACGCCGTGTGCCTCTGGGTCAGCTTCGTCGACGAGCTGTCCCTGCTCAGCCCCAAGGCCGTCAGCATGGTCGGCACCGTCGCCGACGACCGCGCGACCCGCACCTACAAGATCGTGCGGCGGCCCGCCGACGGCCGTGCCCACGCCCTCGCCATCGCCCAGAAACACGGCCTCACCTACGCGCAGATCACCGCCCGGGTGGCCCGATGAGGCCCGGCCTGCTGTTCGCCGACGTCGAATCGGCGCGGTGGAACGCTGACGCGGACCTGGCCGAGGATCTGAGGCTGGACGGTCTCTGGACCGCCATGGCCGACGGGGACGACCTGCTGTTCGCTCTTGCTCGCGCCGTCACTCTCACCCCGCTCACCGATCCTGCCGACATCGCCCATCGTCAGCAGGTGCTGGGTGACTGCCTGGACAACGCCCGCACCGTCCGCGAGCTGTACGAGATGGCCAGGCAGGCCGTCACCGCCGAAGAGAAGATCTTCCGCGGGCCGGCCACCGGCATGTTGAACCGTTCCCTGCGCGTCCTGGAACTGTTCTGCGACCGGTTGCGCGAACTCCGCAGCTTCGCGACCCGAACCGCGCGGGGATTCCACTCCCCCGGCTTCCTCCGCCTGTTCGAGACGATCCGCACCGAGGTGGACGAAAGCTACCTCCGCACCGTGGAAGACCTCCTGCAAGAGCTCCGGTTCGAGCACGGCGTCATCGTCACCGCCCGACTCGGCCCAGGCAACAAGAGCATCGACCTCCGGATGCACGAGCCCCCGCCCAAAGACCGCGCCCCCGTCACCCGCCGTTTCCGCAGGTCCAACCTCGACTACAACGTCCCGCCCGAGCACGAAGACAGCTGGCGCGCCATCGCCGGATTCCGCAGCCTCGCCCTCCAGGAGATCACCGAAGCCGTCGCCGAGTCCGCCGACCACGTCCGCGACTTCTTCCGCGCCCTCCGCGACGAGCTGGGCTTCTACGTCGGCTGCTTCAACCTCGCCGAAGCCCTCGACCGCATCGGCCTGCCCACCTGCCTGCCCACGCCGCACCCGCCCGCCGACCAGGCTCTCTCCGCCCGCGAGCTGTACGAACCCGGTCTCGCCCTGTCCCTCGGCGGCCCGGTCGTCGCCAACGACCTCAACGCCGACGGCACCGGCCTCGTCATGGTCACCGGCACCAACCGCGGCGGCAAGACCACCTTCCTCCGCAGCCTCGGCCTGGCCCAGCTCATGATGCAGTGCGGCATGTTCGTGTGCGCCCGCAGCTACTCAGCCTCGCTCGCCGACGGCGTCTTCACCCACTTCAAGCGGGGCGAGGACCGCTCGATGTCCAGCGGCAAACTGGACGAGGAGCTGGCCCGCATGAGCGGCGTCGTGGACCGGCTGCGGCCCGGCGCGCTCGTGCTCTGCAACGAGTCGTTCGCCTCCACCAACGAGCGCGAGGGCGCCGACATCGCCGCCGAGATCCTGCGCGGCCTGACCGGCCTCGGCATCCGCATGGTCTTCGTGACCCACCTCTACGACCTCGCGCACCGCATGCACGCCGACCCGCCCGTCCGCTGCCTGTTCCTCACCACCACGCCGGACGCCGAGGGCACGCCCACCTTCCGGCTCGCCCCCGGCACCCCGTCCCCGACGGCGAACGCCATGGACCTGTACGCCCGCGTATTCGGCGGCCCTCCGCCCGGCTGACCTCAACCGTTGGCGAGCTGGTCGGTGGCGCTGTTCCCGGCGTCGGTGGTGCGGCGCAGGAAGTCGGCGATGAGTTCCAGTTCGGTGTCGCTGTACCGCTCGCACAGCTGGTCCATCTGGGCGTTCATGCCCGCGAAGAGGCGGTAGAGCTCCGGGTTCCGCTCGCGGCGCGCCTGCACGGTGACGGAGCGGCGGTCGGCGTCGGCGGCGCGTTCGCGGGTGATCCAGCCACCGCGCTGGAGCCGGTC
Source organism: Actinomadura hibisca NBRC 15177 (assembly GCF_001552635.1). Classification (GTDB taxonomy): domain Bacteria; phylum Actinomycetota; class Actinomycetes; order Streptosporangiales; family Streptosporangiaceae; genus Spirillospora; species Spirillospora hibisca. The sequence goes on along the minus strand of NZ_BCRO01000003.1, from coordinate 22,031 downwards.
CAGAACGCCGGTCACGGTCGCGGGGTGCAGGCCCGCCGTGCGCGCCAGCGTGCTGGGGCTGAGCGGACCGTGCCGGTTGAGCAGGTCCAGGCAGCTCCAGTCGACCTCCTTGAGCTCGGCCTGCGCACCGAACTGCCGGTTGAGCAGCGACATCTGGATGTTCAGGTCGCGCAGCGCCCCCTTGACGGCGTTGACGCGCCGCCGCCGCTCCCGAGGCTCGTCGTCGGTGTGACTCACGTTACACATTCCTCGCGACAGTAGATATTAAACTCATATTATATGAAACTCATACAAGAAGAGCCGCCCACCGAAGGGACCCCCTCATGATCCTGGTAACCGGGGCCACCGGCACCGTCGGACGCCCGCTGGTCGATCTGCTCCTGGCCCACGGTGCCAAGGTGCGGGCGGTGACCCGCGCCCCCTCCGCCGCCGCCCTGCCCGACGCGGTGCAGGTGGTCGAAGGCGACCCGGCCCTCGCCGACGACGCCCTGGACGAGGTCACCGCCCTGCTCCTCAACCCGCGTGCCCTCGGCCGGTCCGCCGACCCGCAGGCCGTCGGCACCGCCGCCGCGCGGCTGCTCGACCTGGCCCGCGACCGCGGCGCCACCCGCGTGGTGACCCTGTCCGCGCTGAACGTCGACCACGACGCCGCCGAGCAGCCCTCCCGGCTGCGCGGCGAGTACAACAAGGAGGTCGAGGCCGCCGCCGTGGCGTCCGGCCTGGCGTGGACGGCCCTGCGCTCGGGCTACTACGCCGTCAACACCATCACCTCGTGGGCCGCCCAGATCCGCGCCGGTGACGTCGTGCGCGGTGCCCACGCCGGCTCGACGTGGGCACCGCTGCACGAGCGCGACCTCGCCGCCGTCGCGGCGCACGCCCTGCTCACCGACGACCTCGCAGGCCGGCGGCCGGTCCTGACCGGCCCGCGCTCGCTCACGCAACCGCAGATGGTCGCCCAGATCGGCGCGGCGATTGGCAGGCCGCTGCGCTTCCAGGAGGTCCCGCCCGAGGCGGCCGAGCAGGGCATGTTGCGTTCGGGCATGCCCGAAGCCCTGGCCCGCGGCTTCCTGACCCTGCAAGCACGCTCCTACCTCCAGCACGACCTGGTCACCGGCGAGGTCGAGCAGATCCTCGGCCGTCCCGGGCTCACCTTCGCCCAGTGGGCCGACGAGCACGCCGACGCGTTCCGCAGCCGGTAGTCCCTGCGTCAACCGCGGGCGGTCAGGTCGTACAGGGTCGTCCCGCCGACGGTCTGCGCGGTGTAGTTCTCCTGCACCCATGCGCTGATCTGGTGGGCGTCGTCGCTGCCGCTGTCACCGCGCATCATGCTCGATCCCCCGATGAAGTAGTGGATGCGCCCTGCTGCCACATACGCCTTGAACTGCTCCAGGGTGGGCGCGGGGTCGGTGGCGTTGAAGCCGCCGATCGCCATCACCGGCACGCCGCTGGCGAGCTGGTAGCCCGCCGCGTTGTTGGAGCCCACGGCGGCCGCCGCCCAACGGTACGAGCCCGCGTTCGCCTTGAGCGCCGCGGTGACCGCCGCGTCCGGCTTGGTCGCGTTGAGGAAACCACCTGGGCCTCCTCCCCTGCCACCAGGGACGCCTTGCTGAGGTCCGGCGGCACCGCCCTGGGCGAACTGTCCTGGCGGACCGCCTGGCCTGCCGAAGCCCCCCGGCCTGCCCCCGCGCCCAGGGCCGCGCACCCCGCTGGGCCCTCCACCCGTGGACGGCCCGGCGGTCACGATGGACCCGGTGTGCGGGGTGCTCACGGTGTCCAGCGCGTACGCGGCCGGACCTGCGAGTGCGGTCGCCGCCGCAAGGACCGCCGCACCGGCGGCGATCCTGCGCGTCAGCCGTCCGACGGCCAGCAGCAGCCCCGCCGCGACCAGCCCGGCGAACGCCACCAGCGGCGCGAGCCACGGGTTCCACCCGTCGGCGCGGCCCAGCAGCACGTACGCCCACGCGGCGGTGACCGCGACCGTGCCCGCCAGGGTCGTCACCGCCCACGTCTCGCGCCGCCGCTCCCACAGCAGGCCCGCGCCCATGCCCACCAGCGCCGCGATCGCCGGGGCCAGCGCCACGGTGTAGTACTCGTGGAAGATCCCCCGCATGAAGCTGAAGATCAACGCGGTGAGCAGCAACCAGCCGCCCCACAACACCAGCGCCGCCCGCCGAGCGTCGGTCCGCGCCGCGCGGCGCGTCGCCCACAGACCGGCCGCCAGCAGGATCAACGCCGCTGGCAGCAGCCAGGAGATCTGGCCGCCGATCGACGCCCCGAACATCCGGCCCCACCCGGCGTCCTGATCGAGGTTGCCCAGGCCGCCGACCTCATCGCCGTTGAGCCGCCCCAGGCCGTTGTAGCCAAGGGCCAGCTCCAGCACGCTGTTGTTCTGCGATCCGCCGATGTAGGGCCGCGACGAAGCGGGCACCAGCGCGACGGCCGCCACCCACCACCCGGCCGACACCACCAGCGCGACCCCGGCGAGCACGAGCTGCCACAACCGCCTGCGCACCGGCGTCGGCGCGGCCACCAGGTAGACCAGCGCGAACACCGGGACCACCAGGAACGCCTGGAGCATCTTCGCCAGGAACCCCGTCCCCACGCAGGCCGCCGCGAACACCAGCCACCGGGTGCTCGCGTTCTCCTGCGCGCGGACCAGGCCGTACGCGCCCAGCGTCAGCAGCAGCACCAGCAGCGCGTCCGGGTTGTTGAAGCGGAACATCAGCGCCGCCACCGGGGTCAGCGCCAGCGCCGCTCCGGCCAGCAGCGCCGCCCCTGCGGCGAAGCGGCGGCGCACGGCCGCGTACAGCGTGCCGACCGTCGCCACGCCCATCAGGGCCTGCGGCACCAGGATGCTCCAGGAGTTCACCCCGAAGATCCGGGCCGCCAGCGCCATCGGCCACAACGCGCCCGGCGTCTTGTCGACGGTGATGGCGTTGGCGGCGTCGGAGGAGCCGAAGAAGAACGCCTTCCAGCTCGCCGCCCCGGCCTGCACGGCTGCGGAGTAGAAGGAGTTGGCCCACCCGGAGGCCCCCAGCCCCCAGATGTACAGCACGGCCGTGGCGAGCAGCAGGCCCAACAGCGCGGGCCGTTCCCACCTGGGGTTTTCCCGGCGGTCGTGCGAGTCGCTCTTTTCGGCGAGCGGTCTCGGCAAGGTGGTGGTCATCGTGTTCCCTCCCTTCTCAGCCCAGCCGGTAGAGCTGGCCGCCGGTGGTCGAGGACGAGGAGCCGCCGTACTCGGTCGGCTGGACGAGGGCGCCGTTCTGCTGCACCCACGAGGTGACGGACGAGCTGCCGCTGTCGGGGCCGCGCCCGCCGCCCTGGCCGCTGACCATGATGTAGCGGATCTTGCCCTCCTCGACATATTGCTGGAGCTTGGCCACGGTCATGGCCGGGTCGCTGCCGGTGAAGCCGCCCATCGCGATGACGGGCTTGCCGGTCTGGAGGATCAGCGACGACGCCTGCTGCGCGCTGGACACCGCCACCAGCCACTGCGCCGTGCCCTGGTTCTTCTCCAGGTAGGCGACCATCTGCTGGTCCACCTGGCCGCCGGGGCCGCCGCCGAAGCCGCCCCGCTGGCCGCTGCGTTGACCGTCGCGCGTTCCGTCCTGAGCCTGGCCGCCCGGCGGCATCCCGCCGGGGAACCCGCCGCCCGGCATCTGTCCGTTGGGAGGCATGCCCGGCCGTCCGCTCCGCGAGCCGTCGCCCATCGAGGGCGCCCCGCCCCGGCCACCCGGACCGAAGCCCTGCCCCGACGACGGCCCCGCCAGCGGGTTGGTGCCGTTCACCTGCGACGACGCGGCCGACACGGCGTACGCGGCCGGTCCGGCCAACCCCGCGACCAGCGCCAGCACCAGACCGGCGACCGTCACCGGAAGACCGGCCTTCGGCCCGAAGCGGGCGTACAGCAGGTTCGCCACCGCCAGGACGGTGAGCGCCGCGACCGCCCAGCGCAGCCACGGGTTCCAGTCCGGCGTACGGGCCAGCAGCACGAACGCCCACGCCCCCGTCACCGCCACACCCGCCGGAAGCACCCACGACCACGCGGCCGACCCCCGGTACGCGCGGTACAGCAGCACCGCGCCCGCCCCGGTCAGCGCGGCGATCGCCGGGCCCATGGCCGTGGAGTAGTACGGGTGGAAGGTGCCCTGCGCGAAGCTGAACACCACGAAGTGCACCGCCAGCCAGCCGCCCCACAGCAGCAGCCCGGCCCGCCCCAGGTCGGTGCGCGGACGGCGACGCAGCCACACCAGCCCGCCCACCAGCGCGATCGCGGCGAACGGCAGCAGCCAGGAGATCTGGCCGCCGAGGATGTCGTTGAACATCCGGCCCGCCCCGGACTCCCCGCCGAAGCCGCCGCCTCCGCCGCGACCACCGCCGGGCCCGCCACCCTGGCCGAAGATCCGGCCCAGGCCGTTGTAGCCGATGACCAGGTCCCACACGCTGTTGTCGGTGCTGCCCCCGATGTAGGGCCGCTTGCCCTCCGGGATCAGGTCGACGACGAGCATCCACCAGAAGCTCGACGCCGCCAGCACCACCCCGGCCATCAGCAGGTGCCCGACGCGGCGCAGCACGCCCGGCCGCGCCGCGACCAGGTACACCAGCCCGAAGGCGGGCACCACCAGGAACGCCTGGAGCATCTTGGTGTTGAAGCCGCAGCCCACCAGGAACGCCGCCAGCAGCAGCGGTCGCAGCCGCCCGGTCTCGACGGCGCGCTGCGTCGCCCAGGCCGCCAGCACCAGCAGCAGCACCAGCAGCGTGTCAGGGTTGTTGTCCCGGTTGATCGCCACGGTGATCGGCGTCAGCGCCAGCACGCCCGCCGCGACAAGCCCGGCCGCAGGTCCGAACGCCCGCCGCACGGTCGTGTACAGCACGCCGACGGCGGCGGTTCCCATCAGCGCCTGCGGCAGCAGCAGGCTCCAGGTGCCGAACCCGATGACCCGCCCGAACAGCGCCATCACCCACAACGCCATCGGCGGCTTGTCCACGGTGATGAACGATCCGGCGTCCAGCGAGCCGAAGAAGAACGCCTTCCAGCTCTGCGTGCCGCTCTGCACGGCCGCCGAGTAGTAGGAGTTGGCGTATCCGGCCTCCCCCAGCCCCCACGCGTACAGCGCGAACGCCAGGATCAGCAGGACCCACAGTCCGGGACGGGCCCAGCGCGGGTCCTCGGGGCGGCCCAGCAGCGCCCGCCGCAGCCGCGACCGGCGCGCCGGGGCCTCCGGCGGGCCGGGGACGATCGTGTGCGTGGCGGTCATCGCGCCTGCTCCTTGAGTTCGGCCGGGGACGGCGCGGCGCCGCGCAGCCGCCCCGGATGGAAGATCCAGGCGCGCATCAGCAGGAAGCGCACCAGCGTCGCCAGGCCGTTGGCGCAGATCAGCGCGGTCAGCTCGACGCCCCGGGACGCGCCGGGCACGGTGGCGTGCAGCAGCGCCAGGCCGCCGGTGCTCAGCACCAGGCCGAGCAGGAACGCCAGCCCGCCTTCGAGCTGCTGCCGGAACGCGCCCTGCGCGCCCGTCACCCCGAAGGTGAAGCGGCGGTTGGCGGCGGTGTTGCCGATCGTGGTGATCACCAGGGACACCGCGTTGGCCCACAGCGGCCCCATGACGGTGCGCAGCAGCACGAACAGCACCAGCTGGGCGATCGTGCTGACGATCCCGATGACGGCGAAGGCGGGCAGCTGCCGCGCCATGCCGGTGGGCAGTTCGGGCCGGGGCCGCCCGCCGACCGGGGCGCGGAACGCGCCGGTCAGCATCCGGCGGCCGACCCGCGCCATGCCGCGCAGGTCGTCGCGCGCGGTGCGCAGCACGTCCACCCGGCTGTCGGGGTCGTCGGTCCAGTCCACCGGCACCTCGTGGATGCGCAGCCCGTTGCGCTCGGCGAGCAGCAGCAGCTCGGTGTCGAAGAACCACTCCTCGTCCTCCACGCTCGGCAGCAGCGCCTGGACGATCTCGGTGCGGCCCGCCTTGAAGCCGCACTGGGCGTCGGTGAACCGGGCCGCCAGCGCGGTGCGCAGCAGCAGGTTGTAGCAGCGGGAGATCACCTCCCGCTTGGGGCCGCGCACCACCGCCGCCCCGCGCGACAGCCGGGTGCCGATCGCCAGGTCGCTGTGCCCGGAGATCAGCGGCGCGACCAGCGGCAGGAACGCGTCCAGGTCGGTGGACAGGTCCACGTCCATGTACGCGACCACGTGCGCGTCGCTGGCGCTCCACACGTGCCGCAGCGCGCGGCCGCGGCCCTTGCGGTCCAGCCGGACCGCCCGCACGTGCGGCAGGTGCGCGGCCAGCGCCTCGGCGACCGGCCAGGTCGCGTCGGTGCTGGCGTTGTCGGCGATCGTGATGCGGAAACGGTAGGGGAAGGTGCCGGTCAGGTAGGCGTGCAGGCGTCGCACGCTGGCCTCCAGCACGTGTTCCTCGTTGTGGACCGGGACGACGATCTCGACCAGGCGCGCGCGGCCGCCGTGCTCGGGCGGGGACGCGGGCGGTCCGGCGGGGACGCCCCGTTCGGTGACCAGGTGGCTCATGAGACCACCATCGGCAGCGGGTGTGGGAGGGCCCTGAGGCGTGTCTTAAGGCCGGATGAGAAAGCTCAGGGCGCGTCTGAGCCGCGCACCGGGGAGCCGGGCAGCCGGACCCGGGCGAGGACGCCGCCGCCGTCGGCAGGCTCCAAGCTCACCTCGCCGCCGCTCTCTTCCACCACGCGCGCCACGATCGACAGGCCCAGGCCCGAGCCGGGCAGGCTGCGCGCCGACGGCGAGCGCCAGAACCGCTCGAACACGTGCGGCAGCTCGTCGGCGGGGATGCCGGGCCCGTGGTCGCGGACCGTCAGCTCGCCGCCCTTCAGCCGCACCTCGACGGACCCGTCCGGCGGGCTGAACTTCACCGCGTTGTCCAGCAGGTTCACCACCGCGCGCTCCAGCGAGGGCGGGTCGCCCAGCACGAACCAGGGCTCGGCGTCGGCCTCGACGCGCAGGCCCGGCCCGCGCAGCCGGGCGCGCTCGACGGCCCGCCCGACCACCTCGTGCAGCGCCACGCTCTCGCGCGCCGGTTCGCGCTCGTCGGGCCGGGCCAGCTCCAGCAGGTCGCCGACCAGGCTGGACAGCTCCAGCATCTGCGCCTTGACGCTGACCAGCAGCCGCCGCCGGTCGGCCGGCGGCAGCGCGCGGCCGGTCTCCTCCGAGCGCAGCAGCAGGTCGATGTTGGTGCGCAGGCTGGTCAGCGGCGTGCGCAGCTCGTGCCCGGCGTCGGCGATCAGCTGCTGCTGGCGCTCGCGCGCCCCGGCCAGGGCGGCGGTCATGGTGTTGAACGAGCGGGACAGGCGCGCGATCTCGTCGGCGCCCTCGGCGGGGATGGGGGTGTCCAGGTCCTCGGTGCGGGCGATGTGCTCGACCACGCCGGTCAGCTCGTCCACCGGGCGCAGCGCGGCGCGCGCGATCAGCAGCCCGGCGGTGGCCGCGCCCAGCACGCCCAGCGCCGACACCAGCAACAGCAGCAGCGCCAGGGTGCCGAGGGGGCCTTCCACCTGGTCCAGCGGGAGCGCGATCGACACCGCCGCCCCGTCCGCCTCCCGCATCGGGCGGGTCAGGATGCGCATCGGCGTGCCGTCGGCGGTGGTCCCGTCGTGCAGCGCCTCGGTACGGACGCCGCGCGCCACCTCGACGTCGGCGGGCGTCACCGTCAGCACGTACTGCGACCCCTCCACCGCGCAGTGCCCGCCGTCCGCCTTGACCACCTGGCTCGCGCCGAAGGGGTTGCGGCGGCCCGCCACCGGCTCCTGGCTGCACACCTGCAACGCCATCCACTGCGAGCTCGGCGGCCCCATCGGCGCCGACCGCAACGACCGGTCGAGCTGCCCGTAGAGCTGGTCGCGGGTCAGCACCCAGCCGGTGACCGCGCACGCGGCCACCGCCAGGGCCACCGCCACCGCCGTCAGCAGCGCCAGGCGGGCGCGCAGCGGCAGCCGCCTGGTCACGCCGCCGCCGAGCGCAGCACGTACCCGACGCCCCGGACGGTGTGCACCAGCCGGGGCAGCCCGTCCACCTCGGTCTTGCGGCGCAGGTACATCACGTACACGTCCAGGGAGTTGGAGGCGGGCTCAAAGTCGAAGCCCCAGACCGTCTCCAGGATCTGCTCGCGGGTCAGCACCTGCCGGGGATGGGTCAGGAACAGCTCCAGCAACATGTGCTCGGTGCGGGTCAGCTCCAGCCGCCGCCCGGCGCGGGTGACCTCGCGGGTGCCGGTGTCCATGCGCAGGTCGTCGAAGGCCAGCACGTCCCCGGCGGCGGTGTCCCGCGCGCTGATCGCGCTGCGCCGCAGCAGCGCCCGGACGCGGGCCAGCAGCTCGTCCAGCTCGAACGGCTTGACCAGGTAGTCGTCGGCCCCGGCGTCCAGGCCGGTGACGCGGTCGCCGACCATGTCGCGGGCGGTGAGCATCAGCACCGGGGTGGTGACGCCCTGGGCGCGCAGGCGGCGGCAGGCGGTCAGGCCGTCCATCCGCGGCATCAGCACGTCCAGCACGACCAGGTCGGGTTCGGCGGCGGCGACCCGGTCCAGCGCGGCCAGGCCGTCGGCGGCCTCGTCCACGCCGTACCCCTCGAACTCCAGGCTGCGCGCCAGCGACTCGCGGACGGCGGGCTCGTCGTCCACGACCAGGATTCGCGCGGCGCTCTCCGCCGTCCCAGGCTCCATGCTCCTACGGTAACCAGCCATAACCGCAGGTGGCGCGGGGTGGGGCCGATTCTCATGCGGATCTCATGAACCGCGATGATCTAGGAGGCGCGGTCGACCGGCGGCTCGCTCGGGCGCTGCCGGTCCGGCTGCGGGGCCGGTCGGGGAGCCGGTCGTGGGGACGGGCGCACGGCGGTGACGACCGAGGTCCGCACCACGGCCGTGGTCGCGCCGCCCGCCGCCTGCGTGACGGTGGTCAGGATCGCCGCGGGCAGCGCCTGCGGGGTCTCCAGCCGGGTCCGGCGGGTCCAGATCCGGTAGCGGGAGGCGTTCTTGAGCGTGCTCACCGCGATCTTGGGGATGGCGCGCGGGGCGGTCCGGGTGGTGGCCCGCACCGCGATGCCGGTGGCCGACTCCAGCGCGCCACTGGCGGCGGGGTTGGCGACCACGATGGTGGCCGCGCCGCGTGCGGCCCTGCCGACGAGTCCGGACACCGTGCCCGTCAGCGTGTCGGACAGCGTGCTGCCCGGCACCGCGCCCGCCATCGTGCCCGTGACCACCGAGGCCCCCGGCCGGTCGGCCATTCCCGGCGGGACGGGCCGGGTCGCGGCCGTCCAGGACGTGCGGACCACGTCCACCACCACGTCCTTGGCCACGTCGCGCATCAGGTCGCGCAGCGCGTCCTTCATCGCCAGCTTCAGCGCCTCGCGCATCAGCTCGGCCATCACCGTCTCGATCACCACGACGGTCGCGCGGGCGGCGGCCCGCGAGGCCAGGTCGACGGTGGTGCGCGCCACGGCGCTGCCCGCCAGCGCGCCCAGCAGCCCCCCGGCCTGCCGCGCGGCGTCCCGGGCGGCGTCGGCGACGCCCGCCTGGCGGGCGATGTCGGCGACCGCCGAGGTGAGCGGGGTCAGCTCGGCGAGCGCGGCGGCCTCCTGGGCGCGGTCGCGCACGGTGCGGGCCGCGTCGCGGGCGGTCTCGCGGGCGACCTCCCGCACGACCTGCACGATGATGTCGCGGCCCACGTCCAGGGCGACCTCGACGGCCACGTCGGCGACCGCGTCCAGCGCCGTGTCCACCACGATGCGGGTGGCGGCCTGCACGACCGGCTGCGCGGCGGTGCGGCCCGCCACGTCCAGGGCGGTCGCGGCGGCGGCGCGGGCGAAGGGGTTGCGGGCCGCCAGCCGGGCCGCCGCGGCGGCCATCGGGTGCTGGGCGGCCTGCCCGGCGATCTCCATGGCGGTGGTGGTGACGCTGAAGGCGGTGCCGGTGACGGCGTTGGACTCGGCCAGCGCGCGGGCCTCGGTGACCGCCTTCTCGGCCGCCGCCGAGGCGATCTGCACCGCCGCGTCGCGGGCGGCGCGCTCGATCACGTTCATCGCGCCGGTGCGCACGAGCTGGTCCACGATCTGCTCGGCCGCGCGCGAGGCGGCCTCACGGCCCGCCTGCCGCAGCGGCTCGGTCGCCTCGCCCGCGCGGCGCGCGGCCACCGACGCGGTGGGGGCGAGGCCCGTCCAGATCTCCTCGATCCGCTCGGCCGCCGCCCGGTCCAGCCGCGACGCCAGGCCGGGCCCCCCGGACGGCCGCCCCAATGGCTGCTCGGGACGCTCGGACCCCTGCCGGGACGGCGCATCCGCCCCCGCGGGCTCCACCTGATCGTCCATGTCCCGCCCCATCCCGGGCCCCCTCTCCAGGTCGGCGCCTCCAAATCACCATAACCGCCGCCCGATGTGACCCACCTCATCCTCTCGGACGGGGTGCCCGTCCTCCCCTGCGGTGGCGCGGGGACATACGCGGTGGCCCGGAGGGGGATGTGCTGTGTATCCTGGTCGCCGGAACCGAGAAGGAGGTGGGTCGATGGCCGTCATGCCGGTCGCTGCTGCGCGCAGCACCTCGACCCGTCACACTTCCCGGGCCGCGCGCTGACCCCTGCCCACGCAGGACGGTCGCCGGGCCCATTCACGCAAGGGTTCCTCCGTTGTCTTCTGCTTTTCCGCAGGTGCTCATCTCCCATGGCTGGGATGAGGACCTGGAGCACTCCTTCGCCCCGCACCGTGCGGCGGGGCTGGTCCCGGCCCGGATCGCCGGGGTGGACCGCGGCCTGTGCGACGTGATCACCGAGGACGGCCCGCTGCGGGCCGACTCCACCCCGGTGACCACCGCCGAACAGCCGCTCCTCCCCTGCACCGGCGACTGGGCCGCGCTGCGGACCGGCGAGCACCCCGCCCTGGTGGCGCTGCTGCCGCGCCGCACCGCGATCGTCCGCGCCACGGCCGCCCGCGACTCGCGCGGGCAGGTCCTGGCGGCCAACGTCGACACCATCGCCATCGCCGTCTCGCTGGACGAGGTCCCGGTCGACCTCGGGCGACTGGAACGGCTGCTCACGCTGGCCTGGGAGAGCGGCGCGCGGCCGGTGGTCGTGCTGACCAAGGCCGACAGCGTCGCCGACCCCGGCGAGCTGGCCGACCTCGTCGACGAGGTCGCGACGGCCGCGCCCGGCGCCGAGATCGTCACCGTCAGCGCCGCCACCGGCGACGGCGTGGACGTGGTCACCGCCGTGCTGACCGGCACCGTCGTGCTGGTCGGCCGGTCGGGGGCGGGCAAGTCCACCCTCGGCAACGCCCTGCTGGGCGAGGACCGGCTGGCCACCGGCGCGATCCGGGCCGTCGACGGCAAGGGGCGGCACACCACCGTGCGCCGCGAGCTGCTGCCGCTGCCCGGCGGCGGGGTGCTCATCGACACCCCGGGGCTGCGCGGCGTCGGCCTCTACGACGCCGCCGACGGCCTCCAGCAGACCTTCGCCGAGATCGAGGAGCTGGCGCGCGAGTGCCGGTTCGGCGACTGCGCCCACCAGAGCGAGCCGGGCTGCGCCGTCCTCGCCGCCATCGAGGACGGCACCCTGCCGCAACGACGGCTCGACAGCTACCGCAAGCTGTTGCGGGAGAACGAGTGGGTCGCCTCGCGCAGCGACGCCCGGCTCCGCGCCGAGCGGCTCAACCAGTGGAAGACCATCCACAAGGCGCACCGGCAGGCCTACAAGCTGCGGGGGCGGAAGGAATGAGGGAGATCATGACCGAGCAGGCACGCGGCTGGACGGTCCGGCCGGAGACCGAAGCCGACCGGGCGGCGGTGCACCGGGTGGTCGCCGCCGCGTTCCCCACGCCCGCCGAGGCCGACCTGGTGGACGCGCTGCGCACCGACCCGGCGTGGCTGCCGGGCCTGTCGTGGGTGGCCGAGACGTCCGGCGGCGAGGTGATCGGCCACGCGCTGATCACCCGCTGCACCATCGACGGGGCCGACGCGCTCGCGCTCGCGCCGGTGTCGGTGCTGCCCGAGCACCAGCGCACCGGCGTGGGCGGCGCCGTGATCGAGGCCGCCCTCCAGGCGGCCCGCGAGCGGGGCGAGGCGCTGGTCACGGTGCTGGGCCATCCCGAGTACTACCCGCGCTTCGGGTTCGTGCGGGCGTCCACGCTGGGCGTCAAGGTGCCGTTCGAGGTCCCGGACGAGGCGCTGATGGTGCTGGTGCTGGACGACTCCGAGCCGCCGCCCAGCGGCACGATCAGGTACGCGGCCCCGTTCGGGGTCTGAGTTCCTGAGTTGAGGTGAACGGGCCGGGCCGTGGCGCATCGTGCGTCACGGCCCGGTGCCGTCGCCTGGGTCAACGGCCCTTGCGCTGGTAGGTCCGCACCGACAGCGGCACGAACACCACCAGCAGCGCCGCGCTCCACAGCAGCACGGTGGCCACCGGGTGCTCCAGCGGCCAGGAGGTGTGCCCCGCAGGCACGCCGGGGTTGCCGAACAGTTCGCGACTGGAGGCGGTGAGCGCGCTGACCGGGTTCCACTCGGTGACGGTGCGCAGCCAGGCGGGCATCCCGCCGGTCGGGACGAAGGCGTTGGACAACATGGTGACCGGCAGCGACAGCGGGAGGAGCTGGTCGGCGGTCTGCTCGTTCTTGACCACCAGGCCCAGGTAGCAGCCCGCCCAGCTCATCGCGTAGCGGAACAACACCAGCAGCGCGAACGCCTGGACGGTGGGCCACAACCCGCGGTGCGGCTGCCAGCCGACCACCAGGCCGGTCACCACCATGATGACCAGGCCGAGCAGCCCGCCCAGGACGTCGGCGCCGGTCTGCCCGAACGGCACCGCCGAGCGCGCCATCGGCATCGAGCGGAACCGGTCCATCACGCCCCGGGAGGCGTCGGTGGCGACCTTCATCGTGACGGACATGGCCGAGGTGAAGCTGACCATGGCGAACAGGCCCGGCATCAGGTACTCGCGGTAGTCGCCGCCGCCGGGGATCTGGATGGCGCTGCCGAACACGTAGCCGAACAGCAGCACCATGATGGCGGGGAAGACCAGGGAGACGATCAGTTCGCCGGGTTCCTGGCGCAGGCGGCTCAGCTCGCGGCCGACGAGGGTGAGGCCGTCGACGAGGGTCCAGCGCAGGCGGCCGGTCCAGGTCGTGGGGGGTCGGGGGGCGAGGACGGCCATCACACGGTCTCCTTGGCGGGGGCGGTTTCCACGCTCTGGTCGGGGGCGGGGTCGTCTTCGGCGGGGCGTCCGGTCAGGCGCAGGAACACCTCGTCCAGGGTGGGGCGGCGCAGGCCCACGTCGGCGGCGGCGACCCCGGCGCGGTCCAGCTCGCGCACCACGTCGGCCAGGCGGATCCCGCCGCGTGCCAGCGGCACGCTGAGGCTCCCGCTCTCGGGGTCGGGCACCGGTTCGGCCCCGGCGAGCCCGGCCAGGACCGAGGCTGCGCCGCCCAGCAGCGCCGCGTCCTCCAGCACGACGTCGAGCCGGTCGCCGATGGTGGCCTTCAGCTCGTCGGGGGTGCCGGTGGCGATGGCGCGGCCGTGGTCGATGACCACGATGTCGTCGGCCAGCCGGTCGGCCTCGTCCAGGTACTGGGTGGTGAGCAGCACGGTGGTGCCGTCGGTGACCAGCTCGCGGATCGCGTCCCAGATCTCGCCGCGGCTGCGCGGGTCCAGGCCGGTGGTGGGCTCGTCCAGGAACAACACCCGGGGCCGCAGGATCAGGCAGGTGATCAGGTCCAGGCGGCGGCGCATGCCGCCGGAGTAGCCGCCCGCCCGCCGGTCGGCGGCCTCCATCAGCCCGAAACGTTCCAGCAGCTCGTCGGCGCGCCGGTGGGCGTCGCGCCGCGACAGGTGCGACAACCGCCCGAACAGGCGCAGGTTGCCGCGGCCGGTGAGCTTCTCGTCCACCGCCGCGTACTGCCCGGCCAGCCCGATCAGGGCGCGGACGCGGTCGGCCTCGGCCACCACGTCGTGCCCGGCGATGCGGGCGTGCCCGGCGTCGGGGTCGGCGAGGGTGGCCAGGATCCGGACGGCGGTGGTCTTGCCCGCGCCGTTGGGGCCGAGCACGCCGCAGACCGTCCCGGCCGGGACGGCGAGGTCCAGCCCGCGCAGCGCGCGGGTGTCGCCGAAGTTCTTGTGCAGCCCTTCGGCCACCACGATCGGATCGTCCATGATCCCTCCACTGGGTACGCCGTACGCAAAGAAGACACCGCCAGCCTAAACAACCGGGTACGCCGTACGCAACTAGGATGTGGCGCAGGGAGGTGACCGGTGAGCGACACCGAGTACGTGAGCATCTGGATGCGCCCCGAGCGCCCGGCGCGGGGGCCGAAGCCGGCCTACAGCCGCGCGCAGATCACCGAGGCCGCGGTCCGGATCGCCGACGCCGAGGGGCTGGAGGCCGCGTCCATGCGCCGGATCGCCGCCGAGATCGGCGCCGGGGCGATGTCGTTGTACCGGTACGTGCCCAGCCGCGAGGACCTGGTCGAGCTGATGTACGACCACGTGTTCGGCGAGCAGGCGCTTCCCGACCGCCCCTCCGGGGACTGGCGGGCCGACCTGACCTTGATGGCGCACGCCATGCGCGCGACCCTGCTGCGGCATCCCTGGGTGGCCGTCGCCCCGCGCGGGCGGCCCTCGATCGGGCCCAACCAGCTCCGGCTGACGGAGTTCGGCGCGGGGGCGCTGGACCTCGGCATCCCCATCGACGACATCCTCACCTACGCCGGGCTGCTGCACGGGTACGTCGCCAACGTCACCCGCGACGAGCTGGCGTGGATCGAGGAGAAGCGCCGCAGCGGCATGTCGCCCGAGGACCTGATGGTGCGCAACTCCCCCTACGTGCGCCGGCTGCTGGCGTCCGGCAGGTATCCGATGTTCCAGCGCATCGTGATGGACGCGCGCCAGCCGCACATGAGCATGGACGAGCGGTTCGCCTACGGGCTGGAACGGGTCCTGAAGTGCATCGAGGCGGCGCTGCCCGACGACGTCCGCGAGGCCGCCGCCGAACGTGCCCGGAACGCCGTCTCGTCCAGCGGCGGGGCGGTCGGCGCCGAAGGCTAGGTTCATGGTCATGTTGCGGGGACGGGAGACCGGCCGGGCCGTGGTCGCGGAGCTGGTCGCGCGGGCGCGGGCCGGGCGCAGCGGGGTGCTGGTGGTCCGGGGCGAGGCGGGGATCGGCAAGACGGCGCTGCTCGACCAGGCCGTCCGGGAGGCCGAGGGCGTCCGGGTGCTGCGGGCGGCGGGGGTCGAGGCCGAGGCAGGGCTGCCGTTCGCGGCCCTCCAGATGTTGTTGCGGCCGGGGCTGGCGCGGCTGGACGCGCTTCCCGCGCCCCAGGCGGCGGCGCTGCGCGGCGCGCTGGGACTGGCCGAACGGTCCGGCGACCGGTTCCTGGTCGGGCTGGCGGTCCTGACGCTGCTGTCGGAACTGGCCGCCGAACGCCCGCTGGTGTGCGTGGTGGACGACGCGCACTGGCTCGACGCCGACTCCGCCGATGCGCTGCTGTTCACCGCGCGCCGGATCGGGGCCGAGAGCGTCGCCCTGCTCTTCGCCGCACGCGACGGCTTCGACGCCCCCGGCCTGCCGGAACTGGCGCTGGACGGGCTGGATCGGAAAACCGCCCTCGACCTGCTGGCAGAACGCGCGCCCGAGCTGGCCGGACCGGTGCGCGAACGTGTCGTCGCCGAAGCCGCGGGCAATCCCCTCGCGCTGCTGGAACTGCCCGACGGCCTCAGCACCGACCAGCGGACGGGACGTGCCGAGCTTCCCGACGGCCTGCCGCTGCCGGTGACGCGACGGCTGCTGGACGCCTTCGGCGCGCGCATCGACCGTCTGCCCGAGCAGGCCCGGCTGGCGCTGACCGTCGCGGCCGCCGAAGGAACCGGCGACCTGGGCACCGTGCTCCAAGCCGCCCACATCGTCGGGGCCACGGCCGCCGACCTGGAGGAGGCCGAACGCGCCGGGCTCGTCCGGATCACCGGCGTCACCGTGGCGTTCGGGCATCCGCTGATCCGCGCCGCCGCCTACCAAGGTGCCCCGCTGACCATGCGGATGGCGGCGCACCGGGCACTGGCGGAGACAGTGCGCGGCGACCGGCACATCCTGCACAAAGCCGCCGCCACCGTGACGCCGGACGAGACCGTCGCCGCCGAACTGGAACGCGCCGCCGCCAACGCGCGGGCCGCCGCCGTCTCGTTGTACGAGCAGGCCGCCCGCCTCAGCCCCG
Organism: Actinomadura hibisca NBRC 15177; assembly: GCF_001552635.1. Lineage (GTDB taxonomy): Bacteria > Actinomycetota > Actinomycetes > Streptosporangiales > Streptosporangiaceae > Spirillospora > Spirillospora hibisca. Next base: position 5,824 of record NZ_BCRO01000003.1, on the reverse strand, counting down.
GGCAGCCCGCGCAGGCGTGGCGGCTGACGCGCGCCGCGCAGTCGGCCATCACGGTCGGCCGCACCGAAGAGGCGACCGAACTGGCCGAACGTGCGGGCGCACTGACCGACGATCCCGTCCTGCGCGCCGGGCTGGCCATGGTCACCGCCACGGCCGGTTTCGAGCGCGGCGCCCCGCACGGCACCGCCGACCTGCTGACGGGCAACGCCGCCGCCGTCACCGGCGACGATCCGGGCCTGGCCCTGACGCTGCTGGTCATCGCGGCGGGCAACGCCTGGGAGGCCCACGAACCCGCCGCGCTGCGCCGCGCCGCCGCCCTGGCCGAGACGCTGCGGCCGGTCGCGCCCCCGGTCAGCGCCGCGATCGGCGGGCTGTCGGCGGCGGCCGACGGCGACTACGCGCGCGGCCTTCCACCGCTGCGTGACCTGGTGGACCGAACGCGCGCCACCCCTGACGACAGCCTCATCGTGCGGCTGTTCGCGCTGTCGGCCACCTGGCTGCTGGGCGACGACGCGGCCCTGGCGGAACTGGCCGCCGCCGACATCGCCCGCAGCCGGGAACACGGCCTGGCCGGTGCCCTGCCCACCGTGCTCCAGAAGCTCGCCCAGGCCCAGGTCATGAGCGGGCGGCACCGCGACGCCGAGGCCACCGTCGCCGAGGCGCTGGACCTGGCGCACGCCACCGGCCAGCGGAACCGGATCGTCCGCGTCAGCACGGTCGCCGCGCGCATCGCCGCCGTCGAAGGCGACGAGGAGCACCGACCCGCCCAGCCCGCCGAGGCCGGGCTACTGGATCTGGGACTGGGGCGGTACGAGGAGGCGTTGCGCCTGCTGGAGGAAGCCGCGCGCGAGCACACCGCCACCGCCCTGTTCGCCCTCCCTGACCTGGTGGAGGCAGCGGTGCGGATGGAGCAGGCCGGTCGCGCCGTCGAGCCCGCTGAACGGTTCGCGCACTGGGCGCAAGCCTCCGGGCAACGCTGGGCCGCCGCCGTCGCCGAACGTTGCCGGGCACTACTGGAGCCTGCGGAAAAGCACTACCTCGGCGCGCTGGACCTGCACGACGACGGCGCGCGCCCCTTCGAGCGGGCCCGCACCGAGCTTGCCTACGGCGAATGGTTGCGCCGCGAACGCCGCCGCTCGGACGCGCGGGCCCCGCTGCGATCGGCGCTGCGCGCCTTCGAGAGCCTGCGGGCCGGGCCGTGGGCCGATCGTGCCCGCACCGAGCTACGTGCCACCGGCGACACCGTGGCCGCCCCCGCCGTGCAAGGGCCGGAACACCTGCTGACGCCGCAGGAACTCCAGATCGTCCGGCTCGCGGCGGCCGGGATCGGCAACCGCGAGATCGCCGCCCGGCTGTTCCTCAGCCACCGGACCGTCGAGTACCACCTCTACAAGGCCTATCCCAAGCTCGGCGTCACCTCCCGCACCGAGCTGGCCGCGCTGGGGTTGTCCGGCTGAACTACGGTGCCGCCACGGATTCGCGCCAGTGGCCGTGCTCCGTAGCGTCCTCACCAGTGAACGACACTGAGCGACGAGGGGCGGAACCGACGATGAGCAAGGCGATCATCTTCACCGAGCCGGGTGGACCCGAGGTGCTGCGGCTGGCCGACCTGCCCGACCCGCAGGCCGGGCCGGGCGAGGTGCGGGTCCGGGTGCGGGCGGCGGGCGTGCAGCCGTTCGACGTCGCGGTGGTGGAGGGGTGGGTGCCGCCGAACGCCGACCCCTCCTGGCCGCGCATCCCGGGCAACGAGTACGCGGGCGTGATCGACCAGGTGGGCGAGGGCGTGACCGGGTTCGCGGTGGGCGACGAGGTGCTGGGGTTCGGGCTGATGAACGCCTACCGCGAGCACGTGGCCGTCCCCGCCGACCACGTCACCGCCAAGCCCGCCGCCATGCCGTGGGAGGTCGCGGGCGGGTTCACCGCCGCCGCGCAGACCGCGCACATCGCGCTGGAGGAGATGCGCGTCGGCGCGGGCGACACCGTGCTGGTGCATGGCGCGGCCGGAGCCGTGGGCGGCGTCGCGGTGCAGCTCGCGCGGCTGTGGGGCGCCACGACGGTGATCGGCGCGGCGCGCGAGGCGCAGCACGACTATCTGCGCTCGCTCGGCGCGGTCCCGCTCGCCTACGGCGACGGCTTCGCCGACCGGGTGCGCGCCCTGGCCCCCGGCGGGGTGGACACCGCGCTGGACGGCGTGGGCGGCGCGGTGCTGGACGTCACGATGGAGCTGGTGAAGGACCCTGCGCGCGTGATCACGCTGGTCGACCACGGCCGCGCCGCCGACCTGGGCGCGCGGACGACGCCGCCCAAGCGGTCGGCCGCCCGGCTGGCGGAGCTGGCCGACCTGTACGCGCAGGGCAAGCTGGCCTTCCACGTCCGGGAGACCTTCCCCCTGGAACGCGCCGCCGACGCGCAGCGCTCCTACTCGGCGGGCGGCATCCGGGGCAAGATCGTCCTCACGGTGGACTAGGCACGGTGGGCTAGGGCGGCGCGCGGCCGGGCGTCCGCGCCCACGTTCCGGGCGCCCGGCCGCGCGTCGGCCCACGGGTCTCACCGGCGGGGTCAGACCTCCACGATCTCCTCGATGCCCTTGAGCTGGTGCCGCGCCAGCGCCAGGTTGGCGCGGCCCCGGTCCAGCGCCAGGTACAGGAACAGGCCCTTGCCCTTGCGGCCGCTGACCGGCCGGATGATGTGGTACTGGCCGGACAGCGTGATGAGGATGTCCTCGATGTCGTCCTTGATGCCGAGCTGCTCCATCGTGCGCATCTTGGCGCGCACCACCTCGGTGTTGCCGGCCGCGGCGACCTGGAGGTCCAGGGTCTTGGAGCTGCCCAGCATGCCCAGGGCCATGCCGCTGTTGTAGTCGACCAGCGCGGCGCCGACGGCGCCGTCGATCGTCATCATGTCCTTGAGCACCAGATCGATGTTCGTCATGGCTGTTCCCTTCGTTGGCGATCGGTCGTTCCGTTGTCGTTGGGCGCCAGGTGCGCGCCGATGGCGCGCGCGGCCGGGCGCGACTCCAGGTGCAGGCGGCCCACGTTGACGCCGGGGCCGGCCAGCACCGTCAGCGACGCCGTCCAGCCGGCGGAGTACACCACCACGTAGCCGTTGGTGCCGTGCACCACGACCTCGTGGAAGCCGCCGCCGTGCGCGGTGGAGGCCATGCGGTGCGACAGCGCCAGCTCCGAGGCGGTCAGCGCCGCCATCCCGGCCGGTTCGATCTCCGGCGGCAGGTCGTGGGCGATGAGCATGCCGTCGGAGGAGGCGACCAGGCTGCCCACGCACCGGTCGATGCGCCGGCGCAGCGCGGTGAGCTCGGCCAGCACCACCGGATCGGACTGGTACGGGTAGGCGGGCCCGGCCGGTCCGGGCTCGCTCTCGGGCATCGCCACTTTCGTCAACCTCCCCATCAGTTCGCCCAGCCGTCTCTTCCGCTCGGTCACGCGAGTTCCTCCAGCGCCGTCCGCAGCCGGACGAGCAGGTCGTGATCGACCGGCGTCCACCGTTCGGCCGGCGGCGCGCCGTCCGGGCCCGCCCGCCGCCGCTCCGGAAGCGGCGGGTCCCCGAGGTCCGGTTCGGGCGGGGGCGGCTCCACCAGCCCCGCGCCGGCCAGCGCGCGCACCGCCAGCAGGCAGCCGAAGGCGGTGCGGCCGAGGTCGCGGGCCAGCTCGGGCGGGGTGCGCCGGCCGTCGGCGTTCACCAGCAGCTCGGTCTGGAGCCCGGTCAGCAGCACCCGCTGGCGGCGGACGCGGCGCACCGGGACGACCGGGGCCCGCTCGATGCGGTCGGCCCCCTCGGCGGCCAGCCGGTCGCGGCGGCGCCGGTACTCGTGCACCAGCGTGGCCGGGGTGATCCGGCAGACCTGCGCCAGCCAGTGCGGCGGGCCCTCGCGGAAGCGCGGCTCGGCGGCCGAGCCGAGCAGGAAGTAGGCCGCGTCGAACGCCGACAGCAGCGCGAACGTCTCCAGCATCGGCTGCCCGAGCGCCGCGGCGGCGGCCTCGCGGTCGCCCTCCCCGGCTCCCTCCGCCCAGTGTTCGGGGACGCGGTGGCCGCTGGCGGCGACCAGGCGCTCCAGCCCGGCGGTGCGGGGGCTCTCGGCGAAGACCACCGCGCCGTCGGCCAGGTACAGCGCGCCCTCGCGCCCGAGGCGCAGGACGCCGGTGCGGCGGCTCCGTTCCAACCGCCGGAGTTCGGCGACGAGCGCGCTGTCACCGCCCATCCCCGGCCTCCGTCAATTCCCCGACGATCTTTCGCAGCCCGATCCTGGCCAGTGCCAGATTGCCTTTGTCGTGATCGATCAGCAGGTGCAGGAAAAGGTGCCCGTCGAAGCCGGCGTCGACCAGGGCGATCAGATGGTGACCGGCGGCGCCGCCGACGATGATCTCGTCGATGTCGGTGCCGCCGAGCGCCGGGCAGGCCAGCACCGCGCGCACCACGTCGGTGGTCCCGGCGGCGTCCTCGTGCTGGTCGACGCCGTCCTGGCGGCCCGCGGCGGCCACGGCCAGCCCGCTCGCGCCGTCCACCAGCGTGACGCTGCGGGCCCCGGGGATCTCCATGATCCGCATGAGGCAGCCGTCGATTCCCAGCACTGTCCCCCCTCGCCGGTGAGAGTTGCGGAGGGCCCGACATTACACGTGGCAGTTCGTTGATGTGTTGGTAAAGACGACTTTGTGGTGACCATTTCGGAGCGTAACTACAAAAGAGTATAAATACCGTGCGGTATTTGTCTCCCGGCCATTGTCGTCAGGGACCGGCCGGACCGGCGGCGGCGGCCGTCGCGCGCTTCCCCGCCGCGCGCAGATGGGCGCGCAACTCGGGCGGCTCGTGCACCTCGAACGCGCAGCCCAGCATGATCAACCGGGCGGCGAGCCACTCCAGGGTGTCGGCGTGGGTGCGCAACCGGCAGCGGCCCTCGCCGAGCACCTCCAGTTCGTCGGCACTCCCGCCGAGGCGTGCGCGCGCCTCCTCCAGTGGCAGGTGCAGGGTCACCAAGGCCTCGTAGACCGGAGCCAGCGAGTACATCCGGTCCTGCATGTAGGAGGCCGCGTCCCCGCCCGGCGGCACGCGCGGCGTGAAGCGCTGACCGGTGGCGAACGGCTCGGTCATCCGATCCACCCGGAAGATGCGCCAGTCCGCGCGCTGGTCGTCGTAGGCGAGCAGGTACCAGCGCCGTCCCATGGCCACCAGCCGGTAGGGCTCCACCAGCCGCCGCGTCCGCCCGCCTCCGGCCGACTCGTAGGCGAAGCGCAGCCGCTCTCCGCCCGCCGACGCGGACGCGACCGCCGTCAGGACATCGGGATCGACGCGCGAACCGTCCGAAGTGGCCAGCGCGACGGTGGCGGCGTTCAGGTTGCCGACGCGGTGCCGCAGCCGGGCGGGAAGCACCTGCTCCAGCTTGGCGAGGGCGCGCACCGACGCGTCCTCGATGCCCTCCACCGCGTTGCCCGCCGCCGTCCGGAGACCGACGGCGATGGCGACGGCCTCCTCGTCGTCCAGCAGCAGCGGCGGCATCGCCTTACCGGCGACCAGCCGGTAGCCGCCTTCGGGACCCATCGTCGCCTGCACCGGGTAGCCGAGGTCGCGCAGGCGCTCGATGTCGCGGCGGATGGTGCGGGGGCTGACCTCCAGCCGTTCGGCCAGCTCGCTGCCCGCCCACTCGCGAGGGGTCTGGAGCAGGGACAGCAGGTTCAGCAGCCGCGCAGGAGTGTCCGCCATGGCCCTCATTGTGGCCGGAGTGCAGGACAGGAACCGGCCTAGGGCCTGCCTCAAAGACCTCAGCCGTCGCGCGAATGCCTAACTGTCCCGGCGGGGCGATGCCGAAGGCGAG
>NZ_BCRO01000002.1 GCF_001552635.1 Actinomadura hibisca NBRC 15177 | reverse complement strand
GCCAGGCGAGCCCCCTGGGCCGGGACTTTGAAACACTGCCTAAACCTGGCGGCGGTGGATGGCGGCCTCGATGCCGTCGAGCAGGACGGCCAGGCCCGCGACGAACGTCTGCCGCGCCTCCTGCTCCATGTAGGGGGTGTGCTCGTCGTGCTCCTCGTAGGCACCCTGCCCGCTCATCCAGGCGAGGGCGGGGAACCGTTCGGCGAAGTCGGGCGCGACCTCCGCCAGCAGTGCCGACCGCGCGTACCACCACTCCTCGTCCGAGATGCCGGTCGCCGCGGCGACCTGGCGCACCTCGGCCGCCGTCTGCGCCGAGCCGCGCACGAGGTTGAACAGCGCACCGGAGACCCACCGCAGGAAGACGGCGGGCTGCCCGGTGTCGCGCAGGACGCGCAGCACCGTTTCGAGCATGCGGTGCTCGTTGGGGCCGAGCACGGGCCGGGCCTGCGACACCTGGAGCACCCAGGGATGGCGCAGGTAGAACGCCCACAGATCCTCGGCCCAGGCGGTGAGCGCCGCCCGCCAGCCGCCGGTCAGGGGGTAGTCGACGGGCAACTCGGCAAGCGCGCGATCGTACATCAGATCGACCAGCTCGCCCTTGCTGGGCACGTAGGTGTAGAGGGCCATGCCGGTGCGGCCGAGGCGCTCGCCGACCGCGCGCATCGACAGCGCGGCCATGCCGTCGGCGTCGGCCACCGCGATGGCCGCGTCCACGATCACGTCCACGCTGAGGCCGGGCCGGGGACCGGGGCGCGGGGACGCGGGACCGGGCGCGCGCCACAGCAGGTCCATCGAGCGGCGGGCGTCGCCCTGCCCGGCGAAGACGACCAACGCGGAACCCCTTATGCCATAAACAGACGTGCCCTACGGGCTAAGGGTAGAGGAGGGGCGACACCGCGCTCACGCGCGGTCATGGCGGCCGGATCAGCCTGACCGCGCAGCCTGGATGTCACGGTCGTTCAGGACCGGCCAGACGCCCAGGATCAGCAACGCGACGCAGCCTGCTCCGAGCCAGAATGGCGCGGCCAAGCCCAGATAGCGAGCCAGCAGCCCGCCTCCGGCCGCCCAGAGCTTGCCGAAGTCAGACCCGAGCCGCCTCCCGCCCATGACCGTTCAGACGCGAAGCGGCCGGGCGGTGTTCGCCGCCCGCTCGCGGTCAGCGCGGCGCGGCGGCTCAGTCCGCCGTGCTGGGGCGCGGGGTTACGGGGCCTCGGCGTGGTGGTGGGAAGGGTATTCGCGGCGCATGTTCTCCCCGTCCTTCGGCCAGCCGGGCGGTGAGTCCTCCCAGGCCTGCCGCCGTCCGTACACCGTCCGGTCCAGGAGCGAGTAGCTGTTGTCCATCGCCTCGACGCCTCGGCCGTCGGTCCAGTAGGTCTCGTAGACCCTGTCGCCTTGCCTCAGGTAGCACACCAGGGAGAACAAGCCGGGCGTGCGGCCGGGCAGCAGGGCCTCGGCGGCGTCCTTCTGCACCGAGTACCAGGGCATGTCGAGGCCGAGCAGGTCGCGGTAGCGGACGCTCTCCTCGTAGGGGCCCTGGCAGAAGGTGGCGTAGGTGACGTCGCGGGCGTGCAGGTGGAACAGGTCGCGGACCTGGCCGTTGAAGAACGTGCATCCCGGGCACTGCTTGGCGGCCGGTCGGCCGTCGTGCCACATGTGGAAGTAGGCGATGAGCTGCTGGCGGTCCTCGAACGCGTCCAGCAGCCGCAGCGGGCCGTCGGGGCCGATCAGCGGGGTGTCGGCGTCCACCTCCACCATCGGCAGCCGGCGGCGGGCCGCCGCGATCGCGTCGCCCTGGCGCGTGTGTTCCTTCTCGCGGACGCGCAGGGCGTCCAGCTCGGCCTGCCAGGTGGCGCGGTCGACCACTGGGGGTGATGCGATGTTCGTCTTGTTGTTCATGGTGCCCTTCTCCGTTTCAGCCGTCGAGGTGCTCCTTCAGAGCGTCGAGCGGACCGTCCCAGTCGCGGGCCAGCGCGGCCAGGAACTGCTGCGCCACCCGCATCGGCGCCGAGCGCAGCCGGTAGCGCACCCGGCGCCGCTCCCCCGGCTCGGCCGTCACCAGGCCGACCTCGGTGAGCAGCGCCAGGTGCTTGGCGATCGCCTGCCGCGTGATCGGCAGGCGATCGGCCAGGTCGGTGGCCGTGGCCGGGCCCGCCGAGGCGAGCGCGGCCAGGATGGCGCGGCGGCTCGGGTCGGCCAGGGCGACGAAGACCTGTTCGGCGACGGCCTCGTTGTCGAGCGTCATCGGTCAGGCGGCGCCGAGGTGGTCGGCCAGCTCGCCCAGCTCGCTGGCCCAGCCCTGGACGTGGTCCTCGTACTCCTTGCGGTACTCGTCCGCGGTGAGCTGGGCGAAGCCGGACTCGACCACCTTCAGGCGCGTGCCGGTGCCGGCCGGTTCGAGCGTGAACTCGACGTAGGTGCGGCGCGGGTCCTCGTCGGACAGGCCCTGCAGGGGCCAGGTGAAGGCGAACACCTCCGGCTCCTCCACCCGCTCCACGCGCATGTGGACGGTGGGGCCGTCCTTCCAGCTCATCCAGGCCGCGCCGCCCGGCCGCAGGTCGATCTCCGCCGCGTTGCCGAACCAGGCGCCCAGGCCCTCGGCCGTGGTGATCGCCGCCCAGACCTTCGCCGGCGGGTGGGCGAGCTCCATGGTCCGCTCGATGTGATCGGGAAAAGCCATGACGGCCTCCAATATGTAGCAACTGTGTGGTTGCTACGTTATGGCAACCTGTTGGTTGCGTCAACGGCCTCGGTGATCTTCTCGATCAGTGCGGTGTAGCGGGGGCGACGGTCGGGACGGGCCCGGCCGGCGGTGTGCCGCAGGGCGGGGAGGGCGGCTTTTCCGAACGTCGCCAGGGCGGTGGCGGCCTCGCGGCGGATCTGCGGGTCGGCGTGGACCAGCAGTCCGACCAGTAGGGGGATTGCTGGTTTCCAGGACGCGCGGGACACCGTTCTGACGGCCGACCGCACCAGGTCGGGCTTGGGGTCGTCCAGTAGCCGGACCGTCTGTTCCAGGTAGGCGTCCCGGTCCAGCGCCTTGCGGGCGATGCGGTGGGCGTGCAGCCGGACTCGTGCCTCCGGGTGCCCGATTGACTCGATCAGCAGGTTTCTGAAGTCGGGGTCAGGGGTGGGTGGGCCTGCGGGAGCGTCGGTGTACGTCTCGGCCAGGCGTGACAGGGCGCGGCGGATCTGCTCGGTGGTGCCGGTCCGGGCGAGATGGAACAGGTCCGCGCGGGACGGTTGCTGGTGGTTTGCAGGGGTTGCGCGAGTGCGCAGTGAGGTTAGGGCGGTTGCGTCGTGCAGGGATGCGTCGGGGCTGCGCAGCGGGCCTTGTACGAGGGTGATTCGGTCTGCGATGTCCGCGTGGCCCTCCACAGCCTTTTTGAGGGAAGGGGTGCTCAGCAGCGTCCGTCCCGTTAGCAGGTCGAGTACGCCCATGCGCCGTTGTCGAGACGGGTGGCGAGGGCGGCTGCGAGGGTGTCGGGGGCGACCTTGCGTAGGGCTTGTTCGGCTTCGCTGCCGCCGTTCTCCCACTCTTCGAGCAGCAGCGGGATGTAGTGGTCCAGCTGTGGGGAGGGCAGGTGGGCGGCGACGCTGGCGGTTCGGGCGAGGTCGGCGCGTAGGTCCTTGTCGTCCATGGCTGGCAGGGACGCGGCGAGTGCGGGCGTCACGGGGATGTCGATCCGGCCGTGCAGGAACGCGCGCAGGACGGTGCTTCGGATCTCCGGTTCCGGCCAGGTGAGCAGAGTGTGAGCGGCGGTTTCGCGGCGGGCGGGGGCAGGGTCGTCGAGCATCGCGATCAGGCGTTCGCGTTGTGCGGCCGAGCGGAGCTGGTCCAGGTCGGAGGGCTTGGGTGCCCGCTCTTCGCTGGTCTGGCGGCGGTTTTGTTCCGCCAGGCTCCAGGGTGGTGCGCCGATCGGTTGCAGCTCGATCATCTGCTCTAGCAGGTGGGTGCGCGTCGTCGCGTCGGCTGTTGGGAACGCCTCGATCAGCCTGTTGAGACGGGCTCGTGAGGGTGGCTTCTCTTCGTCGGGGCGGATCGCGAACGTCTCGCGCAGTACCTTCTTTTCGATCTGCCACGGGTTGGGACCGCTGCGTGCCGTCTTCAGTGCACGATCCAGGTCGGTGCGGTCCAGCACGGCTCCGGCTTGTCGCAGCAGCATCAGGGGCAGGTGGGCCTCCACCGTCCCCGGTAGTGCGCGGAGGTCGGCGTGGATGGCGAACGCCTCGGCGGCCGACGCTTTCGGCAGCACCTTTTCCAGCAGGCTGAGCAGTAGGTCGCGGTCTTTGTCCGGCAAGTTGGGCAGTGTTGCGATGAGCCGCCGCGCTGCTCGTGTGAACGTCGTCAGTTCCTCGTCGGACCACGGCGGCGGGCACAACCGCAGGACGAACCGCATGACGTCGGGATCGGCGGCGGCCAGCTCCAGCCAGCGCGCGAGCATCGGGCGCAGGGTGTTGTGGCGACGGTCCGGGGTGTGGGTGGTGGCGATGCGGCGGGCGATCTCGTGGTCCCAGCCGCGCTTGACCAAGGTCTCGACGTCGTGGTCGAGTGCTGAGGGCCACGTGGACGGGGTATGCAGTGCCGTCAGCAAGCGGTCTTGCGTCGTTTGGTCGGTGGCTTGGGCTGCGGCGGCGGTGATCGTGGCCGTGAACGTCCCGCCCAGGATCGTCCGCAGCGCGCGCACGATCTCGGCGCGCAGGCCCGGGTTGTCGTGGGAGCCGAGCCAGGCCAGCAGTTTCGGTACGGCCGCCGGTGCGCCCGCCTCCGCCAGCGCGGCGGCGGCCGTCTTCTTGATGTTCATGTTGGGGTGATCGAGGCAGGCCGCGATCGCCTCGGCCGCCCATACCGCGCGGGCGCGCGCGAGGGCCAGCAGTGCTTGGCGGACGGTCTGCACGTCCGGGGCCGCCGTCAACGGGACCAGGCTCGCCGACAGCACCCGCGCGTCGGTCTCCTCGGCCAGCAGGGCGATCACCCGCTTGCGGACGTGCCGATCGCGATGACGCAGCAATGGGTGCAGGCGGGCGCGGACTGGGACGTGCGGGGTCCGCAGCGGTAGGCCGAGCAGGATCATCTGCTCGGCGGGGGTGACGTCCGGGCGTTCCAGCAGGTCCAGCGCTAGATCGGCGACCAGGGCGGGGCCCGCGTCCGTCGCGCGCTCGACGTCCAGCAGGCAGCGGGGACGGATCTTGGCGCGCTCATGGAGGCGGCGGCCCAGGTCGCTGAGCGCTGTCACGATTCCGGCGGGCACCTCCGGCTCGGCTCCCGGTCCGCCGGGCGCGTCCGGTGCCCAGGACGCGGCGAGGTCGGACACCACGCGAGTAGCAGCGGGTCTTCGGCGGTCAGGGTGACGATCTGGGGCACGTCTTCGCGCGTCGCCAGGCCGCCGAGTGCTTCCAGTGCGCGCTGTCTTGTCCGGGGCGGCCGGGTCTGGTCGGCGGCGATCTCCTTGAGCAGGTCTTGATGGCCGTGGCGTGCGGCCACTTCAATCGCTGCGTCGACCGGGCCGGTGGCGAGGAAGGCGCGCACCGTCTCGTGTGGCAAGGGGGCGAGTGCGGCCCAGGGTTCGGTGAGTTCGCGCAGCGCACCGGTGTCCTTGGCGAGATCGACCAGAAGTGCGCGGGCGCAGTCAGGGGTGAGGCGTCCGGTGTGCAAGGCCTGGCGTAGCAATCGCACTGCTTCGGTGCGCAACACAGTGTCGTTTCGCGCCGTCAGCTCTTGGATGAGCCGTTCTGGTTCCTGAGGAGCGTCCATGTCTTGAACGGCCCGGTAGAGCAGGTCGCCCAAGGGCTCGTCTCGTACGCGTTCTGGATGAGCGCAGATCTCGGTGCCTAGCCAGGCGATGCGGGCCTGCGCTGGCAAATCTGCCGTCCGCCACTCCGGCAGTGCCTCAAGGTGTAGCAGCCGATGTACGCGCGCCTGCGCGAGGGTTGCTTCCGGCGATTTCTCTAGAGCGTGCGGCAACGCCCCTGCGTACTCGGAATCGTCGTCACGTCCCGCGCCGAGCCGGTCGGCCAGGCAGACCAGGCCCAGTCGCCGCAACCTCCCGTCCCGGTGCCGCAGCAAGGCGGTCAGGGCATCGGGCTCGACGGTCTGTGGATCGAGAACAGTCGCGAGCCGGTCCAGGTCCGCGCGTTCGATTGCGGCCTGGATCGTTTCGCCCACTGATGTCATGGCCGCGATCCTAGGTCGCCCTCACTCCATGGCGATTTCCGTTCGCGGCCGGGTCGGCGCGGTGAAGGAGGGGTCGGCCATCGGGAGATCCCCGCTGCGGGCCTCCGCAAGCACTTTCGGGTCGAGCCGCGCGACGGCCAGTCCCGGGTCGGCATCGCCCGCGTCGGCCAGCAGGTTCCCGTCCGGGCCCCAGATGGCACTGTTCCCGCAGCCGTACAGCGAACCACTAGGGCCGTTGTGGTTGGCAGCGACCACGTACAAGGCGTTGTCCAAAGCGCGTGCCGGGCCGAGGACGGCGCGTTTGCGCTCCCCTCGGCCGCGCGGGAACAGTGCGCTCACCAGGTAGGCGTGGCAACCGTCGAGCGCGGCGGCGCGCGCGTGCTCGGGGAAGCTGGCGTCCCAACAGATGGCGACGCCCAGCCGCCAACCGTCCAACGTGAGCGTGCAGCCGCGCGGCCCGGCCGTGAAGCCCGCGCCGCGTTCGTCGGAGTCCACGTGCTGCTTGGCGTAGCTGGCGGCGACGCGGCCGTCGCGGTCGAGAACCAGCACGCCGATGTGCGTCTCCCCCGTCTCCGGGACGTGGACGGGCGCGCCCACCATCACGGCCGTGCGGGTGTCGGCGCACGCCGTGGCCAGGGCGTCCAGCCTGGCGTCATCGCCGGTCACGGTGTGCCGCGCCGGGTCGGCCGTGATCGTCTCCATCTCGTAGCCGGTGAGGAACAGTTCCGGCAGGACCAGCAGGTCCGCGTCCCGCTCGGCGGCGCGACGGACCAGGTCGGCGGCGGTGGCGGCGTTGGCCGCCACGTCCAGCGCGGCGCAGGCCGCCTGGCCTGCCGCGATCGTCAGAGGGACGCCGGGCACGACGCGCAGGTCGTTCATGCTCGTGTGAGTCTGATGTCGCCGGTCCCCGTGTGTGCGCGCACCTCGACCGTCTCCTCGGCCTCCTCGGGCCCGGTGGCCGCGTCCAGGTCGCTGTGCACGCGGCCGTACTGGGTGCTGACGTCCAGCCACGCGGCGCTGCCCCGGCCGATGCCGACCTCCAGGTTCCCGTAGGCGGTGTCGAGCGTGACGCTGCCGCGCACGACCTCGCCGACCCGGATGCTCCCGTAGGCGGTGCGGGCCTGCACCCCCGCCAGGGCGCGGGCGACGGTGATGTCACCGGAGGCGGTGTTCAGCGCCAGGTCGCCGCGCACCTCGCCCAGGGTGATCTGCCCGTTGGCGGTCTTGACGGTCGCGCCGCCCTCGATGGAGTCGACGCGGATGCGCCCGTTGGCTGTGACGACCTCGGCGTCGCCCTCGACGCCGGTGATGGTGATCTCGCCGTCGGCGGTGTGCAGGCGCAGCGGGCCGGTCCGGTCGAGCCAGACCTCCCCGGCCGCCGACAGGCGGGTGCGGCCGAGCCGTCCCGTGGCGTGCACGTCGGTGACGTGCCGGGCCTCCAGGTGCGAGCCGGACGGCACCTCCAGCGTGATGTCCACGTTCCCCGTATGGCCGAACAGCGAGCCCAGCAACGACCGGGGCCGGGTGGTCGGCGTCCTGATCAGCAGCCGTCCGGCGGCGTGCTCGACCAGCGTGCGGCCCGCGGCCTCGATGTCGGTCTCGTCGTCGGGCTCGGCGGCCCGCACCTGCACGACGGTGTCGGCGCGGTCGGAGGCGGTGAGCCGCACGCGCCCGGTCGACTCGATGACGATCAGTGGCGGCTCGGGAGTGGCGAAGGAGGGCATCGTCAGCGCACCCAGCCGGTGTAGTGGCGGGCGGAGCGCGGCCCGTCGCCGCGCGGCGGCGCGGGGGGCCGCGGCCCGCCCTGGCCCGGCTCCAGCGCGCTGGTGACGGCGCGCACCAGCCAGGCGTTGACCGACAGCCCGGCGCCGCTCGCGGCCTCCTCGATGCGCGGCTTGAGGTGCTCGGGGACGCGCAGCGAGATCCGCGCCGTCCCGCCGTCCTCGGGCTCGGGGGCCGCCGGGCGGGCGGCCTGCGCGGACGGCGGCGGCCCGACCTCCTGCGGTGTCGGCACGGCGGGCGGCGAGGCGACGGCGAAGACCGGGTCGCGGCCGCGCAGCCGCACCTCGACCGAGCCGGGCGCCAGATCCCGGGTCACCTCGTCGGCGGCGGCCGACAACGCCTCCAGCAGCACCAGCCGGGCGGCCGACTCCAGCGGCGCGGTCAGGCGCTCGGCCAGCTCTTGGGCCTCCTGACCGCCGGCGGCTGCGGCGACCGCCAGCTCCCGGCGCAGATGATCGACATACGGTGCGAGATCCATGACGCCACTATGACGCCATCCGGCGGCGAAGGCGACCCGGGCCAGGGGGTTCGGCGGACTCCGATGACGTCGCCCACGCGTGCGGTTGCCGCTCCCGCCGGGCCGCGCTACCTTCACCATCCAGATGATGAGATCATATGTTTTGAACATCCAAAATCTGGAGGAGCCGTGCCCACCCCCGTCCCCGAACTCGACCTCGCCGACCCCGCGGTGATCGGCGACCCGTTCACCGCCTACGGGCGGGCCCGCGAGCGCTCGCCGCTGGTCCGGCTGCTGGTCCCCGGCATGGCCCCCATGTGGGCGCTCACCCGCCACCGGGACGCGCGGGCGCTGCTCGGCGACCCGCGCTTCGCGATCAACGCCGCCAGCTTCGTCCCGCCCTCGGTCCCCGACGACTGCCGCCCCTACATGCGGACCATGAGCGAACTGCCCGCCGCCGAGCACCTGCGGCAGCGGCGGCTGGTGTCGCCGGCGTTCAGCGCGCGCCGCGCCGCCGAGTTCCGACCCCGCATCGAGCCGCTGGTGGCGGCGCTGCTCGACGACGTGGCCGACCGGGCGGCCCGCGCCGAGGACGGCGTGGTGGACCTGCTGGAACACTTCGCACGCCCGCTGCCCATGGACGTCATCTGCGAGCTGGTCGGCATCCCCCACGAGGACCGTCCCCGATGGCGCGAGTACGGCGCGACCGTGGCGTCGGTCGCGGGCGCGTCCTTCGCCGAGGCCATTCCCGGCATCATGGCCGGAGCCAAGGCCGCGGTCGCGCGCCGTCGTGCCGAGCCTCGGGACGACCTGCTGTCAGACCTCATCCGCGCCCAGACCGAGAACGGCGACCGGCTCACCGACACCGAGATGGTCACGCTGGTGTGGCACCTGGTGCTGGCCGGGCAGACGCCCACCAACCTCATCGCCAACGCCGTCGCCGAACTGCTCGGCCGTCCCGACCAGCTCGCCGCGCTGCGCGCCGACCCCGGCCTGATGCCGGGCGCGGTGGAGGAACTGCTGCGCTGGTGCGGGCCGACGCTGCTGTCCATCCCCCGCTACGCGTACGGCGACGTGGAGCTGTTCGGGACCACGGTGGGCAAGGGCGAGGCCGTCACCGCGTCGATCGCCGCCGCCAACCGCGACCCGCGCGCGTTCACCGACCCCGACACCTTCGACATGCGCCGCCCCGCCGGGCAGGCGGGCCACCTCGGCTTCGCCCACGGCGCGCACTTCTGCCTGGGCGCCTCCATCGCCCGCGTGCAGACCGGCGTCGCGCTGACGGCGCTGCTGGCCCGCTTCCCCGACCTGGCCCCGGCCGCGCCGATCGCCGGGCTGCGCGCGCCCGATCCAGGCACCTGGCGGCTGACGGCGCTGCCGGTCACCCTCTGAGCGGGACTCAGCGCGGCTTCTCGCCCGCCTCCAGTGAGGCGAGCGCCCGCTGCAACCGCGCCGTCCGGGTCTCGGGCCTGCGGGCCTTCATCAGCCCCAAAAGGATCGCGTACCGCTGGGAGCGGGTGAGCGCGTCGAAGGTCTCCCTGGCCCGGGGGCTGGCGTCCAGGGCCGCTTCCAGGTCGGGCGGCGTGGTGGCGTCCTTCTGCCCCGCGTAGGCCGCCTCCCACCGGCCGTCGGCCTTGGCCGACTCGACCGCCGCGAGGCCGGACGGACGCATCCGGCCCGCGGCGGTCAGCGTCTCGACGATGTCCACGTTCACCTTCGACCAGTTGCCCTGGGGGCGGCGCGGCGAGTAGCGCTGGAGGAAGTGCTCGGCGTCGAGGGAGCGGGTGTGGCTGTCGATCCACCCGTAGCACAGGGCGACCTCCAGCGACTCGGGGCGCGTCACGGTGGGCCGGGCGGCGTTCTTCTTGGCCTGCTTCAGCCACACCGCGCCGCACCGGTCGTGGTTGGCGGCCAGCCACTCCTCCCACGCGGCGGCGTCGGCGAACTCCAGGATCTCGCTCGGGTCGGGGGCGCCCATCGGTCTCAGCCCTGCTTCACGGTGGAGAGGACGTCCAGGTAGTGGACGTTGTACATGATCCCCAGGATGTTGCCGAAGGGGTCGATCACCGAGGCGGTGACGAAGCCGGGGCCGTGCTCGGTGGGCGGGGTGTGCTCCTTGGCGCCCAGCTCCAGCAGCCGCTCCAGGGTCGCGGTCAGGTCGTCCACGTGCCAGTGCACGATCGCCCCGCCCGGCTCGCCGTCGTGGGTGGCGGGCGCGAAGCGCGAGTTGACGATGCCCAGCTCGTGCAGGTAGTCGCCGATGCGGAACTCGATGTAGGCGGGCTGCCCGTCGGGCCCGGAGCGGTCGAAGTACGCCTCCATGCCGAGGAACTCGCTGTACCAGTCCCGGGCCGCCGCGACGTCGTCGGCGTAGAAGGTGACGGTGGTGAGTCCGCGCAACATGGTGCCTCCTGCTGTTAGTGGGGCGACCGCTTTCCGCGGTGCCGTTAAGAAGAACAGTAGGAGGCATTGAGGAACGTGCGGTTCCTCAATAGTGGCAGAATCGGAAGAATGTTGGAGACCTCCGTACGGCTGCTCCGGTTGTTGTCGTTGTTGCAGGCACGTCCCGACTGGCCCGGCCCGGAGCTGGCGGCCCGGCTGGAGGTGACGCCCCGGACCGTCCGCAACGACGTCGAGCGGCTGCGCCTGCTCGGCTACCGGATCGACTCCACCAGCGGCCCGGCCGGGGGTTACCGGCTCGGCGCGGGCGCGGCGCTGCCGCCGCTGATCCTGGACGACGAGGAGGCCGTCGCGGTGGCGGTCGGCCTGCACGCCGCCGCCAGCGGCACGGTCACCGGCATCGAGGAGACCTCGCTGCGCGCCCTCGCCAAGCTCCGGCAGATGTTGCCGTCGCGGCTGCGGCACCGCATCGAGGCGTTGCGCGCCGCGACGTTGTCGGTCTCGGTGCCGGGCCCGACCGTGGACGTCGCGACGCTGACGGCGGTGTCGGCCGCCGTCCGCGACCACGAGCGGCTGCGCTTCGACTACCGGGGCCGCGAAGGGGCGAGCAGCGTGCGCGACGTCGAGCCGCACCGCCTCGTCTACACCGGGCGGCGCTGGTACCTGCTGGCCTGGGACGTCGCTCGCGACGACTGGCGCACCTTCCGCGCCGACCGGATCAGCCCCCGCACCCCCAACGGCCCGCGCTTCACCCCGCGCACGCCCCCGGAGGGCGGCGCCGTCGCGCACGTGCTGAGCGGGACCGGCTCGCGCGCCTGGCTGCACCGGGCGCGCATCCGGCTGCACGCGCCCGTCGAGGAGATCACCGAGCGGCTGCCGCCGGAGGCCGGGCTGGTGCACGACGAGGACGGCCGGAGCTGCGTCCTGGAGACCGGCTCGGACTCGCTGCGCGACCTGGTGATGTTCCTGACCAGGCTGGACGTCGCCTTCACCGCCCTGGAGCCGCCCGAGCTGCGCGACCTGCTCCGGACGATGGCCGACCGCTACCGCGCCGCCGCCGACGGATAGCCGCCCGGCGCCTGCGAGCGCGCGGAAGATCTTTCAAGAAAATCGGGCCGCCGTGTCGATCCGGGCCGTTCCCGTTCGACGCAGGGGCGAGGGTGGGACCGGCCCGCCCCTCCGGAGGAGGAACCATGCCGCGCTACCTGACGATGATCCGGATGGACGAGAGCGCCCCGCCGCCCGCCCCCGATCCCGACTTCGACGCCCGCATGGGCGCGCTGTTCAAGGAGATCACCGAGGCCGGGGTCATGGTGGAGACCGCCGGGCTCGCGCCGACCGCCGAGGGCACCCGCGTCACCTGGGAGGACGGCGAGCTCGGCTACACCGACGGCCCGTTCACCGAGACCAAGGAGGTCGTGGCGGGCTACGCGATCCTCCGGGCCGCCGACCGGACCGAGGCGCTGAAGTGGGTCCGACGTTTCCTGTCCGCGCATCCGAAGAACTGGAACTTCGCCTGCGAGCTCCGCGAGATCACCGAGGAGTGACGCCGGGCCCCGGCCGGGGCGGCGAGCGCCCCGGCCGGCAGAGGCGCGGGTCAGAGGCCGACGCCCCGCATGGCGTTGTTGCGCCACTGGTCGACCGCGCGGATGTAGTCCAGGACGACCGGTGACTTCTCGGCCCACCGGCCGTGCGCCGCGATGATCGAGACCGGGACGCCCGCCGCGTAGGCGCTGGTCGCGGCCCCGCTGCGCAACGAGTGACCGCTGTAGCTCTCCGCCAGCCCGGCGAGGGTGGCCCGGCGCTTGACGATGTCGCTGACCGACCGTCCCGTCAGCCGCACCGTCGCAGGCCCGGCCGTTCCCGGCTCGCCACCGATGCGGCCGTGGCGGTCGATCGGCCGGAACAGCGGCCCGCCGTCCAGCCCGCGTTCCCGCAGCGCGTCGGTCCAGGCGACGGTGGCGCGCACCGCGCAGGTGTCCGCGTGCTGCCCGTAGGGGACGTTGCGTTGCGCGCCCTGCGCGGACTGGTCGGTCTTGGACCGGCGGATGAAGGCGACCAGGCCCTCCTTCTCGACGTGCAGATCCTCCAGGTCGAGCCCCGACAGCTCCGAGCGGCGCGCCATCAGGTTGAACCCGAGCAGCAGCAGCGCGCGGTCACGCAGGTCGGCGGGGGTGCCGGGCTCGCAGGTCTCGACCATGGCGCGCAGGGCGTCCAGCAGCAGCGGCGTGGCCTTGCGGACGCGGTTGCCCCGGTCGGCCCATTCGCGGCGGTAGGCGCGCAGCAGCAGGATCGCGGCCCGGGTGTCGGGCGTGCCGGGGTGCCCGTTCTCGGCGTGCCGGGTGCGGATGGCCCCGAGCGCCTGGTCGATGGTCGCCGGGGCCAGCTCCATGCCGATCAGCCGGGAGACGTAGTCGGCCAGGGACTGCGGCGTGGCGGGCAGCGAGACGCGTCCGGCGTCGGCGCACCAGCGGGTGAACTGGCTCCAGGCGCGGTCGTAGGCGCGCCGGGTGTTCTCCGGCCGCGCCTCCAGGAGCTTGCGCGCGGTGTCGGCGGCGATCGTGAAGTCGATCTCGCTGTAGACGACCGGGGCGGGCGGCTCGCCCCCGACCGCGACGGCGGTGTCGGCGGGCACGAGCTCGTGGTGCCGTTCGCTCAACGACGGGCTCCTGACCTGCATGGCGCCGGAGCCGGACCGAGCGTTGAGGTGCCGGGCCCGGTCCCCGCGAGGGTGGGTGCGTCGGCTCCCAGTGTCCCATCACGCGTGGAGACCAGATCGTCAGGCCGTGCCGATGCGCGTCGCGGCGACCACCCCCGCCGAGTAGTGCATCGTGAAGCCG
Source organism: Actinomadura hibisca NBRC 15177 (assembly GCF_001552635.1). Taxonomy (GTDB): domain Bacteria; phylum Actinomycetota; class Actinomycetes; order Streptosporangiales; family Streptosporangiaceae; genus Spirillospora; species Spirillospora hibisca. The sequence continues at coordinate 125,149 of NZ_BCRO01000002.1, read as the reverse complement.
CCTCCCACCGCGTCGATGGCGTCGCCGATGCCCGCCACGACCTCCCGCAGTTTCTCCGGCGGGAACCGGTTATGGCCACCGGCGGTGGGGAGGCCGTCGAGCCATTCGTCGCGCGTGTAGTGCAGGTCCCAGTCGAACCGCCACTGCTCGGGCTCGCTGAACCCGCCCGCTTCCCGCATTCCGTCGATCGCCTTGGTGAACAGCGTCGAGTACATGTTCAGGCCGGGCATGACCTCGCCGTAGATCGGCAGCTCGGGCAGCACGCGACGGTAGACCTCGGCGAACGCTTCGGCCAGTTCGGGTTGCGGCTGGAAGACGTTCCAGAACGGTGCCAACAGCCCGCCGGGCCGCAACACCTGCGCCGCCTTCGCCGCGCCCGCGATCGGGTCCACCCAGTGCCACGCCTGACCGGCCACGACCGCGTCGAACTTCCGTCCGGCGGGATCCCACGCCTCGAACGTGGCCGCCTCGGACTCGACGCCGGTGCGCCGCGCGAAGTCGGCCATCCGCGTGTCGGGCTCGACACCGAGGACGCGGCACCCGGCGGCCTGGAGCTGGCGCGCGGCGATGCCGGTCCCCGAGCCGACCTCCACGAGGTCGGGGCCGGGCGCGACGGCGACGATCCGCTCGATCAGCGCGTCGGGATAGCGGGGGCGCGCGCGGTCGTAGCGTTCGGCGTCCACACCGAAGGACTCGGCCACCTCGCGAAGCTGATGGGGCTCGTTGGAGGAGGGAGAGGCCCCTCCCGGCACTAGAGTGGGCATGTGCCCACCATAGTGGGCAAGCGCCCACTCGACAATGGGCGCGACCGGTGAGCGGAGAGGGACGCACGTATGCCGACCGGAGTGGCCATGCGCGACGCGCGCCGGCAGCTGTTCGACGCGGCCGAGCGCATCCTGCTCAGGGACGGGCCGAACGCGCTCACCAGCCGCGCGGTCACCACCGAGGCGGGCTGCGCCAAGGGCGTCCTGCACCGGCACTTCGCCGACTTCGACGCCTTCCTCGTCGACCTGGTGCTGGACCGCATCGCCCGCGTCGAGGCCCAGACGGCCGAGCTGCGCGAGGCGGCCGGGACCGGCACCGTCGCCGGCAACCTCACCGACGCGCTGACCTCGCTGTTCGGCTCGATCGCCGTGGCGATCGTCAGCCTCATCACCTTCCGCGACGAGCTGCGCGTCCGGCTGCGCCGGATCAGGCCGCCCGGCGTCCCGCTGGCCACCGAGGGAGTGGCCATGCTCGCCTCCTACCTCGCGGCCGAACGCGAGCTGGGCCGCGTCGCGGCGGACGCCGACGTCGAGACGCTCGCGCTGACGCTCGTCGGGTCCGGGCACCTGCTGTTCGCCGGGCGCGAGGGCGAGCCGCCGGAGCGGGCGGCGGTGCTCAAGGTGGTGACCACGGTCGTCCCCGGCACCGCGTCCTAGCCCGGCGGGGTCATCCGGCGAGGCCGTGCCGCAGCGCGAAGATCACGGCGGCGGCCCGGTCGCGCAACTCCAGCTTGGCGAAGATGTTGCCGACGTGGGTCTTCACGGTGCCCTCGGCGATGTTCAGCCGGGCCGCGATCTCGGCGTTGGTGGCCCCGCAGCCGATCAGCGCCAGCACCTCGCGCTCGCGGGCCGACAACCCTCCGGCCAGGGCGCTTGCGTTGCCGCCGGGCCGTGGGCCGGACCGGTAGGCGGCGAAGACCTGTGGCGCGACCGACGGGTCCAGCCAGCCGTTGCCCGCCGCGACCGATCGCGCCGCCTGGATGATCTCCTCGCCGGGGGCGTCCTTGAGCACGAACCCGGCCGCGCCCGCGCCGAGCGCGGCGGCGACGACCTCTGGGTCGTCGAACATCGTGAGCACGAGGACGGGCGGGGCGGCCGCTCGGGCGCGCAGCCGTCGCGTCGCCTCCGCGCCGTCCATGCGCTTCATCCGCACGTCCATCAGCACGACGTCGGGGCGGTGACGGGCGACCGCGCGTTCCACCTCGTCGCCGTCGGCGCACTCACCGACGACCTCCAGATCGGGTTCGCCGTCGAAGATACGGATCAGTCCGGCGCGGACGAGCTGCTGGTCGTCCACGAGCAGTAGCCGCGTCACAGGGCCACCCTCCCCAGAGGAATCGTCGCCCGGACGCTCCAGCCGGGCCCGGCCGGGCCCGCCCGCAGCGTGCCGCCGAGCGCGGCGACGCGTTCCCGCATGCCGACCAGGCCCAGACCGCCGCCGCTCGACGCCGGTTCGCCCAGGCCGGTGGAGCCGGGGTCGGCGACGGTGACGAGGGCGAGGCGTCCGTCCACGTCCACCGTCACCGTGGCCGTCGCGCCGGGCGCGTGCCGGGCGGTGTTGGACAGCGCCTCCTGGACGACGCGGAAGATGGCCAGCCCGACCGCCGGATCGACGGCCGCGAGGTCCCCGCGCGTGGTGAGGTCGACGTCGAGGCCACCGGCGCGCAGCCCGGCGACGAGCGCGCGGGTGTCCTCGGCGGTGGGCAGGGCCGGGGCGAGGCCCGCGCCGCTCCCCTGCCCCGGCTCGCGCAGCAGGACCAGGCCCCGGTGCACGTCGCGCACGCTCCGGCGTCCGGCGCGCTCGGCCTCCTCCAGCGCGGCGGTGGCGGCGGCGGTGTCGCCGCGCCCGATGGCGAGCCGGGCCGCGCCGATGTTCAGCAGCGCCACGCCGAGGCCGTGGCCGACCAGGTCGTGGACCTCGCGGGCGATCTTCCGGCGCTCCTCGGCGACGGTCTCGCGGTCGAGCCGCAGGCGCGCCTCGTACAGCAGCGCGTGGAGCCGGAACGCCGAGCCCAGCAGCAGGAACCCGGTTCCCCAGACCAGCCACGTCGGCCAGAGCGCGAGCCCGCCGAACAGGAAGTGCCGCGCGGGCGCGAGGACGAGCGCCACCGGCACGCACCAGGCCAGGTCGCGGTATCGGGCGAGGAGCACCAGCGAGAACCAGACCGGCGCGGTCGCCACGGCCAGCGCTCCGTCGGCGTAGCTGCCTTCCGTGTCGTGGAAGGGACGGAATTCGCCGAGCCCGCTTTCGGCGGGCGGTGTGAGCAGGGGCAGCAGCAGGGTCGCCAGGGCGAGGAACGGCACCCACCGGGTCGGAGGCAGCCACGCCCATACCGTCTGCGCGGTCCACAACACGATGAACGCCAGCACCGGCACCGTCCGGGCGGGCGGCCCCGGCGCGAGGACGAAGGCCAGGACCGCCCAGGCCACGCCGATCGCCGCGAAGAAGCGATGCAGCGGGCCCGGCGGGGCGCATCCGTCGAAAACGGCCTTCATCCCTCGCATGAGCGGGATCCTAGATAGCGTCCGGCGGCCCGTCATCAGGCCGTGGTCGGATCTCACCACGACCACGGTCATAGCCGGATCGAGGACCACCGTCCGATGTGGCGGAGCCGCGCGCCGTCCACGCTGGCCACATGAGATTCCGCGCGCTCACCCGGATGACGAGGTTGTCGGCCGTTCCCCTGAGCATCGCCGGGCGGACGGCGGTCGCGGGCAGCCTGAAGGTGTTCGGCAGGCTGACCGACGAATCCGCCCTGGAACTGCACGAACGCACGGCCGACCAGCTGTTCGAGGTGCTGGGCGGCCTCAAGGGCGGGGTGATGAAGTTCGGGCAGGTTTTGTCGGTGTACGAGACGGTGCTGCCGCCGTCGGTCTCCGCCGTCTACCGTGAGCGGCTCGCGCGCCTCCAGGACGCGGCGCACCCCGAGGGCGCGGAGATGGTGCACCGGGTGATGGAGGCGGACCTCGGCCCGGACTGGCACGACCTGTTCGCCTCCTTCGACCTCGACGCGACGGCGGCGGCGTCCCTGGGGCAGGTGCACCGGGCCGTGTGGCGGGACGGCCGCCCGGTCGCGGTCAAGATCCAGTACCCCGACGCCCGCGCGGAGCTGCTAGGTGACCGGGACGCGGTGATCCTGGTGATGCGCTGGTTCACCAGGGCGATCGCGCCCGAACTCGACGGCCGGGCGCTCGCCGCCGAACTCATGGACCGGCTCGCCGAAGAGCTCGACTACGAGCGTGAGGCGGAGGCGCAGACGGCGTTCCGCGCGGGCTTCCTCGACGACGCCGACTTCCTCGTGCCCGAAGTGGTGCGGCAGAGCGGGCGGGTGCTGGTGTCGGAGTGGATCGACGGCACGCCGCTGGCGCAGGTCATCGCGGATGGCGACCGGACGCAACGCGACCGGGCCGGATTGCTGCTGACTCGGCTGCTGTTCGCCGGAATCCCGCGCACCGGGATGATGCACGGCGATCCGCACCCGGGGAACTTCCGGCTCATGGACGACGGCCGTCTCGGCGTGCTCGACTTCGGGGCCATGTACCGGGCCGTGCCCGGCACTGCGGGCCCCATGGAGAAGTGGATGCGCATCCACTTGGCGGAGGACGGCGACGAGCTGGTGCGCGTGCTGCGGGAACTGGAGTTCCTGCGGCCGGGTGTGCGGGTGGACGCCGACCGGCTGATGAGGCTCTTCGAGCACTCGGGGGCTCCCGCCCGCGAGGAGCTGTTCAGGTTCGACGGTGCCTACCTGCGCGAGACGCTGGGGCAGATGACCGCTTCGATGCCCGTCGGCCTGAGCCTCGCCTTCCCGCCGGACATGGTGCACGCCCAACGCGCCATCGGCGTGGGGATCGGGGTGTTGTGCCAGCTCGAAGCCGAGGTGCCGTTCCGCGACGAGGCGTTGCGCTGGCTGGACGTGTCCCAGTTCAGCGGGGGTGATGTGACGTAGAGCCGCGTCAGATCCGGTTGCTGAGGGAACGCAGCAGCCGTCCGTAGGCCCACGTGGCGAAGCTCGGCGGCATCGCACTGGCCAGGCGCAGGACCGGCTCGCTCTGCACCAACGACCTCGGCCCCGACAGCGCGAGGCCGTGCGAGGCGAGGGCGGACGCCATGACCGCCCGTCTTCTGCGCTTGGCGGAGTACAGGCGGACGGCCTCGGCGGGGTCGTCGGCGGCGTCCAAGCACTTCACCAGCATCGCCACGTCCTCCAGCGCCTGGTTCGCGCCCTGCGCCAAGGTGGGCGGCATGCCGTGCGCCGCGTCCCCGAGTAGTACGCACCGGCCCTTGCTCCAGTGGCGCGGGACGGCGTGCCGGGTGTGCGGGAACGGTTCGAGGTCCTGGCCCTCCAGCGCGTCCAGGATCTCCGGGACCGGTGAGGCCCATCCGGCGAAGTGCCGCCGCAACATCTCCAGCGGCTTATCGGCTGGCGGCCCCGGCACGTCGAAGAACCATTGCAGGAGCCCGTTCCCGGCGCTCATGAAGCCGCAGTCGCCCCGGCGGCCGAGCATCATCGTCGTGACGGAGCCGGGGTCGAACGGGGCCGGGACGAGCCCTTGCCAGTTGACGAGGCCGGTCCGGGTCGCCGGACCATCGCCCAGGATGGCGGCGCGCACCTGCGAGTACACCCCGTCGGCTCCCACGAGGAGGTCGCCGCAGTACTCCCGGCCCGACGTCGTGCGGACCATCACGCCGTCGGCGTCGTCCTGAAGACCCGCAAGCCCGGCACCGAAGCGGATCGTGCCCTCCGGCAGCCCGCTCGCGAGGCTGGAGATCAGCACCCCACGAGGGATGACCCGCGCCGACGACCCCAGCCGCTCCGCTAGCGCGGCCAGATCGACCTCCATGACCTGGCGGCCGCTCGGAGTCCGCAGGCACAGCGTCGTCAGGTTCTGGCCCATGCCCTCAAGGTCGATTCCCAGATCGCCGAGGACCGCCGTGCCGTTGTACCAGGCGGTGATGGCCCCGCCGCCGAGGCGCAGGGCCGCCGCCTGCTCCAGCACCACCACCTCGTGCCCGGCGGCGGACAGTCCCCGCGCGGCCGCAAGCCCGCTGATCCCCGCTCCCACCACTAGTACGCGCACCGGCGGCCCCCACATCGACTACTAAGTGCATTCCCGCCGGTCGTGGAGCATGCACCGCCGGACCCGTCCCGATGGTCGCGGAGATCGACCTTGATCATTACGGACGGGCTCCCGATAGTGGGGCCGACACGACAACACGGCCCAAGGAAAGGACGTGGCACTTGAGCACGATCGAGGACCGTTCGGCCAGCGCCCCTGACGGCGGGGCCGCCGCGGTGATCCTGGTGACGGGCGCCACGGGGAACGTCGGAGCCGAGGTGGTCCGCGCCCTCACCGAGGCCGGTCGGCCGGTGCGCGCGCTGGTCCGCCGCGAGGTTCCCCACGCCCGCAGGACGCCGGGCGTCGAGTACGTCGTCGGCGACCTGAACGCGCCGGAATCCCTCAAACCGGCACTGCACGAGGCGCGGGGCCTGTTCCTGCTGCCCGGCTACCCCGGCACGCCGGAGATCCTGGCCGAGGCCGAGCAGGCGGGCGTCGAGCACGTGGTGCTGCTGTCGAGCCCCTCGGCGGCGTCGGGCGACCGGGGCAACGCCGTGGCCCGGTACATGATCGAGTCAGAGGAGGCGGTGCGCGCGTCCGGGCTCGCCTGGACGGTCGTGCGGTCGAGCGGCTTCATGTCCAACACGCTGGAGTGGCGTCCGCAGCTGGCGGCCGGTGACGTCGTCCGCGCCCCGTTCGCGGACGCGCCGATCGCGGCCATCGACCCGGCCGACATCGCCGCCGTCGTGGCGGCGTCCCTGCTGGCCGACGGGCACCAGGGCCGGATCTACCACGTCACCGGGCCCGAGGCGCTGCGGCCCGCCGACCGGTTGCGCACGCTGGCCGCCGTGCTGGGCCGCGACCTGCGGTTCGAGGCGCAGCCGAATGACGAGGCCCGCGCGGAGATGCTGGCGGCGATGCCCGCCGAGTACGTGGACGCCTTCTTCGACTTCTACGTCACCGGTTCGCTGGACGACTCGCAGGTGAACACCGCCGTCCAGGACGTGACCGGCCGCCCGGCCCGGACCTTCGAGCAGTGGGCCGCCGCCCACGCCGAGGCGTTCGCGTGACCGCCCGGACGGCTACGGCAGGCCGTCGAGCGCGACGCGCTGGGCGTCGGTGAGGCGGTTGCGGGATCCCGCGATGGCGTAGGTGCCGGGGCCGGGGCGGTGGACGGCGATCGGGTCGATCATGTCCGGATGCCGCTCGACGGCGTAGTCCAGGGCGGCGGTCACACGCTCGGCGGGCAGGCCCAGGACCGCGCTCAACTGCGTCGCGGTCAGGGGACGGGAGGCGTGGGCCAGAGCTGCCACGACCGTCAGCGCGTCGCCGATCGCGGGATCGGTGAGGTCGGTTGTCGTGTAGTCGCTCAGGTGGGCGAAGAACTCCGCCATGCGGGCGAGCCGTCCTCCGGCGGGCGTCGCCGGGTCGAACAGGGCGACGCCCTCCCGCGCGGTGGCGGCCCACCGCGCGTGGACGCGGGCGTTGGTGGCCCACACCCGCTCCCACGCGTCGGCGTCGATGACGTACCGCTCGCGGCGGCGGTCGCGCTCCCGGCGGACGATCTCCAGGCCCTCCAGGTAGGCGATCGCCTTGGAGACCGACGCCGGGCTGACCCGCAGGCGCGCCACCAGGTCGGCGGCGGTCAGGCTGGCCGCGTCCACGGTGATCAGGCAGGCGAGGACGCGGGCGGCCATCTTCGGCAGCCCGGTGTGGACCATCAGCCCGGCGAACCGCTCGGCGAAGGCGTGGACCTCCGCCGACTCGTGGTCGTCGTCGGACGGTGACGCGGGCGTTTTGGGACGCCGGGCGCGCCAGGCGGCGGCCTGGTGGGCGTGGTCGGGGCGGTAGGCGTCGGGGCCGCCGTTGCGGGTCACCTCCCGGCTGACGGTGGAGGTGGGACGGCCCAGCCGCCGCGCGATCTCGGCGTACCCCAGTCTCTCGGCCAGCCCTTCGGCGATGGTGCGCCGGTCCGCGTGGTCCAGCCTCTCCCCCGGCATCGGGGTCCCCTTCCGTCGTGCGTTCACCGTTTGAACGTTGCAACGCTCATCGGGAGCCGGTTGCATTACCCAGCATCATCATTGCAATAATCGCCTCCCTTCCCTCATTAAAGGGGCTTCCGTCCGCTGATTTTCCTTGAAGCGCCTGAAAACGCAACGTAGCTTTCGTGGTTGTTCAAGCCAACTGCGGAGGTGAGGCGATGGTTGACACGGAACCGGCGGCGATCGACGTCGAAGGGCTGCGGATGCGTTACGGCAGCGTCGACGTGCTGCGCGGGGTGACGTTCCGGGCCGGGCGCGGCGAGGTCGTGGCCCTGCTGGGGCCCAACGGCGCGGGCAAGACCACCACGATCGAGATCCTGGAGGGTTTCCGGACCCGGTCGGCGGGACGGGCCGAAGTGCTGGGCGTCGACCCGGCGCACGCCGACGAACGGTGGCGGGCCCGGATCGGGGTGGTCCTGCAATCGTGGCGCGACCACGGCAAGTGGCGGGTGCGGGAACTGCTCGTCCACCTGAGCCGCTACTACGCCCCCTACGCCACCCCGGAGCGGCCGCGGCCCTGGGACGCCGACGCGCTGATCCGCGCGGTCGGGTTGACCGAGCAGGCGGGCAAGAAGGTCCGGACGTTGTCGGGCGGGCAGCGGCGGCGGCTGGACGTGGCGATCGGCCTGGTGGGCGGCCCGGAGCTGCTGTTCGTGGACGAGCCGACCGCCGGGCTCGACCCGCGCGCCCGCCTCGACTTCCACGCCCTGGTGCGGCGGCTGGCCGACGAGCACCGCATCACGGTGCTGATCACCACGCACGACCTGGCCGAGGCCGAGAAGCTCGCCCACCGGATCCTCGTGTTGTCGGGCGGGCGGATCGTCGCCGACGGGACGGCGGCGGAGCTGGCGCGGCGCATGGCGGGCGAGGACGAGGTGCGCTGGACCCTCGACGGCGAACGGTTCGCCGTCTCGACCCCCGAGTCCACGGCGTTCGTGCGGGAGCTGTTCGCCCGGCACGGCGCGGCGGTCGCGGAACTGGAGGTCCGCCGGACCTCCCTGGAGGACACCTACATGGCGCTGGTGCGCGAGCAGGAGCAGGGGGCGGCCCGATGAACACGGCGGCGGGGCGGGCGGGCTGGTCCCGTGGAGCGATCGAGTTCCGGCAGTCGTTCACCAACGGCGCGGACCTGACCGCCCACCTGTTGTGGCCGGTGCTGATGCTGGTCGCCCTGTGGTTCCTGCGCGACCGGGAGTTCGGGGACAGCGGCCTGGCGCTGGGCACGCTGGCGCTGCCCGGCATCCTCGGGATGAACGTGGCGATGGGCATGGTCAGCATGAGCCAGCACCTCACCGCCGACCGCGAGGACGGCACGCTGCTGCGGGCCCGCGCCACCCCCGACGGCGTGCGCGGCTACCTGGTCGGGAAGGTGGTGTCGGTCGGCGGCGGGCTGCTGGCGGACCTGGCGATCCTGATGGTGCCCGGCGCGCTGCTGATCGAGGGGATGCGGGTAGACGGCGCGAGCTCCGGGCTGACGCTGGGCTGGGTGCTGGTGCTGGGCCTGGTGGCGACGCTCCCGGCGGGGGCCGCGCTGGGGTCGTTGTTCGCGAGCACGCGCAGCCAGGGCCTGGTGCAGCTGCTGGTCCTCGGGGTGATCTCGATCTCCGGGGTGTTCTACCCGGTCACCTCGCTGCCGGACTGGTTGCAGGGCGTCGCGCAGGTGTTCCCGATCTACTGGCTGGGCCTGGGGATGCGGTCGGCGCTGCTGCCGGACGCGGCGGCCGCCGTGGAGATCGGCGGGTCCTGGCGGCACCTGGAGACGGCCGGAGCGCTGGGCCTGTGGGCGGTGGCCGGACTGGTCGTCGCGCCGCTCGTACTGCGCAGGATGGCGCGCCGGGAGTCGGGATCGACCATGGCCGTGCGGCGCGAACGGGCGCTGCAGCGGGTCGGCTGACCCCGCCCGGCCACCGCTTTCAGGACGATGACCGGGGCTGGTAGCGGAGCAGGAACATCTCCACCCCGTCGGTGATGAGCCGGTCGGTGAGCTCGGGTGCGAGCGCGGTCCCGATCGAGCTGACGATCAGGTGCGGGTAGAGCGTCAGGCCGAAGAACTGGACGACCGCGACCTCCACGTCGGGGACGTCCAGCAGGCCGCGCTCGCACAGGTCGCCGAGCACCTCGCCGAAGGCGGCGGCGGACCGGGCCGGGCCGCGCCGCCGGTAGGAGTCGCCGAGGTCGGGGAAGCGGCGCATCTCGCTGGTGACGAGGTTGCGCAACGCCAGCCGCGCGGGGTCGGTGGCCGCCTCCACCAGCACGCGCGCGGTGCGGATCAGGGCCTCCCGCGCGTCCCCGGCGTCGGCGAGCCGCGCCCGGACCTCGGCGAGCGTGGCGTGCGCCTCGTCCATCGCCTGCCCGATGACCTCGGTGAACAGCTCCTCCTTGCTGCCGAAGTGGTTGTAGACGGTCACCTTGGACACCCCCGCCGAGGCGGCGATCGTGTCCATGCCGGTGTCGAAGCCGTCGCGGACGAACGCCTCGCGGGCCGCGCCCACGATCGCCTGCCGGCTGCGCTCGGCGCGCTTGCCCGAGGGAGCGGGCGGTCTGCTGCTGTCTCTGGCCACGGCCGCATCCTACCGAGAACTTAACACTTGAGTACAGGGCAACTGTACTGTACCGTTCAGTTAAGTTGCTGCGAGCGAGCCGGTGTGACCCGGCTCTGACCAGGAGGAACCCATGAACTCCCCCTCGACCGCCACCACCGGAACCCTCCAGGTGCCCGGCGCGCGCCTGCACTACGAGGCGCGCGGCCGGGGGCCGCTGGTCGCGCTCGTCGGCGCGCCGATGGACGCCGACTCCTTCGCGCCGCTGGCCGACCTGCTCGCCACCGACCACACCGTCCTCACCACCGACCCGCGCGGCATCAACCGCAGCCCGCTGGACGACCCGGACCAGGACTCCACCCCGGACCTGCGCGCCGACGACCTGTCCCGGCTGCTCGCCCACCTGGACGCGGGCCCGGCCGCCGTCCTCGGTTCCAGCGGCGGCGCCAACACGGTGCTCGCCCTGGCGCAGACCCATGCCGATCAGGTCCACACCGTCATCGCCCACGAGCCCCCGCTGAACGAGCTGCTGGACGACCGCGACCAGGTCAACGCCGCCACCGACGACATGATCGCCACCTACCTGGGCGGCGACGTCCTCGGCGCCTGGGGCAAGTTCATGGCGCAGGCGGGCATCGTCGTGCCCGAAGGGGTGCTGGAGATGATGTTCGGCGGCGAGCGCGATCCTCGGCACGTCGCCGACGAGCGCCGCTGGTTCGCGCACGAACTGCGCGCCACCACGCGCTGGAAGCCCGATCTCGACGCCCTGCGCGCGGCGGAGACGCGCATCGTGGTGGGCATCGGCGCGGACTCGGCCGGGCAGCACTGCGACCGGACCTCGCGGGTGCTCGCAGCGGAACTGGGCGTCGAGCCCACGCTGTTCCCGGGCGACCACACGGGCTTCGCCGACAACCCCGCAGAGTTCGCGCCCCGGCTGCGCGAGGTGTTGAGCGCGAAGTGACGGCCGCAGCGCGTTGGTTCAGTGGGTCTTGTAGTAGTCGGCGAGAGCGGCGAAGGCGGCCTTCGGCTCCCACGGCATGTCGGGGTAGGCGGTTCCGGGGCGGTCCTCGTGCACCTTGACGATGCCGTAGCTGGCCAGGTCCAGGTCGTCGCGCGGGTCGCCGTCGGGCCGGTGCGGGTGGTCGTACAGCGCGAAGGTGAACACGAAGGTGCTGTCGACGCCCCCGGCGTCGAAGGCTTCCAGCAGTTCGCGCAGGTAGGCGGCCTGACCCTCCTCGTCGCGCGCGTACTCCCCCTTCAGGCGCAGCGGGGCGCGGGTCGTCCGGTCGTACTCGACGATCTCCAGTCCGCGAGCGCCCACATCACCGGCCCCCTGGTAGGTGGCCGAACCGAACTCGGTGATCGCGACCGGCTTGCCCTGCGCGACGAGGTCGCGGATGCCGTCGGCGAAGCGGTCGGCGTACGCGGCCGCCCGGTACAGGTCCACCGACAGGAAGTCGAAGGGCGTCCAGTCGACGCGCTCCAGCGGCACGGAGGCGTAGGTCACCTTGCCGCCGAAGTGCTGCCGGACCAGCGTCACGGCCTTGCCGAGGAAGTCGTTGACGCGCGCGCCGACCACGCCGATCTGCTCGCGTAGACGTTCCGGGTCGCTCAGCGTCTGGACCCGCTCGTCGAGGTGGTCGCCGGGCAGGAAGCCCCTGTTCATCAGGCTGTGCTCGGCCCCGGCGACGAACACGACCTCGGCTCCGCGCCGCCTGACGCGCTCCGCGCGCACGGCGCAGTCGGCGAACAGCTCCAGCATCTCGTCGGCGGTCAGCTCCAGGGGGTAGGGCGAGAACCAGACCTCAAGGCCGAGGTCGGCGGCGTGCGTGGCGGCGATCTCCAGCCGCTCCGGGTCGCCGCCCATGATGCGGACGGCGTTGCAGTGCAGGTCGTCGCGGATGATCCGCAGCTCGCGCTCGACCAGCTCGGAGGTGAAGCGCCGATGGCCGATGACCCCGTGGTGGACGAAGCCGGTGTCGTAACTGATGCCTCGGGAACGCATGCTCCGGCACCCTCTCATGTAGTGAATTAAGGTACTGAGCGTACCTTAAATATCGATCACCGGGCATGACAAGCCGGTTTGAAGGGTACGAGCCGTACTTATCGGTCCGACGCGGAGCGCGCCTCAAGGGCGCGGGACGGCTGCCGTCTCCATCAGCAGGAACCATTCGGGCAGGCTCCGCCGCAGCGGCTCGGGGCCTTGCAGGCGCAGATCTCCGGAGCGCAGCGCGGCGGCCCAGGTCAGGTCGCCGCGCCAGACCCCCACCAGGGAGCGCAGCACGGCCGTCACGGTCACGGCGACCTCGTGGCCGGGGTCGAAGTCGCAGACGTCGGCCTCGTTGCGGTGGATGAGCAACCACCAGTCACGGCTTTCGGCGGGCACCTCGGGGAAGCGGAACCGGACCACCGTGCGCGACGGCGGGACGGCGCCGTGGTCGATGCGGCGGCGCATGTCCCACATCAACAACCTCGGGTCGAGATCCTGGTCGCCCATCTCGCCGATCCAGCGGGTGCCCCACACCGCCAGCGCCTCCACCACCGGGCGCAGCTCGCGGCCGGGTTCGGTCAGCACGTAGTGGACCTCGTGGCCGACCTCGCGCCGCTCGACCACCCCGGCCCGGACCAGTTGCTGGAGGCGCTTGGACAGCAGGGTCGGCGACATCCGCGGCACCCCGCGGCGCACCTCGTTGAAGTGCCGGCTTCCCGACAGCAGCTCGCGCACGATGAGCAGCGTCCAGCGCTCATCCAGCAGCTCCATCGCTTTGGCGACGGGGCAGAACTGGTAGTAGGACGACCCCATGCCCGAAGGCTAGGCCAGCCTGCGCGACCCGACCAGTACAGATGTGGTACTAGGTGGCAAACCTCCACGTTCCTAGCCTCGGTGGGTGTAACGGGGGACGAGGAACGGGCCGCGTCGGCAGGGGGTCGGCGGCGGTCGCGGCGCGTATGGAGCGCCGTTCGTCCTGCCGAGTCACCGAGACTCCGGAGGAGCCGTCATGAGTGAGCAGAACGTGGCCGACCGCGCGCTGAAGGACAAGCACCGCGCGATGTGGGCGTCGGGCGACTACGCCGCCGTGGCCAGGGAGGTCATCCCGGCCCTGGGCCCGGTCCTGGTCGAGGCGTGCGGGGTACGCGCCGGGCAGCGCGTGCTGGACGTGGCGGCCGGGTCCGGCAACGTCGCGATCCCCGCCGCGCTGGCCGGGGCCGGCGTCGTCGCCTCCGACCTGACGCCGGAGCTGCTGGAGATCGGCCGCGCCGACGCCGCCGCGCGCGGAGCCGACCTGGAGTGGCGGCAGGGCGACGCGGAGGCGCTGCCGTTCGGCGACGCCGAGTTCGACGCGGTGTTGTCCTGCGTCGGCGTCATGTTCGCCCCGCACCACCGCGAGGCCGCCGGCGAGCTGGTCCGGGTGTGCCGTCCGGGCGGGACGATCGGCCTGGTCAACTGGACGCCGGAGGGTTTCATCGGGCAGATGTTCGCGGTGCTGAAGCCCTACGCGCCGCCGCCCCCGCCCGGCGCGCAGCCCCCGCCACTGTGGGGCGACCCCGCTCACGTCAGCGCCCTGCTCGGTGACCGCGTCGAGGGCCTGGAGACGGTCCGGCGCACGGTGCGCATCGACCGCTTCGGCAAGCCCGAGGAGTTCCGCGACTTCTTCAAGGCCCACTACGGGCCGACCATCACCGTCTACCGCAACATCGCCGACGACCCCGACCGGACCGCCGCCCTGGACGAGGCCCTGACCGACCTGGCCCGCCGCCACGACCTCGGCGAGGGCATCATGGAATGGGAGTACCTGCTGGTCACCGCCCGCAAGCGCGCGTAGCGGCTCACCGCCGGTGTGCGGCCGGGGATGCACCCCGGCCGCACACCGGCGATCTGCTCTAGTCCTCCAGAGCGTCGACGCTCGGGACGACCACACCGAACAGGTCGGAGATGGTGGTGAGGGCAGCGGCCTGCAAAGCGGCGGCCGGGAGGACGCCGCCGTCGGGGCCGGGCAGAGCGCGGGTCGCGGTGGCGTCGGCGACGACGGTGGGCCGGTAGCCGAGGTTGAAGGCCCCCTGAGCCGTGAAGGTGACGCACATGTGGGTCATGAAGCCCGCCAACACCAGGTCCTTGCCGCTGCCCGGGGCCGCGCCCAGGTCGTGCAGGGTCTTCTCCAGTTCGGTGGCGTGGAAGGCGTTGGGGAACTGCTTGACCACGATGGGCTCGCCGTCCACCGGGGCCACCCGGTCGTGGATGGAGCCGATCGGCGCGTTGATGTCGTAGGGGGTGCCCTCACCGCCGTCGTTGACGATGTGGACGACCGGGGCACCGGCGGCGCGGGCGCGCTCCAGCAGGCGGGCGCCCGCCGTCAGGGCCTCGTCGGCGCCCTCCAGCTCCATGACGCCGGTGGTGTAGGTGTTCTGGACGTCGATCATGATCAGGATGGACTCGCTCAGCCGGGGCGGCCGGCCGTCCAGCCCGATCACCTGGCGCAGCGTGGCGGAGGGGGTGGTGGTCATCGGGAACCTTTCATCATCGGTTGGAGGCATGGCGAAGCCGTCCGCTTCGCGGGCATGCCGAAAAGAGGCGAAGAACGCCGAGGGACGTGCGGATCAGGCGGTCTGGGTGCGGAAGCGGCGGCGGTAGGCCGCCGGGGTCGTGGACAGTTGCCGCCGGAACGCTCTGTGCAGGGTTTCGGCCGACCCGAGACCGCAGGCGGCGGCGACCTGCGTCAGAGGGCAGTCGGTGGTCTCCAGCAGGCGCCGGGCCGTCTCGACGCGGGCGGCCTCGACGTAGGCGGCGGGGCTGGTGCCCATCTCCTGCTTGAAGACGCGGGCGAAGTGCCGCTCGCTGAGGCGCATCCGGGCGGCCAGGGCCTCGGCCGACAGGTCGGCGTCGAGGTTGTCGGCGATCCAGAGGCGCAGCTCGTCGATGTCCCGGCGGTCGGTGGTGGGGTGGCTGAGCGGCACCGAGAACTGGCTCTGCCCGCCCTGCCGCTTGAGGTACATCACCAGCTGCCGGGCCACCGCCAGCGCCGTCTGCTCGCCCAGGTCCTCGGCGACCAGCGCCAGCGCCAGGTCCAGGCAGGCGCTGATCCCGGCCCCGGTCCACAGGCGGCCGCGGTCGGCGCGCACGAAGATCGGGTCGGGGTCGACCGTGACGCCGGGGTGCTCGGCGGCCAGCTGCGCGGCGGTGGACCAGTGGGTGGTGGCCGTCCGGCCCTCCAGCAGCCCGGCCGCCGCCAGCACGTGCGCGCCCACGCACACCGACGCCACCCGCCGGGCGTGCGGGGCGGTCCGTTTCACCCATGCGACGACGTCGGGATCGATCCGGGCGACGGGCCCTTCGTCGGTCATGTCGACCGCGCCCGGCACCAGCAGGGTGTCCACCTGCTCGCCGACCTCGTCGAACGTCAGGTCGGTGAGCAGCCGGACGCCCGCCGAGGTGACGACCGCGCCCGCCTGCGGCCCGGCCAGCAGCACCCGGTACCCGGCGCGGCCCGCGGTCTCCCGGTTGGCCAGCGCGAAGACCTCGGCGGGGCCGGTGACGTCGAGAAGGTCGACGTCGGGGAAGACCGCGATGACGACACGGCGTGCGAAGGACATGCCCCTATTCTCGCCAGCACCCTGCGTGGCCGCAATGACGAGTTCCTGTCACATCCGGACATCCGGTCTTACTTGGCGCCGCGCCGGAAGGTCGCGCGGTAGTCCCTGGGGCGCTGGCCGGTGTGCCTGGCGAACAGCGCGGCGAAGGTCCCGGGGTCGTTGTAGCCGATGGCGGCGGAGATGGCGGCGATGGTCCGGTCTGTGGATTCGAGGAGGTGGCGGGCGCGACGGACCCGCGACGCCTGGAGGTATTCGAGCGGGCTCTGACCGGTTTCGTCCGCGAAGCGCCGCAGCAACGTCCGGGTGCTGACGTTGAAGGCGTCCGCCAGCGCGGCGAGGTCGTAGCGGGCGGCGAGGTTCTGGTCGAGGCGTCGCATGACCCTGTGGGAGAAGGTGCTGCCGGGCTGCGGGAGAAGCCGGGTGTCGACGTACGGGGCCTGGGACGTGCGCGCGTCGTCGAGGAGGGTCATCCGCGCGACCGTCCGTGCCACCCCACTGCCGCTGTGTTCGCGGATCAGTTCCAGGGCGAAGTCGTACATGGCGCTGAACGCGGCCGTCGTCGTCACTCCCCTGTCGGTGATCACCAGATGTTCGGGCTGGATGTCGGCGTCCGGGCAGCGTTGCGCGAGGTCGTCGGCGCGGAACCAGGCCGTCGTGGCCCGGCGCCGGTTGAGCAGTCCGGCCTTGGCGAGCAGGAAGGAGCCGACGCAGATCGAGACGACGGCGTTGCCCGTGGCGGCGTGGGACCGGATGACGGCGATCTCGGGGCCGAGGGCGGCGAGCCCGGCGTCCACGCCGGGGCCTGGCGGCAGATCGAACCCCGGCACGACCAGGACGTCGACCTCGCGCGGCGGAGAGACGGCCAGGGCTGTGCCACCCGATGCGGTGACGCGGCGGCGGGGCGAGACGATCGACACCTCGTACCCGGCGCGGTCCGGCCCGGCGGCGTGCGCGGCCATCGTCAGGAGATCGGGGATGCCGAACACCTCGGAGGCGAAGCAGCCCGGATAGGCCAGAACACCGATCCGCAACGCGCTCATGCCCGCCTCCTCGCTGCCGTGCCGCTGGCGAGATTACCCCTGGAGATGGCGATCCGGCCTCTCGTCTCAAGCGGACGCGTCAGGCCACGCTGTCGGCCATGAGCACAACCGACGAACATCTCAACGACCCGATCACGGATTTCTCCCGCTGACGCGTGGACGTGGACGGGGTGGTGAAGACGGTCTACACGGCGGGTTCCGGTCCGGCCGTCGTCCTGATGCCGGAGATGCCCGGCATCAGCCCGCACGTCCTCCGGCTGGCGCGATGGGTGCGGGATGCGGGCTTCACCGTCTACGTGCCTTCGCTCTTCGGGACCGACGGTGCTTACCCCACTGCCGAGGAGGGCACGAAGGTCCTGCGTCGCGCGTGCGTGAGCGCCGAGTTCCGCGCGTTCGCCGGGGGCGGGACCAGCCCGGTCACGACGTGGCTGCGCGGGCTGGCGCGCCAGGCCCACGCCGAGTGCGGCGGTCCTGGCGTCGGCGCGATCGGGTTGTGCTTCACCGGCAACTTCGCGCTCACGATGGCGCTGGAACCGGCCGTCATCGCACCGGTGGTGAACCACCCGTCGCGTCCGTCGGACGATCCCGCCGGACTTGACATGAGCGACGAGGACGCGCGCATGGTCCGGGAACGCATCGAGCGCGACGGCCTGAAGGTCCTCGCCTACCGCTTCGACAACGACCGCTGGTGCACAGGCCAGCGCTTCGCCGCGTACCAGGCGCTGTTGGGCGACGCCTTCGACGGCCGCGTACTGCCGGGCGATTCCGCCCGCTTGGACCCGCCGCCGTTCTTCCGCGACGTGGTCGAGACGCCGCACAGCGTTGTCACCGCCCATCTCGTAGACGATGAAGGACATCCCACGGTGAAGGCCAGAGACGAGATCCTCGCCTTCCTGGCCGAACGCTTGATCCTGCCAGGAGACGGTGAAAGCGACGGCCGCACCCAATAGACGGGCGGCGGTCTCGGCGCATGTCGATCACGCGCCGAGACCGCCGCCCTTCCGCTCTCACAGCGGCCCACATGCCGAGGGGCGGACACACCCGCCCACCCTCGATTCTGACTTCCGCTAAGTGAGCTTAGCGGAAGTCAGCTCACCAGAGCCCGATCCGGCGACTCACTAACTGGAACTTCTTAAATACTGGAAATAGAAAACCAGAAAATATATGCTGGGGACATGAGCGCGACGACCGGTGTGGACGCGGATGAGACCACCGCTGACGTGACACGGCCCTGTGGCTACTGCGGACGGCCCGTCCCCCAGAAGGCAGGACGTGGACGACCCCGCGAGTACTGCCTGGCGACCGACTGCCAGACGAGGGCCAAGCGCGAGCGGGAGTTGCGACGCGGAACGCCCGGCCTGGAAGGCGCGCTGGCTCGCGCAGAGGACCTGTACGAGCGAATGGAGCAGGGGCTGACCGCCGCCCTCGCTCCCCTGGCCCAAGCGCTGGACGCGGAACTGTCACCGCGCGGCGTCGAGGCGCAGATCAGCGCCGTCCGCGCGGAAGCCCAGGCGCAGGTGGCCGCCGCCTTGGCCGAACGCGAAGCCGCCGCCGACCGGGCCGCGCGCGCCGAAGGACTGGCTGAGAAGGCAGAGCAACAGGCCAAGAGCGCCAAGGAACAGGCCCGGCAAGCTGAGCGGGAACGCGCTGAGGCCGTCGAAGCCGCCGCGCAGGCACGCGCCGAAGCCGAGGCTTCCGTGCAGGCCGCTCAGGATGAGGCCGAACGCACCGTCGAGGCGATTCGTGCGGAGGCGGATCGCCTGGTGCGTGATGCCCACGACGAGGTCGCGGACGTGCGAGCAGAGATGGAAGGGGCCCGCGCCGAAGTCCAGGCCACACGCCGGGAAGCCGACGAAGCCCGTTCCGCTGCGGCCGCCGCTGCACAGGACGCCCGCGAGGCACGCGAAGACGCGGCGCTCGCCGACCGCGAGCGCGCCACCGCCGAGGCCCTGACCCAGGCCGCCGAAGACGCACGGACACGAGCCGAGGCCCAAGCCGCTCAGGCGGACGAGCGGGCCGCGCAAGCCGAGACGCGCGCCGCCCAGGCAGAGACCGGACGCGCCGAGGCCATCTCCGAACGAGACGCCGCCCGTGCGCAGTCCGAGGAAGCGCAACGTGCCGCACAACGAGAGCAGGCACGCGCCGAGACGTTCGGCACCGAGGCCGCCGAGCTGCGCGCGGCCGTTGAGCGTCTGCGCGAGGAACTCGGCGAGGTCCGGCTCAACCTGCGCGTCGAGCAGGCCCGCCATGAGGAACTGGCCCGCGAACGCGACGCCGCCCGCGCCGAGGCCGCCGCGCAACGCGAACGCGCCGTCACCGCCGAACTCCACGCCCGGACCGCCAGCCAGGACCCGGCATCACGAGCTTCCGCTGACGAGTCCTGAAGTCAGGGATAAAGCGCTGGACCGGCGGCATGGCCTTCGTTGAGGATGTGTCGCCGGTCTGCGCTTGCCCTACTCGATTGGACTGCCGTGGCGGAAGAAGTGAAGTTCGGGCTGTCCCTGGAACTGCCGTCTCCAGGGAAGATCCGCACGGCCATGGCCGAACTCGACGCCCGGGCACGCGCCGATGACACCTTCGATCCCGTTCGCTTCACCGACGAGGACAACTTCGACACCACCGTGATGACGGGCAGCCGCATCCTGGAAGAGGCCGGGGCGCGGTTCGTCATGAGCGGCTTCGGGAATCCGCGATGGCCGCTCGAACTGTCCTACGACGGATCGATGATCATTGAGGACCTCCCGGACTTCATGGCTGGTCTGGTCGATCTCGACGGTGGCACAGCGACCCTCCATATGGACGGCCAAGGGGTGGAGACCGACCTCGTCTTCCAGACAGCTGGCGAGGATCTGCGCATCACCTGCAACCCGAGGAACTCGTGGCTCAACCCCGACCTCGTCCATCACGTGCCGGAGATCGCCGTGCTGGAGATGTTCGACCGGCTGGCGCGGAACTTCGCACTCAGCCTGGAGATGATGGACGCCGAGGTCGCCGCCCGGCCGCCTTTTCCCAGGTGGCGAACGTTCATATGGCCGGACGAGTCAGGCTGACAGGCCACGGCCTCGGACCAGGGGGAGGAACACTTCATCCACCAGCTCGGTCAGGACCTCGTCCGGCACTTCAGGCAGCAGGTTCAGCAACTGAGGCTCGTCGCTGGTGGCCGCTGGCAGGTCGCGCAGAATCGCGCCCTGCGCCAGGAGCCAGTCACATGGCTGCACCCCGACGATCACGATGCCGGGTGCATCGTCGTGATCGCGAACGTGTACCAGTCGGAGCGAATCCGCCTTCGGGTGGTCTGTTCGCTTCAGTCGAGATACGGCGCGATCCGTCGTGCGACATGTGAGTTGACCGCCGAGTTCACTTCCGTGGTGCGAGTGAGGTACTCCAACCGTGTGAGGCTCGAGTTGATCAAAGCTTGCCGAGCGGACGCGGTGAGCTGAGGCAGCTCGAGGGTGTCACCGGCGTTCACGGAGCCTCCCAAACCAGATACAGAGGATGTACGGGGCATGGGCGGCAGGGGTGACAAAATCTTGGCTCGGTCAGCGGCGCGGGCGGTCAGAGTTCCATGCGGTAGAAGATCTTTGAGGGGCGGGGCTTCATGCCGAGGGCCTCGTAGAACTCGATGGCGTCGGGATTGTCGTCGTCGGTGGTCCACTCGACGCGGCTGCAGTTCTGACGCAGGGCTTCGTCGCGCAGGGCCTTCATGAGGGAAGCGCCGATGCCCTGGCGCTGGTACGACCTGGCGACGTACAGCTCTTTGAGATACAGCGAGGTCGACAGTCCGGCGGCGGGCCACATGACCGAGTAGCTGGCCATGCCGACGAGGGTGTCGGTGTCGAACGCGAGCAGGGCCGAGGCGGATGAGGACTCATTGAAGAGCGCATCATGGACCTGCCGAACCTGTTCGTCGGAGGTTTCTACAGTGTCGTCGCCGTAGAAGGCGTTCAGCTCGACCAGCAGGGCAGCGATGGCTTCGGTGTCCTGGTCGGCGGCGGCCCGGATGGTCACGGCCATGAGTGCTGTTCCTCTTCTGATGTTGTTGTCATCAACAGCTCGTGCAGGTCGCGAGCCGTCGGCGAAGTTCGCTGGGACGGGGTGAGTTCGCCCAAGATCTCATGTCCTCGTGTCGTGAGGATGCCTCGTCGCTGATGATCTGTCAGGGCTTGCAGCGTCTCCAACGCGTGAGCTGTCCCGGTTGTGGAGTCTCCTACGGAGACGAGACAGGTCGCGCGGTCGAGGTGGACCAATGTGCGGTCGAGGAAGTCATCGTCGGGGTAGAGCTCAAGCGCTCGGTCTTGGGCGGTGAGTGCCGGCCCGGTGTCGATGAGGCGGCGGGTGGCGAGGTGTGTGAGGGCGCTGCCTTCGTGGAAGCGGAGCTGTGCCTCGTTGTAGCCGAACGCCGAGGCTGTGATCAGCGGATTCGCCAGCTTTGAGAGCAGGGCTTCGGCGTCATGCACTGCCTCAAGCGTGGCTTCTTGGTCGCTCATTGCTGCATGGGCACGGGCGGCCAAGGCGGCGGCGAGGACCGCGCCGACAGTGGGAACCGCTGTGACCTCCCGCGCAGCCGTCGAGACGTGGACGGCCTCGGCCATGTCTCCGGCGTAGTAGTGCCCGTACGCCTCTTGCGCCAGTACCCACGAGCGAACGGCTGGGTCTCCCGCTTCGACGGCGGCCAGGCGAGCGGTTCGTGCCCAGCCTCGGAACGCTCGGCGGTCGCCGAGCTTGATCAGTGTGAGGCACAGCAGACCCGCCATGTGCGCGGTGACTCGGGACAGGCCACGCAGCGAAGTGACCGACCGGCAGCAGTCCAGACCGGTGAGAAGTTCGGACAGGTCAGCGGTCAAATCTGCGGCCAAGAGAGCGGCGGGACGGTTGCGAGTGGCGCGTCCGTACCGTTGGACGGTTTCTTCCCAGTCCTGTAGAGCGGTGGCGGATATCCCGCCGGTGAAGGTCTTGGTGAGGCGATGCCGCAGACCTTCGAGATGGTCGGTGGTGGCGGCGTCTTCGACACGCAGGGACGGGAAGCGCTTGGCGAGCTCCGTGGCTTCAACGGCGGCTTGCAGATTCCGAAGCGGGATATTGAACAGGACGGCCAGAGCGGGCAGTACCTCGGTCGGGGTGCGGCGGCCGTTCTCCCAACGGGACCACTCGTTCCTGGTGACCGTGGCTTGGCCGGTCCGTCGGCACAGCTCGTCGGCGGCCTGAGCCTGAGACCAGCCTGCGGCTTGGCGGAGGCGACGTAGCAGCGGCCCGATCTGTTCGCTGTGCTGAACGGTCATGGCTGAGTCATTCCTTCTCAGGAGGGGGCCACCTGCCGGCCACCAGGTGGCCGGAGAGGGGCTCCTCCATCATCCGCCGGGAGCGGTGTTCGGTGGAGCCCTGACTGTGTCACCGAACACAAACTCTCCGCTACCGACGTGGAGAAAAACCGACACCGGACACCGCGCCTTGAGGACGAAGCGATGGCGACGCCGATGGCAAGCTCCCAGCAGATGTCGATGCACGAGTTCAACCGCAGGATGCTGGCCGTTCCCGCCAGCGTGGGCCTGGCACGGGACGTGACCGAGGTTCATCTCAACAAGTGGGGACTGGCGCACCTGGCGCGCGATGCGCTGCTGGTGGTGAGCGAGCTGCTGACCAACGCCGTCAACGCGGCTGCGGGGCAGGAGATCGGACTGACGGTGTTCGTGCTGCCGACCGTTCTGGTGATCGAAGTCTCCGACCCCGCGAAGGCGGCTCCTTTGAAACAGCAGCCGGATCTGGAGGCCGAGAACGGGAGGAGATTGCTGATCGTGGAGGCGTGCTCCGAGAGCTGGGGCATCCGGTCGCCGACTGACAGAGAGAAGACCGTCTGGGCGCTGCTGCGGATCGGGTACCGCGGTGCCGACAGGAGCTGAGCCGACCGCCGTGCTGACGTTGCGGATGGCTCTGGAGATAGCCCGGGCCGCCTACGAGGAAGCGCTGCGGGAACTGGGGCTGCCACCCGAAACGATCAAGGCGGCCAGCGTGTTGGCCGCCCGCAAGCTCGCCGAACTCGACGACGATCATCCCGACGAGTCTTAACACTGGAGGAGAAGCGCCGGACCGCCGTAGTGGTGGCGCGCCTGGGACATCTGCCCCGAAACGTCCCTGCCGACGGCTTCCCCTCGGCGGGACCTCTGCATCGCGCGCCCGGGACTGCGGGACCGCGACCGTGGAAGCGCCGCCACTCCTGCGCACGGGGCGTGAGGCTCGGCGGCGGAACGGGAGAGGTCATGAACAGTGGTCGAATGATCGCACCGAGCCGGTGGGGGCGGCGCGCCGTCGCGGTGGCCGTCGCG
Source organism: Actinomadura hibisca NBRC 15177 (assembly GCF_001552635.1). Classification (GTDB taxonomy): domain Bacteria; phylum Actinomycetota; class Actinomycetes; order Streptosporangiales; family Streptosporangiaceae; genus Spirillospora; species Spirillospora hibisca. The sequence goes on along the minus strand of NZ_BCRO01000002.1, from coordinate 101,796 downwards.
GTGGTGGTCGGTGGCGGAGGACTGGGCGCCCTGGCGGCGCCCGCACATGCGGAGCCCTCCGGGTGCGTCTACCCGAGAACCATGTGGGGCGTGCAGTGCCCTGAGGGCGACGGCGAGTACCGGTTCAAGATGGTCTGCTGGGTGATGAACACCTGGCCCCGGCGACGCAACGTCGTGTACGGCCCCTGGGTGAAGGCCGGGCCGGGGACGAGCTCGCAGGTGGCCGGCTGCCCCATGAACAACCTGCCGATGACGAAAACCGTCGAGTTCCGCTGACGAAACGCCTCCCGGCCACGGCGGCGACGCAACCACCGACGGACTCGCTACTCTCGATGGGCGCGGCCGGGTCTCCCCAGATCCGGCCGCACCACCGCGTCGGGTTGCATGCGGAACTTGCGGCTAGGCGCTCAGTCGCCGATGGCGATGGGCATGTCGGGATACAGCGTGGCCATGCTGTCGGCGACGCAGTCGGTCACGTTCCGGTCCTTGCCCGGTGCGGAGACGCGGAGGTCGGGCAAGGACGCCTCATGGCCGGTGGTGCCGATGCCCTTGGCGTTCAGGCAGCGCCGGGTGGCGGCCATCAGGTCGGCGGACATGAGGGAGCGGCTGCCTGCGGTGTAGAGCTCGCTGGCCCGCATCAGATGCGCTTGCAGGCACTGCTCGCCTGGTGCGTCCTCCTGCTCCTTTCCGGTCGGACCGCGGTACTCGATCTGCAGTTGCTGGTTGCTCACCGGATCCCAGCCGAGGTTCCGCACCTCTAGGCCATGACGGCTGAGGCAGCCGCTGAAGCGCTGGGCGGCCAGCTCGTACTCGGCTCTGGTCACCTTGCCGTCGGCCAGCAACTGCTTCTGCCTGGTCCGGGCGGTGGCGTACTCCTCGTCCGTCATGCTCGTGGGTGTGCGGTGCTGGGATGTGGAGTGCGTGGACGCGGTGGTGGGGCCGGCTGCGGCCCGGGGGCGAGCCCCCGGGCCGCAGCCGGCCGCGCTCATGACCGGCACCACCGAGACCAGCACGACAGCGGCCAGGCCGCCGAGTCGCATGGTCATGAGCCGGAGCCTGGTTCAGCGGCGGGTCTTGTAGACCCGGCAGTTGGAGCAGCCCTTGTGCTCGCCCTGCCAGATTCGGGTCGAGCCCTGGCGGGATTGCACGGTCATCTGGCTGCGATGGTGGTACCAGCCGTACCAGTGCCCGTCGGTGCGCCGCACGGCGAGCCAGGCGTCCCCCTGGCAGCGCCCGCCGGACTTCTTGGTCGTCGCGGCCTTGCCGTCGGGCCAGGTGTAGCCCTCGTAGGTCGAGCCGCAGTGGCGGGTCCAGCGCTGGTAGTGCACCACCTTCGCGGCGGTGGGGATCGCCGACGGGTTCGAGTGCGCGACCGCGTCGTCGGGCTGGCCGGGCCGGGCGGCCGGGGCCGTGGGGACGGCCGGTGCGAGGGGGGCCGCCTGCGCCGCCGGGGTGACCGCGCCCACCGCGATCGCCGCCATCGCGATGGCCGTCGCCGTTGCTTTCCTCATGCTGCAGCTCCTGTCCTTGGCGGATCCGGCCACGGGGTCGTGGAACCGGTGCCCGCTGCGGAGAACAGTCGGCGCCACCACCGGGGGGCGACAAGCCCGCACGCTGTTCGGGATCATTCGAGGTCGTTCACGAACACCTCGAACAGCCCCCGACCAGGTCGTTCCCGGCCGCCGTCGCGCTGCCGGTCCTGAGATCATCGCTGCATGGCCGAAGCACGCCTGCCCGCTGGGTGGACCCTTCAGCGCATCCGTGCGGTGTCCGGAGACCGGGAGGCCGTCCCGCTTCACACCGGTCGCACCGTCACGTGGTGCGGCTCCCCGGCGATCGGTCCGATGGGACTTCCAGCGATCGTGCTGGGGTTCCACGGCCTGTGTCTCGTGCAGCCGGTCGATGACGCGGGCTGGTACATGGGCAGTCTGAACGATGACGGGAGCATCGACTGTTGGTCGGCCTACGACGACCTCCATGAGGCATTGCGCGGGTTGTGAGCGGCGTCCCTCCGCCGGATGCTGACCGGGTCGACCGGCAACGTCAGCGAGCCCGGCCTCGGACCAGGGGGAGGAACACCTCGTCCACCAGCTCGGTCAGGATCTCGTCCTGCACTTCGGGTCGGCCCCTCAGTGCGTACTCGGCTCGTAGGAGTGTCATCGGCAGTGACGCCACGCGGGGGTGCACTGCTTCTGGGGGTGCTTCGCCTCTTGCCACCGCTCGGCTGAGCAGGGTTAGCCAGGCGGTGTCCATGCTTGTGTCGCCCGCCAGGTCGCGTAGCAGGTTCAGCAGTTGGGGCTCGTCGCTTGTGGCTGCCAGTAGGTCGCGCAGGATCGTCCCTTGTGGTGAGGACCAGGTTTTGTTTGCCTGGCGGAGCAGTTCCAGTGCGTCGCCTCGCAGGGTTCCGGTGTCCGGTACCGGTGTCTTCGTCTTGGCCAGGTGGCGGTAGGCCGCTACGCCCAGGGCCGCTCGGTGGGGCCAGCGACGGTAGATCGTGTTCTTGTTGGTGGCGGCGCGGCGGGCCACCTTGTCCATCGTCATGCCCGCGTAGCCCGACTCGCGCAGTTCCTCCGCCGCGGCCTGGAGGATCGCCTGCTCCAAGGCCGCGCCCCGGCGTCTGGTGGGCTGTCCTGCGTCGGATGCCACGGTCATCCTCCTTGGGTTCCTTCTGCGGCGCGGGTGGGGCGGCCGTCTTGTAGATCATCGCGGCCCAGCAGCGCCATCGCCATCCGCTGGACCGAACGGGTGAAGCGCCGGGGGTCGTCGGGCGGTGTCATGTGGCGGACCAGGTCGCCGTCGAAGACCGCGAGCAGGGCGTGGGCCGTGAAGTCGGCGTCGAGGGCGGCGTCCGTCTCGGCGAACAGGGCGCTCAGGTGGCGGTGCCACGACTGGTAGCTGGGGTCGTTGTACTTGTCATCGGCGCATGCCTGCTCGTGGGCTGAGAACAACACCGCGTTGCCTTCGGCGATCGCTCCGAGGCGGTCTAGGAAGGCCAGTAGTCGTTCGTGTGCGGGCGCTCCGGGGCCCAGGGGGGGCGGGCCCTGGACGATCGCGTCGCGCAGTTCCTGCGATCTCTCCTCCAGCAGCGCCTGCAACAGCCCGGCCCGGCTGCCGAAGCGGCGGTAGACGGTGCCTTTGCCCACTCCTGCCATGGCCGCCACCCGGTCGAGCGACACGTGCTCGCCGCCTCCTTCGGCCAGGAGTTGTTCGGCCGCGCGCAGCACCGCGCCCCGGTTGCGGAGCGCGTCGGCGCGTTCGCCACGTCGTTCGGCCATCGGCACCTCACCAAAGCGGACTAGCAGTCCGTATATGTTACCGTTCCGCCAAGCGGACTGACGGTCCGGTTTACCTCCCTGGAGAGGAGTCTTCGACGTGCGTGCGCTCGTTGTCGATCCCGACGCCCCCGGCTCCCTGCGGCTCGGCACCGCTGCTGAGCCTGTTCCTGCTCTTGATCAGCTCGTTCTTGAGGTGCGGCACATCTCGCTCAACCGTGGTGAGGTGGCCTTCGCCGGTCGGCTGCCTGCTGGGACCGTGCATGGTTATGACGCCGCTGGTGTCGTCGTTCGTGCTGCTGCCGATGGCACCGGGCCCGCTGTGGGTGATCGGGTTGCAGCCTTTGGTGCTGGAGCCTGGGCTCAGCGCATGGCCGTGGACGTCACCGCTGTGGCTGTCGTTCCTGATCACGTTGAGCTCGCCGATGCCGCCGCGCTTCCGATGGCCGGCATTACTGCGTTGCGGACCTTGCGTTCCCGATCTGTTCTGGGGCGTCGGGTGCTCATCACCGGTGCGGCCGGTGGGGTCGGTCGCTACGCCATCCAGCTGGCGGTCCTGGGTGGCGCTCATGTCGTCGCCTCGGTCGGGTCGGCGGGCCGGGCCGAGGGGCTGGCCGAGCTGGGTGCTCATGAGGTGGTGGTCGGGCTGGACGGTATCGACCAGTCTGTTGACCTCATCCTGGACACCGTGGGCGGGCCGCAACTGACCGCCGCCTGGGACCTCCTCGCGCCCGGCGGTGACGTGCAGAACATCGGCTGGGCGTCCGGCGAGCCCGCCGTGTTCGCGCCCTACTCGTTGTTCTCCATCGGCCCGGCCAAGACGATGAGCACGTTCGGCGACGTCCACGAGGTCGGCCCCGACCTGGCCACGCTGCTGGGCTTCGTGGCCGACGGGAAGCTCTCCCCCGAGGTCGACTGGCGCGGCTCGTGGGAGCGCGTCACCGAGGCGGCCCAGGCGCTGCTGGACCGGCGGATCGCCGGTAAGGCGGTCCTGGACGTGGCGGCGGCCGGCTGACGGGTCCCGCTCAGGCGGCCCGGCGCAGCAGCAGGAGGTTGTCGGTGCGGGTGAGGGGCTCGCCGTCGGGGCCGGGCTTGGTCCACTCGAACTCCTCGTCGCGCACCGTCTCCCAGCCGCCTTCGGGCAGGGCGAGCGACTCCAGCACGTCGGCGGTGGTCGGGAACGTCATGTCGTGGTGGCCGTGCCCCTCCGGCCGCTGGTTCCAGGACGGGGCGATCGCGTGGCCCACGACCATCAGCAGGCCGCCCGGAGCGACGGCGTCGGCGGCCCGCCGGAGCATCTTCTCGCGCGGCATCTCGCCCGGCGCGTGCAGGTACTGCGCCGACACCAGGTCGAATTCGCCCTTGGGGAAGGTCTCGCCGAGGTCGTGGCGCTGCCAGTCGACGCGGTCGGCGACGCCCGCCTTGGCCGCCTCCTCGGCCGCCCGGTCCAGCGCGACCTGGGAGATGTCCACGGCCGTCACCTGCCAGCCCTGCTCGGCCAGCCAGATCGCGTCGGCGCCCTCGCCGCTGCCGATGTCCAGCGCGGCGCCCGGCCGCACGCCCGTGATCTCGCGCACCAGCATGGTGTTGGGCCTGCCGCTCCAGATGCGGTCGCTCTCGGAGTAGCGGGCGTCCCAGAACGCGGCGTCCGCGCCGTTGTGCTCGGTCATGGATATCCCCTTTCAGCTGGCAGGGCGTGGTCGCCCGCTGCTCGACGATGCTCACCGATCGCCTGAGGTTTTGACAAACTTCTTTGCCGGAACCGCAAATATGGGGATGGTGGTCATCTGGTCATGGCTGTTTTGAGGCGGGCGGTGTCTCGGGCGGTCCAGCCGTCCGGCGCGGCCACCGCCGCCCAGCCCTCGACCGGGTTGGTGCCGTAGTGGTGGCCGTGCGGGGCGGGGACCTCGTAGGCCATCGCCATGTCCAGCGTCACCTGCCAGAACGTGACCACCGGGAACCAGCGCATCAGCGGCGAGATGTCGGGGCCCAGCGGGTCTTCGAGCCATTCGGGCGAGCGCAGGATCAGGTCGGTCGTCCACCACACCACCGGGTCGGAGGCGTTCAGCAGTTGCACCACGCGGGGGCGCAGCCATTCGTCCGGCGGGCGGGACAGGTCGCGGTCGGGGAACTGGGCCACGCGGACGTTCCGGCCCCGCTGGTACTGCGGCCGCCACACCGGGCTGCCCGCGTCGCGCCGCCTGCGGATCTCGCTGGAGATCGGGCTGAAGTCGGGGGTGCCCGCCAGCAGCGCGCCGTCGGTCTCGGCGAGCAGGCGGCGCAGGCTGCCGTAGGAGCTCTCGATCGCGTACGCGCCCAGGCTCTCGCCGGTCACCAGCAGCCGGGGGCGGCGGTCGGGGGGCAGCGCCGACCAGCGTTCGTGGACGGCCTTCGCCAGCGCGCGCGACGCCCGGACCGCCTTGTCCTTGTCCACCAGGTACGACAACCAGCTCGGGAAGTAGGAGTAGCGCAGCGACACCGTCGCGGTGTCCCCGCCGTACATGTACTCCAGCGGCCTGACCAGCGACTCGTCCACCCAGCCGCTGCCGGTGGTGCCCGCGATCGTCAGGACCTTCCGCTCGAAGGCGCGGGTGCGCTCCAGCTCCCGGACGGCGAGGCGCGCGTCGTCGTCGAACTCCTGGGCCGCGTCGGCGAACGCCTCCGGGCCGCCCGGACTGACGTAGACGCGGATGGGCTGGACGGCCGGACGCCCCGTCTCCCGCTCGATCCGGTCCGGTTCCGGCACCGACCCGATGTAGGTGCGGCCCTCCCGGCCGAGGTCGTCCCAGGTCACCAGCGACGCGGCGCTGCCCGACACCAGCGGCGTGCGGGGCCGGACGACGCCGGGCTTGGTGATGTGGTCGGCCTGGGCGGCGAGGTCGGCGGCGACGTCGACGATCCCGCGCTCGTAGACGACGTCGCGCAGCCCGGCGGTGACCAGCACCCCGCTGATCAGCAGCCCGGACGCCACCGCGACCGGCCGGGGCAGCCGCCGGTCCAGACCCCGGATCAGCGCGCGGGTGGCCAGCCGGACGGCGCGGCCGACGACCAGCAGCAGCCCGCCCAGCGCCACCGCCATCAGCACGATCACCGGCGGGTTCCACGCGTGGTCGGGCGGCAGTCCCTGCAACGCGCGCAACCGCTGCTGCGCGACCGAGCTGGCGGCGACCAGCACCAGCGTCAGCGCCGGGACGACCAGGAAGAACGCCTGCCAGCAGCGTGTCCGCACCCGCGCGGCGGGCGTCCGCCAGGCCAGCGCGCGGACCAGCGTGCTGAGGATCGCGCCGAGCGCGTAGCCGATCACGGCGGTGATGCCGCCGACGACGCCCTGCAGGTACCAGGGCCGGGGCACCAGCGTCGGGGTGACCGAGAACCAGAAGAACACGGCGGCCACGCAGGTGGCGTTCAGGTCGGGCCAGCGCCGCACCAGCCACTCGGGGCTCGGGCGTTCCCAGTAGGGACGCCGGGCGATCCGCGCGACCGTGGACGGCAGGCGGCCGAGCCGGGTCCGCGCACGATCGACGATGGTCACGCTCGGTATTGTTGCAAGCCCTGCGGTCACTTGGAGTGACCGGGGGCGGCTCACCTCCGGCGGTTCACCTCACCAGGCCCTCGCGCCGCATCCAGTCGCGGGCGACGAAGGCCGGATCGCCGCCGTCCACGTCCACCTTGCTGTTCAGCTCCAGCATCACCGGCGTGGTCAGCTTTGGGCTGATCTTGGCGAACAGGCCGGCCAGCTCGGGGTGGGCGCGCAGCACCGGTTCGCGCACGGACACGGCCGGGTTGTAGATCGGGAAGTGCTTGCGGCCGTCCTCCAGCACCTTGAGGCCGAGGCCGGGCAGCCGCCCGTCGGTGGAGGTGACCTCGCCGAAGGTGCAGCGGCCCTGGGCGAGGGCGCTGAAGACGACGCCGGTGGACATCTGCAGCACGTTGCCCGCCGGGACCGAGCGGCCGTACTCCAGGCCGTAGGTCTTGAACATGCCGCGCATGCCGTCGTTGCGGGTGAAGAACTCCGACTCCACGCAGAAGGTGCGCTGCCCGACGGGGACCTTGGCCATGTCCGCCAGGTCCTTCAACCCGTACTTGGCCTGGCTGGCGGGGGTGACGGCGATCGCGTAGGTGTCGTTGAGCGGGGCGGGCGGCGACAACCAGGCGATCTTGTTGCGCTTGAGGTCCAGGTCGCGGACGGCCTCGAACTGCCGGGTCGCGTCGGGGACCGCGTCGCTCTGGCCGAGGTAGGTGATCCAGGCGGTGCCGGTGTACTCCCACATCAGGTCGTTGTCGCCGACGGTGAGGGAGCGGCGGGCCGACACGCTGCCCTGCACGTTGGTGTGGTCCTCGGCCTTGGCCCCGGCGGCGGTCAGCGCCAGCACGGCGATCTTGCCGAGGATGAGCTGCTCGGTGAACTCCTTGGAGGTCACCTTGAGCTTGACGTCCGCCAGCCCGGGAATCGGCCGGATGCCGCCCGGCTCGACGGCCGGGATGAACGCCGACGCCGGTTTCAGCCCGCACCCCGCCAGCGCCGTCGCCAGCAGCGCGGCACACGCGGCCGACAAGGCGGGTTGGGGCCTCGCGCGTCGCATCACAATCCTTTCGGAGCCAGCAGGCGGGCCGCCACCCCGCCCAGCCAGTCGATCAGCAGGGCGAGCAGCGCGATGAGGAAGCAGCCGGTCAGCAGCACCGGCGTGCGCTGGGTCGTCACGCCGGTGGTGACCAGCTCGCCGAGCCCGCCGCCGTTGATGAACGCGGCGATGCTCGCGGTGCCGACCATCAGCACCAGCGTGGTGCGGACGCCCGCCAGGATCACCGGCGCGGCCAGTGGCAGTTCCACCCGGCGCAGCACCGTCAGCGCGGACATGCCGATGCCGCGCCCCGCGTCGCGCAGCGTCGGATCGACCTGCTGGAGCCCGACCATGGTGTTGCGCAGCGCGGGCAGCACACCGTAGGCGACCAGCGCCACCACCGCCGTCCAGAAGCCGATGCCCCACACCACCGCCAGCAGCACGACCACGCCGATCGCCGGGGCCGACTGGCCGATGTTGGCGACCGCCAGCACCACCGGCGTGGCCGGGCGCGCCCAGCGGCGGCTGAGCAGCACCCCCAGCGGGAGCGCGATCACCAGCACCAGCAGCGTGGACATCGCGGTCAGCTCGACGTGCTCCCAGGTCTTGCGCGTCACGTAGCCGGGCGTCAGCACGCGCTGCGCGATGCTGTCGAGGCCGGAGTTGTTGACGTAGACCATCCAGCCGACGCCCGCCACGACGATCAGCAGCGGCTGGAGCAGGGAGCGCCAGGAACGGCCGGTGGGCGCGTGCAGCGCCTCCCGCGACTGCTCGGCGGCGGCCGGGGGCGCGGTCATCGCGCCTCCCCGGCCTCGTGCGCGACCGTCTCGCCCGCCGCGCGCGCCCGCATGTCCCGCAGCGCCTGCTGGAGGGTGCCGAGGGTGACGGTGCCCTGGTAGACGCCGCGCGGGCCGACGACCGGCACCCACTCGTGGTCGATCTGGATGAGCGACTCCAGCGCCTGCTGGAGGGTGTCGCGGGCGCGGATCGGCGGCGCGGTGCCGCTGCCCCGCTCGCCGATCGGGCCGGACGCCCCGGCCAGGTCGTCCAGGGTGATCCAGCGCAGCGGGCGGCGCCCGGCGTCCAGCACGATCGCGAACGAGGTGTCGCCGTTCGCGATGCGTTCGCGCACGTGGGCGGCGTCGTCGCCGGGCCCGGCCTCGGGCACCGCCCGCAGCGCGACGTCGCCGACGCGGCCGAACTTCAGCAGCCGCATCGCCTGGCCGCCGCCGATGAACCGCGCCACGTACTCGTCGGCGGGGTTCAGCAGGATCTCCTGCGGCGTGCCGTACTGCGCGACGCGCGAGCCCTTGTCCAGGATCGCGATCCGGTCGCCGATCTTGAGGGCCTCGTCGATGTCGTGGGTGACGAACACGATGGTCTTGCCCAGCTCCTCCTGGAGCCGCAGCAGCGAGTCCTGGAGGAGCTCGCGGGTGATGGGGTCCAGCGCGCCGAACGGCTCGTCCATCAGCATCACCGGCGGGTCGGCCGCCAGCGCGCGGGCGACGCCGACGCGCTGCTGCTGGCCGCCCGACAGCTCGCGCGGGTAGCGGTCGCGGAACGCCGCCGGGGGCAGGTCCACCAGCTCCAGCAGCTCGTCCACCCGCGCGGCGATGCGCTTCTTGTCCCACTTCAACATCTGCGGGACCAGGCCGATGTTGGTGGCGACGGTCATGTGCGGGAACAGCCCGGCGTCCTGGATGACGTAGCCGATCCGCCGCCGCAGCTCGCCGGGGTCCAGGCCGAGGGCGTCGCGCCCGGCCACGGTGATCTTCCCGGCGGTGGGCTCGATCAGCCGGTTGATGAGCCGCATGGTGGTGGTCTTGCCGCTGCCGGACGGGCCGAGCAGCACCACGATGCGGCCGCCCGGGATCGACAGGGTGACGTCGTCGACGGCGGGCGTGTCCTGCCCGGGGAAACGTTTGCTCACCCCGATCAGCTCGATGCCGGCGGAGTCGTCCCGGTCGGCGGGCACGGCCGGTTCGGTCACGGTGTCAGACACGCAGGCCCCTCGGTGTGGTCAGCCGCCCGAGCAGCAGGAAGCAGGCGTCGAACAGCAGGGCCAGCACGATGATGCCGAGCGTGCCGGCCAGCGTCATGTTGACCGAGTTGGCGCCGCCGAGGCGGCCCAGCCCGGAGAAGATCTGCTCGCCCAGGCCCGGCCCGGACACGTAGGCGGCGATCGCGCCGATGCCCATCGCGAGCTGGGTCGCCACGCGCGCGCCGGTGAGGATGACGGGCCAGGCCAGCGGCAGCTCCACGCGCAGCAGGACGCGGCCGCGCCCCATGCCGAGGCCGCGCGCGGCGTCCACCAGCGTGCGGTCCACGCCGGACAGCCCGACGACGGTGTTGCGCACGATCGGCAGCAGCGAGTACAGCACCAGCGCCGTCACGCTCGGCGCGACGCCCAGCCCCAGCGGGGTGATCAGCAGGCCGAACAGCGCCAGCGAGGGGACGGTGAACAACACGCCGGACGCGCCGGTCGCCAGCGCCGACAACCGTGGGCTGCGGTAGACCAGCAGCCCGATCAGCACGCCGAGGACCAGCGCGAGCAGCACGCACTGGAACACCATGCTCGCGTGTTGCCACGCCTCGAAGACCAGCAGCTCCCGCCGGCTGCGCAGATACTCCCAGAAGCCCACGATTCCTCCGGCGGGTGACTACCCGCCCCGCCCCAGGGGCCACACCTGCCGCCGCCGAGGTTTTCGGTCAGGGAATGCGGACATGCGAATCGTCGCACGTCAGGCCCCGATGTCGGACATGGCCTCTACCGGCCGGGGCCGCTCGGCACGCCGCCCGGAAAGAGGCGGTGAAGGATCGGGTTTCCGGCGCAAACCCATGGTCAAGTCGGCTGCGGCGGGATACGCGGTTTCGCCAGCATTCCAGTGATCCCGGCGCACACCCGTACCGGGACGACCCTGATCGAGGTGAACATGACGACTGCGACCATTGCCGAAGTAACGTTCGACCGGAAGTACCGGCCGCTGTTCCGCGTGGCGGTGACCGGTGGCCGCGACGCGGCCGGGACGGCGGTCCGCGAGTGTCGCGCCGATGGCGCCCTAGCCCGCGCGGCCAGCCGTCACTTCGGCCAGTCCCCGACTTGACCGGCCGCCAAGACGGGCCGGTCGCGGGCCCGGCGGCCGACTTCCGGCTGCCGGACCTGTACGTGCCGTGTCCCGCTCCCCCACACCGCCCCGACGCCGGCCGGCTGCGCGCCGAGGTCTGCGACTGGGCCGAGCACCAGGGCCTGATCGGCCCGCGCGGCCGGACCCGGCTGCTCACCTCGCGGCTGCTGGACCTCGGCATCGGCCTCACCGGCGGCGCCCCGCCCGACCGGGCGGCGGTGCTGCTGAGCTGGTTCCTGTGGGTCCTGCTGCTGGACGACCGTGTGGACGACGGCCCGTGGGCCGACGGCGGCGTGCTGGAGGACTTCGCCGGGACGGCCGTCGCCGTCGTGTGCTCCGACACCACCGCCGGGCCCGCCGACGACCCGATGTTGCGGGCGCTGGCCGGCGACCTGTGGCCGCGCACCGCGCGGCTGGCCGGGCCGGACTGGTGCCAGCGCTTCACCGAGCACTTCGCCCGGCACCTGTGGGCGCAGTGCGTGATGGTGCGCAGCCGCGCGTCCGCCGCCGACCTCGACCTGACCGGGTACGTGGGGCTGCGGCGCGACCTGTTCGGCGCGGACCTGTTCTTCGACCTGTTCGCGGCGGTGGACGGCCTGGACGGGCCCGGCGTGTTCGGCTCGGCCGCCGCGCTGCGCGACGCCGCCGCCGACGTCATCGCGTGGACCAACGACATCTTCTCGGTGGCCAAGGACCTGGCCTTCGGGGAGGGCGCCAACCTCGTCATGCTGCTGCACGACAAGCACGGCGGGACCTGGCAGCGGGCCGTGGACGCCGCCCGCGACATGGTGGTCGGGCGGACCGTGGACTTCCGCGCGGCGGCGGCCGATCCCGCCGTCGACGCGCGCTTCGCCGACCGGCTGGCGGGCGCGATGCGCGCCTCGCTGGACTGGCACCGCGACGTGCCCCGCTACCACTGGCAGGGCGACGGCGGCCAGGAGCGCGCCGGCGCCCGCGTCGACACCCGGCGCACGCCGCCCAGCATGTTGTCGCCCCGCTTCGAGGAGGACCCGTACCCGCTGTACCGGCGGCTGCGCGAGGACTTCCCGATCGTGTGGGACGAGCCGCTCAACGCCTGGCTGGTCAGCAGGCACGAGGACGTGCGGGCCGCGCTGGCCGACCCGTGCTTCACGCCGCGCAACTACGGGTGGCAGCTCGCGCCGATGTTCGGCCGGACCGTCATGCAGATGGAGGACCGCGAGCACGCCGCGCACCGCGCGTTCCTCACCCCGGCCTTCCGGGGCCGCGCGCTGGCCCGCCTCACCGGCTCGGTCGAGCGCGTCGCCGCCGAGCTGGTGGACCGGCTGCGCGCGGACGCGGCCGGGGGCGGGACGGTGGACCTGGCCGCCGGGTTCTGCCAGCAGCTGCCGGTGAACGTGGTGGTGACCGCGCTCGGCCTGCCGTCGCGGGACGTGCCGCTGTTCCAGGAGTGGTACCGGGCGGGCTTCTCCTACCTGGGCAACTACCGGCAGGACCCGGCCACGCTCGACCGCGGGCTGACCTCCCGCGACGAGCTGTACGCCTACCTGGACCCGCACGTGGCCGACCGCCGCGCGCGTCCGGGCGAGGACCTGCTGTCGGTGTTGTGCACCGTGGAGGTGGACGGCGCGCCGCTGCCCGACGACATGATCAAGGGGTTCTGCGGGACGCTGCTGGGGGCGGGCGGCGAGACCACCGACAAGGCGCTGACGTCGCTGCTGGCCAACCTGCTCGACCACCCGGAGATCCTGGCGCGGGTGCGGGACGAGCCGGGCCTGGTCGCGGCGGCGTGGGCGGAGTCGTTGCGCCGCGACCCGCCGGTCCAGGTGGTCCTGCGGCAGACCGCGCGGGCGGCCGAGCTCCCGTCGGGTACGATCCCGGCGGACGCGACGGTGGCGTGCCTGGTCGGGTCGGCCAACCGCGATCCGGAACGGTTCGCCGAACCCGACCGGTTCGACCCCGACCGCACCGACGGCCGGGTGGACCGCGAGTTCACCGGCGCCGCGACGCACCTGGCGTTCGGCGCGGGGCGGCACTTCTGCCTGGGCGCGCAGCTCGCGCGGCTGGAGGCCGAGATCGGCGTGCGGACGCTGCTGGCGGCGCTGCCGGACCTGCGCTGGGCCGACGGGTTCACGCCGGTGGCCAAGGGCCTGCTGACCCGCGCGCCCGAACGGCTGCTGGTCGCGGCCCGGTGATCAACCGGTGATCAGGTGACGTAGACCCCGGCGCGGGCGGCGGCGAACGCGGCGTCCGCGCCGAGGTCGGCCGCCGCCCCGTCCACCGGCTCGCCGCTGATGAACAGCCGGTAGTAGACGGGCGCGACGGCGGCGCGCACCACCTCGGCCGCGTCGGTCCCGGCGGGCAGCTCGCCCCGTCCGACCGCCCGCTCGACCACGGCCGCCGACTGCCGGTGCCGCTCGGCGAAGAACGCCGACAGCGCCCGCGCGGCCACCGGGTTCTGCAGGGCCGCCGCGATGAACGCCGACGACACCGGCCCCATCTCCGGATCGGCGAACCCGGACCGCACCAGCTGCGCGAGCGCGCGCAGGTCCTCGCGCGCCGAGCCGGTGTCGGGGACCGGCCAGGGCTCGCCGGAGGCCAGCTCCAGCGCGTCGGCGACCAGCCCCTCGGCGTTCTTCCAGCGCCGGTAGACGGTGGTCTTGTGCACCCCCGAGCGCGCCGCGACGGTCTCGACGGTCAGCCCCTGGTAGCCCTGCTCGGCCAGCACGGCGAGGGTGGCGGCGCGCACGGCGTCGCGGGTGCGCGCGGTACGGCCGCCGGGGCGCCGCGTGCCGGGGGTGGAGGAAGTCAAAGACAACTCCTGTTGCATTAAGGGCGGGTGTTCGGCATACTCATCTTAACGCGACAAACGTTGCATTAGAAGTCGGACTCTGGAGGAGCGCACCAACCATGGGCCTGTCACCGAACACAGCGACCATTTCCCCCACCGCGCTTCGGAGGCCTGTATTGACCGCTCAGCTCACCGCCCGGGACGTCGTCAAGTCCTACCCCTCGGCTCCCGGCGCACGGCCGGTCCTCGACCGGGTCTCCCTCACCGTCGCCCCCGGCGAGCGCGCCGGGATCGTCGGCGAGAACGGCTCGGGGAAGTCGACCCTGCTCCGGCTGATCGCCGGGGTCGAGCGGCCGGACTCCGGCGAGATCACCGTGCTGGCCGACGGCGGCGTCGGGCACCTGGGGCAGACGCTCGGCCTGCCGCCGCACCTGACCGTGGCCGACGCCATCGACCACGCGCTGGCCGCCCTGCGCGCGATGGAACGCCGGATGCGCGAGCTGGAGGCCGGTCTCACCGAGGCGACCATGGCCGAGTACGGCGACCTGCTCAGCGCGTACGAGGCGCGCGGCGGCTACGAGGCCGACGCCCGCGTGGACAAGGCGCTGCACGGCCTCGGCCTCGCCCGCATCGGCCGCGACCGCGAACTGGGCGGCCTGTCGGGAGGCGAGCAGGCCCGGCTCGGGCTCGCCTGCCTGCTGGCGGCCTCCCCCGAGACGCTGCTGCTGGACGAGCCGACCAACCATCTCGACGCCTCCTCCACCGCCTGGCTGGAAGAGCGGCTGCGCGCGCACCGGGGCACGGTCGTGGTCGTCTCGCACGACCGCGTCTTCCTGGACCGGGTCGCCACCACGATCCTGGAGGTCGAGGACGGCGGCGTCACGCGGTTCGGCGGCGGCTACACCGGCTTCCTGGCCGGGAAGGCGGCGGCGCGGCAGCGCTGGGAGCGCGCGTACGAGGACTGGCGCGCGGAGATCAAGCGGCTGGAGACGTTCGCGGCGACGACCGCGCACCGCGTCGCGGCGGGCCGCGAGATGAAGGACCGCAACAAGATGGCCTACGACCGCAACGCCGGCCGGGTGCAGAGTTCGATCGCGAGCCGAGTTCGCAACGCCGAGGAACGGTTGCGCCGACTCCAGGACGATCCGGTCCCGCGGCCGCCCGAACCGTTGCGGTTCCAGGGCGGGTTCGGCGGCGGGGGCGCGGCCGAGGGCGTCTTGGCCGAGCTGCGCGACGTGCGGGTCGGCGACCGGCTGCACGTGGCCGCGTTGACCGTACAGGCGGGCGACCGGCTGCTGGTCCGGGGCGACAACGGCGCGGGCAAGTCCACGCTGGTGAAGGTGCTGGCGGGGCAGGAGCCGGACGCCGGATCGGTGCGCTGCCGAGGCCGGATCGGCTGCCTGCCGCAGGAGGTGGAGTTCGACCGGCCCGAGCGGACGGTGCTGGCCACCTTCGCCGAGGGCCGTCCCGGCCACGCGGAGGAGCACCGGGCGCGGCTGCTGGCGCTGGGGCTGTTCCGTCCCGAAGCGCTGGACACACCGGTCGGCGCGCTGTCGGTGGGGCAACGACGGCGGCTCGGGCTGGCCCGGCTGCTGACCGAGCGGCACGACCTGCTGCTTCTGGACGAGCCCACCAACCACCTGTCCCTGACGCTGGTGGAAGAGCTGGAACAGGCACTGGCCGACTACCCGGGCGCATTGGTGGTGGTCAGCCACGACCGCGCGCTGAGCGAGCGGTTCACCGGCACCCGGATCGAGATGCAGCGCGGCCGCCTGACCGGCCGCGGAAAGGATGACGCATGACGACGACCAGCACCGAATTCGCGATCCCGGACGGCCGCCCCTACGGCGTCGCCACCGGATCGGACGGCGCGCTGTGGTTCACCCTCGTCCATGACGGGGGCATCGGCCGCCTCACCCCCGAGGGCGATCTCACCGTCCACACGATCGGCGGCGACCCGATGAACATCGTGCGGGGGCCGGACGGCGCACTCTGGTTCACCGAGTTCCAGAACCACCGCATCGGCCGCATCACCGTCGAGGGCGAGGTCGAGCGCTTCACGCCGCCGACGCCCGGCTGCGGCCCGTGCGGCATCACCGCAGGTCCGGACGGTGCGCTGTGGTTCACCGAGATGCACACCGACCGTGTCGCCCGCCTCACCCCCGAGGGCGTGTTCACCGAGTTCGCACTGCCGGTCACCGGCGGTTTCCCCTCGATGATCACGGCGGGGCCGGACGGCGCGCTCTGGTTCACCCTCAACCAGGCGCACGCCGTCGGCCGGATCACCGTGGACGGCGAGGTCACCGTGCACCCGCTGCCCACCGAGGGGGCCGCGCCGGTCGGGATCACCGCCGGGCCGGACGGCGCGGTGTGGTTCGTGGAGATCGGCGCGGGACAGGTCGGCCGCATCACGCCGGACGGCAAGGTGACCGAGTACCCGCTACCCGACCGCGCCGCGCGGCCGCACGCGATCTGCGCCGGACCCGACGGCGCGCTGTGGTTCACCGAATGGGGCACCTCGCGGGTGGGGCGGATCACCGTTGACGGCCGGATCGACACGCACGCGCTGCCCGCGCCGGACTGCGAGCCGCACGGCATCGCGGCCGGGCCGGACGGGGCGTTGTGGGTGGCGCTGGAGAGCGGCGCGCTGGCCCGGGTCACCACGGAAAACGAGTTGGCGTGACCCACGCCGTTCGCTAGAACGGTCCTCATGCTCCGCAAATATCCCCGCACGCGCCATATCGAGGGCTCCCGGTTGCAGCCCGGCGACCACGATCTGAGCGCCGCGCCGTTCCGGGAGCTGTCGGGGCGCTTCCTGGTCGTGGAGGAGAAGCTGGACGGCGCCAACGCCGGGATCAGCTTCTCCTCCGACGGGGAGCTGCGGTTGCAGAGCCGCGGCCACTTCCTGACGGGCGGGCCACGCGAGAAGCAGTTCGGGCCGTTGAAGGCGTGGGCGGCGTCGGTGCAGCACACGTTGTGGGAGCGGCTGGGCGACCGGTACGTGATGTACGGGGAGTGGCTGTACGCCAAGCACACCGTCTTCTACGACGCGCTTCCCCACTACTTCTGCGAGTTCGACGTGCTGGACCAGAGCGACGGCACGTTCCTGTCCACCGAGAGCCGCCGCGAACTGCTCAAGGGCGCTCCGGTCGTGTCGGTGCCGGTGCTGCACGAAGGGCAGGTGTGGAACCTGGCGGAGCTGACGGCGTTCGTCGGGCCGTCCACCTGCCGCACCGGCCGGTGGCGCGACGCGTTGCGCGAGGCCGCCGTCGCGGGCGGCGCCGACCCCGACCGGGTCGTCGCCGAGACCGACGGCGACGACCACATGGAGGGCCTCTACCTCAAGGTGGAGGAGGACGGCCGGACGGTGGGCCGCTACAAGTGGGTGCGGCCCAGCTTCCTCACCGCCATCCTCGACTCCGGCACCCACTGGCAGGAACGGCCGATCGTCGCCAACGGCCTGGCCGACCCGGGGGTGCTGTATGCAGGTGTTTGAGGAACTGTGCCCCGCCCCGCCGCACTGGCAGGTGCCGTGGGACCGCATCCGCTCCGCCTTCGAGTGGGTCCGCCGCCTGGAGGGCGTGCCGCAGGACACGATCCACCACGCCGAGGGCGACGTGTCGGTCCACACGCGGATGGCGTGCGAGGCGCTGGCGGAGCTGCCCGCCTGGCGGGCGCGCCCGGCCGACGAGCGGGTGCGGCTGTTCACCACCGTGCTGATGCACGACGTCGCCAAGCCGTTCTGCACCCAGACCGACGACGCCGGGCGCATCACCGCGCACGGCCACTCGCGGCGCGGCGACCTGATGGTGCGGCGCATCCTGTGGGAGCTGGGCGCGCCCGCGACCTGGCGCGAGCACGTGGCGGCGCTGGTGCGCCACCACCAGGTGCCGTTCTGGGCACTGGAGCGCCCCGACCTGCAACGCATCGTGTTCCGGGCGAGCCTGCTGGCCCGCAACGACGACCTGGTGCTGCTGGCCACCGCCGACATCCTGGGCCGGATCTGCGGCGACACCGCCGAGGTGCTGGAGAACATCGCGCTGTACGAGCAGTACTGCGCCGAGGAGGACTGCCTGGACGCGCCGCGCCGCTTCCCGTCCGACCACGCGCGGTTCTGGTACTTCCGCAAGCCGGGCCGCGACCCCGACTACGCCGCCTACGACGACACGCGGCTGACCGTCACCGTGCTGTCGGGCCTGCCGGGCGTCGGCAAGGACCACTGGATCGCCGCGCACCGGCCCGACGTGCCGGTGGTGAGCCTGGACCGGCTGCGCGCGGAGATGGGCGTGGACCCCGGCGGCGACCAGCGGCCGGTGGTGGCGGCGGCCTACGAGCGGGCGCGCGAGCACCTGCGGGCGCGGCGGCCGTTCGTGTGGAACGCCACCAACGTCTCGCGGATGTTGCGCGAGCAGTGCACCGGGCTGATCGCCGACTACCACGGGCGGATCGAGCTGGTCGCGCTGGAGGCCCCGCCGCAGGTGTTGCGGGCGCGCAACCGGCAGCGGCCCGCGCCGGTGCCCGACGCGGTGATCGACCGGCTGGTGGGGCGCTGGGAGCAGCCCGACCCGACCGAGGCGCACCGGGTGGAGTGGGTGTCCACGGCCTGATCGGTAGGGCCTGATCGGCAGGGCCTGAGCGGCGCACGGCTTGAAGGCGCGGCCTGAGCGGCGGGGCTTGAGCTGTAGGGCCTGATCGGTAGGGCCTGATCGGTAGGGCCTTACCAGCACGGCCTGGTCAGCCTGCCTTCTGCTCGGTCAGGAAGAACTCGGCGAGCGCCTGGGCCATCACCTCCGCCGCGAAGTTGTGGTCCTGGCCCTTGAGCACGCCGTGCCGGGCGTTGGGCAGGGCCGCCGTCACGCCCTGCGCGGCCTTGCGCAGGAACTCCGGGCTCAGCTCGTCCTCCAGCACCAGGGCGGGGGCCGTCACCCGCGCCGCCTCGGTGGTGTCGAGCAAGCCCTGCCCGAGGGCGGCCGCGTCGTAGCGCAGGCTGGGGGCCAGCTTCTCCATGCCCGCCCACCAGGGCTCCCCGCGCGCGCCCTCGATCATCTCGGCGGGCATCCCGACCTGCGACAGGAACAGCGCGGCCGCGTCGCCGCGCCGGTCGTCGGCCAGCAGTTCGTGCAGGCGGGCGACGTACTCCAGGTGGCCGCGCCGGTCCTCCTCGTCGAGGCCGACCGGCGGTTCCCACAACGCCAGTCCCGCGACCGGCACGCCGTGCGCGGCGGCCCGCAGGACCAGCATCGCGCCCGAGGACGAGCCGAACACGTGCGCGCCGCCCCCGGCGGCGTCGATCACGGCGCGCAGGTCGTCGCTCTCCTGGCGCAGGGCGGTGTCGGGGGCGTCGTCCAGCCGGCCGC
This sequence comes from Actinomadura hibisca NBRC 15177, assembly GCF_001552635.1. Taxonomy (GTDB): domain Bacteria; phylum Actinomycetota; class Actinomycetes; order Streptosporangiales; family Streptosporangiaceae; genus Spirillospora; species Spirillospora hibisca. The sequence continues at coordinate 82,710 of NZ_BCRO01000002.1, read as the reverse complement.
CGTCACCGCTGTCGCCCCGGCCGCGCCGGTCGTAGTTGAACACGGTGAAGTGCTCCGACAGCAGCGCCGCCAGCCCGTCGTGCATGTGCCGGTCGCAGGTCGCGCCGGTCACCAGCACCACCGCCGGGCCCTCGCCCGTGCGCTCGTAGGCGATGGTGGTGCCGTCCCGCGAAGTCACGGTCTCCATTCGGCCTCCTTTCCCGTCCCATAGTGACCGCCGGGACCGACAGAATTCACCGGCTGGCAGACTCGGGGCATGGAAGCGGAGACGAGCCGGAACGGCTCTGGCCAGGTCGCACTGGTGACCGGCGCGGGATCGGGCATCGGCGCGGCCGTCACCACGGCGCTGCTGGCCGACGGGTGGCGCGTGGTGCTGGCCGGACGCCGCGCCGAGCCGCTGCGCGAGACCGTCGAGAAGGCGGCGGCCCCGGCGGACCGGACGCTGGTCGTGCCCGCCGACGTGACCTCGCCGGAGTCGGTGGACGCCCTGTTCGCCGCCGTCCGCGAGCACTGGGGACGGCTGGACCTGCTGTTCAACAACGCCGGGCGCTTCGGGACGCCCGCGCCGGTGGACGCCTACTCCCACGACGAGTGGCGCGCGGTGATCGACACCAACCTCACCGGCGCGTTCCTGTGCGCGCAGCGGGCGTTCGCGCTGATGCGGGAGCAGGACCCGCAGGGCGGCCGGATCATCAACAACGGGTCGTTGTCGGCGCACACCCCGCGCCCGCAGGCGGTCGCCTACACCGCCAGCAAGCACGCGGTGACGGGACTGACCAAGACGTTGTCGCTGGAGGGCCGCCCGTACCGGATCGCCTGCGGGCAGATCGACATCGGCAACGCCGCCACCGACATGACCACCGGTTTCAGCACCGGCACCGTGCAGGCCGACGGGTCGCGCAGGGCCGAGCCGGTGATGGACGTGCGGGCGGCGGCCGACGCGGTGCGGTACATGGCGGGGCTGCCGCTGGAGGCCAACGTGCAGTTCCTCAGCGTCATGGCCACCACGATGCCGTCCTACGTCGGCCGGGGCTGACGGCGATCCGGCCCGGCCGCTTCCCGGCCGGGCCGGTCAGCGCTCCCAGGGCGGGGTGTGGTCCATCTTCTTGTAGTACTTGGCCAGGTGCTCCTTGACCTGCGGGATCTCGTCCTCGGGGATGTCGACGCCGCCGCGCGCGCCGTCCACGATCCCGCCCGCCGCCATCACCGCGCGCGGGACCACCTTCAGCTTCCCGTCGACCACGTCGGCGATCAGCAGCTTGTAGCTGGTGAAGTTGTCCGGCTTGTCGCCGTCGTACCAGACGTGGGCGTCGCGGTAGGCCGCGTCCGGGGAGTCCTCGGCGTCGGCCCACTCGCGCACGCGCTTCTCGGCGGCCGAGCCGTCCCACTTGCGGTCCTGGTCGGCCAGTGGCAGGTCCTGGAACTTCGTCACGGTCATACCAGCACCGTTCCCCGTGCGCCCGACCGAAACCCCTGCTCAGGAGGGCAATGGGCCACGTCCCAGGCCACGGGGCGGTGAACGCCGGAGAGCCATAGGATCCCGGCATGAACGACAATGAATGGAATGACATCATCCGTTCGGTGGAACAGGGCGAGCCCGGTCCTTGGTCGTGCCCCGAGTGCGACGAGTGCACCGTCGAGTTGGGTCAGCGGTTCAAGCAGCGCAACGTGGTGGAGAACACGCTGATGTGCTTCTCCTGCCAGGCGAAGGTCGTCGCACCCGCCTGAACTCGACCGCACCGGGAGAGGAGGTTGACGAGCATCGGGACGAGTGCTCGTCAACCCCCGTCACGAAGCCGAACGACTCCCGCCGGGAGCCTTGCGTGGCGGTGTCCGGGCGGGCGGCGCGTCACCGTCCGGCGCGCGGCAGCACGATCGACGGCGTGATCGCCAGGCGCAGCCCCAGCCCGGCGTAGGCGACCACCAGCCAGGCGCCACCGGCCAGCATGGCGCCGGTGTCGCCGCCGACGATCTGGCCGCCCATCCCGAAGAAGAACCACAGCCCGGCCAGGAGGAACTGCCAGCGCAGCAGCCCGGTGAAGCGGCCGGTCACCGCGACGGCGATGCCGAGCACCAGCAGGAACACCATCGACAGCGGCCAGCACACGTCGAGCACCACCATCCAGCCGGGCTGGTCCTCGCCGAAGACCACCGCGAGCGCCGACCAGAGCATGGCGGGCACCAGCAGCGCCATCTCCACGACCGGGAACGCGCGGCCCTTGCGCGCGCCGGTGGCGCGGGCGGCCAGCACCAGGGCGATCACCGGCAGCAGGCCGAACTGGAAGGCCAGGCCCCCGGCCACCTCGATCCTGGACATCTCGTCCTGCGACTCGGCGGCGGGCATGGTCGCGACCCAGGTCAGGGCACCGGCGGTCAGCGCCGCGCCGGACAGGCGGGCGCGGCGCAGCAGGGATCGTCCGGCGGGCGGGGCGGTCGTGTCGGGGTCGGTGTGCACGGTCATGGGTCGTCTCCCGGTGCGGTGCGGCGGCGCGGGTCGCCGCCGTCGGCCACTCACGCTCCGGTCCCGCCGTCCCGGGGCGCCAGGGCCGGTGGGGCGGCGCCGTCCCCGGGCCGGTCCCGTTCGGTCCGGGGACCGGTGTCCCGGGGAAGCGGGGACCTGGCTCCCGCGCGGCCGGGACGGGCGGCGGGCGATGCTGGCCGCGTGACCAGTGCTCCCGTGTCCCCACGCGCCGACCGCGGGCGGTCCGCCCTGGCGTTCGGGCTGGCCGCCTACTGCCTGCTCGGCACGGTCGCGACCGTCTGGGCCAACGCCGTCACCGCCCCGGGCGGGCGGCCCGAGCCGCTGGACTGGCCGCACTGGGGCTCGGCGCTGTCGGGCCTGCCGCTGGCGCTCGCGGGGGCGGCGCTGGCGACGCGGCTGCCGCGCCACACGATGACGTGGTTGCTGCTGGCGACCGGGACGGTGGCGGTGACCGACGGCGCCGGCGCGGCCTACGCCACCTGGTCGCTGCTGGAGCACGGCGGCGACCTGCCGTTCACCGCGCTCGCGGTGTTCGTCGGCGCCCGCTTCGGCCCGATGATCAATATGGCGATCCCGGCGCTGGTGTTGTTCTTCCCCGACGGCACGCTGCCCTCGCGCCGCTGGCGGTGGCCGGTGCGGGTGGCGCTCGGCGCGCAGGCGCTGGGCGTGGTGGCGCTGCTGACGATCCCGTGGCGGGTGTTCTCGCCGGGGCCCGTGCCGCCGGTGCTGGCGGGCGTCGCGCTGGACCCGCTCACGCCGCCGCTGCCCGACTGGTTCTGGCCGCTGACGATCCCGCTGTGCCGCGAGTCGTTCGTGGTGGCGTTCGTGCTGGCGGTCGCCGCGTTCGTCGTGCGGTTCCGCGGCGCGGGGCCGGTGCGCCGCGCGCAGCTGCGCTGGATGTTGCTGGCGGTGCTGCTGGACATCGTGCTGGTGGCGGCGGGCGAGGTGGTCGCGGCGCTGGGGTCGCCGGCGGTGGTCTGGTGGGTCGGCGACGCCCTGTTCGTGCTGCTGCACGCGGTGCTCGCGGTCGCGATCATGGTGGCGGTCGCGCGCTACCGGCTCTACGACGTGGACCTGCTGCTGGGCTGGACGCTGCTGTACGCGGGCGTCGCGGCGGCGGTGGTCGCGGTGGACATGGCAGTGTTCGTCGGCGTCGGCACGGTCTTCGACGACCCGCTGGCGGCGGTGCTGGCGGCGGGCGTGGTCGCGGTCGTCTACGGGCCGCTGCGGTTGCGGCTGCAACGCGTGGTCAACCGGGTGCTGACCGGGCGGGGCGAGCCCTACGAGGTGGTGTCGGCGCTGGCACGGCGGCTGGAGGAGACCGTCGAGCCCGACGAACTGCTGCTGGAGGTGGCGCGCGTGGTGGCGGCCTCGTTCCGCTCCCCCTACGTGCGGGTCGAGCTGGACCGCGCCGACGGCCGGACCACGGTGGTCGAGCACGGCCGCCCGCGCGCGGACGCGGTGGTGCTGCCGTTCGGGTACCGCGGCGCACCCATCGGGCGGCTGGCGCTGGTGCCGCGCACCGGGCCGCGGTCGTCGGACGCCGACCAGCGGCTGCTGGCCGACGTGGTGCGGCAGGCCGCGGCCGCCGCCCGCGCCACCGCGCTCACCGAGGAGTTGCGGCGCAGCCGCGAGCAGCTGGTCACCAGGATCGCCGAGGAGCGCCGCCGCCTGCGCCGCGACCTGCACGACGGGCTCGGCCCGTCGCTGGCGGCCGCCGCGCTGAAGATCGAGGCGGCCCGCAACCTGGCGCCCCGCGACGCCGGGGCCGCCGACGGCACGCTGCGCGAGGTGCGCGGCGACCTGGCCGGGGTGCTCGCCGACGTGCGGCGGCTGGTGCACGACCTGCGGCCGCCGTCGCTGGACCGGTTCGGCCTGGCCGGGGCCGTCGAGCGGCAGGCCGACCGGTTCCGCAGCCGCACGCTGCGGGTGACGGTGGGCTGCTCGGGCGACCTGGGCGCGCTGCCCGCGGCCGCCGAGGAGGCCGCGTACCGGATCGTCGGGGAGGCGCTGGCCAACGTGTCGCGGCACGCCCGCGCCGGGAGCTGCGCGGTGCGGCTGTCGGCGGGCGAGGACGCGCTGGAGGTGGAGGTCGTCGACGACGGCCGGGGCGTGCCCGCGAGCGCGCCCGCCGGGGTGGGGCTGGTGGGGATGCGCGAGCGGGCCGAGGAGCTGGGCGGGGACTGCGCGGTCACCGCGCGTCCCGGAGGCGGCACCAGCGTGCGCGCGCTGCTGCCGTACCGACCACGAGCGCACGGGAACGGGAGCCGACGATGACGACCGAGGTACGGCCGCTGCGGGTCGTGCTGGCCGACGACCACCCGGTCTACCGGGACGGGTTGCGGCTGATGCTGGAGTCCACCGGCCGGGTCGAGGTGGCCGGGACCGCCGCCGACGGGCTGGACGCGGTGCTGCTGGCCGAGCGGCTGCGCCCGGACGTGGTGGTGATGGACCTGCGGATGCCCCGGATGGGCGGCGTGGACGCCATCCGCCGGGTGCTGGCGGCGCGGCCCGCCACCGGGGTGCTGGTGCTGACCATGCACGACGATGACGACAGCGTCTTCGCCGCGATGCTGGCCGGGGCGCGCGGCTACCTGGTCAAGGGCGCCGACCAGGAGGAGATCCTGCGGGCGATCACGGCGGTGGCGGGCGGCGAGGTGATCTTCGGCCCGGCGCTGGCGGGGCGGGTCACGGGCTACTTCACCCGGCTGGCGACCGCGCGCACCCACGACGACGACCCGTTCCCGCAGCTCACCGCGCGCGAGCGCGAGGTGCTGGAGCTGGTGGCGGCGGGCCTCGGCAACGCGCGGATCGCCGAGCGGCTGGGGTTGTCGCCGAAGACCGTGCGCAACAACGTGTCCACGGTGCTGGCCAAGCTCCAGGTCGCCGACCGCACCGAGGCCGCCCTCCGGGCCCGCGACGCGGGTTTCGGCCGCTGAACCGGCGCTTGCCGAGGGATAGCCGTTGCCAACGGCGGCAGGACGCCTAGGATCTTCGTGTGCTGCGTCCCGAATTCCCCCTTGTGACCGAGCGGCTGGAGCTGCGCCCGTTCCGGCCCGGCGACCTGGAGGGCCTGCACGCCTACCAGTCGTTGCCGGAGGTCGCGCGCTTCCTGTACTGGGAGCCGCGCGACCTGGAGGAGTCGCGGGTCTTCCTCCAGCAGAAGATGGCCGCCTCCGCGCTGGAGAAGGAGGGCGACTGGCTGGTGCTGGCGGTGGTGTGGCGCGCCACCGGCGCGCTGATCGGCGAGGTCAACCTGCAGTGGCGCAGCCAGGAGCACCGGCAGGGCGAGATCGGCTACATCTTCAATCCGAACTACCACGGCCAGGGGTTCGCGACCGAGGCGGCGGCCGAGGTGTTGCGGCTGGGCTTCGAGGGGCTCGGCCTGCACCGGGTCTGCGGGCGGCTGGACGGCCGCAACGAGGCGTCGGCGCGGGTGCTGGAGCGGCTGGGGATGCGCCGCGAGGCCCACCTGGTCGAGAACGAGCTGGTCAAGGGCGAGTGGACCGACGAGATCGTGTACGCGATGTTGCGGCGCGAGTGGGTCGAGCGCACCTCCCTCGGCTGAGCCGCCGGACGAGGTGCTAGCGCCCGGCCTGGGCGCGCAGGGCGTCGGCCAGTTCGGCGACGGCGTCGCGCAGCGCGTCGGGGCGGCGGATGACGAACGGCCAGCCGAGCCCGGCCAGCATCTGCGCCATCCCGGTCAGGCTCTCCACGCGGGTGGACAGCAGCACTCCCCCGTCGGTCTCGCGGAGCGTGGCGGTGGTGGCGGGGATGCGGCGGCGCGCCTCCGGCAAGCCGGTCTCCAGCAGCACTTCCACCTCGTGGGCGTAGGGGACTCCGGCCAGGGCGCGGGTGACGTCGAGCACGGGGTCGGCGTCGTCGGGGACCTCGAAGGGGATCTCGGTCGGCTCGGCGGCGCGGACGCGGTCCACGCGGAAGGTGCGGGTCTCGCCGCTGCGGTGGTCGTGCCCGGTGACGTACCAGCGGCCGGAGTGGAAGACCAGGCCGTAGGGGTCCAGGTCGCGTTCGCTGTCGTCGCCCTTCCAGGAGCGGTAGCGCATCCGGACGCGGTACCGCGCGCGGGCTGCGGCGGCCAGGGTCAGCAGCGCGGCGGTGCCGGGCGCGGCTCCGGGGCGTTCGGCGAGGGTGAAGCCCAAGGTGTGCTCCAGCGCCTGGACGCGGTCGCGCAGCGCGCTCGGCAGCACCCGCTGCACCTTGGCGAGGGCGCTTTCGGCGGCCTCGCCGGGCAGGCCGACGCGGCGTCCGGCGAGCAGGCCCAGCACCACGGCGGTCGCCTCGTCGTCGGTGAGCATCAGCGGCGGCAGCTTGTAGCCAGGGGCGAGCCGGTAGCCGCCGTAACGGCCGCGTTCGGCGACGACGGGGATGCCGAGGTCAACGAGACGCGCGGCGTAGCGCCGCACGGTGCGTTCGTCCACCTCCAGCCGCCGGGCGAGTTCGGCCCCGCTCATGTGGTGGTGGGCCTGGAGCAGCTCCAGCATCGTCAGGATCCGGGTGGTGGGGTGTGACACAGGACACTCCAGTAATCCGGGCGGTTTCTGTCCGGTATTGATCTTACGATGGTCGTATCCGCTTCAAGGAAAGGCTCTGACATGGCGACTTTCGTACTGGTCCCCGGTTACTGGCTCGGCGCGTGGGCGTGGGAGCGCGTCACCGAGGAGCTGCGGGCCGCCGGGCACGAGGTGCATCCGGTGACGCTGACGGGCCTGGCCGAGCGCGCGGCAGAGGCGACGCCCGAAGTGGACCTGGACACCCACGTCGCCGACGTGCTCAAGGTGCTGGCGGACGGCGACCTGCGCGAGGTGGTCCTCGTCGGGCACAGCGGCGGCATGCTCCCGGTGACCGGCGCGGCCGACCGCGTTCCCGAACGGTTGTCGCGGGTGGTCTACGTGGACAGCGCGCCGCTGCCGTCGGGCATGGCGCAGCACGACTTCAGCGAGCCCGAGCAGCAGGCGGCGGTCGAGAAGCAGGTCGCCGAGGAGGGCGACGGCTGGTTGTTGCCCGCGCCGCCGTTCGACGCCGCCGCCGACCCCGAGAACCACGCGGACATGCCCGAGGAGATGCTGGCGGAGATCCGCGCGCGGGTGACGCCGCAGCCGTTCGCGACCGCCACGCAGCCGCTGATCCGTCCCGAGACGGTGCCGGACACGCCGAAGAGCATGGTGCTGAACACGATCCCGCGTCCCCTGGTCGAGCAGATGATCGCCGCCGGGAACCCGCTGTTCGCGGCGCTGGGCGGGCCGGAGTGGAGCTTCCACGAGCTGCCGACGGGGCACTGGCCGATGTTCTCCAAGCCCGTCGAGCTGGCCCGCCTGCTCGACTCGCTGGCGTCCTGACCCGCCCTGGGCCGCCGCTCCGTCAGCTCTGCTGGTAGACGGCGGCGGCCTCCGCCGGGATGCGCGCGATCGGCACGTGCAGCTCGCCCGCGCCGGGCGGAGGCTGTTCCTGCCAGCGCAGGAACGCCTGCTCGGCCACCGGGCCGGTGGCGCGGGCGGCCAGTTCCTCGACCGCCTCGTCGCCGCCGGAGGCCGCGCGTTCCACCAGTTCCGCAAGCACGGCGAGGACCCTAGCGGCCGGGACCGACACGGCGCTCCGACACGGCGCTGCGGCGCGGGGTCAGGGGGCGGTGAAGGTGCAGGGCAGGCGTTTGAAGCCGTTGATGAAGCTGGACAGCAGGCGGTCGGGTTCGCCGTCGGCGCGGATGTCGGGGATGCGGGTGAACAGCTCGCGGAACATCACGGTGATCTCGCGGCGGGCCAGGTTCGCGCCCAGGCAGAAGTGGGGGCCGGGGCCGCCGAAGCCCACGTGCGGGTTCGGGGAGCGCGTGATGTCGAAGGCGTCGGGGTCGTCGAAGACGCTCTCGTCGCGGTTGGCGGAGTTGTAGAACAGCAGGACCTTGTCGCCCGCCTTGTAGTGGTGGCCGTTCATCTCGTGGTCGCGGGTCAGGTTGCGGCGGAACTGGGTGACCGGCGTGGAGTAGCGGACGATCTCCTCGACGGCGCCGGAGACGCGGCCGTCGAAGTCCGCCAGCAGCAGGTCGCGCTGGTCGGGGTTGTCGGTGAACAACTTCAGGCCGTGCGCGATGGCGGTGCGGGTCGTCTCGTTCCCCGCGACCACCAGCAGCAGGAAGAAGGTGCCGAACTCCTGGGTGGTCAGCCTCTCACCGTCGATGTTGGCGTTGACCAGCGCGGAGGTCAGGTCGCCGGTGGGGTTCCCGGCGCGCTCGCGGCCGAGCCTGGCGGCCAGGCGGTGCAGTTCGCGGCTGGCGAGGGCGACCTTCACCAGGCCGCGGCCGGTGCTCAGCTTGCCCATCTCGGGGGTGATGCCGGTGTACTCGGCGTCGGAGTTGCCGAGCACGATGTTGGTCAGGCGCACCACGCGCGGGTGGAGGGCGTCGGGGATGCCGAGCATGTCGCAGATGACCTCGACCGGCAGCCGCACCGCGACCTTGGCGACGAAGTCGCCGGGGCCGGAGGCGATCAGCTCGTCGACGATGCGGGCGGCGCGGGCCTGGATGTCGTCCTCGGTCTTGGCCAGCATCCGGGGGCTGAACGCGCGGGACACGATGCGGCGGATCTTGGCGTGCCGCGGGTCGTCCATGTTGATCATGGAGTTGATGTACTTGTCCACGAACCCCGGCGAGTCGATCACCGTGGTGGCGTTCGGCTCGCTGCTGAAGATCTGCGGGTTGCGGCTGGCCTCGACGACGTCGGCGTGCCGCACCAGCGCCCAGTAGCCCGCGCCCCCCTTGGTGAAGGGGATCTGCGGATCGGGGAAGCGCACCGGCGCGCCGTGGGCGCGCAGCGCCGCGAAGGCGGCCGCGCGCTCGGTCAGCGGGCGCTCCCAGAAGCGCAGGTCGCTGAGCGGGATCTCGCGGGCCGGGTCCGCCTGCGTCGTCATCGTGTGCCACCTTCCCTGCCGCCTGGCCCCACTGTCGAGTAAGTGAGCGGTTACGGTCAATGGGCGGGCGGTTCCTGTGACTCACGCCACTTCCACGGGAGGAACGCGCGGGCCACGCCCGCCATCGCCAGGCCGAGCCCCCAGCCCGCGATGGCGTCGGTCGGCCAGTGGTAGCCCAGGGTGACCACCGCGACGGCGACGCCGAGCGCCAGGACGTGCGCGGCGATCGCCCAGCGGCGCGACGCCCCGGTCAGCAGCACGATGACCGTCAGGCACGCGGCGGCGTTGGCGGCGTGCCCGGAGGGATAGGACAGGTACCCCTCGGCGAACAGCACGTCGTGGCCGGTGCGCGGCGGGGTGCGGCCGAAGGCGATCTGCCCGGCGCGGATCGCCACCTCGGTGGCCATCAGCCAGATCCCGGCGCGCACCAGCAGCCACAGGTCGCGGCCGCGCCAGGCGGCGAGCACGGCCGCCAGCCCCACCAGGCCGCCGACCAGCCAGTACTGGCCGCCGTTGACGACCGTGCGCCAGAAGAAGTGCCAGGCGCCGGTGCGGGGCGGCAGCCCGCCGGTGAACGCCCAGGCGTCGAAGCGCCGCAGCAGCCCGCCCGCGAGCACGTCGAGGGTGGTGGCCACCGCGAGCGCGGCGGCCACCGCCGGCAGCGTGTACGGCGTGGTCAGGAAGGGAAGGCGCCCGCCCCCCGATCGGAGCACCTGCATGCCTCCGATCCTGCCCTACGCCGCGCGCGGTCGGCCCTTCGCCTCGTCGGCCTGTTGCCGGATCTTGGCATGATGGCGTCGGCGGCCCGCCCGATGAACGCCCGCCATCCGACCACCGGTCGCCGCCCTCGGCGCCGGGCGGTCCCACTACAGTGGCCGCCATGGCCGAACAGGGCGGCGCGGAGGGCGCGGCCGACGACACGACCGCCGCCGCGCTCGCCGAGGCCGACGGCGGGGCCGAGAGCGGGGTGCAGGCCGGCCGGCGCAGGCGGCCCGCGTTCCGGCGGCTGCCCCTGGACCGCCGCCGCGAGGAGATCATCACGGCGGCCATCGAGATCTACGGGCGGCGGCCCGAGCCCGAGGTGTCGATCGACGACATCGCGCTGCTGGCCGGGACCTCCCGCTCCTCCGTCTACCGCTACTTCGACAGCAAGCAGGAGCTGTACGGGGCCGCCGCGCACCGCGTCGGCGCGGAGCTGACCGCGCGGCTCGACCAGGTGGCCGACGGCTCGCCGTCGATGCAGATGGCGACGCGGCTCGGCTTGTACGTCGACTTCCTGGAGACCTACGAGTCCGGCTACGCCGGGCTGCTGGGCATGGGCGGGGCGCAGGCCCCCGACGCGGCGCTGGCGGCGGCGCAGCGGGTGCGCGAGGAGATCTGCGCGCTGACCTACCGCACGTTGCGCATCGACGAGCCCGGCCAGGTCATGCGGACCACGATGCAGTCGTGGATCGCGGGGGTGGAGTGGACCGGCACCGAGTGGCTGCGCACCCGCCGCCCGGCCCGGCCGCAGCTGGAGCAGCTCATGGCCACGCAGTTCGGCACGATGCTGGTCGGCGCGGCGGCGCTGGACCCCGAGATCGCCGAGCGGGTGGCGTGGCTGATGGAGGTCGAGCCGCCGGGGTCGCCGTTCGGGGCGCTGGTGCGGGCCGTCGCGGGAACGTTCGACCGGCGCATGGTGGGCAACCTCGCCAAGTTCCTGGCACACGAGGACGGGGCCGGCTGAACCGTCCCGCGCCGCCGTCCGCGCACACCTCGGAGCACTCACTCTGGCACAATCGCCCCGCTTTTTCTTGTCATCTCCCCCCATAGATCATTTTCTCCGGTACCGGAACACTCGGGACGCATGTCCCGTGCGACCGTCCCGGTCGCCCATCGGCAGCAGGGAGACCCATGACACGCCCGTTCCGTCGCGACGTCCCCGGTACCGGTGCGCGACGGCGCCGCTCGCTGGCCGCCGCCGCGATCGCCGCGGCCACGACGGTCGGAACCACCGTGCTGGTCGCGGCCCCCGCCTCGGCCGCCCCGGTCCGGCCCGCCGACGACGGCGCGCGGATCGTCAAGACCGCCGTCGCGGGGAAGGGCACCCGCGCGGCCGCCGTCGGCGTGCAGCAGGTGGACATCTCGATCCAGTCCCCCGCGCTCGGCAAGACCGTCAAGACCCGGCTGCTGCTGCCCAAGGGGTGGAGCGCCGGTTCGGCCGCGACCTGGCCGGTGCTGTACGCCTTCCACGGCGGGCAGGACGACTACACCTCCTGGACGCGCAACACCGACATCGAGGCGTGGGCGGCGAAGTACAACGCCATCGTGGTGATGCCGGAGGCCAGCAACGGCTCCTACGCCGACTGGTACAACTACGGCAAGGGCGGCACTCCCAAGTGGGAGACCTTCCACACCAGCGAGGTGCGCCAGCTGGTGGAGCGCAACTACCGGGGCGGCGCGCAGCGCGCGGCGATCGGCAACTCCTCGGGCGCGCAGGGCGCGGTCAGCTACGCCGCCCGGCACCCGGGGCTGTTCAAGCACGTGGCGGCGCTGAGCGGGCTGCTGTCGATGCGCTCGCCGGGCATCCCGGCGATGCTGATGTTCACCAACGCGGGCAACAACCAGGACCCGTACGCGATCTGGGGCATCCCGCGCTGGGACGACGCCAACTGGGCCGCGCACGACCCCTACGCGCTGGCGGAGAAGCTGCGCGGCGTGAAGCTGTTCTTCTCGGCGGGCACCACCGGGCGGCCCGGCCCCGGCGACCCGAACGTCGCGCCCTGGGACATCGGCCTGCTCAGCGAGATCGCGATCGGCGCGAACAACAAGGACTTCAAGCGCCGCCTGGACGAGCTGAAGGTCCCCTACACCGCGCACATCTACGGCGACGGCCGGCACAACTGGCCCGCGTGGATCCGCGAGTCGCAGTCGGTGTGGCCGCAGCTGATGGGGTCCATCGGCGCCAAGCCCGCCTGAGCCCCCGCGTCCGGCCGCCCGGCCGTGACGTGCGCGCCCGCCGGTGACGTGGTGACGGCCCGGCATCGCAGCCTCGTTCGCTGCGATGCCGGGCCGTTGTCGTGGGGCCCGCGCCCGGCCCTCGATCGGGCGCGGGCAGGGCGAGGCCGGGCGGGGCTGGGCGGTGGTCAGGCGCCGGTCACGGTGACCGGCAGCGCGCCGTCGAGGTAGGCGCGGCGGCACGCGGTGCGCGAGATCTTGCCGCTGCTGGTGCGGGGCAGGCCGCCGGGCTCGATGAGCACGAAGTCGTGCAGGTGCGCGTCGTGGTGGTGCTTGACGGCGGCGCGCACGGCGGCGGTGACCGCGGCGACGTCCAGCCGCTTGATCGGCACGCGCCGGTTGCGCTCGGCGACCACGACCAGGCGCTCGGTGCCCTCCCCCGCGTCGCCCTCGGCTCCGTCCCCCGTGCCGTCGGTCGTGCCGTCCACGGCGAACGCGGCGACGTACTCGCGGCGCACGCCCTCGTCGGCGTGGTAGGCGGTGTACTCGATGTCCTGCGGGTAGTGGTTGCGGCCGTCGATGATGACCAGGTCCTTGATGCGGCCGGTGACGTAGAGCTGGCCGTCGTACCAGACGCCGAGGTCGCCGGTGCGCAGCCAGGGCCGTTCGGGCAGGTCGCCGCGGGTGCCGGCCAGGGACGCGCCGAAGGTCTCGGCGGTGTCGGCGGGCCGGTTCCAGTACCCGGCGGTGACGTTGGGGCCGTGCACCCAGATCTCGCCGACGTGCCCGTCGGGCAGCCGGACGCGGGAGGCGGGGTCGACGATGGCCAGGTGCTGGCCGTAGGGGGTGCCGCAGCCGACCAGGACGGTGGCGCGCTCGGCGGCGCGGTCGCAGGGCTCGGCGACGCCGCGGTTGAGCGCGTCGCGGTCGAAGGCGGTGGCGGTGGGGGCCTCGTAGCGGGAGGAGGAGGCGACGTAGACGGTGGCCTCGGCCAGCCCGTAGGCGGGGACCTGCACCTCGGCGCGCAGGCCGTTGTCGCGGTAGGCGTCCAGGTAGCGGGTGAGGGTGCCCTCGCGGATGGTCTCGGCGCCGTTCATGAACACCTGGACGCCGCTGAGGTCGAGGGCGGCCTTCTCCTCGTCGGTGACCTTGGTGGACAGGTACTCGTAGGCGAAGTTGGGGGCGCAGGTGAAGGCGTGGTCCTGCTTGCTGAGCAGCTCCAGCCAGCGGATGGGCCGCATGATGAACGCCACCGGGTCCATCAGCACGGCGGGGCTGGCGTAGGCCAGCGGCAGCGCGACGGCGGTGACCAGGCCCATGTCGTGGAACAGCGGCAGCCAGTTGACGCCCGAGGAGACGCGCGGGATGCCGTCGAAGGTGCCCCAGCACTGCTCGGCGTTGACGGCGAAGTTGCCGTGGGTGACCATCACGCCGGCCGGGACGCGGGTGGAGCCGGAGGTGTACTGGAGGTAGGCCAGGTCGTCGGGGGCGACGGGCTCGGCCTCCCAGCGCAGGGAGGTGTCGACGGTGTCGACGGTGAGGATCTGCTTGGGGCGCGGCACGGTGTTCTGGTCGAAGAACGCCTCCACGTGCGGCAGCGCGGGGGTGGTGGTGAGCACGCACTCGGGTTCGGCGTCGCCGTAGACGGCCAGCAGGCGGTCGGCGTGGCCGGGCAGGTCCGGGGAGAACAGCGGGACGGCGATGAGGCGGGCGTACATGCAGCCCAGGAACCCGACGATGTAGTCCAGGTTCTGCGGGGCGAGGATCGCGACGCGCTGGCCGGGGTCGGTGACCGCGCGCAGGGCGGCGGCGACGGCGCGGGCGCGGCGGTCCAGCTCGGCCCAGGTCATGTCCACCGCGACGCCGTCGATGTCGGTGGTGTAGTCCATGTAGGTGTAGGCGCGGTCGTCGGGATAGCTGTCGGCCCAGCGGCCGAGGCGCTCGATGAGCGGGGTGCGGTCCAGGGCGGCGATCGAGGCGGCGGTGGGCGTTCCGGCGGGCATGTCGGTGGGCATGTCGGTAGGCATCGCGAAGCGCTTTCGTTCGGTGGGCGGGGGCGCGGGCGAAGGCGGCCCGCGTGACGGCGCGGCGGTGGGCCGGAGGCGTCAGGTCAGGCGGCGGGCGGCGAGGCGCTGCTCGTCGGGCCAGCGCACGTCCCAGACCCAGCCGAGCCTCTCGAACAGCCAGATGACGCGGGCGCTGATGTCGATCTGGCCCTTCAGGACGCCGTGCCGGGCGCAGGTGGGGTCGGCGTGGTGCAGGTTGTGCCAGGACTCGCCGAAGGAGGGGATGGCCAGCCACCACACGTTGCGCGAGTGGTCGCGGGTCCTGAAGTGCGTCTTGCCGAACACGTGGCAGATGGAGTTGATGGAGAAGGTGATGTGGTCGCCGGCGAACACCCGCAGCAGCCCGGCCCAGAACAGGGCGGTGACCGCGCCGTGCCAGGACCAGGTGAGCAGCGCGCCGAGGCCCATCGGCACCAGCAGCGTGGAGGCGGCGATCAGGACGTAGACGTCGTTGCGCCCCATGAACCGCAGGTCGGGGTCCTTCAGCAGGTCGGGCGCGTACTTGGTGCGGGAGGTGCGCTGCTTGCGGAACAACCAGCCCATGTGCGCGTGGAACAGGCCCTTGGTGAGGCCGATGAGGCCCGGCCCGTACTCCCACGGCGAGTGCGGGTCGCCCTCGGCGTCGGCGTACTTGTGGTGGCGGCGGTGGTCGGCGACCCAGAAGATGACCGAGCCCTGCCACGCCTGGCCGCCCAGGACCGCCAGCACGATGCGCAACCAGCGTTTGGCCTTGAAGCCGCCGTGGGTGAAGTGCCGGTGGTAGCCGACGGTGATGCCGAGGGCGTTGAACGGGTACAGCAGGGCGAAGATGGCGACGTCGGTCCAGCCCAGCCCCCAGCCCCAGAAGAAGGGGACGGCCGCGGCCACGCCGGCGATGGGCGCCACCACGAAGATCACCACGCTGACCCGTTCGACCAGCGGCACGGGTTTGGGCGAGAGGTCGGGCTGTGGTGCTCGGTTGCCAACGTCGGCGACACCCGCTGTCATCTGGGACTCCTCGGCAGGTCGCGGTCGTGCGGGCGGCCGGGTGTGAGGCGGGCCGCCGCGATGTGGGCACGACCGTACGGCCGGGCGACCGGCGGCGGTTACCGCCTCAGCGCATCACTTGCGGCGCGTGGTGTGCGTCCGGTTGACAAGATTGGCGGGCGCGGCGGCGGGGGTCCGGGGCGTCAGTCGCGCTTGCGGCGGCGGAACCTCAGGTGCCGCCGCACGGGTTTGGGCACCTCGGTCAGGGGGTGTTTCTCCACGGTGTAGCGGCGGATGTAGGCGCTGAGGAACGCCTGGAGGCTCGCGCCGACCGGCAGGGCCAGCAGCGCGCCGATGGGGCCGATGACGGCGGTCCCGGCCAGCACGATGCCGAACGCGACGGCGGGGTGCATGTCCAGCGTCCGGGCGGTGATGCGCGGCTGGAGGACGTAGTTCTCGAACTGCTGGTAGGCGACGATGAACAGCAGCGTCCACAACGCGGTGGCGGGGTCCTTGGCCAGGGCGACCAGGACCGGGACGGCCCCGGCCAGGTAGGTGCCGACGGTGGGGATGAACTGGGACACCACGCCCACCCACAACGCCAGCGTCAGCGCGTAGGGCACCTCCAGCAGCGACAGCGCGGCGTAGTGCGCCACGGCCGAGAACGCCGCCAGCAGCGCGCGGGAGTAGATGTAGCCGCCGGTCTTGTCGATGGCGATCTCCCAGGCCCACAACACCTGGCGCTGGCGGTGCGGCGGCAGCAGCGAGCAGACGGTGCGGCGGAACTGGGGGCCCTGCGCCGACAGGTAGAAGGTGAACAGCAGCATGCCGAGGCCCTGGAACAACACGCCCGCGGCGGTCGCGCCGATGCCCCACACGTTCCCGGCCAGCGTCGAGACGTGCTTGGACAGCTCGTCGGAGACGGTGGGCAGCCGGTTGAAGACGGTGTCCTGCGACAGCCGGGTGCCGAAGGTGTCGTTGACCCAGGAGATGACGTCGTCGACGTAGCCGGGGAAGCCGTTGATGAGGTTGGTGGTCTGGGCGACCACCAGCGAGCCCAGCACGCCGACGAACGCGGCGGCGAACACGCCGATGACGACGAACATCACGCCGGTGGCCGCGCCGCGCCGCCAGCCGCGCGCGGCCAGCCAGTTCACCGCCGGTTCGATCGCGAACGCCAGGAACAGCGAGGTCAGCAGCAACAGCAGCAGGCCGCGCAGCCGGTCCAGCAACCACAGGCCCGCCACGAACAGCAGGACGACGGTGCCGAACAGCACGAACGCCCGGGGCAGCCACGGCGGCATCCGCTGGGGAGCCCCCTCGACTCTTTCACCAGGCATTTCCGACATGGCTGGGACCCTAGGGGCGGTCGCGGCCCGCTCCCCGGCCGCCGCGTGCACGGCGGGAGAATCTTTGCCGGGTGTTGCCGCCCGGCTTACAGGGGCTCGGGCCGCGCCAGCACGACCGGGCAGTGCGCGTGGTGCAGGACGCCGTGGCCGACCGAGCCGAGCAGGGCCCCGGCGACCGGGCCGCGCCCGCTCGCGCCGACCACCACCAGGTCGGCGTCCCTGGACGCCTCCGCCAGCACGTGCACGGGGTGGTCCTGGATGGCCAGCTCGGTGACGGTGACGCCGGGGTAGCGCGTGTGCCAGTGCCCGTACTCCTCGCGCAACTGGACGCCCATGGTGCGCTCGGTCTCGCGGACGTCGATCAGGTAGCGGGCCTGCAGGACGCCGGGGTCGATGCGGAAGGCGTGCACGATCTGCAGTTCGACGCCGCGCCGGTGGGCGGTCTCGAAGGCGTACTCCAGCGCCGCCGCCGACTGCTCGGACATGTCCACGCCGACCACGACGCGGCCCTTGCCGCGCGGGTCGCCGTCACCCGGCCAGTCGGCCGGGACCACGGCGACGGGCCCGGCGGCGCGGGCGGTGACGCGCAGGCCGACCGAGCCGAGCACCAGCCCGGCGAAGCCGCCCAGGCCGCGCGAGCCGACCACGGTCAGGCGGGCGTCCTGGGACGCCTTGACCAGCACGCGCGCCGGAGCGTCCAGCTCGACCTGGGTGGTGACGGTCAGGCCGGGCCGCCGCCCCTGGACGAGGGCGCGCGCGGCGGCGACGGCCGCCTGGCCGCTCTCGGCGAGGTGGTGGCCCTGCTCGCCGGACGGCACGGCCGGGACGCCGTAGACCCCGGTGTCGGAGGCGGTGACGATGTGCAGCGGGTGACCGAGGTCGGCCGCCTCGTCCGCCGCCCATTCGACCGCGCGCGTGGCGGCCGGTGAACCATCGGTGCCGACGACGACCGGACGCAATTCCGCATTGCTCATGAGCCCCCCTTGTGCGCTTTTCTCTGATTCCCCGCGCCCGAGGGGGTTACACGGCCGGAACGGGTGCGTCAACGCCGTCCCATTGCAGGGTCCGCGCAGGTCAAAGGGTATGGCTGAGGAACCGGGATTCGAACCTGGATCGCCGCGTCCAGAGCGCGGTGTGCTGCCGTTGCACCATTCCTCATGGACAGCGGCGAGCTCTTACCGCTGCGTGTCCATTGCAGCAGCCGACCGGGTGCGGATCCAAATGGATTTCGCGGTGGTGGCCGGGCGAGGCGGCGGGGATGCGGTGCGCGGGGCGAGCCGGAAGGATGACGGTATGGGTGATGTGTTCACGCACCGGATCCGGGTGCGTTACAGCGAGTGCGACGCGCAGGGCGTGGTCTTCAACGGCCAGTACCTGTTCCTGTACGACGTCGCGGTGACCGAGCTGTGGCGGGAGGTCGTCGGCGACTACGCGGCGATGATCGAGGGCGGTCACGACCTGGTGGTGGCCGAGTCGCGGCTGCGCTACCGGCAGGGCGCGCGGTTCGACGAGCTGCTGGACGTCTCGCTGCCGGTGGCGAAGCTGGGCACCACGAGCCTGGTGGTGCGGCCGGAGTTCCGGGTGGGCGACCGGCTGATCGCCGACGGGGAGGTGCGGCACGTGTTCGTGGACCCCCACACGATGGCGAAGAAGGAGATGCCCGCCGACGTGCGAACGGCGCTGGAGCCGTACGTGGTGGCCGATGCGGACGCCCTGTCCTGACCCGCTTGCCCTGACCTGCCGCCGTCCGGGCGTCCCGCTGGATTGCAGGGACGCCCGGACGGCGGGTGTCAGCTCTCGTCGTCCTCGTCGTCGAAGATCTCGTCCATGACCTCGTCGGCGACCATGCCGCCCGCCACGCCGACCGCGACACCGGCCGCCGCCCCGGCGGCCACGCCCGCCCAGCCGGGCCCCCGCCGCCGGCCGTGCCCCTCGTGGTGGTCGTCGTGATGGCCGGAGTGGTGACCGTGATGACCGTGGTGGTCGTCGTGGTGGAAGCCGTGGCCGGGTGCGTGACCGGGCGCGTATCCGGGGGTGACGGGGCCGCCGGTCAGGGCGTCCAGCCAGGCGGTCAGCTCGGTGGCCCAGTCCACCGCCAGGGCGTCGTCGTGGCCGACCTGGAGGCGGAACACCTGGTCGGACGAGCCGAACAGGCC
Organism: Actinomadura hibisca NBRC 15177; assembly: GCF_001552635.1. Taxonomy (GTDB): domain Bacteria; phylum Actinomycetota; class Actinomycetes; order Streptosporangiales; family Streptosporangiaceae; genus Spirillospora; species Spirillospora hibisca. The sequence goes on along the minus strand of NZ_BCRO01000002.1, from coordinate 63,833 downwards.
GGTGCGCCGGTCGGCCTCCAGCACGACGGCGAGGCCGCCGGGCTCGGCGACGAAGGTCAGCTCGACCTCCTCGATCCGGCCGGTGTAGGCGGGCGGCGGATAGAACTCGATCTCCTGGTAGAACGGCAGGCGCTGGGTCACCCCGTACAGGTGGCCGTGCTCGACGTCGGCGCCCTTGAAGGCGAACCCGGCCTGCTCGAACCCGGCCAGCACGTGCTCCTGGGAGGGCAGCGGGACGACCGCGACCGGGTCCAGGTCGCCCTTGTCGACGGCCTTGGCGACCGCCAGCTCGGTGCGCACGCCGATCGCCATGCCGTGCAGCGGCACGCCGTGCAGCTCGGTGAGCGGGGTCTCCCACGGCACCGGCATCCGGAAGGGGATGACGCGGTCGGTGCGGGCCGCCAGCCGGAAGGGTCCGCTGACCTGGAGGCGGTGGAACTCGACCGCGCCGGTGGACTCGCCCTCGCCGTGCTCGACCTCCACGCCGGTGACCAGGGCCAGCGTCACGTGCTGGATCTCGGCGTCGTAGTCGGCGGCGGTGACGCGCACCTCGCCGTCCAGGGTCTGGCCGGGCCGGCAGTGCCCGGTGGCCAGCACGGTGTCGACCTTGGGGCCGCCCACCCCGAGCGCGCCCATCATTCTTTTGAAGACCACGGTGCCTTCCTCTTCGCGTCCGGTCGCGCGCGCCGCCGGTGCGGCGCGCGGCGAGCCAACTATTACACATGTAGTAGTTGGGGGCGAGCGGAAGTCCCTGCGCGGCAGGAGAAGAGGGGGAGGGCGTGCCGTTCCGGGCCGGATCGGCGGGGAAGCGGCGAGAAGGGGAACGGGGCGGGACAGGCGGCCGGCGCTTCGTCGGGCTCAGGTCGCTTCGTTAGGAAACGCTTCCCATGATCTGGAATCAGGTTTCTGCCCGACGTGCCCGGCACAGTTCCCGCACGGTTCGATTGAAGTGGGTCGCGGCGTCGCAGGCAACCGGTTTACGCGGTCGCCGTCCCGCCCGTCGCCGTGCCCGTCGCGGTGGCGGGGGCGAACAGCGACGCGTACACCGCGCGCTCGCCCTCGGTGACGATCTGCCCGGCCAGGTGGGGGCCGGTCACGGTGGACAGGCGCAGGTCCAGGTAGCGGTCCTCCTCGCGGACCTCGACCGGGCCGGTGGGGAGGGCGGCGAGCCGGTCGGCGATCTCGGCGAGGCGGGTGGCGCGGTCGGCGTCCAGTGCGGCGCGCAGCCCGGCGAGCGAGGTCGCCTCGTAGGGCTCGGGGTCGGCGGGCGCGGGTTCGGCCTGCCAGGCGGCCACGCCGTAGGCGAAGCAGACCAGGGCCGTCCACATCTGGGCGAAGTAGACCGGGTCGGGGGCGATCTCCAGTCCGGCGAAGCGGTCGCCGACGAAGAACAGCGCGCCGAGCTGGCCGGGCTGGAGTTCCAGGCGGCTCTGGAACTGGGTGAGCACCGGGCGCTTGCGGGACAGGATCTGTTCCAGGTGGCCGCGCCGGGCCAGGCCGTAGCGGGTGTTGAGGTCGGCGATGTCGGTCCACAGCTTGCTGTAGCCGTTCACGCCGCGCAGTTCCAGGGCGCGGGCGCGCAGTTCCAGGGGCAGCACGAAGAACCACTGGTCGCGTCCGGCCAGCAGGCCGCCCTGGCTCTCCTGGACGCAGGCGGCGTCCTCGAACAGCAGGCTCTGCCCGGCGGCCAGCAGCGCCGAGCGGCACAGGGCGTGGTTCTGGGCGGCGTCCTGGACGTAGCCGATGTGCAGGGGGACGATCGCCACGCCGGTGTCGGCGCCGTTGCGCAGTTCGACCTGGCCGTAGCCGGGGACGCGCGCCAGCTTCAGGCCGCTGCGGGGCGCGACGATGCCGGGGTGGGCGGGGCCGCTGATGGGCACCATGGTCAGCGCGCCGGCGCGCTGGGGGGTGCCCAGGCGGTGCCCGGCCAGGCTGAGCGGGCCGGGCACCAGGGCGGTGAGGTCGCTCATGCGGCGCTCCTGGTCTGGATCCGGGCGGCCTGCCGGTCGAGGGCGGCCAGGCGGGTGTGCAGGGCGGCGCGCAGCCAGGGCTCTCCGGCGGCGCAGTGCCCGAACATCCACGGCAGCAGTTCGGCGAAGTCGTCCTGGTGCCAGAAGCCGCGTTCGGGCAGGGCGGGCGCGGGGCGGCGCAGCGTGAGGTCGTCGCTGCCGGTGAACAGGGCGTGGCAGAACACCACGGGGGTGGTGATGCCGGCGCGCGGCAGGGAGGCGGTCACGCGGGCGAGGTCGCCGGGGAACAGGTTCTCGTAGCCGTCGGAGACGACCGCGACCAGGTCGGGGTCGGTGGCGAGGGCGTCGAGCACGCCGGTGGCCAGGTCGGTGGCGCCGCGCGGGGTGCGCTCGTCGCCGCCGACCTCCACGACCTCCAGCCGCTCGCACAGTTCGGCGAGCACCAGGCGCAGCGCGGCGGCCTGCGACAGCACGGCCCATTCGCGGTCGCCGTAGCCGCGCATGGACGCCGAGGCGTCCAGCACGAGCGCGACCGTGCCGGGGAAGGGCGGCAGGTGGCCGACGGCGTCGCCGAGGTGGCGGTCGAGCGCGGTGTTCAGGTCTCCGGCGGGGCCGCCGCGGTACAGGTGGACCAGGGTGGCGGCGATGTCGCCGCGGTTGGTGGCGGTGACGGTGGCGGGCCGCTCGCGCAGCAGGTCGACGGTGAGGGCGGCCCGGGGCGGTGCGGTGGCGCCGGGGTGCCCGGCGGCGTACAGCGCGCGCACGCGCGGCAGGGCGTGTTCGGGGGCGGCCAGGAAGCGCAGCAGGCGGCGTTGCAGGTAGTCCGAGCCGGTGTCGCCCTCGCCGACGCGGCGGGCGCAGCCGCGTGCGGTGGCCTTGCCGAGGGCGTGCTCGAAGCAGTCGACCAGGGCGGGGCGGCGGGCGGCGATGAGGGCGTCGGCGTCGGGGTGTTCCAGCACGAACCGCAGGATGGCGCGGGTGGTGTGCTTGTGGTTGGCGCGCAGGCGGCGCAGCGCCAGCAGCACGGTGATGACGTGGGCGGGCGGCAGGGCCAGGGCCAGCACGCGGGTGAGGCTGGCCAGGGTGGCGCGGGTGGCGTCGTCCAGCCCGGCCTGGGAGGCGGCCAGCACCTGGAGCAGGACGCGGGCGCGCTGCCAGGGGCGGACGCCGGGGGTGAGCGCCAGCAGGGCGTAGCCCTCGGGGTCGTCGGTGTGGGCGGCGCGGTGGAAGTCCGCGTCGTCCCAGCACAGGGTGCCGCCCCGGGGCAGGCTGACGGGTTCGTCGTGGGTCTCGAAGTGGGCCAGGAGAAGGGGGGTGTCCATATTCGCCTCCGCGAACATGGAGTTTAGGAATCACCGGGAGTGCCCCGACACTCATTTTCCGGTCGGCGGGCCTTCGGGGCGCTCGTCGCCGCCGCCGGGCGGGGTCTTTCCGGCGGCCGGGAGGCCGGTGACCTCCGCCGGGCCGGTGGCGGCGCGGGCGGCCTGGGCCGGGGCGGGGCCGGAGGTGGCCTCGCCCGGCGTGTCGGGCCGGGCGGGCCGGGCGGCGGGTTTGGCGGCGTAGTCGCCGAGGCCCTGCTCGATCAGGTCGAAGGCGCGCTGTGCGGCGTGCTCGACGTCGGCGCGCATCTCCTGGAGGGTCTCCCCCGCCATCTTGCGGCGCAGGACCTCGTTCACCAGGTGCCCCTGCACGGTCATGATCATGGAGGCGGCGACGCGGGGGGCGACGTCGTCGGGTCCGGCGCCGGTCTCCTCGGCCAGCACCTCGGCGAGGTGGTCCTTGGCCTGCTGGGCGATCTCGCGCTGGCGGGCCGTCAGGGCGGGGCTGTCCTGGACGGTGCGGGCCCAGGTCTCGGCGCCCTCGTGGAAGCCGGTCTGGTAGGCGCCCTCGGTCAGGCCCTCCAGGAAGCGGCGGCGGAACAGCGCGACGGCCGACTCGCCGGGGCGGCGGTCGCGGAACTCCCCGGTGACCTGCTCGACGATGTCGGCCTGCCGGTCGAAGAACAGGTCCTCCTTCGTCCTGAAGTAGTTGAAGACGGTGTTCACCGAGACGTCGGCGGCGCGGGCGACGTCGGCGACGGTGACGTTGTCGAAGCCGCGCATCAGGAACAGGCCGGTGGCGATGTCGGAGATGCGGGCGCGGGTCTCGCGCTTCTTGCGCTCGCGCAGTCCGGGCTCGGCGTCGCGGGGTTCGGCCATGCCGGAATTCTAACTGGCCTGGGGTCACTTAAAACTTGGAGTGACTTAAAAATTGTGGTTACCCTAGCGAGGTCTCGTTCCCCCCGATGGAGGTCTCCAGTGATCCAGGCACGCGGGCTGGCCCGCACCTTCCCCACCAAGCACGGCGAGGTCGCGGCGGTCCGCGGCGTCGACCTCGACGTGGCGCCCGGCGAGATCGTCGGATTCCTCGGCCCCAACGGCGCAGGGAAGACCACCACGCTGCGCATGCTGACCACGCTGCTGGCCCCCACCGCCGGGACCGCGACGGTCGCCGGGCACGACCTGCGCGCCGACCCGGCCGGGGTGCGGCGGCGCATCGGCTACGTCGCCCAGACCGGCGGCACCGACCCGGCGACCCCGGTGGGCGAGGAGCTGGAGTTGCAGGCGCGCCTGTACGGGGTGCCCGGCCGCGCCGAGCGGATCGCGAAGTTGTGCGCGCGGCTGGAGCTGGACGGGCTGGCCGCGCGCCCGTCGGCGGCGCTGTCGGGCGGGCAGCGGCGGCGGCTGGACATCGCGCTGGGGCTGGTGCACCGGCCGCCGCTGGTGTTCCTGGACGAGCCGACCACCGGCCTGGACCCGCAGAGCCGCGGCAACCTGTGGGAGCACATCCGGCGGCTGCGCGACGAGGACGGCACCACGGTGTTCCTGACCACGCACTACCTGGACGAGGCCGACGCGCTGTGCGACCGCCTCCTGATCATCGACCGGGGCCGGATCGTCGCCGAGGGCACCCCCGACGAGCTCAAGCGCCGCGTCTCCGGCGACGTGGTGACGCTGGAGCTGGGCGCGGGCGCCGAGCGGGCGCGCGCGGCGCTGGAGGCGCACCCGGCGGTGCGCGAGGCGACGGCCGACGGCGGCACGGTGCGGCTCACCGTCGACAACGGCGACCGGGAGCTGATGGGCCTGGTGCGCGCGCTGGACGCGGCCGGGGTGGAGCTGACCTCGCTGCGCCTGGCGCGGCCCACCCTGGACGACGTCTTCCTCACCGTCACCGGCCGCTCCCTGCGCGAAGCCGCCTGACTTCCCTCTCTGAAAAGGACTCCGTCATGAGCCAGATCGTGCGCGACACCTACCTGATCTTCATGCGGCACCTGCGGCCCACGCTGCGCAACAAGGTGGCGCTGGTGTTCGGGGCGCTGCAACCGCTGCTGTACCTGCTGCTGTTCGGGCCGCTGCTGAAGGACGTGTTCGGCGGGGGCGGCTCCTGGCAGGTGTTCGTGCCGGGCATCCTGATCCAGTTGGTGCTGTTCGGCGCGGGCTTCGCGGGCTTCGGCCTGATCGCCGACCTGCGGTCGGGGGTGGTGGAGCGGCTGCGGGTCACCCCGGTCAGCCGGGTGGCGCTGCTGCTGGGCCGGGTGCTGCGCGACACCGTGGTGCTGGCGGCGCAGGCGCTGCTGCTGGTGGCGGCGGGGGTGGCGCTGGGGTTGCGCGCGCCGGTCGGCGGCGTGGTGGTGGGGCTGGCGTTCGTGGTGACGCTGGCGGTGAGCATCGCCTCGTTGTCATACGTGCTGGCGATGATGACCCGCACCGAGGACGCGTTCGCGCCGCTGCTGTCGACGGTGACGCTGCCGCTGATGTTGCTGGGCGGCATCCTGCTGCCGATGAGCATGGCGCCGGGCTGGCTGGACGTGCTGTCGCGGTTCACGCCGTTCCGGTACCTGGTGGACGCGACGCGGGAGGCGTTCCAGGGCCACTACGCCACGGCGGCGGTCGGCCAGGGGGCGGCGGTGGCGCTGGTGCTGCTGGTGGTGTCGGTGACGCTGGGCGTGCGGCGGTTCCGCCGCGAGAACGCCTGACGGGCCTGCGGCCAGCGCGGGGGCGGGTCAGCGGGTGAGGGCGGCGGCGGGCACCTCGGGGACGGGCACGGGGACGCGCTCGACGACGGCGCGCTGGGCGATGAACGCCCCGGCCAGCACGATCGCGCCGCCGGTGAGCTGGACGGGGGTGAGGCGCTCGCCGAGCGCCGCCCACGCCAGCAGGGTGGCCGCGACCGCCTCGGTGTAGCAGATGGCCCCGGCGACCTGGGCCGACAGCCGGTGCACGGCGGCGACGCCGGTGAGGTAGGCGAGCACGGTGCTGACCAGGATGATCCAGGCGGCCAGCAGCCAGCCGGGCGCGGTGCCGCCGCCGACCGGGACGGCGGCGGGCAGCACCTGCCACGGCAGCGCCCAGGGCGCGGCCAGGGCCGTCAGCGTGACGGCCGCGACCAGCGAGCCGGCGGCGGTGAGCACCAGCGGGTCCACCTCGCCGGCGACGCGGTCGACCAGCAGGAAGTAGGCGGCCTGGCAGGCGGCCGCGCCGAGCCCGGCGGCGAGGCCGAGCGCGTCCAGCGCCAGGCCGTTCCAGACCTGCACCACCAGCGCCAGCCCGGCCATCGCGACCAGCACGCCGAGCACGGCGGTGCGGTGCACCGGGGCGCGGCGCACCAGCCGCAGCCAGGCCAGTACCAGGATGGGGCCGGTGAACTCCAGCAGGATCGCGATGCCGACCGGCAGCCGGGAGGCGGCCACGAAGTACAGCGCCTGGCATCCGGCGACGCCGGTGAGGCCGTAGGCGGCCAGCACCGGGAAGTGCCGGGCCGTGGTGCGCGCCGCGGCGCGGCCGCGCAGCAGCAGCACCAGCGGGACCAGCACCAGCGCGGCCCCGGCGATGCGCAGCCACACCGCCTGCAACGGGGTCAGCCCGGCGTGGATCAGGGCCTTGCCGAACGGTCCCGACGCGCCGAAGCAGATCGAGGAAACCACCGCGAACCCCAGGCCCCAGGCCCGGGTGCGCGCCGCGCCGTCCATCCGTGTCCCCCGCTCCGCCGCCGATGTTCAGGAGCATCGTCGCATAACACTCCTTACACGTCGATGGCGCGGACCGCCCGATCCGGGCGTTCACCGGTGATCGGGGACGGTCCCGGCATCGCCGCCCGGAGCCGCCCGGACCGCCCGTGCCACTACTATTCGCGGGGTGAACTGGCAGGGGGCCGGGGCGGGACCCGGCACGGGCACGGGCGGTACGGGCGGCACGGCCGGGGGCGATCTGTTCACCGCGGTCGAGGGCAACATCCGGGAGCTGGTCGCCTCGCCCTGGTGGCGCGGCGCGCCGCCGCAGCAGCGCGCCGAGCAGATCGCCACGCGCATGTTGTGGGGCGCGGGCGAGTGGTGGCTGTACGGGGCGTGGGGCCGCTGGTACCGGTGCGGCCTGGACGGGGCCTGGCACCCGTGCCCGCCGCCTGCGGACCCGGGCGAGCGCCGGGTGGCGGTGCCCGCCCCGCCGGGCGCGGCGACCCCGCCGGTGCCGCCGCAGCTGTTCCCCACCGGCCCGGACCTGACGGCCGGGCGGATGGCGCCGCTGGGCTTCCTCGGCCCGCTGCCCGACACCGGGGTGGTGGCGCGGGTCTCGCAGGCCATCACCACCGCGCTGGCGGTGCACCCGGCGCAGTTCGCCCAGCAGGACCCGATGTTCCAGCCCGGCACCCCCTCCACCGTCGCGGCCGCCTGGGGCGCGTTGTTGTGGTGCGCGGGCTCGCCGGTGGCGCTGACCGACCACCCGCTGATCGAGTCGTTCGTGCCGTTCCTGACCACGCCCGCCGAGCGGCTGCACTGGATGATGCCGCCGGACTTCGGGACGCTGGCCGGGTACTACGTCAACCGGCTGGGGGCCGGGGACGGCGGCGGCGCGGCGCACATCGCGCGGGTGATGTACGAGGTGGCGGCCGGGTTGCAGGGGGACCGGCGGTTCCGGCCGGGCGCCGACGCGCTGGCGGCGGTGACGGCGGCCTCGCTGCGCAGCGTGCACCAGGACCTGGCGACGGTCCGGTACGGCCCGGCGGCGGTGCTCCAGGAGTGGCGGCGGCGCTGCCCGGCCGAGTTCGCCACCCCGATGGTGCGCGACACCTCGCCCGGGGAGTACCTGCGGCTGGCCCTGTACGACCTCCAGGAGATCGTGGCGCGGCTGACCGGGCCGCTGGCAGTGACCGGGGGCCGCGCCCACGACCGGGCGCGGCACGCGGGGCTGGCCGTGCTGGCGGCCGACCTCCAGGCCGCGCCGGGCGTGCTACCGGCGTTGCAGCCGTGGCTGGACGCCGACAGCGCCCGCGCGCTCCAGGCCGTGCTGACCGACCCGGCGCACCCGCTGCGGGTGTTGTGGCCGCGCGACGGGCGGCTGCCCGAGCCGCTGCGCGGCACCGACGCCGACCTGCTGTCGGCGCTGCTGGCCACCACCTACACCCTGGGGCTGACCTGGTGCCGGCTGGCGCAGGTGCCGCCGCCGGCGACCGGGTTCGCGGTGCCGCAGGCGATCGCGGCGGAGCTGACCAGCCCGGCGCTGCACACCCCGCCCTCCACCGACGAGCTGAGCGCCTGGGACATCATCAAGGCGGCGCGGGCGCACCTGGCGGCCGAGCGGGCCGCCGACGCGCCGGGCGCGCCGCCGGTGCCCGACCGGCCGGTCGCGCCGTCGAGGGAGGAGCCGCCGGAGCCGCCGCCCGCGGTGGCGCCGATAGAGCCGCCCGCCGCGCCGCCGGTGCAGGACCCGGCCGAGCCCGCGATCCAGTCCCCCGTCCCGCCTGTTGTTCCGGCCCCTGTCGCGCCTCCCGTCCCGCAGCCCGTCCAGCCGTACGAGCAGTCATACGGGCCATCGCACGGGCAGCCGCCGGGCCAGCCGTCCGGGCAGGAGGTGGCGCAGGAGCCGCCGCGCATCCCTCCGCCTCCGCCGCCACCCGCGCCGCCTCCGCAGGCGGGCGCGGGCGTGCCGGTGCCTCCGACGCCGCGCGAGGTGCCGCCCGCCGCGCCGACCGCGCCGGTGTGGCCGTCGGCCGACGAGCCCGCGCCCCAGGCCGTCTCCCCGGCTGCGCCCCAGCCCGTGTCACCGTCCGTGCCCCCGCCGGTCGGCGGGCCGGCGGAGGGCGGGGCGGCCGACGCCACGCAGTTCGATCCCGACCCGTTGCGGACCCAGCTCGATCCGCACGCCGCCCCGCCGCCGATCGCGCAGCCGGACCTGCCACCGCCGCCCGCGCCGGTGGCGCAGGTGCCGCCCGCGGTGCCGCCGGTCGCCGGTGACGGCCCGGCCCCGCAGATCGCCGAGGCGTACGGCGTGCGGTTCCTGTGCGGCGCCGACGACATCGGGCGCGTGGTGACCGAGGTGCGGCGGCGCGGCAAGTGGGCCAAGCGGCTGCGCGGCCAGGAGGTGTCCAGCGCGTCGGTCCCGGCGCTGCTGCTGATCGGCGCGCCCTCCAGCGGGCAGCGGCGGCTGGCGCGGATGGCGGCGCGGGCGCTGGCGGAGGTGGAGGTGTCCAGCGGGCAGGTGCACGGCGTGCACGCCGAGGACCTGCGCGCCCGCGGCCCGGAGGGGTTGCGGGAGGCGCTGGACGAGCACGCCGGGCACGTGCTGCTGCTGGAGGGCCTGGACTCGCTGCTGCTGGACGACGCCCAGGGCCGCGCCTACGCCTCGGCGCTGTACCGGGCGCGGCTGGAGGGCGTCAGCGACACCGCGCTGCTGGGGACCTGCGAGCCGGGCCGGGTCGGGGAGCTGTCGGCGGCGTCGCCGGAGCTGGTGGCCGACCTGCGCGCGGTGCGGCTGCCGGACCTGTCGGACCCGCGCCTGGCGGCGGGCCTGCTGGGGCTGCTGGCCGAGGAGCGGCGGCTGCGGCTGGGCACCGACGCGTGGGAGGCGGTGCGCCGCGACCTGGGCGGGCTGCGGGGCCGGGGCCGGCTGACCGGCGCGCGGCTGATCGAGGCGTACCTGGACCGGGCCGCCACCCGGCACCTGGGCCGCGCCGAGGCGACGCAGGCGATCGGCGACGCGGGGGCGCTGGTGTTGTCGGCGGGCGACTTCGCGGGGGTGGCGGCCGAGCTGTCGGGCCCCTGACCCCGCCCGTTTCCGCCCGCCCGTGTTCGCCCGTTCTTGCCCGCCTTGCGCCCGTCCCGCCCGCCGGAGGTCAGGCGGGCGGGACGGGGCCGCCGTTCATGCCGGCCAGCAGGCGGGAGAACCAGACGGTCTTGCCGGCGGGTTCGGGGCGGATGCCGAACTCGGTGGCCAGCGCGCCGACCAGCAGCAGGCCGCGGCCGTCCTCGGCCCAGTCCAGCAGGGCCGGGCCGGGGCCGGGCGGCGCGGGCGCGGCGGGGTTGCCGTCGCCGACCTCGCCGGTGAGCAGGGCGCCGTCCAGGCGCAGCCGGAGGCGGACCGGGCCGGTGCCGTGCAGGATGGCGTTGGTGATGAGCTCGTCCACCATCAGGACGACGTCGTCGATGTCGGCGGGGTCGGGCACCCGCCATTCGCGCAGGGCGCGGCAGGTGAGGTCGCGGGCCCGGGAGGCCGCGCGGGTCTCCGCGGCCAGTTCCCAGGCCGCGAGCCGCGCCTTGTGGGGCGCGCGCCGGTCGTGCTGCGCGGGCCCGTCGATCCCCAGTCCCTTGGTACCCAATGCGCCGACTCCTCACTTGTGCCGCTGCACGCGTCAGCGGTGTCACCGGACGTGTTGCCGAGCGTGTCGCCGGCCGGTGCGCCGCCCGTGGGCGTGGCCGCCGGACCTGACCGGGCCGGGATTTCCCCGTGCCGGCGGCGGTCGGGGGGCATGGGGCCCCTGGCCGCTCCGGCGCCCTGGCGGGCGCCGCCGGTGTCGGTCCGGCGGGGCCGGTTCTCGCTTCCCCGCGTTCGTTCCTCTTGGGAGACGCTCCCGGATCGGGCGCGGTGCACGCGCGCAGGCAACCCTCACCCCGGGGTGAGGTGACCCAGCACACATCGGCAGGGGAACGGTGGAAGGGGCGGGCGGGTGGAAGAGGCACTGCCGGGATGCGGTTAAGCTGGGTGGTGTCGGTGTGGCATGTGTCCCCCGGGCTCTACACAACGCCTTCGAGGAATACCGCCGGGCCCTTGCGGTCCGGGCTGGAGCTTCGTTGTGCCTTTCGCCGTGAGGCGACCACCACACCGGCCTGAACGCCGAGGCCCGGCGAGATCTGATCTCGCCGGGCCTCGGCGTTCGTCGTTTCCAGGGGCGGGTGCGGGGAGCGTGTGCGGGGGGCGTCTGGGTGGGGTGGGGCCCTGTCGGGCGGGCGGGGTCAGGAGAGGGCGTCAGGAGAAGGCGGTGATCACGGCGCCGGCCAGCGCCGTGGCGACGCCGAGCGCGGCGACCAGCACCGCCGCGATCAGGCGGACGCGGCGGCTGCGCCGCGGTCGTCCGAGAGTGGACAGGCGATGGGCCAGCCGCGGTTCGTCCGCGGTGAGCCGGATCTCGATCGCGGCGAGGATCCGCTGCTCCTCCATCGACAGGGCCATGCTCATACCTCCGGGGGCGATCAGGTGTGGTGTTCCTGCCCCGGCTTCAAGATCGTTATCCCCGGGCGACGGTCACCGTTGCGGCACGGCCGGGCGCGCTCTCGTGGTGGAGGCGGTCCAGGGCGGTCACCTGGTAGGTGTAGGTGTGGCCGGGCTTGGCGGTGGGGTCGATGACGCCGCCGCCGCGCACGGTGGCCAGCAGCCGCGCCGGGTCGACCGGGCCGCAGGCCGGGCCCTTGCCGTCGGTGCGGTAGACCGCGTAGTAGGTGGCGCCCTCGGCGGGCCGCCACTGCACGCGCACGCCCTTGTCGTCGTCGGCGACGGCGGTGCCCTGGGTGGCGGCGGGGGCCTTGCCGCCGCCGGTGGGCGCGGCGGGCGGGATGGCGGGGCGGGCGTAGTGGTCGGCGCGCAGGCGGGCGGCGAAGCCCTGCTTGTTGGCGGCGACGTTGGCGGCGCTGAAGTAGACGTCGCCGCGGACCTCGGGGTGGCGGGCGTTGAGGGTCAGGTGGCGCGACAGTTCGGCGGGGTTCTTCCAGGTGGCGTCCTCGCCGACGCGGTAGGCGGCCTGGCCGATGGTGAGCTGCACCTTGGTGCCGGCGACCTGCCTGGACCACCAGTCGACCAGGGTGGCGTAGTCGGCGCGGCGGTCGCCGATGGGCCAGTACAGCTGGGGGGTGACGTAGTCGATCCAGCCTTCGCGGATCCACTTGCGGGTGTCGGCGTACTGGGCGTCGTGGCTCTGCAGGGCGCTGGTGGCCGATCCGGCGGGGTCGGTGCTCTTGTTGCGCCACACGCCGAAGGGGCTGATGCCGAACCGCACCCAGGGTTTGGCGTCGTGGATGCGGCGCGACAGGGAGGAGACCAGCTCGTCGACGTTGCGGCGGCGCCAGTCGGCCAGCTTCATGCCCTTGCCGTAGGTCTTGAAGGTGGCCTGGTCGGGGTAGTCGCCGGTGCCCTCGGGATAGGGGTAGAAGTAGTCGTCGAAGTGCACGGCGTCGACGTCGTACTTGCCGACCACGTCCATGACGGCCTTGGTGGCCAGGTCGCGGACCTGGGGCAGGCCCGGGTCGTACCACATGCCGCCGCCGTACTTGCGGACCCAGTCGGGGTGCTTGCGGGCGGGGCTGTCCGGGGCGAGCTTGTCCAGGTCGTCGTGGCGGGCGACGCGGTAGGGGTTGAACCAGGCGTGGAACTCCAGGTTGCGCGCGTGGGCCTCCTTGACCATGAAGTCCAGCACGTCGTAGCCGGGGTCCTTGCCGGGCGTCCCGGTGATCCACTGCGACCAGGGCTCGTAGGGCGAGGGGTAGAAGGCGTCGGAGTTGGGGCGGATCTGCACGAACACCGCGTTGAGGTTCATGGCCTTGGCGGTGTCGAGCAGCTGCCGGAACCGGGCCTGCTGCTGGGCGGCGGTCCGGTCGCCGTCCTTGGGCCAGTCGATGTTGGCGACGGTGGCGATCCACATGCCGCGCAGCTGGCGGGCCTTGGAGTCGCCGGGGGCGGGGACGCCCTTGCACTCGGCCTGGACGGCGGGCACGGGCGCGCGGCCCGCGTCCTTGCGGGCGCCCTTGCCGTCGTCGCCGCCCATCGCGGGCACGCACGCGGTCAGCGCGCCCGCCGTGAGGGCGGCGGACGCCAGTCGGACACCGGTTCCCGTTCTCCTGCGCCATGCCATAGCGAGCCATTGTTACGCACTCGTTGCCGTGCTACGTACCGAACGGCGGGGCCGGGGTGTCGCGCGGACACCCGTTCTGCCCTGGGGCGGGGCCGGTCCGGCGGCGGGCGCGCCCGTCCCGGCAATCTTGTGATCTGCGGACATAAAGGGCGCGTGAAGATTTTTTCAAACATCCGGTGGCGCGGCTCACATCTAACCAAGTGTTCCGCCCCACGACGCCACGGAGCCGACGATGACCACCACCGAGCCGAACCGCCCGGCCACCGCCCCGACGGTGACGGCGGTGATCCCCACCCTGAACGAGGCCGACAACCTGCGATGGCTGCTGCCGCGGCTGACCGGGGTCGACGAGATCGTCATCGTGGACGGCGAGTCCACCGACGGGTCGGCCGAGATCGCCGCGGCGCTGCGCCCCGACGCCCGGATCATCAGCCAGCCGCCGCGCGGCAAGGGCCTGGCGCTGCAGGCCGGGTTCGCCGCCGCGACCGGTGAGGTGATCGTGATGCTGGACGCCGACGGCAGCATGGACCCTGCCGAGATCCCCTCGTTCGTGGCGCTGGTCGCCCGCGGCTTCGACTTCGTCAAGGGCTCGCGGTACGCGTGCGGCGGCGGGTCGGAGGACCTGACGTTCCTGCGCCGCGCCGGGAACAGGGGCCTGACGGCGCTGGCGAACACGCTGTACCGGACCGGGTGGAGCGACCTGTGCTACGGGTACGTGGCGCTGCGCCGCTCGGCGGTGGACACGCTGCGGCTGCGCTCGACCGGGTTCGAGATCGAGACCGAGATGTGCGTCAACGCCGTCACCACGGGCCTGCGCATCGCCGAGGTCGCCAGCTTCGAGGGCAACCGGCTGTTCGGCGAGTCGCACCTGAACACCTGGCGCGATGGGTGGCGGGTGCTGAAGATGATGGTCGGCAGCCGGGTGCGCCCGGTGCGCGCCGTGCGGCCGGTCCCCTCCCCCGTCCCCGCCGCCGCTCCCGTCGCCGTGGTGTCGGGTGAGGCGGTCGAGCCGGTGGGGCTGCCCGCCGCGGCGGGCGTCGCCGCCTGAGGCCGCTCCGGCTTCTTCCCCCGTGGGGCATCGGCCCCGGACCTCCAGCGGTGGTCCGGGGCCTCGCTCTTTCCCGGGGGTCTTCGAGCGACCGGTAGGCGGTGTCCGGTGGCTGGCGCGCGGTCAGCGGGTGTGGGCGGCGATGCCGGTGCGGCCGGGGGCGATGTGGGGGTGCAGGACCAGGTTCTGGTCGTAGTCGCCGCCGTCCTGGTGGCGGTAGGCGATGGGCGGGGTGTGGGGCAGGTCGTGCAGGCGGCGGCGCAGGCGCTGCGCGTGGTGGCGGTAGTCGTCGTCGGTGAGGCGGTCGGCGCTGGGGATCTCCAGCGGCGGTAGCGCGTCCATGCCGGTGTACCAGAACACCCCGTGCAGCAGGGGCCACAGGACCTCGTCGGTGGGGCCGTTGACGCCGCGGGGGCCGATGCTCTGGGGGCGGGCGCCGATGGTGGTGACGGCCAGGGCGCGCTTGCCGGCCAGGGGGCCGTCGCCGTAGCGGGGGGTGCGGCCGTCGGGGGCGGTGACGCCGAAGGCGAAGCCCTTGACGAACACGCGGTCGAACCAGCCCTTGAGGATGGCGGGGACGCCGAACCACCACAGGGGGAACTGCACGACCAGCGCGTCGGCCCAGGTGACCTTGGCCTGCTCGGCGCGGATCTCCTCGGGCAGGGTCCCGGCGGCGTGGGCGGCGGCCGAGGCGGGCCCGACCAGCAGGCGGCCGGGATCACCATCGGCGCCGGTGCTCGGGCCGGGGTCGTGGCCGTAGTCGCGGCCGGTGACGACGGGGTTCCAGTCCATGGCGTACAGGTCGGATTCGCACACGTCGTGGCCGAGGTCCTTCAGGGTGTGCAGTCCCTCGTCGCGCAGGGCGCCGTTGAGGGAGCGGGGTTCGGGGTGGGCGAAGATCCACAGCACGTTCATCGGTGTCCCCTCCGCTGGTCGGGATGGTTGCTCTGGTGGTCCATCGTGGGCGGTGGGGGGATCGGTCACGAGTGGCCGGTGGGCCATGTTGTGCAAGGATCGGGCCAGGCGGGAGGGGCGCTGGTGGGGGTGTTCTCGGGGGACGGGCGGCATCGGGTGGCGGTGCTGGTGCGGCACGGGGTGCTGCCGATGGAGCTGGGGCTGGTGCACCAGCTGTTCGGGACGGCGGAGTCGGCGGCGGGCGAGGGGTTGTACGAGGTGGTGTCGTGCGCCCCGGAGCCGGGCGCGGTGCGCAGCGACGCCGATTTCGCGGTGCTGGTGGAGCACGGCCTGGAAGCGGTGGCCGAGGCGGACACCGTCGTGGTGGTGGCGTCCCACGAACTGGACGAGCAGGACGGCCTCGAAAGCGGCGCGGACAGCCCGGACGGCCAGAACGGCGCGGGCGGCGCGGGCGGTGCGGGTGGTTCGGTGGCGGGGGTGTTGCGGGCGGCGCACGGGCGGGGCGCGCGGATCGCGGCGATCTGCACGGGGGCGTTCACGCTGGCGGCGGCGGGGTTGCTGGAGGGGCGGCGCGCGACCACGCACTGGCGGTCGGCGGCGTTGTTCCGGCGGCGCTTCCCGGGGGTGGAGCTGGACGCGGACGTGTTGTACGTGGACGAGGGGGCGGTGCTGACGTCGGCGGGCGAGGCGGCGGGCATCGACCTGTGCCTGCACATGATCCGGTGCGACCACGGGGCGGGGGCGGCGGCGTGGGTGGCGCGCCGCACGGTGGTGCCGCCGTACCGGGAGGGCGGGCAGGCGCAGTACGTGCCGCGTCCGGTGCCGGAGCAGGGGGCGTCCTCGACGGGGGCGGCGCGGGCGTGGGCGCTGGAGCGGCTGGAGCGGCCGGTGACGTTGCGGGAGCTGGCGGCGCGGTCGTCGATGAGCGTGCGGACGTTCACGCGGCGGTTCCGGCAGGAGACGGGGTTGTCGCCGGGGCGGTGGCTGGTGCGGCAGCGGGTGGAGCGGGCACGGGAGCTGCTGGAGGGCGGTGACCTGCCGGTGGAGCGGGTGGCGGAGCTGGCGGGGTTCGGGACGGCGGCGTCGTTGCGGATGCATTTGCAGGAGGCGCTGGGGGTGTCACCGAGCGCCTACCGGGCGACGTTCCGGGGCACGCCCGGCGGGTCCGGCGGGCCGGGGGACTGAGCGCGGGGCGGCGTCGCCGCAGGGCGGGGCCACGGGGAGGGCCACGGCGCAGATTCGGGTGAAGGCGCTGGTGGCGGGGTGGGCGACGAGCTGGAGGTCGGGCCGCCGTTCGGTGACGTGGTGCTGGAGGACGGGGACGATCCGCTGGTGCTGGTGAGCGCGGGGATCGGCGTCACGCCGGCGGCGGCGATGCTGGACCATCTGGCGGCCGTGCAACCGGAGCGGGAGGTGTTGTTCCTGCACGCCGACCGGTCCCCCGTCGTGCACGCGCTGCGCGAGCAGGTCGCCGCGTCGCTGGGGCGGATGCCGCGGGCGCATGCCGTGACCTGGTACGAGAAGCCGGGCGGTGTGCGGGGCGGGGGCGTGCTGGAGGGGCGGATCGACGTGGGGGCGCTGCCGGTGCCGCTGCCGGCCAAGGCGCGGGCGTACCTGTGCGGGCCGATCCCGTTCATGCGGGGGGTGCGGCGGGGCCTGCTGGCGGCCGGGGTCGGCGAGGAGCGCATCCGGTACGAGGTGTTCGGTCCCGACCTGTGGAACCAGGCCGACTGAGGGCCCGGCCGGGGCCCGGTCCCGGGGTCAGTCGTCGAGGGGTGCGCGCCACAGCAGCAGGGTGCCGCCGTCGGGGCGGGTGCGGAGGGTCATGGAGCCGCCGAGGTTCTCGGCGCGCTGCTGGAGGTTGCGCAGCCCGCTGCGGCGGCCGGTGGCGGGGATGCCGGTGCCGTCGTCCTCGACGCGCAGGACCAGGTCGTCGCCGATCTCGATGACGACGGTGGCCTGGGTGGCGTGGGCGTGGCGGGCGACGTTGGACAGGGCCTCGTTGACGACGGCGAGCAGGTGTTCGCCGACGTGGTCGGGGACGACGGTGTCGAGCAGGCCGTCGAGGCGGACGGTGGGCGCGAAGCCGAGGTGTTCGGCGGCGGCGTCGGCGATGGTGTGGAGTTTGCTGCGCAGGCTCTCCTGGCCGGGGACGGTCTGGAGGGCGAAGATGGTGGAGCGGATCTGGCGGATGGTGGTGTCCAGGTCGTCGACGGCGCGCTGGATGCGGGCGCTGGCCTCGGTGTTGTGGGCGAGTTTTCCGGCGCTCATGAGGGTCATGGCGGTGGCGAACAGGCGCTGGATGACGGTGTCGTGCAGGTCCTTGGCGATGCGGTCGCGGTCTTCGAGCAGGGCGAGGCGTTCGGCGTCGCGGCGGCGGTCGGCGAGTTCCAGGGCGATGGCGGCCTGCCCGGCGAAGGCCTCCAGGAGGCGTTGCGCGCCGTCGGAGAAGGCGGGGCCGCCGGGGGTGTTGCCGACGGTGATGACGCCCTGCGCGGAGTCGCCGAGGCCCAGCGGCACCACCAGCAGGGGGCCGGCGGCGAGGCCGGCGGGCAGGGCGGCGTCGCGGGCGGCGGCGCGGCCGTCGGCCAGGCGCTGGGGTTGGCCGCTGCGGTAGACGCCGCCGGCGACGCGGTGGTCCAGGGGCAGGCGCAGGCCGAGCAGGTCGGCGGCGCGGTCGCCGTCGGCGGCCTCGACCACGAACGCCTCGGCGGGCTCGTCGGCCAGGGCGACGGCGGCGAAGGCGGCGTCGGTGATCTGGCGGGCGCGGCGGGCCAGCAGCGCCTTGACCTGGTGGGGGTCCAGGCCCGACAGCAGCGCGGTGGAGATCTCGGCGGAGGCTTCCAGCCAGCGCTGGCGGCGGCGTCCCTCCTCGTAGAGGCGGGCGTTCTCGATGGCGACGCCGGCGGCGGTGGCCAGGGCGGTGACGACGGCCTCGTCCTCCTCGTCGAAGACGCCGCCGTCCTGCTTCTGGGTGAGGTAGAGGTTGCCGAACACCTCGTCGCGGACGCGGATCGGCACGCCCAGGAAGGTGCGCATGGGCGGGTGCCCGGGGGGCAGGCCGTGGGATTCGGGGTGTTCGGCGAGGTCGGGCAGCCGCAGCGGGCGGGGGTCCTTGATGAGCAGGCCGAGGATGCCGCGGCCGTGGGGCCAGTGCCCGATCGCGGCGATCTCCTCCTCGCCGACGCCGACGGTGATGAACTCCACCAGCCGCTCGCCGTGCTCGTCGATGACGCCGAGGGCGCCGTAGCGGGCGTCGGCCAGGGTGGTGGCGGCCTCGATGATGCGGTGCAGCACCGAGGCCAGGTCCAGCTCGCTGCCGATGGAGACCACGGCCTCCAGCAGCGCGTGCACCCGGTCGCGGGTGGCGCGCGCCGCCTCCAGCCGGGCCTGCAGCTCGCTCAGCAGGTCGTCCAGGCGCAGCTGGGGCAGGGCCAGTCGGGCACGGTCCGCACCGGGATATTCTGGGGCCACGCGGTCATTATCCCTCCCCCGCCGGGGCGCCGCGCGGCGACGCGGAGGGCCGCCCCCCCGGGGACCACGGGAGGGCCCTACAGATCTTGGGGGACCTTGGTCCCGGGCGCCGGAGGCCTTCGGCTCTTCGCGGTGGCCCGTGACCGGTCCTAACGTCGGACGCGGCGGCCGCCCTCCCCCGGGCCGCGCGAGGAGAGGATCGACCACCATGACCGGCCAGCCCCCCGGCGACGACGCCACCACCACCGCCGACACCGCCGCCGCTGACACCCCTGCTGACACCGCGAGCGCCCGCGGGGTCATCCGGGTGTTCCTGATGGACGACCACGAGGTGGTGCGGCGGGGCGTGGCGGCGCTGCTGTCGGCCGAGGACGACATCGAGGTGGTGGGCGAGGCCGGGACGGCCGACCACGCGCTGGCGCGGATCCCGGCGGCGCGCCCGGACGTGGCGGTGCTGGACGTGCGGCTGCCCGACGGCGACGGGGTGAGCGTGTGCCGCGAGGTGCGGTCGCGGATGCCGGAGGTGGCGTGCCTGATGCTGACCTCCTTCGACGACGAGCAGGCGCTGTTCGACGCGGTGATGGCGGGCGCGGCGGGGTACGTGCTCAAGCAGATCCACGGTTCGGACCTGGTGGGGGCGGTGCGCACGGTGGCGTCGGGGCAGTCGCTGCTGGACCCGCGCAGCACCGCGCGGATGCTGGCGCGGCTGCGCGAGCGGCAGGAGCGCAAGGACCCGCTGGCGGCGCTGTCGGACCAGGAGCGGCAGATCCTGGAGCTGATCGGCGAGGGGCTGACCAACCGGCAGATCGGCGAGCGCATGTACCTGGCGGAGAAGACCGTCAAGAACTACGTGTCCAACCTGTTCGCCAAGCTGAACATGAGCCGCCGCACGCAGGCGGCCGCGTTCGCCGCGCAGCTCAAGGCCGACGCGCGGGGCGACAACGGTCTCGGCGGGCGCTGACCGGCCCCGGCGGGACGTCCGGGCGGACGGGCCCCGGGGAAGGGACCTTGGTCTCTGGTGGCGCGGCGGCGCGGCGGCGAGCCTTGACTCCATGCACTACGACCGCACGCGCTACGACCGTGGGGGCCTTGAGGTCCTGGACGCCGACCAATGCCGGTCCCTGCTGGCGGGCGCGCCGCTGGGGCGGATCGTGTTCACCGACCGGGCGCTGCCGGCGGTCCAGCCGGTCAACTTCTCGATGCGCGGCGGCGACATCGTGATCCGCACCTCGGCGTCGTCGCGGCTGGCCGTGGCGGCGCGCAACGCGGTGGTGGCGTTCGAGGCCGACGAGTACGACGCGGTCACGCGCAGCGGCTGGTCGGTCGTGGTGGTGGGGCACGCCCGCCCGGTGACCGGCGCGGCGGAGCTGGCGGCGCTGGGGGATCTGCCGCTCAGCCCGTGGATCGACGAGGCCGACAGCCTGTTCCTCCGGATCCGGCCCGAGACGGTTTCGGGCCGCCGCATACCGCCGCGCCCCGGCCAGCCCCGCCAGCCCGGACAGCCCGGCCGGAGGGCCGGCGAGGCCGCCGGCTGCCCGGCCGGCTGACCTCCGGTTCCGGCCGTCCCCGGGTGGTGGCCGTCCCTGGCTTCCGGCCGTCCCGACGCGGCGCCGCCCGGTTCCTTGCGCCGCCTCCTTACGCCGCCTGGTTCCTCATGCGGCGCTGTGGCCGAGGGCTTGGCGCACGCCTGCGGCGATCTCCAGGTCCTCGCGGGAGGTGATCACCAGGGTGCGGGTGCGGGCGCCTGCGGCGGTGAGGTCGGTGTCGCCGCTGGCGTGGGCGTTGCGTTCGGGGTCGAGGGCGGCGCCGAGGTGGGCGAGGCCGGCGGTGGCGCGGGCGCGCAGCCGGGGGTCGTGTTCGCCGACGCCGCCGGTGAACACCAGGACGTCCAGGCCGCCGAGGGCGGCGGTCATGGCGGCGGCGCAGGCGCGCAGCCGGTGGTGGTAGACGTCCAGGGCGGTGGCGGCGCGGGGATCGCCGGCGGCGGCGCTCTCGCGGATGCGGCGCATGTCGCCGGTGCCGGCGAGGGCCTGCAGGCCCGAGCGGTGGTCCAGGGCGTCGGCGACCTCCTCGGGCGGGACGCCGTGCTTGATGAGCCACAGCGGGATGCCGGGGTCGATGCTGCCGGCGCGGGTGGCCATGACCAGGCCTTCCAGGGGGGTGAAGCCCATGGTGGTGTCGACGGGTTTGCCGTCGTGGACGGCGGCCAGGGACGCGCCGGACCCGAGGTGGCACACGACGACGCGGCGGGCGGCGGGGTCGTGGTCCAGCAGGTGCGCGGCGCGGCGGGTGGCGTAGGCGTGGGACAGGCCGTGGAAGCCGTAGCGGCGCAGGCCGTAGCGTTCGCGCCAGGGTGCGGGCAGGGCGTAGGTGGTGGCGGCCTCGGGCAGGGCGGCGTGGAAGGCGGTGTCGAAGCACGCCACGACGGGGACGCCGGGCAGGGCGCGGCCGATCTCGCCGAGGGCGTGCAGGGACAGGGGCTGGTGCAGGGGCGCCAGGTCGATGAGGGTGTGGAGTTCCTTGGCGACCTCGTCGTCGACGGTGACGGGGTGGACCAGGTGGGGGCCGCCGTGCACGAAGCGCAGGCCGACGGCGTCGGGGCGGGGCAGGCGCGCGACGGCGGCGGCCAGGCGTTCGCCGGCATGCTCGCCGGCGCTGTCGGGGGCGTCCATGGGCAGCCCGGTCTCGGCGAGCACGGTGTCGTCGGCGTCCAGCAGGCTGAGTTTGAGGCTGCTGGAGCCGGGGTTGACGGTGAGGATCCGCACGGGCGTGGTCCCTTCTCGGTGGGGCCGGTCAGTAGGGCCAGGTCCAGTCGCGGATCTCGGGGGCGTCCTCGCCGTGGGCGCGGGTGTGGGCGCGCAGGGCCAGGCGCCGGTCGGCCATCTGCTGGCGGATGTGGGCGACGCGGCCGCCGAGGGAGGGGACGCGGTCGATGACGTCCATGACCAGGTGGAAGCGGTCCAGGTCGTTGAGCATGACCATGTCGAAGGGCGTGGTGGTGGTGCCCTCCTCCTTGTAGCCGCGCACGTGCAGGTGGTGGTGGCCGTTGCGGCGGTAGGCCAGGCGGTGGACGAGGTAGGGGTAGCCGTGGAAGGCGAAGATGACGGGCTTGTCGGTGGTGAAGATGGCGTCGTACTCGGCGTCGGACAGGCCGTGGGGGTGTTCGGAGTCGGGTTGCAGCCGCATGAGGTCGACGACGTTGACGACGCGGACGCGCAGGTCGGGGAGGTGGCGGCGGAGCAGGTCGGCGGCGGCGAGGGTCTCCAGGGTGGGGACGTCGCCGGCGCAGGCCAGCACGACGTCGGGGTCGGCGCCGCCGTCGGTGGAGGCCCACTCCCAGATGCCGATGCCGCGGGCGCAGTGCAGGACGGCCTGGTCCATGGGCAGCCAGGTGGGGGTGGGCTGCTTGCCGGCGACCACGACGTTGACGTAGTCGCGCGAGCGCAGGCAGTGGTCGCCGACCGACAGCAGGGTGTTGGCGTCCGGCGGCAGGTAGACGCGGACGACCTCGGCCTTCTTGTTCACCACCACGTCCAGGAAGCCGGGGTCCTGGTGGGTGAAGCCGTTGTGGTCCTGGCGCCACACGTGGGAGGACAGCAGGTAGTTGAGGGAGGCGACGGGGGCGCGCCAGGGCAGGTGGCGGGTGACCTTGAGCCATTTGGCGTGCTGGTTGAACATGGCGTCGACGATGTGGACGAACGCCTCGTAGCTGTTGAACAGGCCGTGGCGTCCGGTGAGCAGGTAGCCCTCCAGCCAGCCCTGGCACAGGTGCTCGCTCAGCACCTCCATGACGCGGCCGTGGGGGGCCAGGTGCTCGTCGGTGTCCAGGCGCTCGCCGGTGAAGACGCGGTCGGTGACGTCGAAGACGTCGTCCAGGCGGTTGGAGGCGGTCTCGTCGGGGCCCATGAGGCGGAAGGTGCGGGGGTTGCGGCGGACGACGTCGCGCAGGAAGCGGCCGAGGACGCGGGTGGGTTCGGCGGTGGCGGCGCCGGGTTTGTCGACGGGGACGGCGTGGTCGCGGAAGTCGGGCAGGTCCAGGGGGTGCAGGAGCAGGCCGCCGTTGGCGTGGGGGTTGCCGCTCATGCGGCGGCGGCCGGTGGGGGTGAGGGCGCGCAGTTCGGGGACGGGGCGGCCGTCGTCGTCGAACAGCTCGTGGGGGCGGTAGGACTTCAGCCACGCCTCCAGCTGGGCGAGGTGCTCGGGGTTGTCGCGCACGCCCGACAGGGGGACCTGGTGGGAGCGCCAGGTGCCCTCGACGGGCAGGCCGTCGACCTGCCGGGGGCCGGTCCAGCCCTTGGGGGTCCGCAGGATGATCATCGGCCAGGGGCGGCGCTCGGCGGGCGTGCCCGTTTCCGCGGCGGCGCGGGCGTCGGCCTGGATGGCGGCGATCTCGTCCAGGGCCCGGTCGAGGGCGGCGGCCATCTGGCGGTGCAGCGGGGCGGGGTCGTCGCCGCTGACGACCAGGGGCCGGTGGCCGTAGCCCTCGAACAGGCGCAGCAGTTCGGGTTCGGGGACGCGGGCCAGCACCGCCGGGTTGGCGATCTTGTAGCCGTTCAGGTGCAGGATGGGCAGGACCGCGCCGTCGTGGACGGGGTCGAGGAACTTGGTGGAGTGCCAGCTGGCGGCCAGCGCGCCGGTCTCGGCCTCGCCGTCGCCGACGATGCAGGCCACCACCAGGTCGGGGTTGTCGAACGCGGCGCCGTAGGCGTGCGCCAGGGAGTAGCCGAGCTCGCCGCCCTCGTGGATGGAGCCGGGCGTCTCGGGCGCGACGTGGCTGGGCACGCCGCCGGGGAAGGAGAACTGGCGGAACAGCCGGGCCATGCCGCGCCCGTCCTGGGAGACGTCGGGGTAGACCTCGCTGTAGGTGCCCTCCAGCCAGGCGTTGGCGACCGCGGAGGGGCCGCCGTGGCCGGGCCCCATGATGTAGATCATGTCGAGGTCGCGGGCGGTGATGGCGCGGTTGAGGTGGCTGTAGCAGAAGTTCAGGCCCGGTGAGGTGCCCCAGTGGCCCAGCAGGCGCGGCTTGATGTGCTCGGGCCGCAACTCCTGGCGCAGCAGCGGGTTGTCCAGCAGGTAGATCTGGCCGGCCGACAGGTAGTTGGCGGCGCGCCAGTGGGCGTCGACCAGGCGCAGGTCGTCGTCGGAGGGCGCGGCCGCGGTGCCCGTGGAGGTGCCCGTGGGAGTGCCTGCGGGGGTGCCGGACGTGTCGACGGAGGTGCCGGTGGGCGTGCTGTCGGTGCCGGTGCTGCCGGTGGGGGCGTCGCTCATGGGCGGGGCTCCTTGACGGTGCAGGTGGGCGGCGGGTCGCCGGGGCGGGCGTCCTGGTGGACGCCGTCCTGCCGCCTGGCGCGGTGCGGGTGTGCGTGCGGGTGTGCATGCGGGTGTGCGCAGCGTGGTCTCGGCCTGGGGGCGGGCAGATTTCGGACTTCGAGCGCGTACCCGGCGTTCCAGACGGCCAAACGCCGGGTGCGGAGGGCCGCGCCGCAGCTGGCGGGCCTGTCCCGACGGCCGGGAACGGCGCCCGGGACGGCGGGAGCGCCGGTGCCGCTGGCGTCCATGGGCTGCCCTCCTGTCGTGCGGACGCCTCCAGCTCATCACCGGCCGTGGCCGCGCGGTCAGGGGCGAAGGTCGGTCCGGCAAGGGACCTCTGGCCGGCGGGACGGGGACAAAAAAGGGACCGCCCCCTGGGCGAAGGGGGCGGTCGGGGTGCGCTGCGGCCGCAGTGATCGGTCAGCGCGATCAGCGGACGCGGCCGGTGCGGCCGGGTGGTGCGGCCGGGCGCGGGGTCAGGCGTCGCCGGTGGGGCGGATCACCGCGACGGGGCAGTGGGAGCGGTGCAGCATGGCGTGGCTGACCGAGCCGAGGACCAGGCCGGCGAAGCCGCCGCGGCCGCGCGAGCCCACCACCAGCAGGTCGGCGCGGGCCGACGCGCCGCCCAGGACGCGGGCGGCGGTGCCGTGCACGACCTCGGGCGCCACCGTCACCTCGGGGTACTTCTCGCGCCATCCGGCCAGCGCCTCGGTCAGGACGCGGCTCTCGTCGGCGGCGACGATCTCCGGGTCGTAGACGGCGGGCACGAACCCGGCCGGTCCGCCGGTGGGCATGGGGAAGGTCCAGGCGAGGACGGCGCGCAGCCGCGCGCCGCGCAGCGCGGCCTCCTGGAAGGCGAAGCCGAGCGCGGCGTCGCTTCCGTCCGAGCCGTCGACGCCGACGACGATCTCGCCGTGCGGTCCGCTGCCGTCGCCGCGCACGACCACGACGGGGCCGGGGGCGTGCGCGGCGACCTGCCAGGCCACCGAGCCCAGCACCATCCCGCTCAGGGCGTTGGCGCCGTGGGTGCCGACGACGGTCATGAGCGCCCCCTCGGCGGCCCGGACCAGCGCCTGCGAGGAGGGCCCGGCGACCATGGCGCCGGTCGCCTCCAGGTCGGGGGCGCGGTCGCGGACGCGGGTGAGGCCGCGGTCCAGGGTCTGGCGGCCGCACTCGACCATCCACTCGCGGATCTCGGCGATCTTGGGGTCGGTGCCCGCCTCGGCGGGGTCGCGCAGCAGCCAGGGCAGCACGGCGTGCAGGACCCGGAGGCCGGCGCCGCGGCGGCGGGCCTCGTCGATCGCCCAGTCGAGCGCGGCGGTGCTGAGGTCTGATTCGTCGATGCCGACAAGGATCTGGTTCATACCCGCACGTTAACCGGCCGCAAGTGGCGGAGCGAAGGACCTTGGTCCCCGGCCGCCGGCCGTTGGTCGCCCGGCGGGCGCGACGCCACGGGGGCAGGGTCAGCGGAGGGTGGACAGGCCGCCGTCGACGTGCAGGACCTGGCCGGTGACGTAGGAGGCGCGGGGCGACAGCAGGAACACCGCGGCGTCGGCGACCTCCCAGGCGCTGCCCTGGCGGCCCAGCGGGATGAGGCGGGCGACCTTGTCGCGGTCGGTGTTGCCGGCGGAGGCGGCGCGGCCCATGACGGTGTCGATGAGGCCGGGCGCGACCACGTTGGCGCGGACGCCCTGCGGCGCGCCCTCGGCGGCGATGTGGCGGACCAGGCCGGTCAGCCCCGCCTTGGAGGCGTCGTAGGAGGGGGAGGCGCTGCCGGGCTTGGTGCCGGCCAGCGACCCGACGAACACCAGGGACGCGCCGCCCGCCAGCAGCGGCAGCGCGGCCTTGGCGACCAGGAAGGGGGCGCGCAGGTTGACGGCCAGGACGTGGTCCCAGTCGGCGGTGGCGGTGCCGCCCAGGCCGTAGCCGGCGCCGATGCCGGCGTTGACGACGACGCCGTCCAGGCCGCCCATGCGCGCGGCGGCCTCGGCGACCATGCGGTCGCAGGCGGCGGGGTCGGCGACGTCGGCGGTCAGCACGTGGGCGCGGCCGCCGTCCTCGGTGATCCACTTGACGGTGCCGGCCGCGGCGGTCTCGTCCAGGTCGGCGCAGGCGACCTCGGCGCCCTCGCGGGCGGCGGCGACGGCGATGGCGCGGCCGTTGCCGACGGGGGGATCGGGTTCGTCGCTGGGGCGGGTGCCCGCGCCCACGACGAGCAGGCGACGTCCGTGCAGAAGTCGGTGGTCCGGCATGGCCCCGCACACTAGCCCGAGCCGGGCGTTCTGGACACCCCCGCGCGCAGGAGCCCGCGGCGGCGCGGGCGGGATGGCTAGGGTCGGGGGCATGGACGCCGCCGCACCGCCCTCCGTCCCGTCTTCCCGGTCCTTTTCACCGTCCGGACCGCCCGGCGGGCCGGTGGTGGTGGAGCGCGCCGAGGGGGTGGGCGGCGAGCTGGTGCTGCGCCGCGCGGGCGAGCACTTCGAGATCATCTCCAACGGCGTGTTCCTGATGGACACCCGCAACGGCGAGTCCGAGCGGCTGCTGGTCCGCACGGCGCTGGAGGGGCTGGCGGGCCCGGTGCGGCTGCTGATCGGCGGCCTGGGCGTGGGGTTCTCGCTGGCCGAGGCGGTGGCGCACCCGGCGGTCGCGCGGGTGACGGTGGTGGAGCGGGAACCGGCGGTGATCGCCTGGCACCGCGACGTGCTGCGGCCGTTCTCGCGCGGCGCGGCCGACGATCCGCGGGTGCGGGTGGTGTGCGCCGACCTCGTGGAGTGGATCGGCTCGGGCGACGGGGACACCGGGGAGGGCGACGGGCGGTTCGAGGCGTTGTGCCTGGACACCGACAACGGCCCGGACTGGGTGGTGACGCCGGGCAACGCGCGCCTGTACCGGGGCGCGGGGCTGGCGGCCCTGGCGGGGCGGATGGGCGCGGGCGGGGTGCTGGCGTTCTGGAGCGCGAACGCGGCCCCGGCGTTCGAGGCGGCGCTGCGCGAGCGGTTCGGCTCGGTGGAGGCGCGGGCGGTGCCGGTGCCGCGCGGGGAACCGGACGTGGTGTACCTGGCGCGCAACCCCGGCCCCGACCCCGGCCCTGAATCTGGTCTTTGAACCCGGCGCACGGCCCGGCGCGGAACCCTGGCCCCGCGCGAGGACGCTGCCGGTCCAGGCGTTTGACCAGGGACGACAAACTGCGGGCCTGCGCTTTGGCGGACCGCCCGATCCCCTTCCGTAAGGCGATTCGCTAGGTTTCGCCGTGACACAACGTCTTTGGAGGGTTTTGTGGCTACTGCTCAAGCAGTTCAGCGGCGCGCGGCCGTGCTCGGCGACCTGCTGCCCGGTTCCCTGGCCCGCGACCTGGGCCTGGTCGCGGGCGCGGCCGTGCTGGTCGGCGTCGCCGCGCAGATCGCGGTGCCGATCCCCGGCACGCCGGTGCCGGTGAGCGGCCAGACCTTCGCGGTGCTGCTGGCCGGCGCCGCGCTGGGCCCGGTCCGCGCGGCGCTGGGGATGCTGGTGTACCTGCTGGCGGGCATGGCGGGCGTGCCGTGGTTCGCCGAGGGCACCTCGGGCGCCTCGATGCCGACGCTGGGCTACGTGCTGGGCTTCGTGCTGGCGGCGGCGGTGGTCGGCCGGCTGGCCGCGCGCGGCGGCGACCGGACCCCGCTGCGCACGGTCGGCACGATGGTGCTGGGCACCGCACTGATGTACGCGGTCGGCGTCCCCTACCTGATGGCGTCGCTGGGGGTGGACCTGGGCAAGGCGCTGAGCCTGGGCGTCACGCCGTTCCTGCTGGGCGACGGGCTGAAGGTGCTGCTGGCGGCGGGCCTGCTGCCGGGGGCGTGGAAGCTGCTGGGCACCGGCCGCCGGGCCTGAGCGCCCCAGCGCCTCTGCGAGCGGAACGCGGCGCGGGGACCGTGATGCGGTCCCCGCGCCGCACGCTTTCCACCTGGTGTTTTGCCCGGGGGCGGGGTGCCGGGCGGGAATGCCGCGGGCCCGGCCGCCGTTGCGCAGGGAGGGACGTCCACCGCCCGCCGCGTGTGGCGCACACCTCAGGAGGCGGACCGCCTCCCCTGTTTGAACAGGTTCAACTCTCCCGTATTGTGGCAGGCGTGAAGCTCGCCGTGACCGTTCCGGATCGTCTCGTCGTCCGCACCACCCCGGTCGCCGACCCCGGCGACCTGGTCGCGCGGCTCCCCCACCCCGCCGCGCTGGCCTGGATCCGGCACGGCGAGGGCATCGTGGGCTGGGGCGAGGCGGCACGGCTGCGCCTGCCCGGCGGGGAGGACCGCTTCGCCGCCGCCGACCGGTGGCTGCGCGAGCTGTTCGGCGCGGCCAGCGTCGACGACCCCGTCCAGGTGCCCGGCTCGGGCCCGGTCGCCTTCGGCAGCTTCGGCTTCGACCCCAAGTCCCCCGACTCGGTGCTGATCGTGCCGCGCTGGGTGGTGGGCCGCCGCGACGGCGTGGCGTGGCTGACCACCGTCGGCGCGGACGCCGACCCGCTGGCGCTGGTCCGCGAACCGGCCGCCCCGTCCCGGCTGAGCTGGAGCGACGGCGCGCTGTCGGCGCCCGCCTGGGAGCAGGCCGTCGAACGCGCCGTCGAGCGCATCCGCTCGGGCCGCCTGGGCAAGGCCGTGCTGGCGCGCGACCTGTACGCCCGCGCCGACGAGCCCATCGACGCCCGCGTGCTGCTGCGCCGCCTGGCCGACCGCTTCCCCGGCTGCTACACCTTCTCCTGCGCCGGACTGGTCGGCGCCACCCCCGAACTGCTGATCCGCCGCACCGGCGACCGCGTCGACTCCCTGGTCCTGGCCGGCACCACCGCCCGCGGCGGCGACCCCGAGCAGGACGCCCGCCGCGCCGAGCGCCTGTTCGCCTCCCCCAAGGACCGCCAGGAGCACGCCTACGCCGCCGAGATGGTGCGCGACGCCCTGGCCCCGCTGTGCGCCGAGCTGTCGGTCCCCGACCAGCCCGAACTGCTGCGCCTGCCCAACGTCATGCACCTGGCCTCGGCCGTCCACGGCCGCCTGAACGAGGCCCGCTCGGTCCTGGACGTCGTCGCGGCCCTGCACCCCACGCCCGCCGTCTGCGGCACCCCCACCGACACCGCCCTGGACCTCATCCGCGAGCTGGAGGCCATGGACCGCGGCCGCTACGCCGGCCCGGTCGGCTGGGTGGACGCGCGCGGCGACGGCGAGTGGGGCATCGCGCTGCGCTGCGCCGAGATCGACGGCACCCGCGCCCGCCTGTTCGCCGGCTGCGGCATCGTGGCCGACTCGGTCCCCGCCGACGAGCTCGCCGAGGCGCAGAACAAGTTCCGCGCCATGCAGTACGCCCTCGAAGGCTGACCCCGCCCGGCTTACTTTCCTTGCAAATGGTCCCGCTTTGACCCCGCCTTGACCTGCACGCCCGGATCACGGACGCCCGGAATGCAGTCCTTTGTGTCGTGCTTTATGGTGGTCAACGCCGCTTTGGAACTTGACGGGTGAAGAGGGACCGTGGACGTCGAACGCACCGCCCTGCCGGGCATCGGGCTCCAGCACGTGCTCACCACCGCCCGCGGCCGCCAACTCGGGGTGATCTCCCACCGCAACGGCCGCCGCGACCTGGTCGTCTACGGCAAGGACGACCCCGACACCTGCGTGGCCACCGTCGCCCTGACGCCGGAGGAGGCCAACGCCATCGCCGAACTCCTCGGCACCGGCCGCGTCGTCGAACGCCTCGCCGACCTCCACCGCCAGGTCGAGGGACTGGTCACCGAACAGATCCCCATCACCCCCGGCTCCCCCTACTCCGGCCGCGCCCTCGCCGACACCCAGGCCCGCACCCGCACCGGCGCCTCCATCGTCGCCGTCATCCGCGACGGCCGCGTCCTGGCCAGCCCCCGCCCCGACTTCCTGTTCGCCCCCGGCGACACCGTGATGGTCGTCGGCACCGGCGAGGGCACCGCCGCCGTCGCGGCCATCCTCACCGACGGATAGAGGCCCCCGCCCGTGCACACCGCCGTCCAACTCATCGAACTCGGCGCCATCATCCTCGGCCTCGGACTGCTCGGCGCCGTCTCGGTCCGCTTCTCCATCTCCCCCATCCCCCTCTACCTGCTGGCCGGACTCGCCTTCGGCTCCGGCGGCGTCCTGCCCCTGGGCGCCAGCGAGGACTTCGTCGCCATCGGCGCCGAAGTCGGCGTCATCCTCCTGCTGTTCACCCTCGGCCTCGAATACACCGCCGACGAACTCGTCGGCACCCTGCGCAGCTCCGCCCCCGTCGGCCTCGCCGACCTCGCCCTCAACGCCGCCCCCGGCGTCATCGCCGCCCTGCTCCTGGGCTGGGGACCGGTCGCCGCCGTCGCCATGGGCGGCATCACCTACGTCA
This sequence comes from Actinomadura hibisca NBRC 15177, assembly GCF_001552635.1. Taxonomy (GTDB): domain Bacteria; phylum Actinomycetota; class Actinomycetes; order Streptosporangiales; family Streptosporangiaceae; genus Spirillospora; species Spirillospora hibisca. Next base: position 33,602 of record NZ_BCRO01000002.1, on the reverse strand, counting down.
CCTCCTCCGGCATCACCGCCAAGGTCATCGGCGACCTCGGCTGGCTCGGCAACCGCGAGACCCCCGCCGTCCTGTCGGTCCTGGTCTTCGAAGACCTCGCCATGGCCGCCTACCTGCCCATCCTCACCGCCCTGCTCGCCGGAGCCGGACTCGTCGGCGGCCTCACCGCCCTCGGCATCGCCGCCGTCACCATCACCGTCATCCTGTTCGTCGCCCTGCGCCACGGCCGCCTCGTCGAACGCTTCGTCGCCAGCCCCAGCGACGAGGTCCTGCTCCTGAAGGTCCTCGGCCTCACCCTCCTGGTCGCCGGCATCGCCCAGCAACTCCAGGTCTCCGCCGCCGTCGGTGCCTTCCTCGTCGGCATCGCCCTGTCCGGACCCCTCGCCCACAGCGCCCAGAAACTCCTGGAACCCCTGCGCGACCTGTTCGCCGCCGTGTTCTTCGTCTTCTTCGGCCTGCACACCGACCCCGCCGACCTGCCCCCCGTCCTCGGCATCGCCGCCCTGCTCGCCCTCGCCGGCGTCACCACCAAACTCGGCACCGGCTGGCTCGCCGCCCGCCGCGCCGGCATCTCCACCCCCGGCCGCCTGCGCGCCGGCGCCGCCCTCATCCCCCGCGGCGAGTTCAACATCGTCATCGCCGGACTCGCCGTCGCCGCCGGAACCAACGCCGAACTCGGCCCCCTGGCCGCCGCCTACGTCCTCATCCTGGCCATCGTCGGCCCCCTACTGGCCCGCGCCGCCGAACCCCTCGCCCACGCCCTGGCCACCCGCAAGAACACCGGCACCCCCGCCACCGCCACCGACGACGCAACCGACGACGTCATCGCCGCCCCCGCCCAGGCCGACAACACGGCCGACAACACGGCCGACAACACGGCCGACAACACGGCCGACAGCACCCGCTGACCCCACCCCCGGCCGGCCCGTCGTTGTGCGGGCCGGCCGACCGGGCGATCAACGTTCCGGCTGGCACCCCGGACACCAGAACAGGTTCCGCCCCACCAGCACCTCGGCCCGCACCACGCTCCCGCACACCAGGCACCCCGACCCCGCACGCCGGTACACGTACACCTCACCACCGTGACCGTCCACCCGCGGCGCCCGCCCCATCGCCTCCGGCATGTGCTCCGGCCGCACCGTGTCGATCCGCCCCGTCCGCACACCCTCGGCCATCAGCACCACCAGATCCGCCCAGATCCGCGCCCACTCACCGGCCCCCAGGTCCCGCCCCGCCACCAGCGGATGCACCCCCTGACGGAACAACACCTCCGCCCGGTAGATGTTGCCCGGACCCGCCACCACCGACTGATCCATCAACAACGCCGCGATCGACGTCCGGCTCCGCCGCACCCGCCGCCACGCCCGCTCCGGATCGCCGTCCGCCCGCAACGGATCAGGCCCCAGCCGGTCGTGCAGCACCTTCACCTCACCCGGCTCCAGCAGCTCGCACGCGTTCGGCCCCCGCAGATCCGCATACCCGCCCGCACCCACCAGCCGCAACCGCACCGCCCCCACCGGAGCCGGCACCGGCAACCCCCCGAACGCCACTTTCCCGTAGATCCCCAGATGAACGTGCAACACCCGCTCACCCTCGAACCCCAACAACAGATGCTTGCCATGCGCGTCGGCCTCCAACAGACGGCGGCCGTCCAACCGCGCCGCCCCCTCCGAGAACCGCCCCTGCGGACTCTCGACACGCACGACACGGCCGCCGAACATCTCCCGATGCTCGGCGGCCAAACGATGAATGGTGTGTCCCTCAGGCATAACCGCCCAAGCCTACGCGCCCCCACGACCCCACGCGGCGGAACCCTCCGCAGGCAGGACCCTCAGCCCCGCAGCGGCTCCCCCACCTCGTGCATGTGCCCCAGCGCCTGCCGGTACGACTCGACCATCCCCGTCTCCGTGTACGGCAGCCCCACCCGCTCACAGTGCTCCCGCACGATCGGCTGCAACCGCCGCAACACCGGCCGCGGCACACTCGGGAACAGATGGTGCTCGATCTGGTAGTTCAACCCACCCAGCAACCAGTCATTCACCACACCCCCGCGCACGTTCCGCGACGTCAACACCTGCCGCCGCAAGTGATCCCACTTCTCGTCCGGACCCGGCATCGCCATCCCCTTGTGGTTGTGCGCGAACGCCGCCCCCAGATGCACCCCGAACAACCCCTGGTGCACCATCATCAACACGATCGCCTTCCCCGGCGACAACAACGTGAACGCCAGCACCAGATACCCCACCAGGTGCACCGCCAGCAGCGTCCCCTCCAGCAACCGCTCCCGCCACGCCTTGCCCCGCAGATACAGCACACTGCTGACCTGCAGATTCAACCCCTCCAGCAACAGCAGCGGAAAGAACAACCCCGCCTGGTGCCGGATCAACCACGCCCCCGCGCCCCGACGCCGACCCGCCTGCTCACGCGTCCACGCCAGCACGCCCTCCCCCACATCGGGGTCCTTGTCCACATGGTTCGGATTCGCGTGATGCCGGTTGTGCTTGTCGTTCCACCACCCGTACCCCATCCCCAACATCACATCGCCCAGGAACAACCCCAGCGCCCGGTTCACCCGCGGCGACCTCGCGATCTGACGATGACCCGCGTCATGCCCCAGGAACCCCGTCCGCGTCGACAACAACGCCAGCGGAACCCCCAGCAACACCACCCACCACGACGCCGACGCCCACCCCACCAGCGCCCACACACCCGCCGTCGCCGCCAGGTTCAACCCGATCGCCCGCACGTAGTAACCCCGACGGCGCTCCAGCAGCCCGGCGGCACGCACCCGCTTCGCCAACGGCCCGAAATCACTGGCCGTCCGCACGGGCGGGTCGGTCACGGCGAGGGTCATACAGTCCTCCAGAAGACGAGCCGAAGCGAACAGGGCGGGACGGCCGGGCCAACCCCCGACCAGGCACGGACCGGGCGCGACAGCGCCCACACCACGAACCTAAGGACCCGAGCACCGAGCGGTCGCCCCGCAACGGAGCCATCCACCACCTGGCTCCCAGGTCCCACCCCTCCTCACTCCCGCGAGCTAGACCATCACTGACGGCCTCCAGCCTGACCGCCCACCGCCCCCCGCACACGGGGCCCAGCCCCCCGACACCGGTGGAACAAACCCCCCTTGACAACCCCGCGACCCCACCCCCACCCGACCCCCGGGTAAAGGAAAGGTCACGGCCCCCCGATAAAGTCCCCACCCATGAGCGAGCGCACGCGATGGATCGATCTCGAAGGTGCGGTCAACGTCCGCGACCTGGGCGGACTCCCCACCACCGACGGAGGCACCACCCGCCTCGGCCGCGTCCTGCGCGCCGACAACCTCCAGGACCTCACCGTCACCGACACGCGCCTCCTGCTCGACCACTACCGCCTCAAGAACGTCATCGACCTGCGCAGCGACCCCGAAGTCCACCTCGAAGGACCCGGACCCCTCACCCGCACCCCCTCGGTGACCGTCCACCACCTCTCCCTGTTCTCCGAAGGCGGCCGCCACACCGACGTCGCCGCCGACACCCCCACCGACGGCAACGCCCCCGGAACCGGCCCGGTCGACATCGACAAGGTCCTCCCCTGGCAACAACGCCGCGACCACGGCCCCGAACAGGAACGCTCCACCGGCCACTACCTCGGCTACCTCCGCGACCGCGCCGACTCCGTCATCGCCGCCCTCCGCGTCATGGCCCGCACCGACGGCGCCGCCCTGGTCCACTGCGCCGCCGGCAAGGACCGCACCGGCGTCGTCTGCGCCCTGGCCCTCACCGTCGCCGGCGTCACCCGCCAAGCCGTCGTCACCGACTACGCCCAGACCGGCGAGCGCCTCCCCCAGATCCTCGACCGCCTGCGCGCCAGCGACACCTACGCCGCCGACCTCGACTCCCGGCCCGCCGACAGCCACACCCCGCACGCCGCGATCATGGACAAGTTCCTCACCCGCTTGGACGAGGAGCACGGCGGCGTCACCGCCTGGCTGACCACCCGCGGCTGGACCGACGAGGACACCGCCGCCCTGCGCGCCCGCCTGGTCGACTGAACCGCTCCCCGATTCTGCGCGCTTTTCGTTGTGGAGGTTTTTGGATGGTGGCTGGAGATGGATATCCATCTCCAGCCACCACCTTTACATTGTAAGTTGAGTGCTGAGATAAAAAGGAGGGACGGCTCCGCCGTCCCCGGCGGCGTCCCGCCCCCTCCTCAGCTCGCGAGCAGGCCGCGCACCGCGTGGTGCGCGGCTTGGCGCATCTCGCCGTGCAGCACGGCGTTGCCCTCCCGGTCGGTGCGGGCCTCGATCATCCGCAGCCCCTCCCCCACCAGCGCCTTGGGCAGGTCGGCGGCCGCCTCCAGCCGCTTGTAGGGCAGCCGGTGGGCCGCCGCGACCGCCTCCAGGTCCACCTGGTGCGGGGTGCCGAACACCCGCTCGAACGGGCCGCGCAGCGCCGCCTGCGGCAGCAGCGAGAAGATCCCTCCCCCGGCGTTGTTGACCACCACCAGCGCCAGGTCCGGGCGGCGTTCCTCGGGCCCCAGGATCAGGCCGTTCTGGTCGTGCAGGAACGACAGGTCGCCCAGCAGCGCGTAGGAGCGGCCGCTGTGCACCAGCGCCGCGCCCATCGCGGTGGACACCAGGCCGTCGATGCCGCTGGCGCCCCGGTTGGCCATCACGCGGATGCCGCGCCGGGGCCGCATCACCTGGTCCAGGTCGCGGATCGGCATGGACGCGGCGGTGAACAGCAGCGACCCGCCCGGCAGGCCCGCGACCAGGTCGCGGGCCAGGCGCGGCTCGGTCACCTCCGGGTGGGCGTCCAGCACCTCGTCCACCGCCGAGGCCGCCGCCAGGTCGGCCGCGCGCCAGGACTTCAGCCACGCGTCGTCGCCCGACACCACCGGGATCTCGATGTCCTGGGCGACCTGGGTGGCCGACCGCACCGGGTCGGGCCAGCGCGACAGGTCCGGCGACAGCACGATGTGCTCCTCGGCGCGGCGCAGCAGCGACAGCAGCGGCCGCGACAGGCCCGGCTTGCCGATGGTCACCACCACCTCGGGCCGGTGCCGCTCCACGAACTCCGGCACGCCCAGCAGGAAGTGGTGCGCCGACAGGGCGTGGTCGCCGTAGCGGGCGTTGCCGTTGGGCTCGGCGAGCACCGGCCAGCCCGCCATCGACGCCGCCGCCACGTACCGCTTGACGTTGGCCGCGCCGTCGCCGACCACCAGCACCCCGCGCCGGGTCGGCGGCACGTGCAGCACCGAGCCCGGCGTCGCCGCCCGGATCTTGGTCCAGGCGCCGGTCGCGTCGCCGTCCAGCGGCTCGCACCACGACTCGTCGCCGTCGGGGATCAGCGGCTCGCGGAAGGCGGCGTTCAGGTGCACCGGCCCGGCCACCGGCGCCTGCGCCAGCCCCCAGGCGCGGCTGACCAGCGACCGCCAGTAGGCGACCATGCCGGGCCGGTTCTCCGGCACGCCGATCTCGGTGCTCCAGCGCGCCGCGGTGCCGTACAGCTTGACCTGGTCGACGGTCTGGTTGGCGCCGGTGTCGCGCAGCTCGGGCGGCCGGTCGGCGGTCAGCACGATCAGCGGCACGCCCGACTCGTGCGCCTCGATCACCGCGGGGTGGAAGTTGGCGGCGGCGGTGCCGGAGGTGCAGATCAGCGCGACCGGCCGGGCCGAGCGTTTGGCCATGCCCAGCGCCAGGAACGACGCCGAGCGCTCGTCCACGCGCACGTGCAGCCGCACCCGGCCCGCCTGCTCGGCGTGGTACAGCGCCAGCGCCAGGGGCGCCGACCGCGATCCGGGGGCCAGCACCACGTCGGTCATGCCGCAGCGCAGGAACTCGTCCACCAGGACGGTGGCCAGGGCGGTGGCGGGGTTCATCGACGCGCCTCTTCGATCGTCGCGGGGGTCTGCGGGCCGGCCGGGTCCAGGTGGGCGCGGGCCTGCTCCAGGCGCAGCCGCCAGCGCTCGGCCGTCTCGCCGCCGACCTCCCAGCGGGCCAGGGCGGTCTCGTCCACGGCCGGGCGCCGCACCGCGATCATGCCGTCCTCGGCGACCAGCGGAGCGGCGACCACGTCGTCCTCCAGCAGCGCCATCGTCGCCAGGCCGCAGGCGTAGGGCAGCTCGGGCAGCGCGGCGGCCAGCGCCAGCCCCGCCGCCAGGCCCACCGAGGTCTCCACGGCGCTGGACACCACCACCGGCAGGCCGGTGGCCTCGGCCACGCGCAGCGCCGCCGCGACGCCGCCCAGCGGCTGCACCTTCACCACCGCGATGTCGGCGGCCTCGGCCGCCGCGACCTTCAGCGGGTCCTCGGCGCGCCGGATCGACTCGTCGGCGGCCACCGGCACGTCCACCATGCGCCGCACCCGGGCCAGCTCCTCCAGCGTGGCGCAGGGCTGCTCGGCGTACTCCAGGTCGAAGCGGTCCAGCCAGCGGATCATGCGGGCGGCGTGCTCGACGTCCCAGCCGCCGTTGACGTCGATCCGCACCCGGCCGCCGGGGCCGATCGCGTCGCGCACCGCCTCCACGCGGGCCAGGTCGTCGGCGTCGCCCTGGCCGCGCTCGGCGACCTTCACCTTGGCGGTGCCGCAGCCCGAGGCGCGCACGATCTCGTGGGCGCGCTCCGGCCCGACCGCCGGGACCGTCACGTTGACCGGCACGCGGTCGCGCACCGGCGCGGGCCAGCCGTCGAAGGCCGCCTCCCGCGCCGCCGCCAGCCACCGGGCCGACTCGGCCGGGCCGTACTCGGCGAACGGCGAGAACTCGCCCCAGCCCGCCGGTCCCTGGATGAGCACACCCTCCCGCTGCGTGATACCGCGGAACCGCGTCCGCATCGGGATGGAGTAGACCCGCACCCGCTGACCCCCCTGCCGTGCATGTTCGACGTTTAGTAGTACCACGGGAAACGTGGCCATCCCGGGGTCATGTCCCATTCAACAGCGCCGCGATTCGAACGTGTTCAGCGGGGTCGTCTACGCTGGGCAGATCATGGATCGCCGCCTGCACGCCGTCATCGCGCCGCCCGGACCGCGCCTGTTCGCCGCGCTCGCCGCGGCGCTGGACGGCACCGGCCCGGCGATCTGCCCGCTGTCGCCCGACCTGCCCGCGCCCGCCCTGCGCGCCCTGCTGGACGCCCTGGCCCCGCACGCGGTCGAGACCGCCGACGGCGTGGAGCCCGCCCGGCCGCGCAGCGCCTGCGTCCCCATCGCCGGGATCCCGGTCGACCCCGGCACCGCCGTGCTGATCGCCACCTCCGGCTCCACCGGCACCCCCAAGATCGTCGAGCTGGCCGGGGCCGCGCTGCGCCACTCGGCCGCCGCCACCCTGGACCGCGTCGGCGCCGCGCCCGGCGACCGCTGGTTGTGCTGCCTGCCCACCAGCCACATCGCCGGCGTCCAGGTGCTGGTCCGCGCCCTGGTCGCCGGAACCGAGCCGGTCATCCAGCCCCGCTTCGACCCCCGCGCCGTCATCGGCGCGGGCGCCGACCACCTGGCCGTGGTGCCCACCCAGCTGCGCCGCCTGATCGAGGCCGGAGCCGACCTGTCCGGATTCCGCTCGATCCTGCTGGGCGGCGCGGCCGCCCCGGCGGGCCTGCTGGCGGCCGCCCGCGAGCGCGGCGGCCGGGTGTTCACCACCTACGGCATGAGCGAGACCTGCGGCGGTTGCGCCTACGACGGCGTGCCGCTGGACGGCGTGCGCGTCGCCACCGGCGAGGACGGCCGCATCCGCGTCGCCGGGCCCGTGCTGTTCACCGGCTACCGGCTGCGCCCCGCCCTCACCCGCGAGGTCCGCGACGGCGACTGGTTCCTCACCCAGGACCTCGGCGCGGTCGAGGACGGGCGGCTGCGGGTGCGCGGCCGCGTGGACGACGTCATCAACACCGGCGGCGAGAAGGTCGTGGCGGGCGAGGTCGCCGACGTGCTGGGCCGCCACCCCGGCGTCGCCGAGATCGTCGTGGTCGGCCGCCCCGACCCCGAGTGGGGCCAGCGCGTCACGGCCGTGGTGGTGCCCGCAGGCGACCGCGCCCCGCGCCTGGAGGAGCTGCGCGAGTGGGTGCGCGCCACCCTGCCCGTCTACGCCGCCCCCCACGAGCTCCAGGTGATGGACGCCCTGCCGCTGCTGCCCTCCGGCAAGCCCGACCGCGAACTGCTGCGCCGGGGCTGACGGGGGAGGTCGCGGCCGTTCCCGGGCGTCCCCGGGTCCCCTCGGTCACATCCCGTGTCATCTCCCCCGGACCCGGGCATGACCACCCTGATCACCGGGGGAAGGGCGGCCATGGCCGAACAACAACACGAGAGCAACCTGACGGTCCTGCTGGCCCTGGGCGCGAACCTGGGCATCGCCGTCGCCAAGATCATCGCCGCGGTCGTCACCGGGTCGGCGTCGATGGCCGCCGAGGCCGCCCACTCCATCGCCGACACCTTCAACGAGGTCCTGCTGCTGGTGGGGCTGCGCCGCAGCGGCCGCCCCGCCGACCGCCGCCACCCCCTCGGCTACGGCCGCGAACGCTACATCTGGACCCTGCTGGTCGCCGTCGCCATCTTCGGCATGGGCGCGCTGTTCGCCTTCTACCAGGGCGTGGAGACCCTGCTGGGCCACCGCACCGCCGACGAGGCCGACCCGCTGGTCGGCTACGTCGTGCTGGGGGTGTCGTTCGTGCTGGAGGGGATCTCCTGGCAGCAGGCGGTGCGGCAGGTCCGCGCCGCCGCCCGGGAGGAGGGCCTGCCCTTCCTCGCCTACGTGCGCCGCACCGACGAGCCCACCTCCATCAGCGTGCTGCTGGAGGACTCGGCGGCGCTGCTGGGCCTGCTGCTGGCGTTCGCCGGCCTCGGCCTGCACCAGCTCACCGGCTCGGCGATCTGGGACGGCGTCGGCTCGGTGCTGATCGGCGTGCTGCTGACGGCGGTGGCGCTGGTGCTGGGCCGCATCAACCTGAACCTGCTGGTCGGCAACCAGGCCGACCCGCGGATCGTCACCGACGTGCGCGCCCGGCTCGCCGCGGCCCCGGAGGTGGAGTGGCTGGTGGACATCATCACCATGACCGTCGGCGCCGACCAGGTGCTGGTGTGCGCCCGGCTGGACTTCCGCGACGACCTGACGGCCGCCGACGTGGAGCGGGCCTGCGTGCGCCTGTCGCACGAGCTGCGCGAGCGGCACGAGGAGATCGACGAGGTGTTCCTGGAGCCGGTCCCCCGCGACGACCCCGACCTGCGCGCCCGGGTGGTGGCCCGCTACGGCGGCCCGCTCGGGGAGGTCCCGCCCGGCACGGGCATGGGCGGCACGGGCATGGACGTCGGGCACGCGGCCCCGCCGGAGCCCCCGGAGCCGTCGGCGCGGTAGCGGCCGCGGGGGTTGTCGCGCAGGTCACACCGGGTCTGCGAAACGTTCCGGATGTGCCTTGTGAGACGCTTGTTCCGGTGCCCCGGGAACAAGAACACCGGCGGTGACGTTCCGTCTAGTGCACGCGTCACCAGAGCCGAAATCCTCCGCGTCGCGCCGTCAACCATGAAGGGAGAGGGGTGTCCCATGCCACGAACCGCCGTAGAGACGCCGCTCACGGAGTCGTCGGGCTCCGCACTCGGCGACCTCCTGGAGCGTGGCCGCGCCCAGGGGCGCCTCTCGCTCGACGAGGTCCGCAAAGCGTTCGAGGCCGCCGGGATCAGCCCCGCCCAGGGCCGGTCGATCCTGCGGGAGCTGTCGGAGAACGGGATCAGCCTCGCCAGCGAGGACGAGTCCGCCAAGCGCAAGCCCGCCGCGCGGACCGCCGCGACCAAGGGTAAGGCCAAAACGGAGTCCGGGAGCACCGCCAAGGGCAAGGCCGCCAAGAGCGCCGAGGGCGCCGAGGGCGAGGAGGCCGCCCAGCCCACCGCCCTGAAGGCCCCCGCCGCCCGGCGCGCCGCCCGCAAGGGCGCGGTCAAGGCCGCCCCCGAGCCCGCCGACGTCGACGCCGAGGACACCGACGCCGAGGACTCCTTCGAGGTCACCGAGGTCGAGTCCGCCGAGCCCGAGATCGCCGACCTGGACGACACCTCTACGGCCATGGGCGACTCGGTGCACACCTACCTCAAGGCCATCGGCCGCCGCCAGCTGCTCACCGCCGAGCAGGAGGTCGACCTGGCCAAGCGCATCGAGGCCGGGCTGTACGCCGAGCACAAGCTGGAGACCGAGAAGCTGACCCCGCAGGCCCGCATGGACCTGGAGTGGGTGGCCGCCGACGGCCGCCGCGCCAAGTCCCACATGCTGGAGGCCAACCTGCGGCTGGTGGTGTCGGTCGCCAAGAAGTACTCCGACCGCGGCCTGTCGCTGCTGGACGTGGTGCAGGAGGGCAACCTCGGCCTGATCCGCGCGGTGGAGAAGTTCGACTACTCCAAGGGCTACAAGTTCTCCACCTACGCGATGTGGTGGATCCGCCAGGCCATCCAGCGCGGCTTCGCCGACTCGGCCCGCACGATCCGGCTGCCGGTGCACGTGCTGGAGATGCTGAGCAAGCTGAGCCGGGTCGAGCGCGACATGCACCAGCGGCTGGGCCGCGAGCCCACCCCCGAGGAGCTGGCGGTGGAGCTGGACAAGAGTCCCGAGCAGGTCCGCGAGCTGCTGCGCACCAGCCGCCAGCCGATCAGCCTGGACTCCACCATCGGCGAGGACGGCGAGACCCGGATCGGCGACCTGATCGAGGACACCGACAGCCCCGAGGCCGCCGAGCTGGTGGACCGCCAGCTGATGGCCGACCAGCTGCGCCGCACGCTGGACATCCTGTCGCCGCGCGAGGCCAAGATCATGGCGATGCGGTTCGGGCTGTACGACGGCACGCCGCGCACCCTGGACGAGATCGGCAAGGCCCTCGGGCTGACCCGCGAGCGCATCCGCCAGCTGGAGAAGGAGTCGCTGTCCAAGCTGCGCCACCCCAGCAACGCGCGGCCGCTGCTGGACTTCGCGGTCTGACGGTGTGAGCCGGACGATGTGAGCCGGACGATGTGAGCCGCTGCGAGGCCCGCCGGAGATGTTCCGGCGGGCCTTGCGCGTTCCTCCCCCCTTTCCCGCCCGAAAGCGGGAGGATTCGCACATGACGGTCATCACCGATGCCCAGCGCGCCGCGCTCGCCGACGAGCTGGAGTCGCGCGGGTCGCCGCTGTGCGACTGCGCGGCGGCGGGCCCGGCGGTCGGCGCGGTGTCGGGCGCGGCGGTGGCCCACCACTGCGGCTGCGCGGCGGTGCGGGCGTCGGCGCTGGCTCGGCGGGCGGCCTCGCGCACCCGGCACGCCCGCGAGTGCGGCTGCGACGCCGCCGACCGGGAGGCGGCGCTGTACTGGGAACCCCGGCTGGCGGGGCCGCGGCCGGGCGGCGTCCCGGGCCCGGGGGCCTGCTAGCGAGCCACCCGTCAGGGCACTTTCAGGGCACATGGCGCGGCGTTTTCGGTGGTGGCGGCCGCTAGTCGCCCCGGCGGAACTCCAGGACGGCCACGCCCATCAGGCCCACGCCCATGGCCGCCACCAGCAGCACCTCCAGCCAGACCGGCACGTGCCACCCGTTCCAGGTGACGCCGGGGTTGAAGGTGCGCGCCAGGGCCGGGGCGACGTCCGTGGGCGAACACGGCCTGGCGCAGGGGGTCGACGGCGTAGGTGAGCGGGTTCAGGCGCGTCAGCACGCTCAGCCAGGCGGGCAGCCCGTTCAGCGGGTACAGGGCGCCCGAAAGGAACATCATGGGCATCATGGCCATCTGCATGACGGCGAAGAACGACTGCATGGTCCTGATGCGGGCGGCCAGCATCACCCCGAACCCGGTCAGCGCGAACGCGCCCAGGAACATCAGCCCCAGCATCTGGAGCAGCAGCAGCGGGTCGTAGGGGACGCCCGCCAGCCCGGCCAGCGCCAGGATCACCGTGCCCTGCAGGGTGGCCACCAGCGCGCCGCCGAAGCACTTGCCGACCACGATCGCCGCGCGGCTGACCGGCGCGACCAGCATCTCGCGCAGGAACCCGAACTCGCGGTCCCACACGATCGACCCGGCCGAGAACATGGCCGTGAACATCACCGACATGGCGCAGACGCCGGGGAAGATGAAGGTCTTCAGGTCGATCCGGCCGTCGGCGCCGCCGCCGCGCGCCATCAGGTTCGACAGCCCGGTGCCCATCACCAGCAGCCACAACACCGGCTGGACGAGCCCCGACACCAGGCGCATCCGGTCGCGCCAGAACCGGATGAGCTCGCGGTGCAGCACGATCTTCACGGCGCGGGCGTCGTGCCGCACGCTGCGTTCGGGCACCCGGACCCGGACCACGGGCGCCTGTCGTGTCGCGGTCCCCATCGGCGGTCCTCCCCGTCGTCGGTCCCCGGCGGTCCCCGCGCCGCCGCCCTGCCGCCGTCCAGCAAACCACCGCGCGGGGCGGACGTCAGCCCGATATCGCCGCCGGAGCCGGCCGGGCCCCACCAAGGGCGGACTTGACCAGCGCATGGCCGTAGCAATCCGAACCAGCGGGAACCGCCACGTTGACAGAAATTCGTGACATCGACGAATGTTCGAGAGGAAGCGGCATGCTCAACGCCCTGCGCAAGAAGGGTCTGTCCTCACGCGTGATGTACGCCATGGGGTTCGGGTCGATCGGTCTGACCGTGGTGTCGTGGATGGCGTCCAAGAAGATGGAGGCGGCCGGCGTCGACCGCGCCGACCGCTGGGGCCTGTTCATCGGCGAGTGGGCGCCGACGTTCTTCGCCCTCGGCACCGCCATGCGGCTGGAGGAGCAGTGGGGCGACACCGGTCCCCACGAGGCGATGGCGCACATGAAGGACACCGTCAAGGACAAGGCCCGCGACGCGGTGCCGACCGGCTGACCGGGCGCGGAGGCGGCGATGAGCGAGCAGCGGCCCGAACGCCACGACCGCGACGATCCGGGTCGCGGCGCGCACTCCGGCTGGGAGGAGACGCCCCGGGACCGGGTCGTCCCCGGGACCGGCAGCGCCACCGAGGGCTACGAGACCGAGGGCGGCACCCGGCACGGCGTGCCGCTGGAGGGCGTCGAGGACGACGATCCCGACCGGCCGGACACCGTCTGAGCAGCAACCGAACACCGAAACTGAACACCGACCGGGCGCCGCGTGACGCGGCGTCGGGGAACGGCGAAGGCCGCCCCGCCTCCTTCAAGGAGGCGGGGCGGCCTTACTTTCCGCCCGCGTTCTATCCCCTGCGCAGCCTGGATCCGCCCTTGGCGGGCCGGACGCCGCGCTTGCGGAGCTGACGCCGGATCTGCGCGCCGGTGAAGGGGGTGACCTCGGCGAGCTGGTCGGTGGTGCGGCCGTCCCGGGCGGCGGCCTCGATGGCCTGCCACAGGTCGTCGAGGGCCGCCTCGGCCTCGGCCTGGGCCTTGGCGTGGCGGGTTGCGGCGAGTTCGACCTTGGCGTCTGCCTGTTCTGCGGCCATGGGGACCAACGTACCGGCTCCGGTTCCGCCACCTCGCAAGCGGGTCATATGCCGCATAGCGGTCACTTTGGGTTGCAATGAGATAACGAGCGGTAACCATCTCGCCCCCGCGCGCGTCTCATCGGTTCGAACCTCCCGACGCCTCGCCCCTAGGAGACCGCCATGGTCAGGACCCTCCCCCTCACCGCCGGCGCGCTGGCCCTCGCCCTCGCCGCCACCGCCTGCCAGCCCCCGGCCGACCAGGCCGCCTCGGGCGACTCCGGCGCGAGCGGCAAGCCCGCGCAGCGGCAGGCCGCGGCCGCCGGGATCGGGCAGCCCGCCAAGGACGGCAAGCTCACCTTCAGGGTCACCAAGCTGGCCACCAGGACCACCCGCATCGGCGACCAGTACGTCGGCGCCGACCCTCAGGGCAAGTTCGTCCTGGTCAGCCTCTCGGTCACCAACCACGCCAAGGAGGCGCAGACGTTCATGGGCTCGGCCCAGAAGCTGCTGGCGGGCGGCAAGGAGTACAGCGCCAGCGACGAGGCCGCGGTGTGGCTGGAGTCGTCCAAGTCGCTCTACGAGCAGATCAACCCCGGCAACAGCGTCAAGGGCGTGGTCGTGTTCGACGTGCCCCGCGACGTCAAGCCGTCGGTGCTGGAGCTGCACGACTCGCCCTTCTCCGGCGGCGTCCGCGTCAACGTCAGGTAGCCCGGCCCGGCCGCCGCTGGGAGGCGACTCTCAGCGGCGGCCGCGCATGGCCATGCGCATCCAGTCGGTGGCCGAGCCCTCGGCGTCGCGGATGGTGGAGCCGGTGAACTTCATGAACACATCGTCCAGCGAGGGGCGGGACACGCTCACCGACACGATCGGCACGCCCAGCTCGGCGAACAGGCGCGGCACGAACGCCTCCCCCGAGGGCACCGCGAACGTCACCACGCCCTCGGCGAGGGTCGCCTCCAGGTCGAAGCGCTCGCGCAGCGCCGCGATCGCGGCGGTGTCGTCGGCGGTGCGGATCTGCACCCGGTCCTTGCCGACGCCCTCCTTCAGCGCGCCGGGGGTGTCCAGCGCCACGATCCGCCCCGAGTCCATGATCGCGATCCGGTCGCAGTACTCGGCCTCGTCCATGTAGTGAGTCGTGAGGAAGATCGTGATCTGCTCGGCGTCCTTCAGGTGCCGGATGTACTCCCAGATCGAGGCGCGGGTCTGCGGGTCCAGGCCCACCGTCGGCTCGTCCAGGAACAACACGCGCGGCGAGTGCAGCAGGCCCCGGGCGATCTCCAGGCGGCGCTTCATGCCGCCGGAGTAGGTCTCCACCCGGTCGCCGCGCCGGTCCCACAACCCCACCATCTCCAGCACCTGCCGCATCCGGTCGGCGGTCAGGGCGCGCGGCACCCCGTACAGCTCGGCGTGGAAGCGCAGGTTCTGCTCGCCGGTCAGGTAGCCGTCCAGGGTCGGGTCCTGGAACACCAGGCCGATGTTGCGGCGCACGTCGTCGCGCTCGGCCACCACGTCGTGCCCGGCCACCCGCGCGCGGCCCGCGCTGGGGCGCAGCAGGGTGCACAACATGTTGATGGTGGTGCTCTTGCCCGCGCCGTTGGGGCCCAGGAACCCGAACACCTCGCCGGGACGCACCGAGAACCCGATGCCGCGCACCGCCTCCACGTCGCCGAACCGCTTCACCAGGCCGTCCACCTCGATGGCCGGTCGCTCGTCCGACATGCGTCCCCCCGGAGTGGCGTTGGTCAGCCGTCCCACGCTAGGAGCGGCCCGTTCCGAGCGTCAAGGCCGTTTCCGGTACGGGCCGGGGCGGGTCACGACGGGGGCTGCATCACCGAGAACAGGCCGCCCTGCGGGTCGGCCAGCACCGCGAAGCGGCCCACCGGCAGGTCGGCGGGCGGCAGCACCACCGCGCCGCCCAGCTCGGCCGCCCGGACCGCCACCGCGTCGCAGTCGGCCACCGCGAAGTAGACCGCCCAGTGCGGGCGCGCCTCCGGCGGCCAGCGGCCGTCCATCAGCACCATCCCGGCCACCGGCGTGCCCGCCCCGGTCTTCCACTCGGTGTAGTCGGTGCCCTCGAAGGTGTAGCCCGCGCCCCGCCAGCCCAGCGTCGCGCCGTAGAACGCCGTCGCGGTCCCGGCGTCGCGCGTGGCCAGCTCGCTCCAGGTGTAGGCGGCGGTCTCGTCCACCACGGCCGCGCCGGTGAAGCCGCCCGGCTGCCACAGGCCCAGGTGCGCGCCGTGCGGGTCGAACACCATCGCGAAGCGGCCCATGCCCGGCACCTCCATCGGGCCCAGGAACACCCGGCCGCCCGCCGCGACGACCGCGCCCGCGGCGGCGTCCACGTCGGCGACCGACACGTAGGTGGTCCACAGCGCCGGGGTGCCGGGCGGGGCCTCGGGGACGTGCAACATCATCGCCGCCACCGGCCGCGCCGGGTCGCCGTCCAGGCTCAGCAGCGTGTGGCCGCGCTCCCGGTCGCCGCCGGGATGGGCGTGCCAGCCGAACAGGCCGGTGTAGAACGCCCCGGCGGCCGCCAGGTCGGGGGTCACCAGGTCCACCCAGCAGGGCGCGCCCGGTTCGTACGAGGTCTTCTCCGGCATGACGGCCTCCCCCTCCAGCCTAGGGCGGCCGTCACCGGGTGTCTCGGACTCCCCTCACGCCACCGGCACCGCCACCGCCGCGCTCAGCCGCGCCTCGTCGAAGCGCCGCAGCACCAGCCGGGCGAGCGCGTCGTGCGCGCCGATCGGCTCGGCCACCACGTCGGCCCCGCACGCCTTCATGCGCTCGTGGAACATCCCCGGCGCCAGCACGTAGGACGCCACCGCGACGCGGCGCGCGCCACGGCGGCGCTGCTCGGCCACCACCTCGGCCAGCGGCGGGCCGTCGGCGGCGACCAGGCCCCACGGCACCGGACGGCGCAGGCGGCGCGACAGCAGGCGCGCGGCGGCACGGACGTCCGCCAGACCCGCCGGATCGGACGAACCGGCCGCGCCCAGCACCACCGCGTCGGCGTCGCGGACGTCCAGGCGGTCGGCCACACGGTCGGACATGGCCGCCGCCAGCAGCGCGTGCGGGCCCAGCGGACGGGCCGTCACCGCGTCGGGGCACCAGCGCTCCACCCGGCCGGGGAAGTCCACCAGCGCGTGGTAGCCGCGCGCCAGGAGGAGTGGCACGGCCACCACCGGGCCGTCGATGCGGTGTAAGGCCGTCTCCAGAACGGGTTCGGCCAGCTCGCCGTAGGACTCGGCCACGCGTAGCCAGGGGCGCAGCGCCCGGACCCGGTCCAGCAACGCCCGCACCGTCTCCGGGCCCGCCGGACGGCGCGTGCCGTGCGCCACCGCCAGCAGCGTCGGCACGCCCTCCTCCGTCACGTCAGCCACGGACTTCCGCCCGCACCGGATCGCACGCCAGCCGGTAACCGCGCTTCACCACCGTCTCCACGATCCCCGACCGGCCCAGCCCGCGCCGCAACCGCGCCACCGCCATCTCCACCGCGTGCTCGTCGGCCTGCGGCCGCGCCTCCCGCAGCCCGCTGCGCGCGCCCTCCCGCGTCCACGGCGCACCCGACGCCATCAACCGGCTCGGCAACACCCCGCACAACTCGGCCCGCGACACCACGTGCCCCGGCCGCCGCGCCAGCGCCCGCAGGATCGCCATCGGCGCGGGCGCGATCGGCCGCAACTGCCCGTCCAGCACCACCGCGTGCCCGCGCAACTCCAGCGCGAACCCCCGCACCTGCAACCGCCGCGCCCGGCTGCGCGGCAGGTCCGCCACCAGCGCCCGCACCAGCGCCCCGATCCGCGCCCGCTCCGGCTGCACCGTCGGCACCCCGCGCTCGGTCAGCGCCCGCGCCGTCACCGGCCCCACGCACGCCGCCACCACGTGGGTCCGCAACGCCTCCAGCAGCGGCTCCTCCAAGTCGTCCTCGGCCGCCACCGCCAGCGTCGCCGACACCGCCGGCGCGCTGGTGAAGGCGATGGCGTCCACCGTCCCGGCCACCGCCTGCCCCACCAGCCGCCGCAACGGCGTCGCGTCGTCGGTGCGCGACCACCGGTACACCGGGATCTCCACCACCTCCGCGCCCGCCGCCCGCAACGCCCCGGTGAACTCCGGCAACTCCTCGCCGTACAGCTGCACCGCCACCCGCGTGCCCACCAGATCCTGCTCCAGCAGGTGCTTCAGCACCGCCGCGCAACTCTCCGGCCCCGGCGACCAGTGCTCCTGCAACCCCGCCGACCGGATCGCGCCCCGCGCCTTGGGACCGCGCGCCAGCAGCGTCGTGCGCTCCAGCCGCGCCACCAGCGCGTCCCGCAGCCCCCACCCGTCGGCGGCCTCCAGCCACGCCCGGAACCCGATCGCGGTCGTCACCACCAGGTGGTCCAGCGGCCGGTCCACGCACTCGCGCGTCACCGCCAGCAGCTCGGCGTCGTCGGCCAGCGGGATCAGCCGGATCGCTGGAGCGTGCACCACCCGCGCCCCGCGCCGCTCCAGCAGCGAGGCCAGCTCCTCGTGCCGGCGGGCCGCGGTCACCCCGACGGCGAACCCCGCCAGCGGCTCACTGTCGGTGCCCATCGGGAACCGCCACCTCCACCCGGTCGCCGGCCGCGCGGCGGATCGCGTAGACCGGCAGCGCCACCGCCGGATCGTCCGCGCAGCGCCCGGTCCGCAGGTCGAACACGTCCTTGTACATCGGCGAGGCCACCACCGGCGCGCCGCCGCGGGTGCCCTGGATGCCGCGCGAGATCACCTGCGCGCCGCTGAAGGGGTCCAGGTTCCCCACCGCGTGCAGCGCGCCGTCGAACGTCCGGAAGATCGCCACCTGGGCGCCCTCCACGATCGCGCACGCGCCCCGCTCGGGGGTCAGGTCGCCGTAGCGGCACACCGCGTGCCAGCGCGACGGCGTCGCGGGCTGTCCTGCTGTCATGGCCGTCTCGGGGGGAGCGGACGGCTCTGCGGTCAACTCGGCGGTCATCGTGCGGCCACCTCCAGGCGGGGTCCGGCCACCAGGACCGGCTTGATCTGATCGCGCTCGGGTTCGAAGGCGATGCTCGGGTCGGGGACGTCGGGGGCGTTCACGAACGACACGAACCGCCGCAACTTGTCCGGATCGTCCAGCGTGGCGCGCCACTCGTCGGAGTAGGACGCCACGTGCCGCTCCATCGCGGCGTCCAGCTCGGCGCACAGGCCCAGCCGGTCCTCCACGATCACCTCGCGGAGGTAGTCCAGCCCGCCGTCCAGCGCCTCCAGCCACGAGGCCGTGCGCTGCAACCGGTCGGCGGTGCGGATGTAGAACATCAGGAACCGGTCGATGTAGCGCACCAGCTCCGCGTCGCTCAGATCGCTGGCGAACAGGTCGGCGTGCCGGGGCCGCATCCCGCCGTTGCCCGCCAGGTACAGGTTCCAGCCTTGCTCGGTCGCGATGATCCCGAAGTCCTTGCTCTGCGCCTCGGCGCACTCGCGCGCGCACCCCGACACCGCCGACTTCAGCTTGTGCGGCGCGCGCAGCCCCCGGTACCGCAGCTCCAGCCGGATCGCCATCGCCACCGAGTCCTGCACCCCGTACCGGCACCACGTCGACCCCACGCACGACTTCACCGTCCGCAACGACTTGCCGTAGGCGTGCCCCGACTCGAAGCCCGCCTCCACCAGCCGCCGCCAGATCTCCGGCAGCTCCTCCACCCGCGCGCCGAACAGGTCGATGCGCTGCCCACCGGTGATCTTGGTGTAGAGGCCGTGGTCGCGCGCCACCTCCCCGATCACGATGAGCTTCTCCGGCGTGATCTCGCCGCCCGGGATGCGCGGCACCACCGAGTAGGTGCCGTTCTTCTGCATGTTCGCCAGGAAGTGGTCGTTGGTGTCCTGGAGCGCCGCCTGCTCGCCCTCCAGGATGTGGCCGTTGCCCAGGCTCGCCAGGATCGACGCCACCACCGGCTTGCAGATGTCGCAACCGCGCCCGCGCCCGTGCGCGTCGATCAGCTGCGTGAACGTCGTGATCCCGGTGACCCGCACGACGTCGAACAGCTCGGCCCGGCTGTGCTCGAAGTGCTCGCACAACGCCTTGCTGACCTCGACGCCCGCCGCCGTCAGCTCCGCGTCCAGCAACTTCTTCACCAGCGGCGTGCAACTCCCGCACGTCGAACCGGCCCGCGTGCAGCCCTTCACCGCCGCCAGCTCGGTCAGCCCCTCGTCCCGGATCGCACACCGGATGTGCTCGGCGCTGACGTTGTTGCAACTACAGATCACCGTCGCGCCCGGCAGGTCTCCCCCCGCCGCCTCGGTCCCGCCGAACAACGCCTGCTCCGGACTGCCCGGCAACTCCGCGCCGATGAACGCCCGCAACGTCGGGTACGACGACGCGTCGCCCACCAGCACCCCGCCCAGCAGCGTGCGGGCGTCGTCGCTGACCACCAGCCGCTTGTACACCCCGGCGACCGGATCGGTGTAGGTCACGTCCAGCGCGCCCTGCTCGGGACCGGCGAACGGGTCGCCGAAGCTCGCCACGTCCACGCCCATCAGCTTCAGCTTCGTCGACAGGTCCGCGCCCTCGAACCGCGCGGCGCTGTCCCCGCCGCCCGCCAGCGCCAGCAACCGGTCGGCCACCACCTCGGCCATGCTGAAACACGGGGCGACCAGCCCGTACACCTGCCCGCCCACCAGCGCGCACTCCCCCACCGCCCACACGGCCGGGTCGGAGGTGCGGCACGAGGCGTCCACCACGATCCCGCCGCGCTCGCCGACCTCCAGCCCGCAGGCCCGCGCCAGCTCGTCGCGCGGCCGCACACCGGCGGAGAACACCACCACGCCCGCCTCGACCGCCGACCCGTCGGCCAGCGCCACCCGCGCGACCGCGCCGTCCGCGCCGGGCTCCAGGCCCGCCATGGGCGTCCCGGCGTGCACGTTCATGCCCAGCGCCTCGATGTGGCGGCGGAGCATCGCGCCGCCGCCCTCGTCGAGCTGGCGCGGCATCAGCCAGGGCGCGACTTCGACGACGTGGGTCTCGACGTCGAGGTTCTGGAGTGCGCGTGCGGCTTCGAGGCCGAGGAGCCCGCCGCCTACGACGATGCCTTCAACCGACTGCCTTGACATAGTAAGGTTTCGGCAGTGGTCGCGGAGGGCGTCCAGGTCCTCGATCGTCCGGTAGACGAAGACGCCGGGCAGGTCGCGGCCCGGCACCGGCGGCACGAACGGCGCCGAGCCCGTCGCCAGCACCAGCGCGTCGTACCCGACCTCGCGGCCGCTCGCCGTGCGCACCGTGCGCGCGGCCCGGTCGATCCCGGCGACGGGGTCGCCGGTCACCATCTCCACCTCCCCGTCATGTGGCGGGTAGGCCAGATCTGCGTCCTCGGTCAGATAGGAGGTCAGCGCCACCCGGTCATAGGCGGGCCGCGTCTCCTCACCGATGACCGTGATCCGGCAGGCGCCGCCGCCGTCCCGGGACCGCAGCGCCTCGACCAGGCGATGCCCGGTCGGCCCGTGCCCGACAACGACCACCCTCATGTGTTCGTCCCCTCCGACGTTCATGGGGACGATCCTCAGCAGGGGCCGTTTCGCGGCTGCGTCCCCTTTGTCACCGCCGTGTTAAAAGCCCCTCACGGTGAGACACCCCTGATGTCAGCGAAACGGGCAGGGAACGGGCAAAGCGCCGGCCCCTGACTCCCGGTTGACGTCCGGGAGTCAGGGGCCGTGGGGAAAGCAGGGTCAGACGGCGGAGACGGAGTCCTGCTCGTCCAGCCACGACACGATGCCCTCCAGCGCGTCGCGGCAGCCGCCGCAGCCGGTGCTCGCGCGCGTCCCGGCGGCGACCTCGTCGGCGGTGCGGGCGCCCTTCTCCCAGCACGCCCGGATCTGCCCCTTGGACACGTTGTTGCAGTGGCACACCGTCGCCGCGTCCGGCATCCGCACCGGCGAGTCGGCGGGCGGCGCGCCGCCCACGCCCGGGAAGAACAGGCTGAGCCGGTCCGACGGCGGCGGCGCGGCGCGGTCGTAGAGCTGGGTCAGGGTGCCGGCGGTGCTGGTCTCGCCCAGCAGGATCGCGCCGACCACCCGGCCCTCGCGGATCGTGACCTTCTTGTAGGTGCCGCGGCTGGCGTCGGCGAAGCTCAGCACCTCCACGTCGGGGTCGTCGTCGCCGTGGTGGGTCTCCCCCATCGCCACCAGGTCCACGCTGGCGGCCTTGAGGCGGGTGATCTGCCGCGCGCCGGTGAAGCGGGCGCGCTCGTCGGCGCCGGTGAGCAGGTCGGCCAGCACCGCCGCCTGCTCCCAGGCGGGCGCGACCAGGCCGTAGACGGTGCCGT
This sequence comes from Actinomadura hibisca NBRC 15177, assembly GCF_001552635.1. Lineage (GTDB taxonomy): Bacteria > Actinomycetota > Actinomycetes > Streptosporangiales > Streptosporangiaceae > Spirillospora > Spirillospora hibisca. The sequence continues at coordinate 11,925 of NZ_BCRO01000002.1, read as the reverse complement.
CGTGCTGGGAGCACTCCCCGATCGCGCGCACGTGCGGGTCGGTGACCGACCGCAACGTCTGGTCGACCACGATCCCCCGGTCCACCGCCAGGCCCGCCGACCGCGCCAGCGTCGTCTCGGCCTTGACGCCGCAGGCCAGCACCACGACCTCGGCGGGCAGCACCTGCCCGGTGGCCAGCCCGACCCCGGTCACCGCGCCGCCGGCCGCGTGCAGGGCCGTGACGTTGGCGTCCAGGCTGGCGCGGATGCCGAGGCGGCCGAGCGTCCGCGCCAGGACCCGGCCCGCGCCGGGGTCGAGCTGACGTTCCATGAGGTGGCCGGCCAGGTGCACCACCGTGGCCTCCAGGCCGCGCCCGGCCAGGCCCCGCGCGGCCTCGATGCCCAGCAGGCCGCCGCCGACCACCACCGCGCGGCGCGCGCCCTCGGCGGCCTCCAGGATGGCGCGGCAGTCGTCCAGGGTGCGGAACGCCACCGCGCCGCGCGGCAGGCCGTCCTCGGTGCCGGGGATGGGCGGGACGAACGCGGTGCTGCCGGTGGCCAGCACCAGCGTCCCGTACGGCGTGGTCGTGCAGTCGGAGGCGTGGACGAGGCGGGCGGCGCGGTCGATCGCCACGACCTCCACGCCGGGCCGCACGTCCACGCCGTTGCGCTCGTACCAGGCGGGGTCCACCAGGCCGATCTGGTCGGGCGCGGCGACCCCGGCCAGCACGTTGGACAGCAGGATGCGGTTGTAGGGCCGGCGGGCCTCCGCGCCGAACACCGTCACCGGCACCTGGCGGTCGCGGGACCGGATCTCGCTGACCAGCCGCGACCCGGCCATGCCGTTGCCGACGACGACGATGCTCATGAGTTCGCTCCGATGGGGGTGGGGGCCGGTTCCAGACGCACGGGTTCGAGGCGTACCGCGCACACCTTGAACTCCGGCATGCGCGAGGTGGGGTCGAGCGCGGGGTTGGTGAGCAGGTTCGCCCGGCCGCGCCCGGCCCAGTGGAAGGGGATGAAGACGGTGTCGTCGCGGACGGCGTCGGTCAGCCGCGCGGCCACCTCGACGCTGCCGCGCCTGCTGGTGACGCGGACCTGCGCGCCGTCGGCGATGTCCAGCCGCTCGGCCAGGTCGGGGTGCAGCTCCACGAACGGCGCGGGCGCGGCCTCGGTGAGCGCGGCGACCCGGCGGGTCTGCGCGCCGCTCTGGTACTGCGCCAGCACGCGCCCGGTCGTCAGGTGCACGGGGTAGTCGGCGTCGGTCGGCTCGGCCGCGCCCCGGTGCTCGACCGGGACGAACCGGGCGCGTCCGTCGGGGGTGGCGAACCGGTCCAGGAACGGGCGCGGCGTGCCGGGGTGCCCCTCCCCCGGGCACGGCCAGAACACCCCGCCCTCGGCCTCGATCCGCTCGTAGGTGATGCCGGAGTAGTCGGCGAGGCCGCCCGCGCTCGCGGCGCGCAGCTCGTCGAACACCTCGGCCGGCTCGCAGCTCCACTTGCCGGGGGCGTCCAGCCGGTCGGCGAGCGCCGCCAGGATCTCCAGGTCGGTGCGCACCTGCGGCGGCGGTTCGACGGCCCGGCGGCGGCGCAGCACCCGGCCCTCCAGGTTGGTCATGGTGCCCGACTCCTCGGCCCACTGCGCGGTGGGCAGCACGACGTCGGCCAGCAGCGCGGTCTCCGACGGCACGAAATCGGCCACCACCAGCAGGTCGAGGGCGGCCAGCCGCTCCTCCACCGCCGCGGCGCGCGGGGCCGACACCACGGGGTTGGACCCGAACAGCAACATCGCCTTCGGCCCGTCCTCGGTGCCCAGCGCCGACAGCAGCTCGTAGGCCGACCGGCCCGGCCCCGGCAGGGACTCAGGGGCCACGCCCCACACCCCGGCGACGTGCGCGCGGGCGGCCGGGTCGTCGATGCGGCGGTAGCCGGGCAGCTGGTCGGCCTTCTGGCCGTGCTCGCGGCCGCCCTGCCCGTTGCCCTGCCCGGTCAGGCACCCGTAGCCCGAGCCCTCGCGGCCCGGCAGGCCCAGCGCGAGCGCCAGGTTGATCAGCGCGGAGACGGTGTCGGTGCCCGACGCGTGCTGCTCGGCCCCGCGCGCCGTCAGGATGTAGGAGCGTTCGCCGCGTGCCAGCAGCCGCACCGCCTCGCGCATGTGCGGGACGGGCACGCCGGTGATGCGCTCGACGCGTTCGGGCCAGTACCCGTTCACCACCGTCCGCACGGCCTCGAACCCGGTGGTGCGCGCGGCGAGGTAGTCGGCGTCCACCAGCCCGTCCATCAGCGCCAGGTGCACCATCCCGTTGGCCAGCGCCAGGTCGGTACCGGGCGTGGGCTGGAGGTGCAGGTCGGCCAGGCGGGCGGTGACGGTGCGGCGCGGGTCCACCACCACCAGCGCGCCGCCGCGCTCGCGCATGTCGGTCAGGTGCCGCACGAACGGCGGCATGGTCTCGGCGACGTTGCCGCCCGCCAGCAGGATCGCGTCGGCGCGGCCCAGGTCGGTGATCGGGCCGGGCAGCCCCCGGTCCATCCCGAACGCGCGCCCGGACGCCGCGGCGGCCGACGACATGCAGAACCGGCCGTTGTAGTCGATCTGCGAGGTGCCCAGCGCGATCCGCGCGAACTTGCCGAGCTGGTAGGCCTTCTCGTTGGTCAGCCCGCCGCCGCCGAACACCGCCACCGCGTCGGGGCCGTGCGCGGCGCGCAGCCGGTCCACCCCGGCCGCGACGCGCTCCAGCGCCGCGTCCCAGGTGCACGGCTCCAGCGGCGCGCCCCGGCGGGCGCGCATCAGCGGCCGCGTCAGGCGGTCGGGGACGGTCAGCAGGTCGGCGGCGGTCCAGCCCTTCTGGCACAGGCCGCCGCGGTTGGCGGGCACGTCCTGGCGCGGCGCGACCCGCGGCGGCCCGGCGGCCGGTGTCCCGGCGTCCAGCGTCATGCCGCACTGCAACGCGCAGTACGGGCAGTGCGTCGGGGTCTCGGTCATGCCCCGAGACTCCGCAGCGCCGATTTCGCGGCGGCGTCCCGCGTGTGACCCCGATGTTAAAAGCCGCTCACGCGGCGCCGTTCGCCAAGGTCAGGTGACGCGCGCGGCTTCCGGCCGCCGAAAACTGACGATCACGTGTCAAGCGTTGTGAAACAGTGTCAAGCTCTCATCGGAGCCGCCGCACCGGTTCCCGAACGGATTCGCGGCCCGGCGATCATCCGGCTGCCGGATGCGGCCGTCCCCTCCCTCACACGCGCGTGAACGCGTGGTGATCCGGCCTAATCTCGGTACATGCCCGACGCTGCTTACTACGCTTCGCTGCCGCGCACCCGCGGCGCCGCCGCGGCCCTGCTGCTGGACGAGCTGGGCCGGGTGCTGCTGGTCAAGCCCACCTACAAGGAGGGCTGGTTCCTGCCCGGCGGGGTCATCGAGGCGGGCGAGTCCCCGCTGGCCGCGTGCGTGCGCGAGTGCCAGGAGGAGCTCGGCCTGACGCCCCGCCTGGACGGCCTGGTGTGCGTGGACTGGATGCCGGCGCGCGACGGCGTGGTGGACGCCGCCAACATGTTCGTGTTCGCCGGCGCCATCGCCGGCGCCGAGATCGACGCGATCACGCTGCCGCCCGACGAGCTGTCCGACCACGTGCTGGTCGCGCCCGAGAAGGTCCCCGAGCTCGCCCCGCCGCACGTCGCGCGGCGCATGGAGCCGTGCCTGCGCGGCCTGGCCGAGCGCCGGGCCGTCTACCTGGAGGACGGCCTGGCGCCCGCCTTCGGCTGACCCGCCGCCGGCCGGCCGCCGGGTCAGCCGGCCGGGTCAGGCGGGCACGCTGTCGCGGGCCGCCCGGCCCCGGTCCGGATCGGCGACCCGGGCGCAGTGGGCCGAGCAGTACCAGTGCCGGTCCACCTCGACCCCGTGCCCGAGGATCCGGCACTCGCAGTGCTCGCAGATCGGCGCCATCCTCGTGATCGCGCACTCGAACGAGTCGAAGGTGTGGACGCTGCCCTGCGCGTGCACCTCGAAGGACAACGCGTAGTCGTTGCCGCAGACCTCACAGGTCGCCATGCTCTCCCCTTCCCCCGAAGCATCGCGATCACTGTCTACCCGGCCGCGCCGCCCGGTACCCCTGCGACTCTGCACCCCGTGACGCGGCGGAACGCCGGTCGCCGCCGCCCCTGACGGCGGCGACCGGCGCCCCGGAGCGGGTCACACCCCGGCCTCGGCCAGGCTCGCGCGTGCCTCCCCCGTCCGCGCCCGCCGCAGGTAGCAGGCCCAGGTGAGCGCCACGCACACCCCGTAGAAGGCCGCCAGCGTCAGCAGCGCCGGGCCGATGCCGCCGGACTGCTCGATCGAGATCCGGAACGCCTGCTGCACCAGCACGCCGCCCGCCGCGCCGACCGCCGAGATGATGCCGATCGCGGCCGCCGCCGCGCGCCGGGCCCGCGCCACCGCCTCCTCCACCGCCAGCGGGTCGGAAGCGTCGGCCCTGGCCAACTCCCTCGCCCGGAACGCCGCGGGGATCATCTTGTACGTCGAGCCGTTGCCGAGCCCGGTGGCGACGAACACCAGCAGGAACGCCGCCAGGAACAGCGGCCAGCTCCCCGCCCCCACCGCGCCGGCGACCGCGACCACCCCGAGCCCCATCAGGAGGAACGTCACCACCGTCACGCGGGCCCCGCCGAACCGGTCGGCCAGCCACCCGCCCAGCGGCCGCGCCAGCGACCCCGCGAACGCGCCCAGCCAGATGTAGTGCGCGCCCTTCACGTCCGGGAACTGGTTCTTGATCAGCACGCCGAAGCTGAACGAGTAGCCGATGAACGACCCGAAGGTGCCGATGTACAGCACCGACATGACCACCGTCTGCCGGTCGCGGGCGGCGGCCGCCATCTCCCGCACCGTGTACGCCGAGGTCGCCCGGGTCAGGTTGTTCATGAACAGGTAGGCGCACACGGCCGCCGCCAGGATCAGCGGCATCCACACCCACCCGACCGCCACCAGCCCGAACGCCACGATCAGCGGCGGCATCGCCAGCTGCGTCACGCTGGTGCCCAGGTTGCCGCCCGCCGCGTTCAGCCCCAGCGGCAGGCCCTGCCGCGCGGCCGGGTAGAAGTGGGTGATGTTGGCCATCGAGGAGGCGAAGTTCCCGCCGCCGAGCCCGGTCGTCGCCGCGATCAGCAGCAGCGCCCAGAACGGGATGCCGGGGTTCTCGATCGCGTACACGAACGCGCCGCACGGCACCAGCAGCAGCAACGCGCTGACCACGGTGAAGTTGCGGCCGCCGAACCGCGCGGGCGCGAACGTGTAGGGGATGCGCATCGCGGCCCCCACCAGGTTCGGGACCGTCGTCAACCACAACGTCTCCCCCACCGTCAGCGTGATGCCCGCGCCCGGCAGGCTCAGCACCGCGATGCTCCACAACAACCACACCGAGAAGCCCAGGTGCTCGGTGAGGATGGAGAACGCCAGGTTGCGGGCGGCCACCCGCCGCCCGGTCGCCGCCCAGAACCGCTCGTCGTCGGGCTCCCAGTGGTCGATCCAGCGGCCGCCCCGGGACGCTCTCGCCGGTGCGGGGTGGTCGGTCAGCGCCGTCATGCCCTTCCTCCAGGTGTCGAGGGGCGCCCGGACGGGGCGCGTCGCACCCGGAAAACTAGGAAGGGCCCGTTACGCGCGGGGGTGCGCGGTGTGCCCGCGCTGCTACATCCTGCGCACAACCGAAACGCGGCCGTGTGAGACCGGCCCGGCGGAAGGCGACGGGACGCCGGTCAGCCGGAGCGGCGGACCCGGCGCGCGGACAGCCCGGCCGGGACGGCGGGCCAGCGCGGCGACCGGCCCGACGAGCGCAGCACCGCCTCCCACGCGTCGCCCCGGGCCAGCGGCAGGTGCGGCACGCCCCAGTGCCACGCCGACACCAGCAGCCCCGGATCGGCCGGCCGGTAGTCCTCGCCGATCGCGCGCGCCAGGTCCCAGGCGTGCAGGTGCCACTCCACGCAGGCCGCGCCCGCGTGGTCGCCGACGGTGTGCTTGGTGCCCCGGTAGATCAGGTGGGTGCGGTCCCACAGGTCGGGCACCAGGTCGGCGTAGGCCCCCGCCGACACCGTGAACGCCATGACGCGGCCCAGCCCGTGCTCGGCGGGCAGCACCGCCAGCTCGGCGGCGTTCTGCCGGGCCTGCTGGCGGATCAGCACGGCCGTGGCGGCGTCCTGGGCGAACAGCTTGGCCAGCCTGCTGTCGGGCGCGTCCTGGAGGTACTCCAGGTAGTTCTCGGCCACGCAGCGCAGGTGCCCGGCGAGGTCGATCACCTGCCAGTCGTCGCAGGGGGTCGGCGCCGCCCAGTCCTCCACCCGCGCCGCCAGCCCGCGGATCGCCCGCACCCCGTCCTGGTACGACTCCAGGACGCGAAGCCGATCCGGCGGCGTGCGCTCCACGTGTCCAACCCCCCGCTGGTACGGCCCTGCGCCGGGACGCGCCCCGGCCGGCCGCGCTCCCCCTGAGCCAGCGGCCGACGCCGGTACGGGACGCCCGGCGATCCCCCGAGAGGGCAGAATCTCAAACATCGACCTCCGGTGCCACTCGCCGGTCCTGTGTCGGCCGCCCCGAGTGGGGCGGCCGGGAACGGGCGGGCGGCCCGGTGGAAGCGCGGTGGGCGGCGCTACGGCCGCCGGCGGTCAGCTCGCCACCGACCCCGTCACCGCGCGGCTCTCCGATCCCGCCACCGAACCTGCCACGGCCGGAACGGTCCGGTAGCTCAACCGGTGCGCCTCGCGGGCGGTGCGCAGCCGGTCGACCTCGCCGGTCCACGGCCGCACGGCGGGCTTGGCCTTACGCTGCCGGGTCGCGATCTCGGCGGCGCGGCGGGTCTTGGCGTCCGCGCCGGGCGCGGCGTAGCCCTTGGGGCCGATCTCGGCGCGCTCGGCGGCCTCGGCCGCCTCGATGGCGGCGGTCAGCGCCACGTCGAAGGCGACCGTCAGCTCGCGCACCTCGGCCTCGGAACGGTCGGCGGCCTGCGCGGCGCGCAGCGCGCGCTCGGCGGCGGTGGCCTCGTCGAGCCGGTCGCGGTAGGCCCCGGCCAGCCGCCGGTCGGCCTCGTACAGGTCGGCGACGTCCTTGCTCATCCGGCGGCCCAGCGGCATGGCGGTACTCCTCGATAAAGCCGATCTTCACGGTGGTCCGCGCCAAGCGTACGCTCGGCACCGGCGTGTTGTGACGGGGGACACCAAAGTTTCCGCCTTTACGCAGTAAGGTGAGGTCTCATGGTGCGGCAACCCCAGATCAACGCGCAGAACCGGCCCCCGCTCTCCACCGAGCGGATCATCGAGGCGGCCCTGCACATCATCGACGGCCAAGGCCTCGGCCGGCTGACCATGCGGCGGCTCGGCGACGCCCTGGAGGTCGAGGCCATGGCGATCTACCACCACCTCCCCCGGGGCAAGGAGCAGCTCCTGGACGGCCTGGTCGCGCACGTCGGCGCGGCCCCGGCCGACCTGCCGGGCGCGCTGGAGCGCGCGGCGGGCTGGCGCGACGCGCTGCGCCGGTGGGCGCACGACTACCGGGCCCGGCTGCTGGAGCACGCCGGGGTGCTGCCGCTGCTGGTCACCGGCCGCAACCCGGCCGCGCTGGCGGAGACCACCGCCTCGCTGCGGGAGATCCTGCGGCAGGGCGGCCTGCCCGAGGTGCCCGCCGCGGCCGCCGCGCACGCGCTGCTGGCGTTCGTGCTCGGGCACGCGGCGCTGGAGGTGCGCGGCACCGCCGAGGGCGCGGCGGCGCTGCGCGCCACCGAGGGCCCGGTGGACTGGAACACGCGGTTCAGCGCGGGCCTGGACCTGGTGCTGAACGCCGTCAACCCCGGCTGAGCCCCCGGCCGCCCCGTCGGCGGCCCGGCGGCTCCCTGATGGCTCCCCAGCGGCGGCCCGGCGGCTCTCCGGTCGTCCGTCCGGCCCTCAGTCGTCGACGACCAGGACCTCCAGGGCGCGGGCCCCGGGGCCGCCGGGTGCGGTCGGCCCGGTGATCCAGGTGAGCGGCCGGGCCGGGTCCAGGCGCGCCACGGCCTCGGCGAGCGTGCCCACGATCTGGTCGGCGTGCACCACGCACACGTGGTGGCCGGGCACCAGGGCCAGGGCGCGGCGGCCCTGGCCGCGCCCGCCGTCCAGCACCAGCGTGCCGGTCTGCGCGACGGCGGCGGCGCAGCCGGTGACCACGCCGTCCACCGCGAGCGCGTCGAACCCGGCGGCGCCCACGCCGGCCGCCGTGTCGGGCACCGCGCGCACCCCGTCCAGCTCGGCCAGCCACCCGAACGGCAGGTCGGCGGGGACGGCGATGCGCTTGGCCTCGCGCCCCCACAGCGCGGCGGCGATCGCGGTGGGCAGCTCGTCGGCGACCACGTGCCGGACCGGGACGCGGTGCCCGGCGACGCGCTCGATGAACAGCGCGACCACGTCGGCGCGGCCGGGCGCCTGGTCGGGGGCCAGCCGCCGCCGGTAACCGCGCGGCACCTCGACCGGCGTGCCGCGCGCCGGGCCGAGCGCGGCGCGCACCCGCCGCAGCACCTCCTCGCGCGCGTCCGGCCCCAGGGCCGCGTCCGCCGTCCGGTCCGGCCTCACCCTGTCCGGCCTCTTCGGCCTCTCCGGGCTCATCGCGCCCCTCCCCCGGGACGGTCCGCCCACCAGGCGCGGAAGGGGCGCGGCGGCGGCACGGGCAGGTCGCGGGCGTCGGTCCAGCGTCCCAGCAGCCCCAGCACGCCCGGCAGCCGCCGGACGCGCCCGCCGCGCGCCAGCAGCCGCGCCCACCGGGTGCCGCGCCGCAGCGCGGTCTCGTAGCGGCGGCGGTCGGACAACGTCCACGCGACGGTCCGCATCATCGCCAGCTCCGGCGTCGGCACCGGGCGGTGGCGGCGCGACTCCACGACCCGGCCGCGCAGGTGCACCAGGATCTCGGGGATGTCGATGCCGACCGGGCACACCTCCGCGCACGCCCCGCACAGCGTGGACGCGAACGGCAGCGAGGCGTTCGCCGCGCTGCCCACCCCGCGCAGCTGCGGGGTGAGGATCGCGCCGATCGGTCCGGCGCGCACCGGCCCGTAGGGCGCGCCGCCGACGCGCTCGTAGACGGGGCACACGTGCACGCACGCGGCGCAGCCGATGCAGCGCAGCGCGGCGCGGCCGACCTCGTCGGCGAGCGTGCCGGTGCGGCCGTTGTCCAGCAGGACGAGGTGGAACTCGCCGGGCCCGTCGCCGGGGGCGGACCCGGTCCAGGTGGACACCGCCGGGCTGAACCGTCCCGCGCCGCCCGGACCGCCCGCCGAGCGCGGCAGCAGGTGCAGGAACACCTCCAGGTCGCGCCAGGTGGGCACCACCTGCTCGATCCCGGCGACCGCGACCAGCGGGCCGGGCAGCGCCAGGCACGCGCGTCCGGCGCCGGTCTCCTCCAGCAGCACCATCGTGCCGGTCTCGGCCACCATGAAGTCGATCCCGCACACCCCGGCGCGGGCGGCCGGGAGCCGGTCGGGCAGGGGCGTGGCGGTCAGGCCGATCTCGCGCAGCACGGGCGCGTCGGCGCGGACGACCTCGCCCGCGCCCACCAGGCCCCGGACGATCCGGCGGGCCTCGGCGGCGTCGGCGGCCCAGTGCACGATGCCGCCCGCCTCGATGACGGCGCGTTCCAGGTCCTCCAGCAGCGCGTCGAGGTTGAGCAGCGTGCGCTCCCGGACGGCGCTTCCGGCCGCGCGCAGTTCGCCCCAGTCGGGCAGTTCGGCCACCGCCGCCGCGCGCCGCGCCCGGACGGCGGCCACCGAGCCGCGCAGCTCCCCGCGCGAGGCGGGGTCGGCGAGGGCCTCGCGGGCCGCGTCGGCGAACCTCGGCCGCGGGGAGGAGGGGGTCGCTGAAGGGGTCACACCGTCTCCGTCTCGGCGAGGATCTCGGCCAGGTGCATCGTCCGCACCCCGGCGCGCAGACGCGTGAGCGCGCCGCCGATATGGGCGAGGCAGGAGTTGTCCACCGCGCACACCACGTCGGCGGCGGTAGCGCGCACGTGCCGGACCTTGTCGGCGACCATCGCGACCGACACGTCGGCGTTCTTCATGGCGAACGCGCCGCCGAACCCGCAACACTCCCCCGCCTCGGGCAGCTCCACCAGCTCCAGGTCGCGCACCGCGCGCAGCAGCCGCCGGGGCCGGTCGCCCACCTCCAGCGCCCGCAGCGCGTGGCAGGTGGGGTGGTAGGTGACGCGGTGCGGGAAGCGCGCGCCCACGTCGGTGACGCCCAGCACGTCCACCAGGAACTCGGACAGCTCGTGGACCCGCAGGCCCTCGGCGTCGCGGGCCAGGCCCGCGTCCCCTGCGGCGCGGGCGATGCGCGGATAGTCGCGGCGGACGGTGGCCGCGCACGAGGCCGACGGCGTCACCACCACCGGGGCGTCGTCCCCGCCGAACACGGCCGCGAAGCCGCGCGCGAGGTCGGCGGCCTCGCGCTGGTAGCCGCTGGTCCAGTGCACCTGGCCGCAGCACGACTGCCCGGCCGGGAACACCACCTGGTGGCCGAGGCGCTCCAGCAGCCGCGTCACCGCCCGGCCGGTGCCCGGGAACAACGCGTCGTTGAAGCACGCGACGAACAGCGCGACGCGCATGGTGGACGCCCCCTCCTCGCCATGTGCCTTCCCCCGGCGGTCATGCTAGGCCGCGGAGGGGCCGTGGCGAGGGGGAAGACGACAACGCGGATGGCCGATGGGGGACGCGCGCCACAGGTCGCCCGGAAATCCCAGGGAATGTTTGATGATCAGTCGGCGTGTCGTTCTTGGTCCGTTATGCGGGACAGGGCACGCTGGGCACAGCACTCCAGGGTGAGACGGGTCACAGCCCACCGGTACCCCGGTACCAAGGGACAACCGTCCCAACGGGCTATGGCCGCGACGAAGCGAACCGTTCCACACTGGAATGCGTCATAGAGACAACACCCACCACCAGTAGTCGAGACCGGAGGCACGCCGATGTGCCGTCACCAGCCCGCCTGTCCCACGCCCGACGGACCGGACCGCGACGCCGCCCGCACCGTGGCGAGCCACCCCGAGCAGGGGTGGAGCCTGCTGTGCAACGGCGTGGTGCTGTTCGAGGACACCGGTGAGCTGCTGCCCGGCGGAAAGATCGTCGCACCGCACCGGCCGACCGACCTCCTGGTCGTCCCGGCCGCCTGACGCGTTCTCCGCACACCACGGGGGACTAGTCCGAACGGGTGATCTTTCTCGGGGGCACCTTCACCTGCCCGCTCTTCTGGGCCCGACCCGGGCCCGGAAGACACCGCACTCCCACCTTCCTCACTCCCGCCTCCCAGGTCCGGGCGCCCAGCGGCGCAACCACGGCGCGGCCGCCGCGCCCGCCGCCGCCGGGTCCTTGGCCAGCTCGTGCCGCTCGCCCGGCAGCACGACCACCTCGGCGGCGTCGGCCGGGTCCGGCACGCCGAACGGGTCGCGGTCGCCGTTGACGACCAGCACCTCCACGCCCGCCTCCCGCAACTCCCCCACCCGCGACTTCTCCGGCTTGCCGGGCGGGTGCAGCGGGAACGCCAGCGCGATCACGCCCGCCGCCTTCGCCGCGCGGGCCGTCCGGCAGGCCACCCGGGCCCCGTTGCTGCGGCCGCCCTGCACCAGCGGGACGTCACCGAAGCGGGCCCGCAGCGCCGCCACGATCTCCAGCCACGCCTCGTCCTGCTTGACCGCCGACCCCGGCGCGCGCCGCCCCGCCCGGCGGAACGGCTGCAGCACCCGCGCGACCGCGCCGCCGAGCCCCAGCGCGACGTCCCGAACCGCCAGCAGGTCAGGGGCCTCCACCCCGCCATTGGACCCGTGCGTCAACACGAGCAGAAACGCCGGGTCGACAGGCCCGTCCAGGGCCACTTCAGCCAGGCCGTGCGCGGTCTCGATCTCCATGCCGCAACCGTAGCGAAGCCGCCGAGAACCTCAGCCGTCACGCGAATGCCTAACTGG
>NZ_BCRO01000001.1 GCF_001552635.1 Actinomadura hibisca NBRC 15177 | reverse complement strand
GCCAGGCGAGCCCCCCTGGGCCGGGGCTTCAGGAAATACTGCCGGGGTGCCCATGGCCAGGCGCAGCCGCTCGGCGAAGCTCTCGTGCAGCAGCGGGCCCCAGGCGTAGTCGCTGGGCACCCGCACGGCCTGCCCGAGCACCTCGTGGGCCTCGGCGGGCCCCAGGTCGCCGGGGCCGTCGGCGTAGCGGACCGCCAGCAGCGCGTACATGTGGTCCAGCGCGCCGAACGCCTCGCCGGTCAGGGCGGGCAGCGTGCCGTCGGCGGCGGCCTGCTCCAGCACCGGCTCCCACCACAGGTCGGCGGGGTCGTCCTCGTCGCCGCCGAAGTCGCGCCGCAGCCGCGCCCGGACCTGCCCGGCGACGCCCGGGTCGGCCAGCCCGCGCCGCCACACCTCGTGCGCCTCGGCGCCCCTCCCCCGCAGCGGCAGGGTGCGGGCGAGCAGCTCGGTGGCCAGCGGGCCGACCTCGGCGTCGGCGGGCTCGCCCGGCTCGCCGAGCGCCGCGCCGAACGCGCCGATCGCCTGGTCGAGGTAGGCGATGCCGAGCGCGACCGCCAGCCGCGCGTAGGCGTAGGGAGCGCCGTCCCGGTCGATCAGGCGCAGCCCGGCGGTCAGCACGCGCAGGGCGCGGGCGGGCTCGCCGCGCTCCAGCAGGCGTTGCGCGAGGTCGTGGGCGGCGGGCGGCCCGTACTCGGCGTCGCCGGTGGCCACCACCTGCTCCCAGTGCTCGCGGGCGGCCTCGAAGTCGCCCGCGTCGTCGGCGATGCGGGCCAGCGCCAGGTGCGCCGGGGGCAGGTAGGCGGCGTTGCCGAAGTCCACGACCTCGCGCCAGGCGGGCGCGGCCCGGTCGTCCTCCCCGACGCGCTCGTGGGTGAGGGCCAGGTGGTAGGCCGCGCGCGGGCCGTACTCGGGGTCGCGGGTGGCGATGGCGATCCGGTCGGCCTCGCGGGCCCGGTCCACCTCGCCGGCGTCGTCCAGGACGACGGCCAGTCCGAGCGCGGCCCGCGCCCGGTAGGGGGTGTCGCCGAGCGCGAGCACCCGCCCGAACAGGGCGGCGGCGCGGCCCGGCTCGCCGTGTTCGGCCAGCAGCCGGGCCTGCTCGCACAACTGGGACGGGTCGTCGGCCGGGGCCGGGTCAGGCGTGTCGCTCATGCTGCCCTCTGGGGGTTCGGGGTTCGCCCCGAGCCTAGCGATCCGGCCCCGCCCCGTCCCGCGCCGACACACCGCGCCCCGCCGCCCAAGATCGTCTACGGCGCCAGCACCACCTTGCCGCGCACCCGGCCCGCCTCCGCCTCACGATGCACCGCCGCCGCCTCGGCCAGCGGCCGCACCGCAGCCTCGACCCGGACGGCCCCGGCGTCCACCAGCGCGACCAGCTCCGCGAGCTGGGCGGCGTCGTTGCGGGCGACGAAGTGCGCGGTCTCCACCGGGCTCCCCGGCGGTACCGCGACCGGCCCGGTGATCGACACCAGCCTGCCGCCGGGACGCACCAGCTCGAGCGGACCGGACGCGTCCCCCGGCACCAGGTGCAGGACCAGGTCGACCGGGCCCGCCTCCGACAGCGGGGCGCGCGTGTAGTCCACGATCTCGTCCGCGCCATAGTTCCGTACCGCCCGCGCGCTGCGCGGGCTCGCCGTCGCGACGACCCGCGCCCCGGCGTGCCGGGCCAGCTGGACGGCGAACATCCCCACTCCCCCGCCCGCGCCGTTCACCAGCACGCGCATGCCCGCCTCCACGCGGCCATGCTCGAACAGCGCCTGCCAGGCGGTCAGCCCGGCGACCGGGATCGCCGCCGCCTCGGCCAGCGGCACCGACACGGGCGCGGCGGCCAGATCCGCCGCGGCGGCGACGGCGTACTCGGCCGCCGCCCCGCCTCGGTCCAGCCGCCCGATCACCCGGTCGCCGGGCACGAACCCGGTCGCCCCCTCGCCCACCGTCTCGACCGTCCCCGAGACGTCGGCCCCGATGACGAACGGCGGCTCGACGGGCAGCACCTCGCGCAGCAGACCCGACCGCAGCCCGATGTCGGAGGGGTTGAAGGACGTCCCCGCGACGCGGATCAGCACCTCCCCCGGGCCGGGCACGGGACGCGGTGCCGTGCCGTACTCGATGGCGGACGGACCGCCGAACTCGTTCACCAGGGCTGCTCGCATCACGGCCACGTCCTTTACAAAGTAGATCTGTTGACCGCCTCCAGTCTCCGCCCCGGCCGGCGGCTTCACCATGCGTGACCGTCTCGGTTTTCTGCGTGCGCGTCTCACCGGCCCGCCCGCCCCGTTAGGGTCCGGGGAATGGACGTGCTCAGTGACGTGATCGCGGTGATGCGCACCGGTGAGCCGCGGTCGGCGCGGGTGGCCTGGCACGCGCCGTGGGGCCAGCGGTTCCGGGCCGTCCCGGGCGCGGCGGGCTTCCAGGTGGTGCTGCGCGGCTCGTGCTGGCTGCTGCCCGAGAACGGCGCGCCGATCGCGCTGAGCGTCGGCGACGTGGTGTTCTTCCCGCGCGGCGCGGCGCACGCCCTGGTGGACCACCCCGCCACTCCCCTGACCGCCGAGGACTGCGGCCCGTCGGACGGCGGCGCGCGGTACGCCGCACCCGCCGACGGCCCCGGCACGCCGACCGCCGTGACGCTCTGCGGGGCCTACCAGCTCGACCCGCGCCGCGCGCACCCGCTGCTGGCGAGCCTGCCGGAGGTCGTGCACCTGCCCGCGCAGGTCGGGCGGCAGAGCGAGATCCGCGCCGCGGTGGAGCTGCTCGGCGGCGAGCTGACCGACCCGCGGCCCGGCGTCGACGCGGTGGTGCCCGCGCTGCTGGACACGCTGCTGCTGTACGTGCTGCGCGCCTGGTTCACCGACGCCACCGCGCACGCCCCGCAGGCGGGCTGGGCGGCGGCGCTGGCCGACCCCCGGATCACCGCCGCGCTGGACGCCCTGCACCGCGCCCCCGGCCGCGCCTGGACGATCACCGAGCTGGGCGCGCTGGCCCAGATGTCGCGCGCGGCGTTCGCGCGCCGGTTCACCGCGCTGGTGGGCCGCCCGCCGCTGGCCTACCTGACCTGGTGGCGGATGGCGACGGCGGCGCGGATGCTCCGGGAAGGCGACGACCCGCTCGGCCGGGTGGCCGAGCGGGTCGGTTACGGGTCGGAGTTCGCCTTCGCCGCCGCGTTCAAGCGCGAGTACGGGACCGCGCCCGGACGCTACCGGCGGGAGCAGCGGGGCGAGGTCCCGGCCGCCCGGTCCCCCGCCGCTCAGTCCTCGAACGCCTCCGGCGGCGGGCAGGAGCACACCAGGTTGCGGTCGCCGTAGGCCTGGTCGATGCGGCGCACCGGCGGCCAGTACTTGCCCTCCCGCAGCGCGGGCAGCGGGTAGGCGGCCTCCTCGCGGGTGTAGGGGCGCTTCCAGTCGTCGGTCAGCAGCGCCGCCGCGGTGTGCGGGGCGTTCTTCAGCGGGTTGTCCTCGCGGTCGTACCCGCCGTCGGCGACGCGCTGGATCTCCCGGCGGATCTCCACCATCGCGGCCACGAAGCGGTCCAGCTCGGCCAGGTCCTCGCTCTCGGTGGGCTCGATCATCAGGGTTCCCGCCACCGGGAACGACAGGGTGGGCGCGTGGAAGCCGTAGTCGATCAGCCGCTTGGCCACGTCCTCGGCGGTGATGCCGGTCTCCTTGGTGATCTTGCGGAGGTCGGCGATGCACTCGTGCGCCACCAGCCCGTTGCGGCCGGTGTAGAGGATCGGGTAGTGCGGGGCCAGCCGGGCGGCCAGGTAGTTCGCGCCGATGATCGCGCCCTCGGTGGCGGCGCGCAGGCCGTCGGGACCCATCATCGCGATGTAGGCCCACGAGATCGGCAGGATGCCCGCCGAGCCCCACGGCGCGGCCGAGATCGGGCCGACGCCCGTGTCCTGCGGACCGGCCTCCGCGCGCAGCGGGTGGCTCGGCAGGAACGGCGCCAGGTGCTCGCGCACCCCGACCGGGCCGACGCCGGGGCCGCCGCCGCCGTGCGGGATGCAGAAGGTCTTGTGCAGGTTCAGGTGGGAGACGTCGGAGCCGAACTCGCCGGGCCGGGCCAGCCCGACCAGCGCGTTGAGGTTCGCGCCGTCCACGTAGACCTGGCCGCCCGCGGCGTGCACGGCCTCGCAGACCTCGGTGATGGTCTCCTCGAACACCCCGTGCGTGGACGGGTAGGTCACCATGATCGCCGACAGCGCGGCGCCGTGCTTGTCGATCTTGGCGTGCAGGTCGGGGAGGTCGACGTTGCCCGCCTCGTCGCACTTGACGACCACGACCTTCATCCCGGCCATCACCGCGCTCGCGGCGTTGGTGCCGTGCGCCGACGACGGGATCAGGCACACGTTGCGGTGCTCCTCGCCCCGCGAGGCGTGGTAGCCGCGGATCGCCAGCAGCCCGGCCAGCTCGCCCTGCGACCCGGCGTTCGGCTGCACCGACACCCGGGCGTAGCCGGTGATCTCGGCGAGCGCCGACTCCAGCTCGCCGATCAGCTCCACGTACCCCTGCGCCTGCTCGATCGGCGCGAACGGGTGGATTTCGGCGAACTCCGGCCAGGTGATGGGCTCCATCTCGGTGGTCGCGTTCAGCTTCATGGTGCAGGAGCCGAGCGGGATCATCGAGCGGTCCAGCGCGATGTCCTTGTCCTGGAGCCTGCGCAGGTACCGCAACATGGCGGTCTCGGAGCGGTGCTGGTGGAACACCGGGTGGCTCAGGTAGGGGCTCTCGCGGCGCAACGACTCGGGGAAGGCGTCGCCGACGCCGCCCGGCGCGGCGTCCTCGACGCCGAAGGCGGCCAGCACGGCGGCGACGTGCTCGGGCAGCGTGGTCTCGTCGCAGGCGATCGCGACGCGGTCGGCCCCGTCCGGGCGCAGGTTGATCCCGCGCTCGCGGGCGGCCTCGACGACCTCGGCGGCGCGGCCGGGCACCCGGGCCAGCACGGTGTCGAAGAACGAGCCGTGCACGACCTCCACGCCCCCGGCGCGCAGGCCCGCGGCCAGCTCGGCGGCGCGCGCGTGGGTGCGCTGGGCGATCGCGGCCAGGCCCTCGGGGCCGTGGTAGACCGCGTACATGCTGGCCATCACGGCCAGCAGCACCTGGGCGGTGCAGATGTTGCTGGTGGCCTTCTCGCGGCGGATGTGCTGCTCGCGGGTCTGGAGGGCCAGCCGGTAGGCGGTCGCGCCGTCGGCGTCCACCGACACGCCGACCAGGCGGCCGGGCAGCTGGCGCTGGATGCCCTCGCCGACGGCCATGTACCCGGCGTGCGGGCCGCCGAAGCCGTAGGGGACGCCGAAGCGCTGGGAGGAGCCGACGACGATGTCGGCGCCGGACTCGCCGGGCGGCCGCAGCAGCGTCAGCGCCAGCAGGTCGGCGGCGACCACGACCTGCGCGCCGCGCTCGTGGGCCTGCTCGGCGACCGGGGCCAGGTCGCGGACCGCGCCGGAGGCACCGGGGTACTGGAGCAGTACGCCGAAGAAGTCGCCCTCGGGCAGCCCGCCGGACAGGTCGGCGACCACGACCTCGATGCCCAGCGGGACGGCGCGGGTGCGCACGACGTCGACGGTCTGCGGGAGCGCGTCGGCGTCCACCAGGAAGGTGCCGGGCTCCTTGCGGCGCGACACGCGGTGCGCCAGCGTCATCGCCTCGGCGGCGGCGGTGCCCTCGTCGAGCATGGAGGCGTTGGCGACCGGCAGGCCGGTCAGGTCGGCCACCACGGTCTGGAAGTTCAGCAGCGCCTCCAGGCGGCCCTGCGAGATCTCCGGCTGGTAGGGGGTGTAGGCGGTGTACCAGCCCGGGTTCTCCAGCACGTTGCGCAGCACCACGCCCGGGGTGATCGTGCCGAAGTAGCCCAGCCCGATCATGGAGGTGTACACGCTGTTCTTGTCGGCCAGCTCGCGCAGCCGCGCCAGCGCGGCGGTCTCGCTGAGGGCGGGCGGCAGCTCCAGCGGGCGCCCGGTGCGGATCGTGGCGGGCACCGCGTCGTCGATCAGGGCCTCGGCCCCGGAGTAGCCGATCGCGGCCAGCATGCGGGCCTGGTCGTCGGCCGACGGCCCGACGTGCCGGTCGGCGAACGTCGTCCGGGCGTGCTGCGGCGCCGCCACGGGGGCGAAGAACTGGGCGGTCATGGGGAGAGCCTCCTGGGCTGCTGCGGTCGCTCAGGGCCACCATCGGCCCCTTGGCGGGCCGTTGGCCGGTCTCCCCCTCTGTCATCGGCACCTGAGAGCTTCACCCGCGGCGGTGCGGGGTTTCCCCTTCGGTGAGCCGGTCCGCCCCTCGGGGCGCGCGCGGCTGCTTTCCAGAGGTGCCTCACCCGAGCGGTCCTTTTGCCTGAGAGGTTCCGGGGAGGTTGCCCCTTCGGCGTCCCACGCTGGCTGCGCGGGATCTCTCCCGCCCAGGGTCGACGGCGTTTCTCCCCGAACTCTATCCAATGCGGCGCCCCTCGATCGTTCTCCGGGGCCCGGCAAGTACCATAACCACAGTTCACCGGCCCGGGGGAAGGCCGGCGGGCCGGAGCGTGAGGGCGAGGGGGCCAAAGGGTGGGGCACGGGTGCGGCTCGGTCGGCGAGCGGCCTCGACGCGGCGCGGCCCGTTCTGGGACGCTGATCGCGCAGCCCTGTCCAGACGGCGGTACAACGTGACCCAGACCCACGACGAGCCGGTGACGCCCCGGGACCGCGCCGAACCGGCGGTCCCGCACGCCACGGTGGACGAGCCCGCCCGGCCCGAGCGCATCCGCCGCCCGGTCGACGCGATCCGCTTCGCGACCTCGGTCGCCGGGCTCGGCGCGGTGCTGCTGCTGGTGACCATCGCCCAGCAGACCACCCACGGCCTGAACACCGACATCGCCGAGACCACCGCGCACGCCCCGCACTTCCTGCTGACGCTGGCGACCCTCGCCTCCAGCTTCGGGGTGCTGGCGGTGCCGGTGGCGTTCTCGGTGGAGCGCCTGGTCCACAAGGACGGCATGCGGGTGGCGATCGCGCTGCTGGCGGCCACCATCGCGTTCGCGATCACCGTGCTGCTGGACGGCTGGGAGCTGCCCGCCGCGCCGGGCGGCGTGCTGGACTCGCTGATCTGGGGCGGCAGCGACACCGCCCCGGTGCACACCGACATCACCCCGGTGATCGCGTTCGTCACCGCCGTCGGCATGGCGGGCCGCACCCGCTGGCAGGCCGCCACCTGGACCATGATCGGGCTGGCCGCGCTGACCGGCCTCACCGCCGCCTACGCCTCGGTCGCGGCGCTGGCCGCCACCTACTTCCTGGGCCGCGCCATCGGCCACGGCACCCTGTACGCGGTCGGCACGCCCAACCCGCGCCCGCCCGGCAGCGCGGTCATGGCGGCGCTGGGACGGCTCGGGCTGCGGCCCTCGCACGCCGCGCGGCTGCCCGACGCCGCCGACGAGCCGCGCCGCTACGACGTCGCCACCACCGGCGGGGAGGGCGCCTCCCCCACCGACGGCTCCGGCCTCGCGCTGCCGCGCGGCGACTGGCAGCTCCAGGTCAAGGTCCTGGACCGCGACCTGATGACCGCCGGGCTGGTCTACCGGATGTGGCGGCTGGTGCGATTGCGCGGCCGCGCCCCCTGGCGGGCGGTGCGGTCGCTCCGCCGGTCGCTGGAGCAGGAGTCGCTGGCCTCCTACGCGGTGACGGCGGCGGGCGCCCGCACGCCCCGGCTGGTGGCCACCGCCGAGGTCGGCACCGAGGCGGCGCTGCTGGCCTACGAGCACGTGCCGGGGCGGCTGCTGTCCCAGGTCGCCGACGAGGAGATCACCGACGCGCTGCTCACCGACATCTGGCGGCAGTCGCGCCGCCTCCAGGCGGCCCGCATCGCGCACCGGCGGCTGGAGGGCGAGGCCATCCTGGTCGCCGCCCCCGGCACGCCCGGCGCCCGCGCCCACCTGGTGGACCTGCGCGCCGGGGAGATCGCCGCCGGTGACCTGGTGCTGCGGCTGGACCTGGCGCAGCTGCTGACCACGCTGGCGCTGCGGGTCGGCCCCGAGCGGGCGGTGCGCACCGCCGCCGACGTGCTGGGCGAGGCGGCGCTGGCCCCGGTGGTGCCGCTGCTGCAACGGGTGGCGCTGTCGCGCGGCACCCGGGGCGCGGTCAAGCACGACAAGGACCTGCTGACCCGCATCCGCGAGCAGATCGTGCGGCTGGAGCCGGAGTCGGAGGCCCCGCCGATCCGGCTGGAGCGCTTCCGGCCCCGCACGATCGTGTCGATCGTGGCCCTCACGATCGCCGCCTACATCGTCATCCCGCAGTTCAGCAGCGTCGACATCGTCCACCTGGTGGCGACCGCCAAGTGGTGGTGGGCGGTGGTGGGGCTCGCCGCCGCCGCGCTGACGTTCCTGGCGGCGGCGTGGATGTTGCTGGGCTTCGTGCCCGAGCGGCTGCCGCTGTGGCGCACCGTCCTGGTGCAGCTCGCGGCCTCGTTCGTGAAGCTGGTGGCCCCGGCGGCGGTGACCGGCGTGGCGCTGAACACCCGCTACCTCCAGCGCTCGGGGGTGCGGCCGGGCCCGGCGGTGGCCAGTGTCGGCGCCTCCCAGCTGATGGGCATGGTCACCCACATCCTGCTGCTGATCCTGTTCGGGTTCCTCACCGGCTCGGCCTCCAACGCCACCAAGGACCTCGCGCCCTCGCGCACGGTCGTCATCGTGCTGCTGTCGCTGGCGGTGGCCGCCGCGGTCGCGCTGGCGGTCCCCCGGGTGCGGCGCACCGTCACCGCGCGGCTGCGCAGCATGTTCTCCGGCGTGCTGCCGCGGCTGGTGGACGTGCTCCAGACGCCCCGCAAGATGATCACCGGGATGGGCGGCACGCTGCTGCTCACCGTGGGCTTCGTGGTGTGCCTGGACGCCTCGATCCGCGCGTTCGGCGGCGAGCTGCCCTGGACGGCGGTGGTGGTGGTGTTCCTGACCGCCAACGCGGTCGGCTCGGCCGCGCCCACCCCCGGCGGCCTGGGCGCGGTGGAGGCGTCGCTGACGCTGGCGCTGACGATCTCGGGGCTGCCGGCCGACACCGCCGCCTCGGCGGTGCTGCTGTTCCGGCTGCTGACGTTCTGGCTGCCGGTGCTGCCGGGCTGGGCCGCCTTCGCCTATCTCCAGCGCAAGGAGGCCATCTGAGGGCCGTCCAGGGACGTTCGCGGGCCGGTCAGGGGCGCGCCGGGCGGGACGGGGCCGGGCCGGAAAAGGGCGCGGTTCAGCCCGTCCTACGGGTGCGGCGGCGGTGGGCCAGTTCGTCGTGGGGGTGCACGGTAGGGTCCACGGCCTCATCGGTGGCGGTGCGCTCGCCGGGCAGCTCCGCCAGGCTGCCCTCGACCTCCTGCCAGACGCGGCCCAGCGCGATGCCGAACACGCCCTGGCCGCCCTGGAGCAGGTCCACGACCTCGTCGGCGGAGGTGCACTCGTAGACGCTCACGCCGTCGCTCATCAGGGTGATGCGGGCGAGGTCGCGGACGCCGCGGTCCTGGAGGTGGGTGACGGCGGTGCGGATCTGCTGGAGCGAGACGCCGGTGTCCAGCAGCCGCTTGACGACCTTCAGCACCAGGATGTCGCGGAAGCTGTACAGCCGCTGGCTGCCCGAGCCGTGCGCGGCGCGGACGCTGGGGGTCACCAGCCCGGTGCGCGCCCAGTAGTCGAGCTGGCGGTAGGTGATCCCCGCCGCGGCGCACGCCGTGGGCCCCCGGTAGCCGACGTCCTCGGCCGGCGCCGACACCTCGGTGTCGAAGAGCAGGCCCTGCTCGCCCGCGTGCTGGGACGCCACGTGCCTGTCGGGGGTCGCCTTGCCCTCGCCGCTGCTCACCGCCACGCGGACCTCCGGCTTCTATCAGCCCGCGGTGTTCCGTCAAGGGGGTTTGACGAATTACACCACGGGTGTTCCACCAGCACGGTAGGTGCCGGTCAGGGTGTGGTCAACGTTCGTCGTCGGCGCGTCGCATGCCCGAACGAACCGGCTTCACATGGGCAAACTGCGCACCTTCGCTCGCACTGAACTCCTACCCCGCCCGCCACCCGCGGGAAACGGCCTGATCACGGGCAATGCACGAGCCCGCACAGCACGACATAACCCTGCAAAGCCGACATACGGGTCGAGCAAGGGCGGCCGGTCAGCCCGCGCGGCCGAAGTCCTCGGGGGTGATGGTGTCGAGGAACTCGCGGAACTTCTCCACCTCGTCCTCCTGCTCGTCGGGGATGGCGACCCCCGCCTCCTCCAGCACGTCCTCGCCCGCGAAGATCGTCGCGCCGGTGCGCAGCGCCAGCGCGATCGAGTCCGACGGGCGGGCGCTCACCTCCACGCCGTTGGAGAACACCAGGTCGGCGAAGAAGATGCCGTCGCGCAGCGCGGTGATGTTCACGGTGCGCAGCTGCACGCCGAGGGCGTCCAGCACGTCGCGGAACAGGTCGTGGGTGAGCGGCCGCGCGGGCAGCACCCCCTGCTGGGCGAAGGCGATCGCGGTCGCTTCGACCGCCCCGATCCAGATGGGCAGGTAACGATCGCCGTCGATCTCCTTCAACAGGACGATCGGCTGATTGGAGGGCATCTCGACCCGGACGCCGACGACCTCCATCTGCTTCACTGCGGCTCCCTGCTGGTCCTCGACGTCTCGATCACCACGTGCCCGGATCGACTCCTGACCGAACCCTGTAGCCAACGTACACCCCGAGTCGCGGGGCGCGGTCCGCCGACGGCCCGGCAAATGCCCGCGGGCCCTTCCCGGTCAGGGGTCCAGGCTTTCCCGCAGGCCCGCCGCGACCAGCGCCGCGTGCAGCCGGACCGCGAGGTCGGCGATGCGGCCGGCGGTGTCGGCGGCCTCCTGGTGGGCGCCGGGGCTGCGCCGGCGCAGCTGCGGGGCGACCACCTGCTCGATCAGGCCCACCTGCCGGTCGGCGGCGGCCTTGACGGCCCGCAGGTGCCGGGCCTCGAAGCCGAACTCGCCGAGGGCGGCGACGGTGCGGGCGATGGTGAGCGCCTCGCCGTCGTAGTGGCCGCCGGTGCGCGCGATGAGGCCGTAGTCCTCCAGCTGCGCCAGCAGGCCCTCGTCGATGCCCGCGCCGTCGGCGAGCTGGCGGCGGGTGAGGCGGACGGCCGAGCCCGGCGCGGCGCTGTCGGCCGCCACCAGCGTGCGGGGGGCGGGGACGCGCGGCAGGGCCTCCGCGTCGCCCGCGGCGTGGGCGCCGGGCGCCGGGTGGGCTGAGTGGGCCGTGTGGGACGCGCCATGGGTGGTGCCGCCGGGGCGGCCGGCGGTGAGATTCCCCACGCCGCCGGGCGCGCCCGCGGGGCCGCCGGGACGGCCGTGCTGCGCGCCGTCGGGGCGGCGGGCGCCGAGCGGCGGGACGGGCTCGCCCCGGTCGGCGGCCTGCAGGTGCTGGCGGATCACCCGCAGCGGCAGGTAGTGGTCGCGCTGGGCGGTCAGGACGAACCGCAGCCGGTCGACGTCGGCGTCGGCGAACTTGCGGTACCCCGAGGGGCTGCGCTGCGGCGTGACCAGCCCCTCCGCCTCCAGGAAGCGGATCTTGGAGATGGTGACGTCCGGGAAGTCGGCGCGCAGCAGCCCCAGCACGTCCCCGATGGTCATCAGGGCGCGGGCCGGCTGTGCGGTCACGATCCCTCCCTCGTCGCCGCGTCGTCGTCGGTGCGGGCCCCCGGCCGGCGCGCCCGCCGGCGCCCGGCCGGCGGGCCGCCGGGCCGTCAGCCGTGCTGCGGGTTGGTGAGGAAGACCAGCCGGAACTTGCCGATCTGGACCTCGTCGCCGCCCGACAGGCCCGCCTGGTCGATCCGCTGCCGGTTCACGTAGGTGCCGTTCAGGCTGCCCACGTCGCGCACCGAGAAGGTGCCGCCCTGGCGGGCGAACTCGGCGTGCCGGCGGGAGACGGTGACGTCGTCCAGGAAGATGTCGCTCTCGGGGTGGCGGCCCGCGGAGGTGCGGTCCTTGTCGAGCAGGAAGCGGCTGCCCGCGTTGGGTCCCCGCTTGACCACCAGCAGCGCGGTGCCCGGCGGCAGCGCCTCCACCGCGACCTGGTCGGCGCCCAGCTCGCCGGTCTCCGCCGCCTGGTCGCCGTCGAGGGCCTCGAAGCCCCCGATGGAGATGGTGGAGGTGGACTCGCCCGGCGACTCCTTGTAGGGGGGCTGCTGGGGCGAGGCGGCGGCGTTGCGCGTCAGCGGAGAGCCGCAGTTGGAGCAGAAGCGGGCATCATCCGGGTTGGCGTGACCGCACTGCGTGCAGTAGACGCTCGGCATCGATCGGCTCGGCCTCCTACGATCGGCGTGCCGCCCGCGCCCGCCCGTACGGACGGCCGCCTGCGCCACGCGCATCCTTCTACCAACCCACGCCGGGGTACCCGCCCCCCGGCCACGGTCCGGTTCCCGCCTTGTCAACACGACGGTCGCCGCAACTTACGCGGGTAGTGCCCGAGGGGTCAACCAGCGGCGGGGAGCCGGTCGTCGGCCCCACGCTACCTTCGACAATGATCGCAGGTCTACGCCGCCGCGCGGAACGGGCGCGGCCGCCCCGTTCGGCGTCCCGCGCTGCTCCCCGGCGGCGCCGGTCGATCCCCTCACCTCGACCGTACCGTGTCCACGGTGATCCGCGAACGCGGGGTGATCACGATCCCGGCGCCCGCGTCGTGCAGGGTGCGCACCACGCCGCCGGGGATGTTGAGGGCGGTGGTCATGGTGTGCGGGTCGCCGATGGCCAGGAACCGGTAGGGCGGGGCGAGCGCCCGGCCGTCGGCGGTCACGCCCCCGGGGGCGTCCAGGAAGTAGGTGCCGGTCCCGGCGCGCAGGTCGTTGACCTGGATCACCTCGGCGCCGGCGTCGCGCAGCTCCTGGAGGGTGTCCAGCAGGTTGACCGAGCGCACCGCGCGGCGCGGGTCGCTGATCTGGATCTCGACGCCGGGGCCCTCGGCGGGCAGGGTCCCGGCCAGCAGCCCGTAGGTGGTGGCGCGCTCGCGGGCCTCCTCCAGGGCCGTCTCGCCCTGCACGTCGCGCTCCAGGCCCGCCTTGGTGCCCTCCAGGTCGCGCAGGTCGCCGCGCAGCCGCTCCGAGCGCTGGGACAGGTCCGACAGGATGCCGACCAGCTCGTCCTGGCGGGCGGTGGCGAAGGTGGTGTCGCGCTGGGTGGACTTGACCTGCGCGACCACGGCGAACCCCACCAGCAGGCACAGCAGGCCGCCGACGAGCTGTCCCCAGGTGGTGCGGGGGCGCAGCAGGTCGAGCAGCCCGGACGCGCCAGCGGCCTTCTCAGGGGCGTCCTCGGCCGTGCCGGGGGCGGCGGGGGCGGTCTCCTCGGCGGTTTCCGGAGTGGTCTCCGGGGCGGCGTCCGGGGGCGCGGCCGGTTCCTCGCGCGCGCTCACGCGCCGAACAACTTCCGCCGGATGGCCGCCGCGTTGGAGAAGATGCGGATGCCGAGGACCACCACCACGCCGGTGGACAGCTGGGAGCCGACGCCGAGCTGGTCGCCCAGGAAGACGATCAGCGCGGCGATGATCGTGTTGCTGAGGAACGAGACGACGAACACCTTCTCGTCGAACACCCCCTCCAGCCGGGCGCGCACGCCGCCGAACATCGCGTCCAGCGCGGCCACGATGGCGATCGGCAGGTACGGCTGGAGCCACAGCGGCACGGTGGGCTCCAGCAGCAGCCCCAGCACGACGCCGACCACCAGGCCGATCAACGCGATCACCGTCGGTCCTCCCCTTCCCCGGCCGTCCCCCGGCTCACCGTCTGCGTCCCTGCTGCGCCGGCGGCCCGTCGGGCGGCGGCGCGGTGCGCGCCGGGCGGGCGTGCCGCAGCCGGGGCGACCCGGCGGCGGGCAGCCGCGCCTCCCCGGTCCGCCGCCGGTCGTAGCGCATCCCGAAGCGGTCCTTCAGCGCGCCCAGCCGCCGGTCGGCGGCCGACCCGGAGAAGGCGTCGGCCAGCCGGTCCGGGTCGCCGAGCGCGGTGACCGTGTAGGGCGAGGTCAGCGGCCGGTAGTCCACCAGGATCGCCTCCCCGGCGGTGCGCACCGCCGTGGTGGGCGTGAGCCGCAGGCCGTTGATCGCGATGGCGGTGGCCCCGGCCGCCCACAGCCCGTTCACCAGGACCTGGAGGTCCTGATCATAGACCCGGCCCTCGTCGGCGCGGGCCCCGGCGCGGGCGTCGTCGCCGGGCTCGCGCGGGGCGTCGTCCAGGGTCACCACCAGGCCCGGCCCGGCGGCGGGGGCGGCGGCCACGGCGGCGGCCTCGGCGGCCAGCTCGCGGCGGGCCTGCTCGCCCTCGTTGCTGCGCGCCAGCGCCGCCGCGCGCAGCCGCTCGGTGTCGGCGCGCAGGTCCTGCACGCGGCGCTCCAGGGCGTCGCTCTCGGTGGTGCGAGTGCGGATCTCCCCGATGAGGCGCGAGCGCTGCTCGGCGGCGACCGGCTCGCTGCGCCGCACCTCGGCGCCCGCCGCCGCGACCAGGATCCCGGCCAGGACCAGCACCGCCAGCACGCCGGTGCCGCGCAGCCGGGACGGGCGCGCGGGCGTCCCGGCGGCGGCGCGGCGGGCGGCGGCCTCGGCGTAGCCGGGGTCGAGGAGCCTCCCCGCGAACAGGTCGGCCAGCAGCGACATGGACGCGTCGGGGCGCCAGCCGGGCGGCCGGTCCGGTGCGGGCCCCGGCTCGGGGGGCCGTCGTCGCGCGATCACGGCCCCATCATGGCAAGGCCCGCCAAATCGTGCTGGTCAGGCCGTACCGGTCGGGCGATCAGGTGCCCGCGCGCTCGACGACGGCGGCCCACTCCGCCAGCAGGGCCTGCGCGGTGTCGGCGTCGGGGCCCTCGGCCCACAGGTGGGTGACGGGTTCGGCGGGGTCGGGCAGCACCAGCACCCAGCGGCCGTCGTCCTCCACGACCCGCACGCCGTCGGTGGTGTCGAGGGTGCGGTTCCCGGCGGCCTCCACGACGGTGCGCATCACCCCGCCCTTGGCGGCCCACGGCGTCGGCACCGAGCGGCGCAGCAGGTGCGCCTCGGGGATGCGCCGGTCGATCTGCGACAGCGTGAGCCGGGTGCGCGCGACCAGGCCGACCAGCCGCACGAACGCGGCGATGCCGTCCACGGTGGTGGTGAACTCCGGCATCAGGAACCCGCCCCGGCCGTCCCCGGCGAAGATCACCCCGGGCCGGGCGGCGGCCTTGGTCAGCACGTCCTGGGCGGTGGAGGTCCACTCCACCTCCACGCCGTGGAAGCGGCAGACCTGCTCGGCGACGCGGGTGGTGGTGACCGGCAGCGCGACCCGGCCGCCGCCGCGCTCGGCGGCCACCAGGTCCAGCATCACCAGCAGCGCCCGGTCGTCGCTGATCAGCTCGCCGTTCTCGTCGACCAGCGAGATGCGCTCGCCGACGGGGTCGAAGCGCACGCCGAAGGCCGCGCGCGAGGACGACACCAGCTCGCCGAGCCGTTGCAGGTCGCGCATCCGCTCGGCGAGGGTCTCGGTGGGATTGGCCTCGTCCAGGGCGTTGTTGCGGGTCAGCACCTCGACGCCGACGCGGCCGAGCAGCATCGGCAGCACCAGCGCGGCGGTGCCGCCCGCGCTGTCCAGCACGATCTTCAGCCCGGCCTCGCGGACGCCGCTGATGTCGACCCGGTCCAGCAGGTCGCGGGTGTAGGTCTCCACGATCCGCGCGGGGTAGGTCAGCTCGGCGATCTCGCCGGGGAAGGCGCGCCGGTACTCCTGGCGGCCGAAGACGCGCTCCAGCTTGCGCTGCGCGCCCGGCGACAGGTCGGCGCCGCCCTCGTCCAGGAACACGATGTCCACGCCCTGCGGGTCGCCGAGCGTGGTGCGGATGTAGATGCCGCCCGCGCAGTCCTCGCGGCCGGTCTGGAAGCGCGCCACCGGCAGCGAGGTGGCCTCCAGGTCGCGCACGTTGATGGCGCTGGCGGTCAGCGCGCTGATCACCGCGCGTTTGAGGGTGCGGGCGGCGCGGGAGGCGTCCCGCCCGGTGATCACCGTGCAGCCCTTCTTGAGGGTGGTGGCGTAGGCGCTGGCCAGCCGCACCGCCAGCTCCGGGGTGATCTCCACGTTGACCAGGCCGGACACCCCGCGCGGCCCGAACAGGTTGCGCTGGCCGCGCGACTCCCAGATGACGCTGGTGTTGACGACCGCGCCCGCCTCGATGGTCTTGAACGGGTAGACCTTGACGCCGCTGGAGACGTACGCCTCGGCCTCGATGACGCACTCGTCGCCGACGACCGCGCCCTCCTCCACCCGCGCCCCGGCCATGACATCGGTGTTCTTGCCGACGACGCAGCCGCGCAGGTTGGTGGAGGGGGCCACGAAAACGTTGTCGTGCACCACCGCGCGGTGCAGGAAGGCGCCCTCCTTGACCACCACGTTGCTGCCGAGCACGGTGAACTCGCGCAGCTCGACCCCGGCCTCCACCTTGGCGTAGTCGCCGACGTAGAGCGGGCCCTTCAGCACGGCCTCGGCGTCCACCTCGGCGCCCTCGGCGATCCACACGCCCGGGGAGACCTCGAAGCCGTCCATCTCCACGTCCACCAGGCCCGACAACATGTCGGCCTGGGCCTTCAGGTAGGACTCGTGGGTGCCGACGTCCTCCCAGTAGCAGTCGGCGACGTACCCGTACAGCGGCGCGCCCTCGGCCAGCAGCTTGGGGAACACGTCGGCCGACCAGTCCACCGACTCGCCGGCCGCCACGTGGTCCAGGACCTCGGGCTCCATGACGTAGATGCCGGTGTTGACGGTGTCGGAGAACACCTGGCCCCAGGTGGGCTTCTCCAGGAAGCGCTGGACGCGCCCCTGCTCGTCCACGATGATGATCCCGAACTCCAGCGGGTTGGGCACCCGCTTGAGCCCGATGGTGACCAGCGCGCCGTTCTCCTCGTGGAAGCGCACCATGTCGGTCAGGTCGATGTCGGTGAGCGCGTCCCCGGAGATCACCAGGAAGCGGTCGTCGCGCAGCGCGTCGGCGGCGTTCTTGACGCTGCCGGCGGTGCCCAGGGGCACCTCCTCGGTGGCGTAGCTCAGCGACATGCCGAGCTCCTCGCCGTCGCCGAAGTAGTTGCGGATCAGCGCCGCCAGGAACTGGACGGTGACCACGGTCTCGTCCAGGCCGTGCCGCTTGAGCAGCCGCAGCACGTGTTCCATGATCGGCCGGTTGATCAGGGGGAGCAGGGGCTTGGGCTGGTTGGCGGTCATCGGACGCAGCCGCGTCCCCTCGCCTCCCGCCATCACGACGGCCTTCATCGGGGGGTCTGCGCTCCCTTCTGGTCACCGGTCCCGGGGTCGGGACCGGGGCCCGGACGGGGGTCCGGGCCTGCAACGGGATCAGATGCGGGGTCAGGTTCCGGATCGGGTGCGGGGTCGGTCGCGGGCAGGGGCTCGGGATCGGGATCGGGATCGGGGTCCGGGGCCGCGCGCTCGGCGCGTTCGGCCAGGACCAGCCGCCGGGTCTGCTCCCAGTACAGGAGCGCCGCCCACCAGTACAGGGCGGTGCCCCAGATCGCGAACGACCACCCGACGACCTTGGCGCCGGTGGCCGCGGCCCCGTCGTGGTCGCCGATCAGCAGCAGCGGGAAGGAGTAGAGCAGGCACATGGTGGCGGCCTTGCCGATGAAGTGCACCGGCAGCGTGCCCTGGTAGCCCAGCCGCCGCATGATCGGCACGATCGGCGTGATCGCGACCTCCCGGCCCACCAGCAGCACCACCAGCCAGACCGGGATGATGTCGCGGGCCGCCAGGCCGACCAGCGTGGCCAGGATGTAGAGCCGGTCGGCCGCCGGGTCCAGCACCACCCCCAGGCGGCTGGTCTGGTTCAGCGCGCGCGCCAGCTTGCCGTCCAGCCAGTCCGACAGCCCGGCGAACACCAGGACGCCGAGCGCCCAGCCGTCGTGTTCGGCCAGGACCAGCCACAGGAACAGCGGCACGCCCAGCAGCCGCGCGAAGCTCAGCAGGTTCGGCACCGTCCAGACGCGGGCGGTCGCCGACTCCGGCGCCTTGTCGATCTCAGCACTCACCGACGTGCTCGCCTCCCTGTCCCCCAATGATCCTGACCCTACCGTCAAGGTTCGGAAAGCCCCCGATAGCGTCCGGTCATGCGATGGACCCTGCACGGCGAGCGGTCGCTCTACGCCAGCCCCTGGATGGACCTGCGGCTCGCCGACGTGGAACTGCCCGACGGGCGCCGCTTCGACCACCATCTGCTGCGGGTGCGGCCGGCGGCCGGGGTGATCGCGCTGGACGGCGCGGGCCGCGCGCTGCTGCTGTGGCGGCACCGTTTCATCACCGACCGGTGGGGCTGGGAGATGCCCGGCGGGCGGGTCGAGGACGGCGAGGACCCGGCGGAGGCGGCGGCGCGCGAGCTGCTGGAGGAGACGGGGTACCGGGCCGGGCCGCTGTCACCGCTGCTGGCCGTGCGGCCGTCGCCGGGCGTCCATGATGGCGTTCATCACATCTTCCGCGCCGAGGGGGCCGAGCGGGTCGGCGAGCCGACCGACCTGACGGAGGCCGAGCGCGTGGAGTGGGTGGCGCTGGAGCGGGTCCCGGAGCTGGCCGCGCGGGGCGAGATCGGTTCGGGGTCCACGCTGGCGGGGCTGCTCTACCTGCTCTCGCGGGGCGACGGGACGGCCTGAGGGGCGTCTGAGCCGACCGGCGGGCCGTCCGGTTCCAGCGGCAGGACGGCGGTGACGGTGAACCCGCCGTCCGGGCCGGGGGCGGCGTGCACGGTCCCGCCGACGCTGCGGGCCCGTTCGGTCATGCCGAGGACGCCGAAGCCCCCTGTGGCGCTTCCGATGGGACCGCGGCCGTCATCGGCCACGGTGACGGTGAGGTCGCCGCCGTCGCGGGTCAGGCGG
Source organism: Actinomadura hibisca NBRC 15177 (assembly GCF_001552635.1). GTDB lineage: Bacteria > Actinomycetota > Actinomycetes > Streptosporangiales > Streptosporangiaceae > Spirillospora > Spirillospora hibisca. The sequence continues at coordinate 246,409 of NZ_BCRO01000001.1, read as the reverse complement.
ATCTCGGCGTGGGCGGCCCCGGCGTGCTTGAGGACGTTGGTGAGCGCCTCCTGCACGATGCGGTACGCCACCACGCCCACCTCGGGCGCGGGCCGCGCGCCGTCCAGGTCGTCGGTCAGGGCGACCCGCAGGCCCGCCGCGCGGGCGGCGGCGGCCAGGTCGGACAGGCCCGCCAGGCCGGGCGGCGGGGTGAGCGGGGCGTCCTGCGCGTCGGCGCTGCGCAGCAGTTGCAGGGTGGCGCGCAACTCCTGGCGGGCGTCGCGGCAAGTGGCGGCGATGGTGTTGAGGGTTCCGGCCAGCTCCGCGCGGTCCAGCGGGCGGTCGCCGCCGACCGCGTGGGCGGCGGCCCCGGCCTGCACGCCGATGACGGTGATGCTGTGGGCGAGCAGGTCGTGCAGGTCGCGGGCGATGCGCAGGCGCTCCTCCACCACCAGGCGGCGGGCCTCCTGGCGGGCATGCTCGGCGCGGTCGCGTTCGGCGCGCTCGGCGCGGTCCAGAGCGGCGGCGACGCGGGCGCGGTGGGCGCGCCAGAGCTGCGCGACCAGGACGGCGGCGACGACCGCCTCCATCATCGCGACCTGCTCGATGGCGGGACGGCCGCCCAGGTAGACCGCGCAGCCCACGGCGGCGGCGGCCAGCGCCGTCATGATCCCGACCAGGACGGTGCGGGCGCGCCGCCCCAGCACGGCGTAGGTGAACAGCGCGACCAGCTCGCCGGGCACCGCCGCGTGGTGCTGGTACTGGTAGACGTGGAAGCACAGGGCGCTCAGCAGGGTGACGGCCAGGACCGGGCCGGGCAGGCGGCGGCGCAGCGCGAGCGGCGCGTAGACGCCGACCAGCAGCGCCGCGCCGCGCGCGTCCAGGGGGCGCACCATCGTCCACGAGGCGGCCAGCGCCAGTGCCCCGGCCAGCAGGGCGGCGGCCAGCGCGGCGTCGCCCGCCCATGATCGCTTCAGCACCCGCCCATCCTCCCCCACCGGCCGGGCGCACGCATCAGGACACCGCGCACGCAACTCCACAAACCGCCCATACCATGGGACGATCCGTGTCCGGCTTGGAGGCCACAGTGACGAACCCGGTTCCCAAGGCGGAACTCCACCTGCACATCGAGGGCACCCTGGAGCCCGAGCTGACCCTCGCGCTGGCCGGGCGCAACGGCGTCGAGCTGCCCTACGCGAACGCCGAGGAGCTGCGCGCCGCCTACGCGTTCGAGGACCTCCAGTCGTTCCTGGACCTGTACTACGCGCTGATGGCGGTGCTGCGCACCGAGCAGGACTTCGCCGACCTGGCCGACGCCTACCTCGCGCGGGCGGCCGCGCAGGGCGTCCGGCACGCCGAGATCTTCTTCGACCCGCAGGCGCACACCGCGCGCGGCGTCGAGCTGGCCACCGTCCTGGACGGCCTGGGGCGCGCCCTGGCCGCCGCGCCCGAGCGGCACGGCATCACCACCCGGCTGATCATGTGCTTCCTGCGCGACGAGCCGGTGGAGTCGGCGCGCGCGACCTTCGAGGCCGCCCGCCCGTGGTTCGGCTCGTTGATCACGGCGGTGGGCCTGGACTCGGCCGAGGTGGGCCACCCGCCCGCGAAGTTCCGCGAGGTGTACGACCTGGCGCGGGAGGCCGGGCTGCGCCTGGTCGCGCACGCGGGCGAGGAGGGGCCGCCGGAGTACGTGTGGGAGGCGCTGGACGTGCTGGGCGTGGAGCGCGTCGACCACGGCATCCGCAGCATGGAGGACCCGGCGCTGGTCGAGCGGCTGGCGCGCGAGCAGGTGCCGCTGACGGTGTGCCCGTTCTCCAACGTGCGGCTGCGCTGCGTGAAGACGCTGGCCGAGCACCCGCTCCCCCGGATGCTGGAGGCGGGGCTGCTGGTGACGGTCAACTCCGACGACCCGTCCTACTTCGGCGGCTACGTGGACGACAACTTCCGGGGCCTGCGCGAGGAACTGGGGCTGGGCGAGGAGGAGCTGCGGCGGCTGGCGGCCAACTCCTTCCGCGCCTCGTTCCTGCCCGAGCGGGAGCGCGAGGCCCACCTGAAGGCCGTCGAGGCGCACCGCTTCGCCTGACCCTTATGCGCTGACCCTTTACGCAATGCGCGCGCCTTCGTGACCTTGCGTCCGGGACCGCCGGGTATGCCCGCTGCGGTAACGGGGGTGGGAGATGCCGAAGGCGCCGGTCGTCCCGTCCGGGCTGCTGCTGGCGGCGCTGGCGTTCACGGCCGGGACCGTCGACGGGCTGAGCGTCCTGGGCCTGGACCGGGTGTTCACCGCCAACATGACCGGCAACGTCGTGCTGCTGGGGGTGTCGGCGGGGCGCGGGCTGGGCGCCGACACCCTGCGCTCGGCGACGGCGCTGGCGGGGTTCGCCGCCGGGACCGTCGCCGGTCACGCGCTCGCCGGGCCACGGCCGGGCTGGGGGCGGCGCACCCGCGCGGCGCTGGGCGCCGAGCTGGCGCTGCTGGCGGCGTTCGCGCTGCTGTGGGACGCGCACGCGCCCAGGCTCGCGGTGATCGCGGTCGCGGGCGCGGCGATGGGCCTGCAGGGCGGCGTGGTGAACCGCGTCGGCGTCTCCGGCGTCTCCGCCACCTACGTGACGGGCACCCTCGCCGCGTTCCTGGGGCAGGTCAGCGAGCTGACGCGCCCCGACGCGAGCGCCGCGCGGCGCTTCGGCGTCGTGCTCGCCATGGCGGGGGGCGCGGTGACGGCCGCGCTGGCGCTGCGCTGGGACGCGGCGGCGGCCCCGTGGATCGCGGTCGCCGTCGTGCTGGCCGCGCTGCCTGCGACGAAGGGAGCCAGGACGTGAAAGCCGTCATCTACGAGGACGTGCGGCGGGTCGCGGTGCGGGACGTGCCCGACGCCGCGCTGGAGGAGCCGACCGACGTGGTCGTGCGCGTCACCTCCAGCGCGATCTGCGGCACCGACCTGCACATGTACGACGGGCGCACCGGGGCCGAGCCGGGCATGGTGCTGGGCCACGAGCCGGTCGGCGTGGTGGCCGAGGTCGGCCGGGGCGTGGAGACGGTGAAGCCGGGCGACCGTGTGGTGATCCCGACGCACCTGTACTGCGGGGTCTGCGTGAACTGCGCGCGGGGCTATTCGGCGGCGTGCATGCGGGTGCGGTCGGGCGGGTTCGGCGCGGCGTACGGGTATGCGGGGATGGGGACCTACCGGGGCGCGCAGGCGGAACTGCTGCGGGTGCCGTACGCGGACGCCAACTGCATCCCGCTGCCGGGCGAGGCGGGCGACGACCGGGAGGACGACTTCCTCATGCTCGCCGACGCGTTCGTGACCGGCTGGCACGCGACCGAGCTGGCGCAGGTGCGGGCCGCCGACACCGTCGCGGTGTTCGGCGCGGGCACGATCGGGCTGCTGGCGGCCTACAGCGCGCTGCTGCGCGGCGCGGCCGAGGTGTACGTGATCGACCTGGTGCCCGAGCGGCTCGCCAAGGCCGAGGAGATCGGCGCGATACCGATCGACCTGCGCAAGGAGGACCCGGTGGACGCCGTCAAGTCGCGGCGGCGGCCCCCCAGCGGCGAGAAGGGCCTCGACGGGGTGCAGGTCGGCATCGACGCGGTGGGGTTCCAGGCCCGCGACCGCGCCGACACCTCCCGCGAGAACCCGCGCCAGGTGATCAGCGACCTGGCGGAACTCGTGAACCCGACCGGTCGCCTGGGGATCGCGGGCGTGTACGCCGACAAGGACCTGCACCCCGCCACCGAGGGCGGGCACGCGGACGGGTCGCTGACGGTGCCGTGGGCGACGCTGTTCAGCAAGGGCGTGCGGATGGGGTTCGGCCGCACCCACGACCGGCGCTACACGGTGCCGCTGCGGGACCTGATCATCTCGGGGCGGGCGCGGCCGGGCTTCGTGGTGACCGACCACGCCCCGCTGGCCGACGCGCCCGGCCTGTACGACGCCTTCGACCGGCGCGCGGACGGCGTCGTCAAGGCGGTGCTGCGCCCCGCGTGATCTTCCTGACCGGCCATCAGATAGGAAGTCCTCGTATCGCACGAGAGGACGGTCCATGGCCGACACACACCGGTTCGACGCCGACACCGCGGTCGCCCGCACGGCGGACGGCCTCCGCACGGCGGAGATCCGCGAGGGCTGGTCCACGATCGGGGGCGCGCCCAACGGCGGCTACCTGTTCGCGGTGGCGCTGGCCGCCGCCGGGGAGGCCGCCGAGGGGCAACGACCGCTGACGGCGACCGCGCACTTCCTGCGCCCCGGCGTCGTCGGGCCCGCCGAGATCGAGGTCGAGCCGGTCAAGCGGGGCCGCGTCACCAGCACCGTGAGCGCGGCGCTGTCCCAGGAGGGCAAGGAGCGCGTCCGGGTGCTGGCCATGTACGGCGACCCCGCGACGCTGGACGGGGCCGCCGAACTGGCCGTGGAGCCGCCGCCCCTCCCGGACCCCGACGCGTGCGCCGCGCCGGACCCCGGGCTGGCCGAGCTGATGGGAGCGACGATCGCGCGGCGCTACGACTACCGCGTCCCGGCGTCGTCCCGCTGGGTGGGCGGCGAGGGCCCCGGCGAGGCGGCGATCGACGGATGGATCCGCTTCGCCGACGGCCGCGAACCGGACCTGGCGGCGCTCCCCCTGTTCGCCGACGCCTTCCCGCCCGCGCTGGGGGAACTGCTCGGCCCGACGCACGTGCCGACGCTGGAACTGACGGTCCACCTACGGGCCGAACCCGCGCCCGGCTGGATCCGGACCCGCATCGAAAGCCGCCAGCTCGCCGGAGGCCTGGTCGAGGAGGACGCCTACCTGTGGGACGCCAAGGGCGACCTGGTGGCGATGTCCCGCCAGCTGGCCTACCGCCCGCGCTGACCGTCCCCGATGCCGCGGCAGTTGACCTCAACCTTAGTTGAGTTCCTAGCGTGACTCCCGTCCGATGACGCGCCGCGGCCCGGTTTCCGGGTCGCGGCCTATCCGGGGAGTCCCCATGACCGTTTCCCAAGACACCGTTTCCCAAGACACCGTGGCCGTGCTCGGGCTGGGCGAGATGGGTTCCGCGCTCGCGGGCGCGTTCCTGGACGGCGGGCATCCGACGCGGGTGTGGAACCGCACTCCGGAGAAGGCCGACGCCCTGGTCGCCAAGGGCGCGCGGCGCGCGGAGTCGGTCCGTGACGCCGTGGAGGCGGCGCGGCTCGTGGTCGTGAGCGTCAAGGGCGACGACACCGTCCGGCGGCTGCTGGAACCGGCCGCCGACCTGCTCGCCGGACGCACCGTGGTCAACCTGAGCGACGGCACGTCCGCCGAGGTCCGGGCGGTGGCCGAATGAACCGTCGAGCAGGGGGCCGACCACCTGCACGGGCAGATCATGACGATCGCCCCCGGCATCGGGCATCCGGACGCGGTGGTGTTCTTCGGCGGCTCCGAGACCGCCTACGCCCGTTCCCGTCCGGCGCTGGAGCTGCTGGGCGGGCGCACCGTCCTGGTGGGGGCCGACGCCGGAGCGCCGGTCCTGTACGGGATGGCCGTGCACGACACCATGTGGGGGCTGCTCAACGGGTTCCTGCACGCGGCGGCGCTGCTGTCGGACGAGGGCATCGAGGTGACGCGTTTCCTGGAGCAGGCCGACGCGTCCTTCTCCGCGCTGCTGTCGTTCCTGCCGTCGCTGGCCGGGGACGTGGACCGGGGTGAGTACGCGACGCCGTTCGGCGCGCTCCGGCACCACCTGCCGTCGATCGACGACCTGCTGAGGGAGAGCCGGGCGCGCGGCATCGACACCGGCCTGCCCGGCTACACCGAGGCATTGGTGTCCCGTGCACTGGCGGACGGGCACGCCGACGACAACTACTCGCGCCTGGTCGAGCACTTCCGGAAGGGGTGACGGCGCGCCCTTATCCCACCCGCCCGGGTTGCGGCAATGCCGGTGGGGCGGGTTACCGTGGGCGGCGACAGATCGCGGGGGCCCGGCGAACCGGGCTGAGATAGCGGCTGGGACGGCCGCTGACCGCTGGAACCTGACCGGGTAATGCCGGCGTAGGGAGAGATCGAGTCGTCATGACCGAGACCGTGGTTTCGCATGCCCGCAAGACCTACCTGCAAGGGTCGCGCCCCGACCTGCGCGTGCCGATGCGGGAGGTGCCGCTGACCAACGGCGGCTCCGTGGTGCTCTACGACACCTCCGGCCCGTGCACCGACCCCGCCCACGAGGCGGACGTGCGGCGCGGGCTGCCGCCGCTGCGCGAGGCGTGGATCGCCGGGCGCGGCGACACCGCCGGGTACGCGGGCCGGGCCGTCCGGCCCGAGGACGACGGGCGCCGCTCCGGCGACCCGCTGCGCGACCGGGCGGCCTTCCCCGCCCGCCGCCCGCTGCGCGCCACCGGCGGGGCGGTGACCCAGCGCGCGTACGCGCGGCGCGGGGAGATCACCCCGGAGATGGAGTTCGCGGCGCTGCGCGAGGGCGTGGAGCCGGAGTTCGTACGGGCGGAGCTGGCCGCCGGGCGCGCGGTGCTGCCCGCCAACGTCAACCACCCCGAGACCGAGCCGATGGTCATCGGCCGGAACTTCCTGGTGAAGGTGAACGCCAACATCGGCAACTCGGCCGTGGCGTCCTCGATCGAGGACGAGGTGGAGAAGATGCGGTGGGCGACCCGGTGGGGCGCCGACACGATCATGGACCTGTCCACCGGCCGCGACATCCACACCACGCGCGAGTGGATCCTGCGCAACTCCCCCGTCCCGGTCGGCACCGTGCCGCTGTACCAGGCGCTGGAGAAGGTGGGCGGCGACCCGGCCGAGCTGACCTTCGAGGTGTTCCGCGACACCGTCGTCGAGCAGGCCGAGCAGGGCGTGGACTACATGACGGTGCACGCGGGGGTGCTGCTGGCGTACGTGCCGCTGACCGCGCGCCGCAAGACCGGCATCGTGTCGCGCGGCGGCTCCATCATGGCGGCCTGGTGCCTGGCCCACCATCAGGAGAACTTCCTGTACACGCGGTTCCGGGAGCTGTGCGAGATCTTCGCGGCCTACGACATCACCTGGTCGCTGGGCGACGGCCTGCGGCCCGGCTCGATCGCCGACGCCAACGACGAGGCGCAGTTCGCCGAGCTGCGCACCCAGGGCGAGCTGACCCGGATCGCGGCCGGGTTCGACAACCAGGTGATGAACGAGGGCCCCGGCCACGTCCCGATGCACAAGATCAAGGAGAACGTGGACCGGCAGCAGGAGTGGTGCGACGGCGCGCCGTTCTACACGCTGGGCCCGCTGACCACCGACATCGCGCCCGGCTACGACCACATCACCTCCGCGATCGGCGCCGCCATGATCGGCTGGCACGGCACCGCGATGCTCTGCTACGTCACGCCCAAGGAGCACCTCGGTCTGCCCGGCAAGGAGGACGTGAAGGCGGGGATGATCGCCTACAAGATCGCCGCGCACGCCGCCGACCTGGCCAAGGGCCACCCGGGCGCGCAGGCGTGGGACGACGCCCTGTCGGACGCGCGCTTCGAGTTCCGGTGGGAGGACCAGTTCAACCTGTCGCTGGACCCGGAGACGGCGCGCGCGTTCCACGACGAGACGCTCCCGGCCGCGCCCGCCAAGACCGCGCACTTCTGCTCGATGTGCGGCCCGCACTTCTGCTCCATGAAGATCAGCCGGGAGGTGCGCGACGGCATGGCGGCCAAGTCCGCCGAGTTCCAGGCCGCCGGAGGCCGGGTCTACCTGCCGGTCACCCCGGCCGACGGCTGACGCGGCGGCGGTGCGGGCCCGCTCAGGGGCCGGGCCCGCGCCGCCGTCTCCTCCGGTGGAACGCCCGGGGTCAGGAGGCGCGGCCCCACAGGTAGGCGCCGTAGGCGGCCAGCAGGAGCGCGGTGGCGCTCGCGGCGCCGCGCAGGTGGTTCCAGGCGGTCCAGCGGGGCGCGTAGTCCTGCCAGATCCGCGCGGCCTCGGCCGGGTCGCCGGTGAGGCGGACGGCGTCCAGCACGTTGTTGAGCGGCACGTTGACGGCCACCGTCGGCAGGAACGCGCCCACCGCGTAGACGGCCGCCGCCGCCAGGAACAACAACCCGGCCGTCCGGTGGTGCAGCAGCGCCAGCAGCAGCACGCCGGTCAGCGCGGCCAGCGCGGGCGCGCCGGTGAACGACACCAGGAACAGCGGGTTCAGGATCTTGCGGTTCATGTGCTGCATGGACTCGACGGCCACGGCGGGCCGCACGGCGTTCAGGCCGGGCATCACCGAGGTCGAGAAGGCGAAGAAGACGCCGGTCATCCCGGCGGCGGTCAGGAACGTCAGCGCGGCGGAGACGGCGGTCAGGGCGGTTTTCATGGGTCCTCCCCCCGGGCCGGGGCGCGCAGCCCCGGCCCGGGTCGTATCAGGTGTTCCAGACGCCGGTGGCGGCGGTGGTGTGGGCGTAGTCGGCGAAGTCGTTGGGCTCGCGTCCCAGGGCGCGCTGCACGCCGTCCTGGGGCCGGCTGTTGCGGCCGTCGAGGATCGTGCCGAACAGGTAGGACAGGAACTCGGTCACGTCGTCGGGCAGGCCGTGCTCCTTGAGGACGGCGGCGTAGGCGTCCACCGGCACCTGGACGTAGGCGATCTCGCGGCCCGTGGCCTTGGCGATCTCGTCCACGGCCTCGGCGAAGGTGAGGGCGCGCGGGCCGGTGACCTCGTAGACCTGTCCCGCATGCCGGTCCTCGGTGAGGGCGGCGACGGCGACGTCGGCGAGGTCGTCGATGTCGACGAACGGCTCGGGCACGTCCCCGGCCGGAAGCACGACCTCGCCGCCGCGCACCGGGTCCAGCAGGTAGTCCTCGCTGAAGTTCTGCGCGAACCAGGCGGCCCGCACGATCGTCCATTCGAGGCCGGAGTCCTGCACGATGCGCTCGCACGCCTGCGCCTCGTCCTCGCCGCGTCCCGACAGCAGCACGATCCGACGTACTCCGGCGGCGACGGCCGCGTCGGTGAAGCCGCGGATCGCCTCCGGCGCGCCCGGCACCGCCAGGTCGGGCGAGAAGACCAGGTAGACGGACGTGACGCCGTCGAGCGCGGGCGCCCAGGTGGCCGGGGCGTCCCAGTCGAAGGGGATCTCGGCGGAGCGGGAGCCGCGGCGCACCGGGACGCCGAGGGCGGTGAGCCGGTCGGCGACGCGGCGGCCGGTCTTGCCGGTGGCGGCGAGGACGAGGGTCAGGTCGGTGGTGTCGGTGTTGTTCGTCATGTCCTCAAGTCAACCGGGGCGGGCCTCCGGCGAACATCGTCGAGAAGCCGGACGGCATACGCCTGCGTCCACGTCCGGCCGCGCCGCCGTTTACGCTGGTCGCATGGACCCCCTCACCGACCTGCTCGACGGCCCCCGGGCGCGGGGCGCGTACCTGCTGCGCTCGTCGCTCAACCCGCCCTGGTCGGTGCGCATCCAGGACGAGGCGCCGCTGTGCCTGGTGGCGATGGTCAGCGACGGCGCGTGGCTGACCCACGACGACGACAGCGGGTGGACGCGGCTGGAGCAGGGCGACATCGCGATCCTGCGCGGCCCCGACCCGTACGTCATCGCCGACGACCCGGCGACCGCGCCGCAGATCGTCATCCACCCCGGGCAGCGCTGCGCCACCCCCGGCGGGGCGAGCCTGTCGGAGGAGATGGACCTCGGCGTCCGCAACTGGGGCACCGCCCCCGACGCCTCCACGGTCATGCTGGTGGGGGCCTACCAGATGCAGGGCGCGGTCACCCACCGGCTGCTGGCCGCGCTGCCCCGCCTGGTGGTGGTGCCGGGCGGGTCGTGGGACTCGCCGCTGCTGCCGCTGCTCGGCCAGGAGATCGACCGGGACGAGCCGGGGCAGGACGTGGTGCTGGACCGCCTGCTCGACCTGCTGCTGACGGCGGTGCTGCGCGTCTGGTTCGCCCGGCCCGAGGCCGAGGCGCCCGGCTGGTACCGCGCGCACGGCGACCCGGTGGTGGGCCCGGCGCTGCGGCTGCTGCACGACGACCCCGCGCACGCCTGGACGGTGGCGGCGCTCGCGGGCGAGGTCGGGGTGTCGCGGGCGGCGCTGGCGCAGCGGTTCACCAAGATGCTGGGCGAACCGCCCATGACGTACCTGACGACCCTGCGGCTGGCGCAGGCCGCCGACATGGTGCGCGAGAGCGACGCGACGCTGGAGACGATCGCGCGGCGGGTCGGCTACGGCACGGCGTTCGCGCTGAGCACGGCCTTCAAGCGCGAGCACGGCGTCAGCCCGCAGGACTACCGGGCGGGCGCGCCCGCCTAGCCGTCCTCGACGACCCGCTTCCACGGCGAGTTGAGACGGTGCGGCCGCCTGCGCGACGCGCTCGGGAGCAGGCGGCCAGGCCCGCCGTCAGCCGGGCAGGCGCGCGACGTCAACGGCGGTGCCGCCGCGCCGCGCCTCGAACGCCACCGTCAGCGTTCCCGACGCGCCGCGCACCGTGACGGTGCGCGTGCCCGCGCGATCGACGCTCACCCGCTTGGAGCCGAGCGTCCTGCCGTTCCACACGTGCGCGTGCACGGTGCCGGGGCCGGTGGCGCGCAACCGGAAGGTCGTCGCGCCGCCGGAGACGGTGGGACGGCCCACGATGCGCGCGGTCGCGGACGGCGGCGCGGCCGGGCCGCCCGCCAACGGCACGCCGGTCGCGGCGGCCTGGAGGATCGACTGCGGCGAGTCCACCGAGCGCGCCGCCTCACCGGGCAGCACCGGCGGCGTGGCGGCGACGGCGGGCGGGTCCAGGCCGGGCAGGGACGCCAGGCCCCACCGGTACGGGTCGCCCTGCACGCCGCCCCAGGTGGACCAGCCGAGACGGGTCTGGCCGGTCTTGTCCTGGGTGTCGGAGTCGTAGACGAAGATGTTCAGCCCCATGCGGGCGGGGTCCACGGTGGCGGGCAGCACCGTGAACGGGATCGTCGCCTCGACGGTGTAGCCGCTGTAGGGCTGGGTGAGGGCGGCGGCGACCTTCATGCCGGGCGCGGTCCGCGGCCCCGGCCCCTGCCGGTGGTCGGCGTCGCGCTCGAAGCACGGCCGCCCGTCGGCCATCGCGGGGAAGATCCCGGTCTTGAAGGTGGTGGAGGTGTTCTCGGAGTCGCCGCGCGGGTCGACGGCGATCTCGACGGCGTCGGTGCGCCAGTGCCGCTTGCAGTCGTCGGCGCCCAGGACCGCGCCGCGCGCGTCGTCGCGGACCTTCACCAGCACGTGCAGCGCGTCGGCGGTCCAGGTCACCTTGCCGGTGGCCGAGCAGTCGGCCGCCGAGGCGCACGCCGCGCCCTCCCACACCCGCGACAGGTCGAACTCGGGCCCGGGGTACTCGCCGGGGGCCTCCGCGCCGTCCAGGACGGGCGCGGCGGGCGTCTGGGCGAGCGTGGCGACGGGGACCAGCTCCAGCGCGGCCTTGCGCACGTCGGGCGGGCCCGTCGTGCTCGTGGTGGTGATGGTGTAGTCGGACGTCGGGATCGACGGGTCGGTGTTGCGGACCGTGAAGGTCACCGAGCCCGTCGCCTTGGCGGCCAGGCTGTAGGGCCGCGAGGCGGGCTCGGCGGCGAAGCCCTGCGGCAGGTTCGGCGTCACGGTGCCCGACTGGGGCGCGGAGGTGGTGTTGTCCAGGTCGATACGGACGGGGCGGGACGCGCCGGAGCCGAGCGTGAGGACGCGCGGCACGCGCCCCGCCAGGGCGGGCAGGCCGGTCCGGATCGCCCAGGCGTCGTAGTCGGCCACGCGCGGCAACGGTTCCTGCTGCCCGGTGACGGCGGGCCCGGCAGCGGCGGCGCGCGGGGCGGTACGGCTGTGGATCTGCGTGAAGTAGTCGCAGCCGATCCGGTTCGGGTCGGCGGGCGCGTCAGGGAAACCGCCCCATCCCTGGCTGACGTACATCCGCTGCGCCTCGCGCTCCACCTGCGCCCACGTCCTGCCGCCGTTGCGGGCGGACGCGCGTCCAGCCCATACGCCCAGCACGGTGCTCGCCGGGTCGGTGGGGGTGAAGGTCTTCTCGCAGGCCGGGCCGGTGGGGCCGGTCGCACCGCCGGTCATGAGCAGCCTGCCGGGCGCCCACGTCCGCAACCTCTCGCCGCGCAACTGGCCGGGGTAGCGGGCGCGGTCGGCGGCGGCGAAGTACGCCTCGGCCGCCAGCCGCGCCGCCTCCTGGTGGTTGCCGTGCTGGCCGGGCAGCGGCGCGGGGTCCATGGTGACGATGGTCTTGGGGCGGGTCTCGCGGACCAGCCGGACGACCTTCTCCAGCGTCGCGCCGTGGTCCCAGGCGCGGGCGGTGAGCGGCGCGCTGACGGTGTAGTAGAAGTCGACCTTGTCGAGGTAGTGGACGTCGGTGATCCCGGCCCGGCCGACGGCGCGGCGCTCCTCGCCCTCGCGGAGCAGGCCGAGCGGCGGGCCCTCCTCGGTCCCGGCGGCGTTGCCGCCGCCCTCGCCGCGGGTGACGGTCAGCACGCCGACGCGGGCCCGGCCGTTCTCGTTCCACTGGCCGAGCGTGGACAGCGTGCTCGCCTCGTCGTCGGGGTGGGCGCCGACGAACAGGACGTCCAGCCGTCCCCGGTCGGGAGGCCGCGCGTCGGCCGGGGCGGTCCCCGGCACCACGGTGACCAGCGCCGTGGCCAGGGCCACGGCGAGGACGGGTCTGCGCATGGGAGGTCTCCTACTCCTTGACGGCCCCCGAGAGCATCCCGGCGATGAAGCGCCGTTGCAGGAAGAGGTAGAGGACGACGACGGGCGCGGCGATGATCAGCGCCCCCGCCATCAGCAGCGGGTAGTCGGTCTGGTGCGAGCCCTGGAAGAACGACAGGCCGAGCGGCGCGGTGCGCAGGTCCTCGGCCGAGTTGACGACGACCAGCGGCAGCAGGAACTCGTTCCAGGTCCACATCGCGGTCAGCACGACCATGGTGAGGATCGCCGGGCGGCCCATCGGCACCAGCACCCGCCACAACGTGGTCCAGCTCGACGCGCCGTCCATGCGCGCCGCCTCCAGCAGCGCGGGCGGCACGCCGCGGAAGTAGGCGCGCATCCAGAAGGTGCCGAACGCCAGCGACTGCGCGGTCTGCGGCAGGATCATCCCGGCGTAGGTGTTGTCCAGCCCGGCCGAGCGCAGGTCGAAGTACAGCGGCACCACGATCGCCTCGGTCGGGATCGTCAACCCGGCCAGGAACAGCAGGAACACCGCGCCCGCGCCCCGGAACCCCAGCGTGCCCAGCGCGTACCCGGCCATGATCGACAGCACCGACGCGACCGCCACGACCGTGACCGTGACGATGACGCTGTTGCGCATGTAGGTCGCGAAGTGCCCCTCGCGCCAGGCGCGGCCGAACGTGGCGACGTCGAGGTCCGGCAGGTTCAGCGCCTGCGCCACCACGCCGACCATCGGGACCAGCGCCAGCGCGGCGAACAGCAGCAGGACCGCGTAGTTCAGCCACCGCTCGCGGGCGGAGATCAGCGGGGCCGTCACCGCGCCTCCCCGCGCCCCTCGGCCAGCCGGCCGATCCCGGCGGTGAGCGCGAACACCAGCACGGCCAGCGTGACGCCGATCGCGCAGGCCAGCCCTACTTCACCGGTGTTGAAGGTGCGGTTGTAGACCTCGTAGGACGGCACCCGCGTCGCGCCGCCCGGCCCGCCCTTGGTGGTGACGTACACCAGGTCGAAGTTGCGCAACGCCATCACCGACGTCAGCGTCAGCGCGACGGCCAGCTCGCGGCGCAGGCCCGGCAGGGTGACGGCGCGGAACTCGGCGAACGGCCCTGCGCCGTCGATGCGCGCGGCGTCGTACAGCTCGCCGGGGATGCGCTGCGCGCCCGCCAGGAACAACACCAGCGCGAGCCCGAGTTCCACCCACGTGCCGATCAGGCCGACGGCCGGGAGCGCGAACGTGAAGTCGCCGAGCCAGCCGCGCGACCAGTCGGGCAGGCCGAGCCGGTGCAGCAGGTGCAGCACGCCGTTGACCGGCCCGTCGGCCGAGTACATCCACTGCCAGGCCACCGCGACCGCCACCATCGCCACGACCTGCGGCAGGAACAGCACCGTGCGGAACAGCGCCAGGCCGCGCACCCGCGTCCGGGTGATGACCGCGACCAGCAGGAACGCCAGCAGGCACGGCAGGATCGCGTAGAAGACGACCAGGATCAGCGCGTGCCCGAACGCGCCGCGCAGCCCGGGGTCGGTGAGCACGGTGGCGTAGTTGGACAGGCCCGCCCAGGTGCCGGTGCTGATGCCGTCCCAGTCGTACAGCGAGAACCAGAAGCCGCGCACCAGCGGCCACAGCAGGAAAACGCCGTAGACGGCCAGGGCGGGCAGCACGTACAACCAGCCGATGTTGCGGGGCGCGCCCGGAGGGCGGCCCGGCCTGCGCCGCGCGGTCACTTCTTCAGGAACGCCGAGTAGTCGCGCTGCGCGGTCTCCATGGCCTGCTGCGCGGTGGTGCGCCCGGCGATGACCTCCTGGAGGGAGCCGCCGAGCACGTCGCCGAACGTGGGGGTGGCGTAGTCGAGGTACGGGGTGATGCTGTCGACCTTGCTCAGCGTGTCCCACGACGCCTGGACTTCCTTCAGCAGCGGCGAAGACGGCTGCTTGGACGGCGGTTTCAGCGCGGGCAGGTTGCCGGTCTCCACCGCCGTGTCCATCGCTTCGGGCGAGGTGAGGAAGTTGATGTAGGCCGCCGCCACGTCCGGGTGCTTCGACTTGGCGGTGATGGCGAACGGCAGGCTCTCCCCGCCCATCGTCGCGGGCGCTCCCCCGGCCTGCTGCGGCGGCGGGGTGAGGAAGCCGACCCTGTCCTTCATGCGGTCGGCGAGGTCGGCGGCCCACCAGGTGCCGCCGAACATGAACACGCCCTGCCCCTTGGCGAAGTTGACCGGGGTGTCGTCCCACTTGACGGCGGCGGCGTCCTTGTTGAAGTAGCCCTGCTTAGACCAGTCCGCGAGCTTCTGCGCAGCCTGCGCGTTGGACTGGTCGGTCCACGCGCCGCCGCGCGCGAACACCAGGTCGCGGACCTTGTCGCGTCCGGCGGTCTGGTCCTGTACGACGCCGAACACCTGGAGGCCGGGCAGCTTCTCCAGGTTGCCGAACGCCAGCGGCTGCTCGCCCCGGCCCTTGGCGGTGGCGAGGGCCTGCTCGAACTCGCCCCACGTCGCGGGCGGCTTGAGCCCGAGCTTGGCCAGCTTGTCCTTGTTGTAGTAGATGCCGACGATCTCGCCGTTCATCGAGACGCCGTACAGGTCGCCCGCGCCGATGCGCCTGCCGTCGGCGCTGACGCTGTTGAGCTCGGTGAGGGCCTTGGGGTAGCGCTCGGTCCAGCGGTAGACCTTGTCGTAGGGGGCCAGGGACGCCAGCATCCCGGCCTTCACGAACTGGCCCATCGCCGCGTAGCCCTGGTTGGCCTGCACCACGTCGGGCGGGTTGCCGCCGGACAGCGCGAGCCGCAGCGTCTTCTGGAGGTCGGTGAAGGAGCGCGCCACCCGGTTGATCTTGACGTTGGGGTACCTGGCCTGGAAGGCGGCGTTGAGCTGCTCGATCTGCTTGCGCTGGCCGCCCTGCACCTCCTGGTCCCAGACGGTGAGGGTGACGTTGCCCGCCTTCGCGACGTCGGTGCTGACGGCCGCGGGCCGCTTGCTCGCGGGCTCGCCGCCGTCGCCGCCGGGCGCGCACGCGGTGGCCAGGACCACGAGGGCCGCCGTTCCGAGGAGCGCCCCGCGCCCGACCGGTCTCAGCATCTCCTACGGTTCCTTTCGCAGGGTCGGCTCGGCCCGCACGACGGTGTCGGGGGCGGCCTCGGGGATGAACGGCACCACGAACGCGTACTCGGCCAGCACCTCCTCGGGCACCTCGCCCGACTCCCCGAACGCGGCGATCTCCCCCCAGCAGGGCGACCCCAGCGACCCGCTGTAGTGCCGCACCGACAACCCGGCGACCAGGTTGGCGAACTTCAGCCGCTCGGCCAGCGGCAGCCCGGCCAGCGTCGCGAACACGAACCCGGCCGCGAACACGTCCCCGGCGCCGGTCGCGTCCAGCGCGCGCACCGGCAGCGCGCCGGTCTCGGCGTACTCCCCGGTCGCCGAGTCGATCGCGACCGCGCCGCACGATCCGCGCTTGACCACCACGACCGGCAGCCGCCCGGCCAGGGCGCGGGCGGCGTCCTCGGGGGTGCCGGTGCGGGTGTAGGCCATGGCCTCCACGGCGTTGGGCAGGAACACGTCCACGTCGTCCAGCCGGTCCAGCACGTCGGTGGACCAGGCGCCGGTGTGGTCCCAGCCGAGGTCGGCGAACACGGTGGCCCCGGCGGCGCGCATCCGGCGCGCCCAGGCGGGCACCGGCCGGTCGACGTCCAGGAAGCAGGCGCGCGCCCGCGGCGGCGCGCCGACCAGCTCGTCCTCGCCGACCGGCGCGGGCCGCGCGTAGGTGACCATGCTGCGGTCGGCGTCGTAGGCCAGCGACACCGTCACCGGCGTGGACCAGCCCGCCGGGCGGCGCGACCGGCTGAGGTCCACGTCCTCCTGCTCGGCGAGGGTGCGCCACAGGTAGGAGCCGAACAGGTCGTCGCCGAACGCCGCGGCGAGCCCGACCCGCAGGCCGAGGCGGCTCATCGCCACCGCGATGTTGGCGACGCCGCCGGGCGCCGAGCCGAGGCCGTCGGTGACCACCTCGGTGCCCGGGGGCGGCAGGCCCGGCAGTCCTGTGAAGATCATGTCCATGAAGACCTGCCCGGCCAGGAACACGTCCAATCCTGGCGATCCGTCCGGATGCAGGCGCTCTCCGGCGGGCTCGCGGCCCTCGCAGGGATCGGTCAGCGGCGGGCCGGACGGCGGCGGTCCGGGCGGGTGTGCTTCTGGCGGGTGCGGGCGCTGCGCGGGCACGATCCGGGTCACGGTGCCTCCCCGTTGAGGCCGACTGCGGTTGGCCGAATCTAACGCGGCCCGGCGCTCCCGGAAGAGTCCCCGGCGGGCCCGTGATGAGAACTTGTCCGAAGCCGTGCCGGAAGCCGGGAACCCCCGCCCGCGCGGCGGCGTTTCGCCCCATGACGGCCCGTGCCGCTATGGCATGATGCCGGGCACATCGGACCTATGCGAGGAGCGAGATGACCACCAGACCTGCCGAGGGCGATCTGCACGCCGTGTTCACACGGGCCGACCTCGGCGGCGACGACCGGCTCGACCTGATGGAGTTCTCGCTGGTCCTCGACAGCCTCGGCATGTCGTGGACGAAGGCCGAGGTCCAGGACCGCTTCGAGAAGGCCGACACCAACCGCGACGGCTTCATCTCCTACCCGGAGTTCCAGACGCTGCTGGAGACACAGGGCTGGACCGTCTGAGCCCCGCCCCCGCGCGGTGACGCGCGGGGCCCTTGCCGTGTCCGGTGGGCGGGGTTATGTTCCGTTCACCAGTGGGACGCCCGGAAAGCGCGGTGAGGGTCCATGCGCGTGCGCAGCTCGTCGGTGCGGCTGTTCTCCACGAGCGTCCTGACGCTCGCCCTGATCGGAACGGCCCCCGCGCGGGCCGCGCAGGTGGGAGGGCAGGTCGGCGCGCGGGTCGACTGGAGCAAGCCCGGCCCGGACCAGGTGACCGAGGAGCTGCTGCCCGCCCACACCCTCTACGCGCCGAAGCCGCTGCGCGGCCGCCATCCCGTCATCGTCTGGGGGAACGGCACCTTCGCCTTCCCCGCCATCTACGGCGGGCTGCTGCGGCACTGGGCGAGCCACGGGTTCATCGTGGTGGCCGCCAACACCCCGATGTCGGGGAGCGGCAAGGAGATGCGCGCGGGCATCGACCTGCTGGCGAAGCGCGACGCCGACGCCGGGAGCCCGTTCCACGGCAAGGTCGACCTGTCCCACATCGCGGCCACCGGGCACTCCCAGGGCGGCGCGGGCTCGGTGAACACGGCCGCCGACCGGCGCGTCACGACGGTGCTGCCGATCCAGCCGGGCGGCGCGGCCGACGTGCGGGCGCTGCGCGTGCCGACGTTCTACGTGTCGGGGCAGAAGGACGGCCTGGTCGCGCCCGCCGAGGTGAAGGCGCTGTACAACGCGTCCGGGCACGTGCCCGCCCTCTACGGCGAGCTGCGCGGGGCCGGGCACCTGGTGCCGCTGGGCGACGGCGGCGGATATCGCGGGCCCGCCACGGCGTGGATGTACGCGATGTTGCGCAACGACGGGCGGGCGCGCGCCGAGTTCTTCGGGCCTGGCTGCGGTTACTGCGGGACGTCGGCGTTCTCGGAGTTCCGCCGCAACGGGTTGGCGGAACGGTACTGACGGGCGGGCCCCCGCGCCCGCAGGCGCGGGAGCCCTCTGCCCTGTCTGCAACCGGCTCAGACCGCCCGGCCGCGCAGCTCGCGGTAGCGGCGCACCAGCGCGGCGGTGGACGGGTCGGGCGCGTCGTCGGCGGGCCGCGCGGAGGTCAGCGCGGGCGCCAGGTCCTGCGCCATCACCTTGCCCAGCTCCACGCCCCACTGGTCGAACGAGTCGATGCCCCAGACCACGCCCTGCACGAACACCATGTGCTCGTACAGCGCGACGAGCTGGCCCAGCGTGCCGGGCGTCAGCTTCGGCACGAGGATGGTGCTGGTGGGGCGGTTGCCCGGCATGACCTTGTGCGGGACCACCGCGGCGGGCGTGCCCTCGGCGGCGATCTCCTCGGCGGTCTTGCCGAACGCCAGCGCCGAGGTCTGCGCCAGCAGGTTGGCGGTGAGCAGGTCGTGCATGCCCTGCCCGTCCTCGCCCGCGTCCTGGAACGGCTCGGCGAAGCCGATGAAGTCGGCCGGGACCAGCCGGGTGCCCTGGTGCAGCAGCTGGTAGAAGGCGTGCTGGCCGTTGGTGCCGGGCTCGCCCCAGAAGATCTCGCCGGTCTGCGCGATGACCGGCGCGCCGTCGGCGCGCACCGACTTGCCGTTGGACTCCATCGTGAGCTGCTGGAGGTAGGCGGGGAAGCGCGCCAGCCGCTGGCTGTAGGGCAGCACGGCGCGGGTCTGCGCGCCGAAGAAGTCGGTGTACCAGACGCCGAGCAGGCCCATCAGGACCGGCATGTTGGCCTCGAACGGCGCGGTGCGGAAGTGCTCGTCGAGGGTGTGGAACCCGGCGAGCATCTCGCGGAACCGCGCGTCGCCGACGGCGATCATCAGCGACAGGCCGATGGCGCCGTCGAAGGAGTAGCGGCCGCCGACCCAGTCCCAGAAGCCGAACATGTTGTCGGTGTCGATGCCGAAGTCGGCGACGCGCTCGGCGTTGGTGGACACCGCGACGAAGTGCCGCGAGACCGCCGCGTCGTCGCCGAGCCGCTCCACCAGCCACCGGCGCGCGACCTTGGCGTTGGTCAGCGTCTCCAGCGTGCCGAAGGTCTTGGAGCTGATGACGAACAATGTCTGCTCGGGGTCGAGGTCGCGCAGGGTGCCGGTGATGTCGGCCGGGTCGATGTTGGAGACGAACCGGGCCTCGATGCCCGCGCCGGGGAGGTCGGTCGGGGTCGGTTGGTCGGGGGGACTCGTGTAGTCGCGCAGCGCCTCGTAGGCCATGGCGGGGCCGAGGTCGGAGCCGCCGATGCCGATGTTCACCACCGTGCGGATCGGCTTGCCGGTGAAGCCGGTCCACTCCCCCGACCGCACGCGGTCGCTGAAGGCGGTCATCCGGTCCAGCACCTCGTGGACGTCGTGCGCCACGTCCTGGCCGTCCACCGTCAGTTCCGCGTCGCGCGGCAGGCGCAGCGCGGTGTGCAGCACGGCGCGGTCCTCGCTGACGTTGATGTGCTCCCCCGAGAACATCGCGTCGATGCGCTCGCGCAGCCCGGCGGCCTTCGCCAGCGCCGCCAGCAGGCCGATGGTCTCGCCGGTCACCCGGTGCTTGGAGTAGTCCAGGTACAGCTCGCCCGCCGTCACCGTCATCCGCTCGGCCCGGCCGGGGTCCGCCGCGAACAGCTCGCGGAGGTTGCGCCCGGCGACGCCCGCGTGGTGCGCCGACAGCGCGGACCACTCGGATGTCTCGGTGATATCAGCCATTTGCCCCTCATCTCCTCATGCGGCACATGCCTGCGGCGCCCCCGGGAAGTGCCGCCCGCCCCGCGATGATCCTAATTCGGCGCGTCGCCGCATGGTCGCCAACCCGCGAAGGCGTCGTCCTCTTCCCGGTCCCCCCAGGCACCCGGCCTTCTACCCAGGCGGAGCCGCTCGGAACGCGCCGGGGCGGGTGACGTAGGGTCATGTTCGTGACCGAACGTGACTTCTGGGTGGGGACCTACGGTCCGGGCATCTACCGGATGCGGCGCGGGGCCGACGGCGTGCTGGGCGCGCCGGAGCTGGCGGTGGAGGCGACGCGTGCCTCGTACCTGGCCGAGCATCCGGACGCGCCGATCCTGTACGCGGTCGGCGAGGAGCCCGAGGGCTCGCTGCTGACCTTCGCGGTCGAGCGCGGGGGACGCCTGCGCCCGCTGGACAGCCGGCCGGTCCCGGCCGACCCGTGCCATCTGGCGGTCCGGCCGGACGGCGGCACGCTGCTGGCCGCCTGCTACACGGCGGGCGCGGTCGCGGCGCAGGCCCTGGACGGCGACGGCGGGTTCGTCGGCGATCCGACGATCCTGTCCGGATCCGGCAGCGGCCCCAACGCCGAACGGCAGGAGGGACCGCACGCGCACTGCACGTTGTGGGCCCCCGACGGCACGGCGCTGAGCACCGACCTCGGCGCGGACCTGATCCGCGCGTACCGGTTGGAGGGCGACACGCCCCGGCAGGTCGCCGAGATCCCCGTCCCGGCCGGGTACGGGCCGCGCCACCTGGCGCTGCACCCCTCCGGCCACCTCTACCTGATCACCGAGCTGGAGCCGCGCCTGCTGGTGCTGACGCCCGGCGACTCCTACGCGGACCTGACGGTGACGGGCGAGTCGGCGGCGCTCGCGGACACCTCCGCGACGGGCGGCGAAAAGCTGGGCGCGGCCATCAAGATCGGGGACGGCGGCGGGTTCGTCTACACCTCCGTGCGCGGCGCCGACGCGGTGACCGCGCACCGGGTGCTGGACGGCGGGGCCGCGCTGGAGCCGGTCGCCGACGTGGACTGCGGCGGCCACTGGCCGCGCGATCTGCACGTGGACGGCCCGTGGCTGCATGTGGCCAACGAGCGCTCGGAGGACGTCACCTCGTTCCGGCTGGACGCCCGGACGGGTGTGCCCGCCCAGAACGGTCAGCCGGTGTCCGTGCCCACGCCGGTCTGCCTGATCGCCGCCCGCGACTGAGCGGCGGCGTCACCGGAACGTACACGGCCCGCTTCCCCGTGGATCATGGGGAAGCGGGCCGTGGCGATGGATGTCAGGCGACGGATGTCGGCCGATGGGCGTCAGGCGTCGCCGGGGACGTCCGAGGAGGCGTCGGCCACGCTCTTGCGGACCTCGTCCATGTCCAGCGCCCGCGCCTGGGACAGCAGGTCCTCCAGCACGTTCTCCGGCAGCGCGCCGGGCTGCGCGAACACCATCACGCCCTCGCGGATGATGGCCAGCGTGGGGATCGAGCTGATCTCGAACGCGGCGGCCAGCTCCTGCTCGGCCTCGGTGTCCACCTTGGCGAACACGATGTCCTCGTGCCGCTGGGACACCGTGTCGTAGACCGGTGCGAACTGGCGGCACGGACCGCACCACGACGCCCAGAAGTCGATCACGACCATGTCGTTGTCCGCCACCGTCGTGGGGAAGCTGTCCTTGGTCATTTCGATGGTCGCCATGCTCTGCTCTCCTCCTCGTCGGGCACCGTCGCCCGCATAACCGGAGTACCCGCGTCCGCATTCCTTGGAACGTTCCAGCAGCCGGGTGGGGGCGCGCGGCCACCGGGGCGGCGGGCGTCGGAACGCCGGGGCGTCCGGGACCGGCCAAAAAGCGAACGCGGTTCGGTCGCCGTCCTAGATTTGATGATCACAGTGACGCCGGAAAGGTCCTCCCCCATGACCGACACCAGCCCCTCCCCTGCCCCGCCCTTCGATCCCGCCGCGTTCAGCCCGTTCGACCCCGCCTTCCAGCAGGACCCGCACCCCGCCTACGCCGCGCTGCGCGGCACCGCGCCGGTGGCGCTGACGGCGGCGGGCATGTGGTTCGTGACCTCGCGCGCGCTGGCGTCGGAGGCGCTGGCCAGGCCGGAGGTGTTCTCCAGCCGGTTCGGGGTGCCGCAGAGCCCGGCGAGCGGCGCGACGCTGGCCCGCATCGAGGAGATCCAGGCGCGGGGCTGGCCGGAGGTGCCGACCATGCTGACCGAGGACCCGCCCGCGCAGACCCGGTACCGGCGGCTGGTGTCCAGGGCGTTCACCCGGCGCAGCGTGGGCGCGATGGAGCCGGAGATCCGCCGCATCGCCGCCGGGCTGGCCGGGGAGCTGGCGGCCGCGGGGACGGCCGACTTCGTCACCGGCTTCGCGGTGCCGCTGCCGGTGCGGGTGATCGGCCGGATGCTGGGCGTGCCGGAGGAGCGGCTGCCCGACGTCAAGCGCTGGTCCGACGACTTCGCCGTCACGATCGGCGCCGACACCCCCGACGAGCGGCGGATCGAGGCGGCCGAGGGCGTGCTGGAGTTCCAGCGCTACTTCGCCGGCCTGCTGGAGGAGCGGCGCGCCGAGCCGCGCGAGGACCTGGTGACCGGGCTGGTCCGGGCGCACCTGGGCGAGGACGAGACGCCGCTGTCCACCGCCGAGAACCTCAGCATCATCCAGCAGATCCTGGTGGCCGGGAACGAGACCACCACCAAGCTGCTGACGGGCCTGGCGCACCTGCTGGCCACCGAGCCGGAGCTGTGGAAGGCGCTGCGGGCCGACCCCGGTTACGCGGAGGGTCTGGCCGAGGAGGGGTTGCGGTTCCTGACGCCGGTGCAGGGCATGTTCCGCCTGGTCACGACGCCGACCGTGCTGGGCGGCGTGGAGCTGCCCGCCGGGGCGATGGTGGTGTTGTCCTATGCCGCCGCGAACCGGGACGGCGAGCACTTCGAGGCGCCGGAGGAGTTCCGGCCGGGCCGGTCGCGGGCCCGCGACCACCTGGCGTTCGGGTGGGGCGTCCACCACTGCCTGGGCGCGCCGCTGGCGCGGCTGGAGACGGTGGCGGCGCTCCAGGAGCTGGCGCGGGCCGTCACCTCGATCGAGCTGGCCGACCCGGCGGGCCTGGAGTACGAGCCGAGCTTCCTGCTGCGGGGCCTCAAGCGGCTGCCGGTGACCGTCGCCTGAGGTCAGCGGTGCCGCCGTGTCCGTTCCGGGGCGGTCCGCCGGTGTCGGCGGGCCGCCCCGGAGCGGGGCCGGGTCACTTGCTCGGCTCGGGCGTCTTGCAGGAGATCTTGGGGTTGAGACCCACGTAGTTGAGCGGCCCGGCGATGATCGTGACCAGGATGGTCCCCGCCTTGCTGCAGTTCTCCACCTCGCCGGTGTAGTAGCCGCGCTGGCCCGCGGCGATGCCGCCGATGACGAGCCAGATGATCAGCACCAGCGTTCCGATTCTCATGGGGCGGCCTTTCCGTTGACGGCGGTGTCCGGCTTGTCCCCTGAAAAAGCTTCGGAAAACGGCGCGCAGATCACGTCACGGTCACGCCCGGCCCGCCGTCCCGCCCGCTGACCTGGCTACCAGGCGAACGCCTCCGGGGCCGGTCCGGGCCCCGGAAAGATGCGATCCAGCTCGGCCAGGAACTCGGCGGACAGCTCCAGGTCGACCGCGCGCAGCGCCGAGTCGAACTGCTCCTTCACGCGCGGGCCGACGATGGGCGCGGTCACCTCGGGCCGGGTCAGCAGCCACGCCAGACCCACCTCGCCGGGCTCCAGGTCGTGCTTGGCGCACAGGTCCTCGTACTCCTGGACGGCGGCGCGTTTGGCGGGGTCGGCGAGCGCGTCGTCGGCGCCGGAGGTGCGGGTGTTGCCCTCGCGCCGCTTGCGCAGCACGCCGCCCAGCAGGCCGCCCGCCAGCGGCGACCACGGCAGCACGCCGAGCCCGTACGCCTCGGCGGCCGGCAGGACCTCCATCTCGGCGCGGCGCTCCATGAGGTTGTACAGGCACTGCTCGCTGACCAGGCCGAGCGAGCCCCGGCGGGCGGCGGTCTCGTTGGCGCGGGCGATGCTCCAGCCGGGGAAGTTGGACGAGCCGACGTACAGCACCTTGCCCTGCTGCACCAGCACGTCCATCGCCTGCCAGATCTCGTCCCAGGGCGTGGCCCGGTCGACGTGGTGGAACTGGTACAGGTCGATGTGGTCGGTGTTGAGCCGCTTGAGGGACGCCTCGGCGGCGCGGCGGATGTTGAGCGCCGACAGCTTGTCCTCGTTCGGCCAGGGCGCGCCGCCGGTGGTGGACATGCTGCCGTAGACCTTGGTGGCCAGCACGGTCTTCTCACGGCGGCCGCCGCCCTGCGCGAACCAGGTGCCGAGGATCTCCTCGGTGCGGCCCTTGTTCTCGCCCCACCCGTACACGTTGGCGGTGTCGAAGAAGTTGACGCCCGCGTCGAGGGCGGCGTCCATGATGGTGTGCGCGTCGGGTTCGGTGGTGTAGGGGCCGAAGTTCATGGTCCCGAGGACCAGGCGGCTGACTTTGAGACCGGTTCGTCCGAGTTGCGTGTACTTCATGCTCCCACCCAAGCACTCCGGGCGCGCGTCCGGTCAAGCCGGGTGGCGCGCCCGGAGTGTCGGGGGCGGGGTGCCGGTCAGTTCCGCTGCTGCGGGACCCGCCACGGGTTGTCGTCGCGCAGCGGCGGCGGCAGCAGGTCCTGCGGCCAGCCCTGGTAGGACACCGGGCGCAGGAACCGTTCGACGGCCGCGGTGCCGACCGAGGTGGTGGTCGGCGCGGTGGTGGCGGGGAACGGGCCGCCGTGCTGCATGGCGTGGGTGACCGAGACGCCGGTGGGCCACTGGTTCCACAGGACGCGGCCGCTGCGCGCGGCGAGCGCGGCGGCGAGATCGGCCAGGGCGCCGGTCTCGTCCGGCTCGGCGTGCAGAGAGGTGGTGAGCTGGCCGGGCAGGGCGGCGATCGCGGTGGTGACGTCGGCGAGGTCGTCGTAGACGACGACCAGGCCGAGCGGGCCGAAGCACTCCTGGGCGGCGGCGTCGCGGTCGGCCTTGAACGCCGCCAGGTCCATGACGAGCAGGCGCGGGGCCAGCGCGTCGTCGGGCCACACCGCGCGGCGCGCGCCCGGCAGGTCGCCGAGGGCGCGGGCGGTGTCGCGGTATCCGGCGGCGATGCGGTCGTTCAGCATCGGGGCGGGGCCGGTCGCGGCGACCGCGCCGGTGAGGCGGTCCACCAGGGCGGCGGGTGCGAACAGCAGGCCGGGGTTGGTGCAGAACTGGCCCGCGCCGAGGGTGAGCGAGCCCGCGTACCCGGCGGCGATCTCGTCGGGCCGGGCGGCGGCCGCGCCGGGGGTGACCACGACGGGGTTGACGCTGCCCAGCTCGCCGTAGAACGGGATGGGCTCGGGGCGTTCGGCGGCGATCCGGGCCAGGGCGAGGCCGCCGCGCTCCGAGCCGGTGAACGCTGCGGCGGCCAGCGCCGGGTGCTGAAGCGCCGCGACGCCTTCGGCCTCGCCCTCGATCAGCGCGAACACCCCGTCGGGCAGGACGCCGCGCACGATCTCGGCGGTGCGCCGCGACAGCCGGGGGTGGCCGGGGTGCGCCTTGAGCACCACGGGGCAGCCCGCCGCGAGCGCCGAGGCGGTGTCGCCGCCCGCGACGCTGAACGCGAAGGGGAAGTTGCTCGCGGCGAACACCAGGACGGGGCCGAGCGCGGTGCGGTAGCGGCGCAGGTCCGGGCGGGGGCCGGTGGGCCAGTCCGGGTCGGGCGCGTCGATGCGGACGTCCAGGAACGTGCCCGCGCGGGCCTGCTCGGCGAACAGGCCGAGCTGGAAGGTGGTGCGGGTCAGCTCACCGTTCAGCCGGGCGGGGCCGAGCCGGGTCTCGGCGTCGGCCAGCTCGACCAGCTCGGCGCGGGCGGCCTCCAGGGCGGCGGCGACGGCCTCCAGCGCGGCGGCACGGCCGGCGGGGGCGGTCGCCGCCCAGCCGGGCGCGGCCGCTACGGCGGCGTCCAGGACCGCGGACACCTCGGCCGGTGTCTCAGCGGGGGGCTGTGTCATGGCGTGCTTCCTTCGTCTGGAGCCGGACCGCTAGAGAACGAAGCCCTCGGGGAAGGGGTCGCTCGGGTCCAGCAGGTAGTTGGCGGTGCCGGTGATCCAGGCGCGGCCGGAGATCTCGGGGACGACGGCGGGCACGCCGCCGACCTCGGTGGCGCCGACCAGGCGGCCGGTGAAGCGGGTGCCGATGAACGACTCGTTGACGAACTCGGTGTCCAGCGGCAGCTCGCCGCGCGCGTGGAGCTGCGCCATCCGGGCGGAGGTGCCGGTGCCGCACGGCGAGCGGTCGAACCAGCCGGGGTGGATGGCCATCGCGTTGCGCGAGTGGCGCGCGTCGGAGCCGGGGGCCAGGAACTGCACGTGCTTGCAGCCGCCGATGAGCGGGTCCTCGGGGTGCTGTGGGCGGTCGGTCTCGTTGATGGCGGCCATGATGTCCAGGCCCGCCTTGAGGATGTCGTCCTTGCGGGCGCGGTCGAACGGCAGGCCGACGCTCTCGATGTCGACGATGGCGTAGAAGTTGCCGCCGTAGGCCATGTCGTAGCGGACCTCGCCCAGGCCGGGCACGTGGACCTTGGCGTCCAGCGCCGTCGCGAACGAGCCGACGTTGCGGAGGGTGACCTGCTCGGCGCGGCCGTCGCGGACGCGCACGCGGGCCTCCACCAGCCCGGCGGGCACGTCCAGGCGGACGACGGTCTCGGGCTCGGTCACCTCGACCATGCCGGTCTCCACCAGCACGGTCGCGACGCCGATGGTGCCGTGCCCGCACATCGGCAGGAACCCGCTGACCTCGATGTACAGCACGCCCCAGTCGGCGTCGGGCCGGGTCGGCGGCTGGAGGATCGCGCCGCTCATCGCGGCGTGGCCGCGCGGCTCGTCCACCAGAAAGCGGCGCAGGCCGTCCAGGTGCTCGACGGCGTACCGGCGGCGCTCGGCCATGGTCGCGCCGGGGACGGGCGCGACGCCGCCGGTCACGACCCGGGTCGGCATCCCCTCGGTGTGGGAGTCGACGGCGCTGATCGTGCGCAACGACCTCATGCGGCGAGCCCCTTCTCCAGCGCGGCGATCGCGCGCTCCATGTCGGCGGTGACGCCCGCGCGGTGCTCCTCGGTGAGCGGGCCGCGCGGCGGGCGGCACGGGCCGCCGTAGCGGCCGACCATCTCCATGCCGAGCTTGATGGCCTGCACGAACTCGGTGCGTGAGTCCCAGCGGAACGCCGCGACCAGCGGCTCGTACAGGGCGCGGGCCCCGGCGAGGTCACCGGCGAGCGCCAGCTCGTACAGCCGCGCCGACTCGGCGGGGAACACGTTGGGGAACCCGGCGAACCAGCCGGTCGCGCCCATCAGCAGCGCCTCCAGCGTCACGTCGTCGGCGCCCGCGACGACCTCCAGGCCGGGCGCCCGCTCCTTGATCTCCAGGACGCGGCGGACGTCGCCGGAGAACTCCTTGACCGCCACGACGTTGTCGATCTGCGCGATCTCGGCGAGCAGGCCGGGGGTGAGGTCCACCTTGGTGTCGATGGGGTTGTTGTAGACCATGACCGGCAGGCCGACCGACGCGACGGCCTCGAAGTGGGCGACGACCTCGCCGTGGTTGGCGCGGTACATCGTCGGGGGCAGGCAGAGCACGCCGTCCGCGCCGTCCTCGGCGGCGATCTCGGCCCAGTGCTTCGCCTGGTGCCAGCCGGGGCCGTGCACGCCGACGACCACGACGCCGTCGTCGCCGACGGCCTCCACGGCGGTGCGGGCGACGCGGCGGCGCTCCTCGTCGGTGAGCGAGGAGTACTCCCCGAGCGAGCCGTTGGGGCCGACGCCCCGGCAGCCGTTGTCGACCACCCAGCGGCAGTGCTCGGCGAACCGGTCGTAGTCCACGGCCAGCCCGGCGGGGGCGGAGGCGTCGCCGTAGTAAGGCAGGGCGGTCGCGACGATGACGCCGCCCAGACCAGTGACTTTCTCCTTGCTCATCAGAGGTTCTCCTTCGGGGGCCGGGCCAGTTCGCCGAGCCGGATCGGCTGGGCGACGGGACGGTGGTGGGGGGTCGCGGGGCGGTGTCCGCCTGCCGCGAGGTCGGGGGGCGGACTGCGGCGGGCCAGCAGCTCGGCGACGGAGGGGCCGCAGATCCGGGCCTGGCAGGGGCCGAGCCCGGCGCGGGTGCCGAGCTTGACGGCGCGGGCGGCGGCGGACGCCGGGGCGTCGGCGGCGCGGCACAGCGCGCCGTAGGTGGTCTCCTCGCACCGGCACACCACGGTCTCGGGGCGCAACCAGCCGGGCCAGCCGTCGCCGATCGGGTGGGCGGCGGCGAGGCGGGCGGCGAACGCGCGGGCCCGGTCGCGGCGGCGGCGGGCCGCGCGCGCCTCGGGGGCGGCGGCGTCGCCTCCCCCGGCGGCCCAGCCCGCCACCAGGCCCTCGACCCGCGCGGCGGGGGCTCCGGCGATGCCGGTGATCTCTCCGGCGGCGAGGACGGCGGGCGCGGTGGTGCGCTGGTCGCCGTCCACCTGGACGAAGCCCTCGCGCAGCGCGCATCCGGCGGCGAGGGGCAGTTCGAGTTGCGGGGTGAAACCGTGGCCGACGCAGACCGCGTCCACCGCGACGATCCGCTCGGTGCCGGACACCACCGACCAGTCGGCGCGCAACCGGGCGGTGACGACCTCCTCCACGCGGCCGTCGCCGCGCGCCTCGATCACGGCGCGGCCGGTCCGGTAGGGGACGCGGTGGCGGGCGAGCAGGGCGGTGTACTCGGCCAGCTCCCCCGCCTTCCCCGCCTGGGACGCCAGCTCCCACGGCCGCCTGCCCCAGCCGCGCAGCACGGTGGCGGCGGGGTTGGCCTCCAAGACCTCCAGCACGGTGGAGCCCGCCTCCAGGAGCGACGCGGCGACCGGCAGCAGGAACGGCCCGGCTCCGGCGACCACCACCCGGTCGCCGATCACGACGCGCTCGCCCTTGGCCAAGGCCTGGGCGGCTCCGGCGGTGAACACGCCCGGCAGGTCCCAGCCGGGGAACGGCAGGACGCGGTCGTGCGCGCCGGGGGCGAGCACGAGGGCGTCGGGGTCGAGGACGAGGCGTTCGCGGCCCGCGCCGTCGGCCGGGCCGCGCACCACGTGCACGCGCGGGGCCGTCTCGTCGCCGGGGCCGGGGCGTTCCAGCGACCACACCGACGACTCGGCCCACCAGGCGCAGCGCGGGTGCCCGAGGACGTGGCGGCGCAGCCGGTCGAAGGCCGCCCAGCCGTGGTGGAGGCGTTCGGGGCGCGCGGCCCGGTACTGCTCGGGCAACATCCGGTGGTACTGGCCGCCGGGCCGCTCGGCGGCGTCGACGAGGGTGACGCGGGCTCCGGCGCGCAGTGCGGCCGCCGCGGCGGCCAGTCCGGCGGGCCCCGCGCCGACGACGGCGACGTGCCGCCTCGTCCGGGCCGTCACCGGGCGTCCCCGGGCTCGCGCGACTGGGTCGTCACCACGTCGCCGTCGGCGGCGCGGCGGCGGCAGGCCCGCACGTCGCGCTCGCCGTTGACGGTGACCAGGCAGTCGAAGCACACGCCGATCCCGCAGAACACCCCGCGCGGCGCGCCGGACGGGCCCGCCCGCCAGGAGCGGCGGCCGGACGCCAGCAGCACGCCCGCGACGGTCTGGCCCGCGACGCCCGCCAGGGGCTCGCCGTTCACGGTGACGGTCAGGGGCGTGTCGTGCCGCCCGACGGGGTCGGCGTCGGCGCGCAGGAGTCTGGGGCTCACTGGTCGTCTCCTTCGAAGAGCACGGCGGGCCGGTCCACCCGGAACGGCGCGGGGTCGATCTGCGGTGCGCGGCCGGTGAGCAGGTCGGCCAGCAGCAGCGCGGTGCCGGGCGACAGGCCGATGCCCGCGCCCTCGTGGCCGCCCGCGTGCCACAGGCCGGGCAGGCGCGGGTCGGGGCCGATGACCGGCAGGTGGTCGGGCACGTAGGGGCGGAAGCCGCCGTAGGCGCGCATCACCGGGACGCCGGCGAGGCACGGGAACAACCGCAGCGCCTTGCGGGCGATGACCGACAGCACCTCCGGGCGCAGCCGGTCGTCGAAGCCGACGCGGCGGCGCGAGGAACCCAGCAGGATCGTCCCGGCGCGGGTGGACTCCACGACCGCCGACGCCTGGAGCTCCTCGGCGCCGCTGCCGACCGCGCCGACGTAGTCGGCGTCGTAGACCTTGTGGAAGACCAGCGGCGGTTGCGGCGTGGTGACCAGCACCTCGCCGCGCCGGGGCCGCACGTCCACCGGCGCGCCGAGGCGCGCGGCGACCTCGCCGGACCAGGGGCCGGTCGCGTTGACGAACGCGTCCGCCTCGATCGTCCCGGCGGAGGTGCGGACGGCGGTGAGGCGGCCGCCGGAGGTGACCGCGCCCAGGACCTCGCAGCCGGTGCGCAGCTCCGCGCCCGCGCGCAGCGCGCCGCCGAGCAGGAACGCCGCCGCGCCGGAGGGCTGCACCTGCGCGTCCTCGGGGTAGTGGACGGCGAGCGCGACGTCGCGGGTGACGTGCGGCTCGGCCTCGGCGAGCGCCGCCGCGTCCAGGGTGTCGGCGGTGATCCCGGCCGCGCGCTGGGAGTCGGCGAACCGGGCCAGCTCGCGGGCTCCGGCGTCGGTCGTGGCGACGACGATGCCGCCCTTAGCGTCCCACTCGACCGCGTCGGCGGGAGGGGCTTCGTGTTCGGCGAGGATCTCCGGCCAGAGCCGCCGCGACAGCCTGGCCAGCTCCAGTTCGGGGCCGGGGCCCTTGTCGGACACCAGCACATTGCCCTCGCCGTGCGCGGTGGTCGCGGCCGCCGGGCCGCCCCGGTCCAGGACGGTCACCGCCAGGCCCCTGCGGGCCAGCTCGCGCGCGCAGGCCGCGCCGACGATTCCGGCGCCCAGCACCACGACCCGCATCCGCACCTCCCGAACGTTCGGTTTACCGAACGAGTTGGAGGTTATGCCCCGGTTCCGAGCAGTGTCAATGCCCGGATGAGATCGGCGTCACCTCGCGTCGGCGAGGCACGGCGGGTGCGTGGGCGCCGAGTGAAGTCGCTGGTCGGAGCGGTACTGGAGCAGCAGCACCGAGCGCACCGGGCCGTCCAGCGCGGTGTAGGAGTGCGGCAGCAGCGCGTCGAAGCCGACGTAGTCGCCGGGGCCGAGCTCCACCTCCCGGCCGTCGACCCGAACGCCGAGCCGGCCCGCCTGGACGACGGTGTGCTCGGTGCCGACGTGGCCGAGCGAATCCTGCCGCGAGTCGGCGCGAACCCGCTGGTCGTAGACCTCGAAGACCGCGTCGCCGGACTCGATGCCGCGCAGCGGGCGCAGGTCCACCCCCTGCCCGCGCAGCACCTCGACGTCGGCGGCGCGCACCACCGTCAGCCCCGAGGTGCGCGGCGGGTCCAGCAGGTCGGAGATGGGGACCTCCAGGACGCGCGACAGGCTGAAGACGGTCTCGATGGTGGGGTTGCCCGCGCCCGCCTCCAGCTGCGACAACGTCGCCTTGCCGATCTTGGAGCGGCGGGACAGCTCCGACAGCGACAACCCCCGGCCGGTGCGGACGCGCCGCAGGTTGGCCGCCAGCATGTCCCGCACCGACTCGCCTGGAGCGCCCACGCGCGACCCCCTCGTCCTCGCCGCCGCCCGGCCGGGGCCGGGCACCGCCCACGTTCGTTTTACCGAACGATTATAGGGCGGGCCCCTGTGACGCGCGCCGCCGAGGCGTACGGGCCGGGGACCTTGACTTATGTAAAACCGACCTGAATTATAGGAAATATGCCGCACGTCGCCCTGGTCGTCCGGCGCGTGGTCGATCTCATGCGCCTGGACAGCGCCCTCTGTTACAGCGCCCTCTGTCACTGACCCGTCCCGCCGCCTGAGCACTCCTTCTCCCGCTCGCCCGGCGGAACCGCGCGGTCCGACCGCGCCCTCCCCTCTCCCCATCCCCCGGATCATCGGCCCCGCCCTGCCTGCGTGCCGCCGTTCCACCCCACCCTGAAGGGCCACATCACCATGTCCAGATTCCGTCCACGCCTGCGCCTGGCGGCCGCCGCCACCGCCACCGCCCTGCTCGGCCTCACCGCCGCCGCCTGCGGCGGGTCCGCCGAAGCGGGCGGCTCCGGCGGCGGTTCCGGCGTCGTCCTGAAGCTCAAGGACCCCGGCAACGAGGGCCCGCTCGCCTACGCCAAGCGCGAGGGCATCCTGGAGAAGCGGCTCAAGTCCGTGGGCGCGCGGGTGGAGTGGGGCGGTTCCTACGCCTCGTTCACCGCCACCATCGACGCCGTGCGCTCCGGCTCGGTGAACGTGCTGGAAGGCGCGATCTCCCCCGCGCTCGGCTACCTGGCCAACAGCCGCAACATCAAGATCTTCTCGTTCACCGACCCGGTCACCGGCGCGGACGCGCCCCGCGAGGACGGCCTGGTCGTCCCGGCGGGCAGCCCGGTGAAGTCGGTGCGGGACCTGGTCGGCAAGCAGGTCGCGGTGAACAAGGGCGGGCGCGGCGAGTACCTGCTGCTGCTCGCCCTGGAGAAGGAGGGCGTGCCCGTCGACAAGGTCAAGCGCGTCTACCTCAACCCGGTGCAGGGCGCGTCGGCGTTCGCCACGGGCAAGGTGGACGCGTGGTGGGCCATCGTCCAGGCGTATCCCGAGGTGGTCGCCAAGGGCGCGCGGACGCTGGTGACCAGCCGCGACCTGCCCGACAAGGACCTCAACATCTGGGCGGCCCGCAACGAGCTGCTCGACCGCAACCCCAAGGCGGTGCAGGCCTTCCTGGACGTGCTGCGCGAGCTGACCGAGCAGGAGAAGCGCGACCCGGCCAAGTTCCAGAACGTCTTCCTCCAGAAGGGCCCGTCGGCGGTGTCGGGACCGCGCCTGGCCGACAACATCGCCAAGGCGCGGGTCCAGAACGTCCCGCGCAACGCGGGCGGTGACGACGGCCAGTACGTGTCGGCGGTCAGCGGCGTGTTCCGCAAGCACGGCGTGCTGCCCGTGGACATCCGGCCCCAGGACGTCATCTTCGACCTGCGGACGGCCAAGCCGTGACGCTGGAGAAGGTGCCCCCGGCACCCCCCGACGGGACCGTCGCGAAAGACGCCGCCCCTGAGGAGACCGGGGCCGCGGACCTGCGGACGCCCGCGTGGATCGGGACGCGCCGCCGCCACCCGCTCACCTCGCTGGCGGTGCGCGCCAGCGTCCCGGCGCTGCTGGTCGCGGTCTGGTGGTACGGGTCGGCGAACGGCCGCATCTCCCCCGACGTGCTCGCCGGGCCGGGCGCGGTGCTCGGCGCGTTCGAGGAGCTGGTCGGCACCGGGCAGCTCGCCGACTACCTGCTGGCCTCCGGGCGGCGCGCGCTGCTCGGCGTGCTGGCCGGGGCCGGGCTCGGGCTGCTGCTCGGCATCGCCGCCGGGTTGTCGGCGCTCGGCGAGGAGCTGATCGACCCGACCCTCCAGATGAAGCGCGCGGTGCCGTTCCTGGCGCTGGTGCCGCTGTTCATCTCCTGGTTCGGCGTCGGCGAGACCTTCAAGATCGTGCTGATCGCGGTGGCGACGGTCGCCCCGATGTACGCCTACACCTACCTCGGCGTGCGCGGCGTGGACCGCAAGGTGGTCGAGGCGGCGCGCGGGTTCGGGCTGCGCGGCGCGCGGCTGGCCGCGCAGGTGGTGGTGCCGAGCGCGCTGCCGAGCATCCTGATGGCGCTGCGCATCAGCCTGTCGGTGTCGCTGACCGGCCTCATCGCCGCCGAGCAGATCGGCGCGACCGAGGGCATCGGCTACCTGGTGACGCTCGCCCAGCAGTACTACCGCAACGACTACATGGTGTTGTGCATCGTCATCTACGCGCTGCTCGGCCTGGCCATCGACCTGGCCATCCGGGGCGTGGAGCGGCTGGCGATGCCCTGGCAGCGGCAGGTGAGGGCCCGATGAGCGCGCCCGCCGGTGAGGTGGCCGTGCGCGTGCGCGGGCTGCGCAAGGCGTTCGGGGACAAGGTGGTCCTGGACGGGATCGATCTGGAGATCCGCCGTGGCGAGTTCTTCGCGCTGCTCGGTCCGAGCGGCACCGGGAAGACCACGCTGCTGCGGGTGCTGGCGGGCCTGGAGCGGCCCGACTCCGGCACCGTCCTGACGTCGGCGCGCCGCACCACCGTCTACCAGGAACCCCGGCTGGTGCAGTCGCGGCGCGTCCTCGCCAACGTGACGCTCGGCCTGCCGCGCTCGGCTCGCGACGCCGGGCGGCGCGCGCTCGCCGAGGTCGGGCTGGCGGGCCACGAGCGGGCCTGGCCCGCCACCCTGTCGGGCGGCGAGGCGCAGCGCGCGGCGCTGGCCCGCGCGCTGGTCCGCGACCCGCAGGTGCTGCTGCTGGACGAGCCGTTCGCCGCTCTGGACGCCCTCACCCGCCTCCAGACGCAGGACCTGGTCGCCGAGCTGTGCGCGCGGCACCGCCCCGCGGTGGTGCTGGTCACCCACGACGTGGACGAGGCGCTGCGGCTCGCCGACCGCGTCGTGGTGCTGCGCGACGGCGCGTTCGCCAGCGACCAGACCATCGACCTGCCACGGCCCCGCGACCGCGACGACCCCGCCGCGGTGGACCTGCGCCGTTCCCTGCTGTCCGATCTCGGCGTCACGCCCGTCCCCGCGCTGACGCCCCGCACCGAGGAGTACTGAGGAGTCACGTGACCTCCGTAGACAAGATCTGGTTCACCCGCTGCCCGGTGCCCACCGCGAGCGGGCTGGCGCACAACCTCGGCTGGCTGGCCGAGGAGTTCGGCGGCGCCGGCCTCGACGTCGGCGTCCTCCAGGACGCCGGGCCCGAGCTGGCTCTGCACCACTTCGACCACGAGCTGCTCGGCCTGTTCCGCGAGGGCGGCAACGTCCCCGCGCTGGCCGCCCGCTCGGCCGGCGCGCCGACCCGGCTGATCGGCCTCACCTGGATCGAGGAGTGGCAGTCCATCCTGGTCCGCCCCGATTCGGGCATCACCGGCGCGGCCGGGCTGCGCGGCGCGCGGGTCGCGCTGCCGGGCTGGGCCGCGACCCGCGCGCAGAGCTTCCCGCGCGCGATGGCGCTGCACGGCGTCAAGGGCGCGCTCGCCCAGGGCGGCCTCACCCTCGACGACGTGACGTTCGTGGAGGTGGCCGCCGACCCGTCCCCCTCGGTCGGGCGCGGCGCGGACCGCCGGTCGCGGCCGTGGCCGGGGCTGGAGGAGCTGGCCGCCGGGACGGTGGACGCGGTCTACGTCAAGGGCGCGCGCTCGGCCGACCAGGCCCGCGAACTGGGCCTGGTCGTGGCGGTGGACCTGGACGCCCACCCCGACCCGCGCACCCGCGTCAACAACGGCACGCCCCGCCCGATCACCGTGCACGAACGGCTGCTGGAGGAGCGGCCCGACCTGGTGACGGCGTTCCTGGCGCAGACGTTGCGCGCCGCCGACTGGGCCGCCGGTCACCTGGCCGAGGTCCGCGAGATCCTCGCCCGGGAGACCGGCTCGCAAGCGGCAGGCGTCACCACCGCCTACCGGGGCGACTTCCACCGCTCCCTGCACCCCGACCTGTCGGACGAGCGGCTGGACCTGCTGCGCGTCCAGAAGGACTTCCTGCTCGTGCACGGCTTCCTGGACGCCGACGTGGACCTGGACGCCTGGGTCGCGCACGAGCCCCTGCGACTGGCCCGCGAACGCCTCACCCTGGGGGTCCCGGCATGAGCACTCCCGAGTTCCACCTCGTGCTGCCCACGCGCGGCGGACCCGCCCCCGCGCCGCTGCCGTCGTTCGTCACCGACCTGCGGCCCGGCGCGTTCGGGCCGCTGGAGCACCTGGCCGAGATCGGCCGCGCCGCCGACGTCGCCGGTTTCCACGGCGTGCTGACGCCGTTCGACCCGGGCGGCGAAGAGTCCCTGGTCGTGACGGCGGGCCTGCTGCGGCAGAACCGGTGGCTGCGCGGCATCGCCGGGTTCCACCCGGGCATCGCCACCCCCGTCTACGCGGCCAAGGTGTCGGCGTCGTTGCAGCGGTTCTCCGGCGACCGGCTCGACTGGCGCCTGACGGTCGACCTGGACCCGGCGGTCGCGCGGTCGCAGGGCGACTTCCTGGAGGGCGCCGACCGGTACGTGCGCGCCGACGAGTTCCTCACCATCGCCAAGGGCGTGTGGCACGAGGAGGACTATACCTACGAGGGCCGGTACTTCCAGGTGCTGGCCGGGGGCTTCCAGGGGCCGCTGGCGGGCCGCGCCTTCCCGCGCGTCCTGCTGTCGGGCACCTCCACCGAGGCGCTGGAGTTGTCGGCCGAGCACGCCGACGTGCACCTGTTCGGCCTCGGCGACGACCTCGACGCCGGGATCGCGGAGCTGTCCGAACTGTCCGTCGGGCGCGGCCCGACGCCCGCCTTCGGGCTGCGGCTGCCGGTGCTGGTCCGCGAGGACCGGGCGGAGGCGGAGGCCGAGGCCCGCAGGCGCGGTGACGACGCGCCCGCCGGGCTGTTCGGCTCCTACGGCGAGGTCGCCGACACGATCCGCGCCCACCTGTCCCGCGGCGTCACCGTCTTCGTCCTGGAGGCCGAGCCGGGCGTCGAGGAGACCTACCGGCTGGGCGAGCACCTGCTGCCCTTGTTCACCGAGGAGTACACGCATGCCGATTGACATCTACTGGCGGATCGGCACCCACGGCGACCAGTCCTCGCTGCGCCGCCGCGAGACCAGCCGGGGCGACTGGACGCCGCTCGCGCCGGGCGGCATCACCCCCGGCGTGCGCGGCGGCCGCCCGGACGGCTACACCCACCTGGACCACATGGCCGACGTGGCGCGGGCGTCGGAGCTGTCGGGCTTCGTCGGCGGGCTGCTGCCGTCGTTCCCGTTCACCGACGACCCGTGGGCGGCGGCCGCGAGCCTGGCCCGGGAGACCACCACCTACCGGTTCATGATCGCCTACCAGCCGGGCTTCCTGCACCCGGTGCAGGCGGCGCGGATGTCGGCCACCCTCCAGCGCGCCACCGGCGGCCGCACGGTCTACAACGTCATCTCCGGCGGCGGCGGTCCCCCGCAGCTGTGGTGGGGCGACAAGGTGGACCACGACGACCGGTACGCCCGCACCTCGGAGTTCCTGGACGTGCTGAAGGGCGTCTGGGACGGCGGCCCGTTCGACTACGACGGCCGCTTCTACCGGGTGGCGGGCGCGGGCCTGCCCGAGCCGCTGGCCGGGCAGCCGTTCCCGGAGATCTACTTCTCCGGGTCCTCGCCCGCCGCGATCGCCGCCGCCGGGCGGCACGCCGACTACTACCTGTCCTGGCTGGAGCCGTTCGAGGCGCTGGCGGCCAAGTTCGCGCAGGTCCGCGAGCACACCGAGGCCATCGGGCGGTCGCCGAAATTCGCGGTGCGCATCGACGTGCTGGCCCGCGAGACCGAGCAGGCGGCCTGGGCCGAGATCGAGCGCGGCTGGCGGCACGTCGACCCGGCCGCGCTGCGCGGTCCCGAGGCGAGCGGCGACTCGGTCGGCTGGCTGCGCGGCCAGTCGTTCGTGAACTGGCCGGTGTCGCGCCCCCGCGACCTGGAGGCGGCCCCCAACGTGTGGGGCGGCTTCCACCTGCTGCGCGGCGGGCCCGCGTTCGGCCTGGTCGGCAGCTACGAGCAGGTCGCCGCCCGGCTGGACGAGCTGATCGCGCTCGGCGTGGACTCCTTCGTCCTGGCGGGCGTCCCGCACCTGGAGGAGGCGCACCGCGTCGGCGAGCACGTCCTGCCCCTGCTCCGCCACCACGACCTCCGCGACCACTCGCCCCTCGCCGCCCCCTCTCTCGCCACCCCCTCTCTCACCGCTGTGAAAGGAACCGTCTGATGTCGATCCGCGTGGGCTTCTTCCCGCACAACAACTCGCTGTGGGTGCTGCGGCACCGGGGCGTCCTGGAGCGCTCCCTGCCCGACGTGGAGTGGGTGGACCTGCGCTCCCTCCCCGAGGGTGAGCGGCCCGGCCCGGCCGAGGGGCTGCCGTCGCTGCACGGCGACCACCTGTTCGACAGCGGCTACGACTTCATCGGCACCGGCTCCACGCCGCCGGTGACCGCGCAGGCCAAGGGCCACGACATCGTCTACGTGGCGATCTCGGGCTCCCGGCACGAGAACGGCCGGCTGGTCGTGCGCGCCGACTCCGGCATCGAGACGCCCGCCGACCTCAAGGGAAAGCGGGTGGCGCTCGGGCACGGATCGTGGCAGACCACGCTGCTGCTGTTCGCGCTCGACGAGGCCGGGCTGACCTGGAGCGACATCGAGCCGGTGGACGTCGGCGCGGACGCCGCCCAGAAGTTCCTGGACGGCGAGGTCGACGCCTGGACCGGCTCCTACCCGGCGCTCACCCACGTCGAGGAGCAGGCCGAGCTGCGCACCCTGATCAAGACCGACGGGCTGTTCAGCCACCGGTCGTTGTGGTTCACCCGCCGCGACTTCGCCGAGAAGCACCCCGAGGAGCTGGCGGCCATCGTCGGCGCGCTCCAGGAGTCCGACGAGTGGATCGCGCAGAACCCGCGCGAGGCGGCCGAGCTGTTCGCCGCCGACGACGGCGGGGACCTCGACGCCTGGGAGCACGCGCTGCGCTCGCGGCCGTTCGGGCTGCGGCCGGTGAGCGAGGAGTTCGTCGCCGAGCAGCAGCGCGCGGCCGACCTGTTCCACGCCAACGGGCTGGTGGACCGGAAGATCACCGTGGCCGACGCGGTGCTGCCGGACCTGGCGAAGGTCGTGGCGGCGACCCTGCGGTGAGCCGGGGGCGGGCGGCCGCGCGTCCGGGACCGCGCCGACCGTCCGCCCCCTTTCCCTCATTGTGGAATGAAGCGTTCCGTTCTGCTATAGTAGAACCGAACGTTCCGTTCCGGACTGATGAGGAGAACGCTCATGACCTTCCTGGTGACGGGTGCCACGGGTACGGTCGGCCGCCACGTCGTGGCGGAGCTGCTGCGGCTGGGGCAGGACGTGCGGGCGCTCACCCGCGACCCCGCCAAGGCGGACCTCCCGGCGGGCGTCGAGGTCGTGGGCGGCGACCTGGCCGACCCCGCGACGCTGACGGAGGCGTTCGCGGGCGTGACCGGCGTCCACCTGATCAACTTCGCGGGCGACGCCTACGGCGCGTTGGAGTCGGGCGCGGAGCTGGTGCGGCTCGCCGTCGCGAGCGGCGTGCGCCGGGTGACGGTGCTCGGCGGGCGCGACCAGGGCCCGCTGGAGGACGCGCTCGGGGCGAGCGGCCTGGAGTGGACGATGCTGGCCCCCACCGAGTTCATGAGCAACACGCGGCAGTGGTGGGCCGGGAGCGTGCGCGCCGAGGGCGTGGTGCGCGAGCCGTTCGGCGGGCGGCGCAGCGCGATGGTCCACGAGGCCGACATCGGCGCGGTCGCGGCGGCGCTGCTGGTCAACGGCGGGCGGCACGGCGAGGAGATCGTGCTGACCGGACCGGAGGCGATCACCACCACCGCCAAGGTGCGCCTCCTCGCCGAGGCGGTCGGGCGCGAGATCGAGTACGTCGAGCTGACCGAGGAGCAAGCGCGCGCCAGGTGGGCGGCCGACGGGATGCCCGCCGAGCTGATCGAGTTCCTGGTGGAGGCGCTCGGCAACACCCCCGAGATCGGCTACACCGTGACGACGGCGGTCGAGGACGTCACCGGGCGCCCGGCGCGCACGTTCGCGCAGTGGGCGGCCGAGAACGCCGCCGACTTCCGCCCGGCGGCCTGACCCGCCGCCCGTGCCCGGCCCCCTCGGGCCGGGCACGGGTGTCCCGGCTGCACGACACCGGTTCAGACGCAGCACCAGGTGAACAGGTGCTCACCGTTCTGCTTGGCCCGCCGTGCCAGCGTCACCAGCTCGGTGATGATCTCCACCAGCTCCCCGGGGTCGGTGTCGCGCCCGAACTCCTCGATGCCGGCCCAGCGCTCGGCGAGTTCGGGGAACCGCGCCTCGTCGGCCCCGGCGAGGCCGTCGCGCGCCGCGTCGCCGAGCACCTCCACGGTGACACCGGTGTTCCAGGGCGAGTCGTCGGGCAACTCCTCGGCCTCCCGCTCGGAGGCCGGCGGCGACTGCGGCCACACCAGCTCGCTGGACATCAGGTCCACGTCCCAGGGCACCTCCAGGATGAACGCCAGCAGCTGGCCGACCGTCACTGTGGAGTCCATCCCCTTGGCCTCCACCGCGTCGGCCCCGCGCATGGTGGGCGCGGCGGGAACGCCGGGGTCCTCGGGGTCGTCCAGCAGCCGCAACGCCTCGGCCGCGTCGGGCGCGCGGAAGTACTCGAACGGAAAGCCCATCGTCTTCTCCTTCGGTAGGAACCGCCGGACACGCTAGAGCCCCCGGCCGCTCGACGGGCGTTTTACCGCATAGCCGCCCGATTACCCACCGGGTAATCGTTTTGCCGTGCTCCGGCTTCTAGCGTCGTCGTTGTCAGCACCACGCACTTCTTCCCGGAAGGGGAACGCCGATGACCGCGATCCTGTCCACCACCGACGCCCGTACCGCGCTCAAGCTCGTGTTGCGCCTGGACGCGGTGGTCACCGGCGTGAACGGCGCGGCCTATCTGGCGCTGGCCGGACCGCTGTCGGACCTGCTCGGCCTGCCCGCCGGGCCCGGCCGCGCGATCGGCGCCTTCCTGCTGCTGTACGCGGCGGCGGTGTGGGCGGTCTCGGTCCCGGCCCGGCCGAACCGGTGGGCGGTCACCGCCCTGGCCGAGGGCAACGCGGTGTGGGCGGTGCTCAGCGTCGTGGCGGTCGTGACCGGCTGGTTGTCGCTCAACACCGTGGGGAGCGTGTGGGCGGTCATGCAGGCGGGCGTGGTCGCCGCCTTCGCCGCCGCGCAGTTCATCATGCTGCGCCGCAGCCGTTGAACGTTCACGAAGACGGAGCCGGGAGGGACGCCCCCTCCCGGCTCCTTCCGTGTCAGGCGGTCGCGGCCAGGTCGTGCGCGGCGGCCACGATCGCGTCGGCGTCGATCCCGGCCAGGCGCAGTTCCTGCTCGGGGGTGGCCGAGCCGGGCATGTGCCGCACGGCGAGACGGGTGACGCGCGGCGCGGGGCGGCCGTCGGCGAAGGCGTCCATCACCGCGTCGCCCAGGCCGCCCTCGGGCCAGTGGTCCTCGACGGTGACGAACCGGCCGGTGCGGTCGGCGGCCTCGCGCAGCGTCGCGGCGTCCACCGGCTTGACCGAGTACAGGTCGATGACGCGCGCGGGCGTCCCGGCGGCGGCCAGCCGGTCGGCGGCCGCCAGCGCCTCGTGCACGGTGGTCCCGGCCGCGACGATGGTGACCTGGTCGTCGGCGGAGGAGCGCAGCACGCGGCTGCCGCCGATGACGAACTCCTCGTCCGGCCCGTAGATCACCGGCGTCTTGCCGCGGGCGGTGCGCAGGTAGCGCACGCCCTCGGCGTCGGCCATGGCGGCGACCAGGCGCGCGGCCTGGTTGGCGTCGCACGGGCACAACACGGTGCTGCCGTGCACGGCGCGGAACGCCGCCAGGTCCTCCAGCCCCATCTGCGACGGCCCGTCCTCGCCGATCGCGACCCCGGCGTGCGAGCCGACCAGGTTGATGCCGGCGCGGCTGACGGCGGCCATGCGCACGAAGTCGTAGGCGCGGGTGAGGAACGCCGCGAACGTCGAGACGTAGGGCGTCCAGCCGCGCGCCTGCATCCCGACGGCGGCGGCGACGAGCTGCTGCTCGGCGATGTAGGTCTCGAAGAAGCGGTCGGGGTGTTCCTTGGCGAAGAACTCGGCGCGCGTGGAGTCGCTGACCTCGCCGTCGAGCGCGACCACGTCGGGGCGGGCGGCGCCGAGCGCGGCCAGCGCCTCGCCGTAGGCGTTGCGGGTGGCGACCTCGTCGCCGACCTCGTAGCGGGGCAGCTCGGCCTGGCGCGGCTCGTCGCGCCGTTCGGGCGGGTCGAAGTCGGGGCGGGCGATCCGCACGCGGACGTCGCGGCGGCCGCCGAGTTCGGCGACGGCCTGCTCGGCGTCAGGCAGCGGCTTGCCGTGCGCGCCCTCCTGGTCCTCCACGGCGGCCACCCCCCGGCCCTTGCGGGTGCGGGCGACGACGGCGGTGGGCCGTCCCGTGGTCGCGGCGGCCTCGCGGTAGGCGGCGTCGACGGCGGCGACGTCGTGGCCGTCGACCTCGATCGTGTGCCAGCCGAACGCGCCGAGCCGCCGGGCGTACGCGCCGGTGTCGCCGCCGTGCCGGGTGGGGCCGCGCTGGCCCAGCCGGTTCACGTCGATGATCGCGGTGAGGTTGTCCAGGCCCTCGTGCGCGGCGTGCTCGACGGCCTCCCAGATGGAGCCCTCGGCCATCTCGCTGTCGCCGCACAACACCCAGACGCGCGCCGGGGACCGGTCCAGGCGGCGCGCGGCGAGCGCCATGCCGACGCCGACCGGCAGGCCCTGGCCGAGCGAGCCGGTGGCGACCTTCACCCACGGCAGCCGGGGCGTGGGGTGGCCTTCCAGGCGGCTGCCCTCCTTGCGGAAGGTGAGCAGTTCCTCGTCGGTGACGAGTCCGGCGGCGGCGTAGAGCGCGTACAGCAGCGGCGAGGCGTGCCCCTTGGAGAAGACCAGCTCGTCGTTGCCGGGCGCGGCGGGCCGGTCGGGGTCCCAGCGCAGGTGCCCCGCCGCCAGGACGGCGACCAGGTCGGCCGCCGACATCGAGGAGGTGGGGTGCCCGGACCCGGCGGCGTCGGCGGCGCGGACGGCGTCCACCCGCAGCCGCTGCCCCAGCTCGCCCAGCTCGTTCAGACGGTCGTGTTCCATGATCCTTTCCCCTCGCGCGGGTACGGCGGACCGTCCGCCCCTACCCGGGGCGCGCGAAGGGATGCCCCGTACGGCGGATCGTCCGGCGGGCCGGTCAGTGGGCCGGTCAGTGGGTGTGGTCGGCGGCGGCCGCGCCGGGGTTGTCGAGGAGCCACTCGACGCGCTTGCGGTCGTCCTCGCCCAGCGGCCGGTACACGACCATGCGGACGCCCCGCGCCGAGGCGACGTCGAACGCGGTGGCGCGGGTCGCCACCTCCCCCACCGCAGCGTGCCGGAACACCTTGTCCCGCGACCCGGGCTCGGCGACGTCCTGAGTGGCCCACAACCGCGCGAACTCCGGGCTGGCCGCGCGCAGCCGCCGCACGAAGTCGTCCCAGCCCGGCTCGTCCATGTGGCGGCTGTAGCGCTGGCGGAACGAGGCGACGAACACCGCCCCCTCGTTGTCGAGGTCGACGATCGGGTTGCAGCAGGGCGGCACCGTGAAGGCCATCCACATCGTGTTGCGCTCGGCGGCCGGCGCGTTCACCAGGTGCGGGAACAGGGCGGCGTACGCCCGGTTCCAGGCCAGCACGTCCGAGCGGGCGTTGCTGACGGCGGCCGGGAGCGGGTCCAGCCCGGCCAGGACCTCGCGCAGGTCCGGGGCCTCCGACAGCAGGCAGGAGACCGGGTCGGACGGCTCGTCCAGCGGGACGCCGGCCAGCCGGAACAGGTGGGCGCGCTCGGCGGCGTCCAGCCGCAACGTGCGGGCGACCGCCTCCAGCACCTGCGGGCTCGCGTTGATGGGGCGGCCCTGCTCCAGCCAGGTGTACCAGGTGATCCCGACCCCGGCGAGCTGGGCGACCTCCTCGCGGCGCAACCCCGGCGTGCGGCGGCGCGGGGCCGGGGGCAGCCCCACGTCCTCGGGGGTGATGCGGGCGCGGCGGCTGCGCAGGAACGCCGCCAGCTCGGGGCGGCGGCGCCCCCGGGAGGCGGGCGCGCGGGGGTCCGACATGATGGTCACCCTCCCAGCCTCGCCGACGCGCCCGGCCCGTGCCAGGTGTTGTCAGTACCAGTATCAGGGGGCTCTCGGTACCCGCATCGGGACGGCCGCACGCTGGGACCATGACAACGACGACCGACCTGTCCCTCGAAGGACCGCCCGAAGGGCCACCGGCGGAACGGCCGCGCACCGCCGGCCGGACGTTGCTGGCGGTGCTGCTGCTCGGCCAGTTCATGGCCATCCTCGACGTCAGCATCGTCAACGTCGCCCTGCCGACGCTGCGCGCCGACCTGCACGCCTCCGGCGCGGGCCTGCAACTGGTGGTGGCCGGGTACTCCATCGCCTACGCCGTCCTCATGGTCACCGGGGCGCGGCTGGGCGACATGGCCGGGCACGGCCGGATGTTCCGGCTGGGCCTCGCGGGGTTCACCGCCGCGTCGCTGGCGTGCGGCCTCGCGCCGGGCGCCTGGACGCTGGTGGTGTTCCGCTTCGTGCAGGGCGCGGCCGCGGCGCTGATGACGCCGCAGGTGATGAGCATGATCCAGCGCGGGTACCAGGGTCCGGCGCGGGCCCGCGCGCTCGGCCTCTACGCGGCGGTGTTGTCCGGCGGCATCGTCGTCGGGCAGGTCGCGGGCGGGCTGCTGGTCGGCCTGGGCTGGCGCGTGGTGTTCCTGGTGAACGTGCCGATCGGGCTGGCGCTGCTGGCCGCCGCGCCGCGCGTGCTGCCGCCCCGCGCCCCGGGCCGGACGGCGCGGCTGGACGTGCCCGGCCTGCTGGTGCTGACGCCGACGGTGCTGCTGCTGGTGGTGCCCCTGATCATGGGGCACGAGCTGGGCTGGCCCGCCTGGTGCCTGGCCGCGCTGGCCGCCGCCCCGCTGTCGGCGGCGGTGCTGGTCGTGGTGGAGCGGCGGGTGGCCGCGCGCGGCGACCGCCCGCTACTGCCCCTGGGACTGCTGCGCTCCCCCGGCCTCGCCCCGGCGGCGATCGCCGTGCTGGCCGGGCCGTGCACGTGGGCGGCGTTCCTGTTCACCACCACGCTGCACCTCCAGGGCGACCTGGGGTACGGGCCGCTGGCCTCAGGGCTGGCGTTCGTGCCGTGCGTGACGGCGTTCGCGCTGGTCGGCCTCCGCTGGCAGCGGCTGCCCGAGCG
Organism: Actinomadura hibisca NBRC 15177; assembly: GCF_001552635.1. Lineage (GTDB taxonomy): Bacteria > Actinomycetota > Actinomycetes > Streptosporangiales > Streptosporangiaceae > Spirillospora > Spirillospora hibisca. The sequence continues at coordinate 201,624 of NZ_BCRO01000001.1, read as the reverse complement.
CTGGCACCGGCCGCTGATCCCGATGGGCTTCGCGGTCGCGGCGTTCGGCTACCTGTGGATCGGCCCGTTGTCGGGCGGCGGCGTGGCCTACGAGGCGCTGACGGTGGTGATCGGCGGCGGCCTCGGCGTCATGCCGATCGCGATGACGGCCGCGCTCGCGCACGTCCCGGCCGAGGACGCCGCCGACGGCAGCGGGCTGCTGCTCACGCTGATGCAGCTCGGGCAGGTGACCGGCATCGCCACCGTCGGCACCCTGTTCCTCACCTCGGCCGCCGCGGCGGGCTCGACCGGCCGCGCCGAGTACCCGACCGGCCAGGCCCTGGCCGCGGCGGCGCTGCTGGCGGCGCTGTGCGCGCTGCCGCTGGCGCTGCGGCGGCGGGTCAGGGCGTGAGCAGCACCTTGATCGCGCCGTCCTGCTTCTTCTGGAAGATCTCGTAGGCGTGCGGGGCCTGGTCCAGCGGCAGCCGGTGGGTGGCGAGGTCGGCGACGCCGAGCGGGTCGGCCTCGTCGAGCACCAGCGGCAGCAGGTCGTCGATCCAGCGCTTGACGTTGGCCTGGCCCATCCGCACCGCGATGCCCTTGTCGAACATCTGGAGCATCGGCAGCGGGTCGGCCATGCCGCCGTACACGCCGCTCAGCGAGATCGTCCCGCCGCGCCGCACGGTGTCGATCGCCGTGGTGAGGGCCGCCAGCCGGTCCACGCCCGCCTTCTGCATCAGCGGCGCGGCGGCGCGGTCGGGCAGCAGCCCGGCCAGGGTCTGGGCGAGCTTGCCCGCCGGGGAGCCGTGCGCCTCCATGCCGACCGCGTCGATGACCGAGTCGGTGCCGCGGCCGTCGGTGAGCTGCCGGATCGCGCCGGGCACGTCGTCGGTGGCGGTCAGGTCCACCACCTCGATGTCGTGGCGGCGGGCCATGGCGAGGCGCTCGGGCACCAGGTCGACGCCGATGACGCGGTGGCCGAGGTGGCGGGCGATGCGGGCCGACATCTGCCCGATCGGGCCGAGGCCGAGCACGGTGACCGAGCCGCCCTCGGGGATCTGCGCGTAGTCCGCCGCCTGCCAGGCGGTCGGCAGCACGTCCGACAGGTACACCAGGCGCTCGTCCGGCAGGCCCTCGGGCACCTTGATCGGGCCGAACTGGGCCTGCGGGACGCGCAGGTACTCGGCCTGCCCGCCGGGCACCTGCCCGTAGAGCTTAGTGTAGCCGAACAGCGCCGCGCCCATGCCGTGCTCGCGGACCTGCGTGGTCTCGCACTGCGCGTACAGCTGCATGCCGCACGTGTGGCAGTGGCCGCAGGAGATGTTGAACGGGATCACCACGCGGTCGCCGGGCGCGATGTGGGTGACCTCCGCGCCCACCTCCTCCACGACGCCCATCGGCTCGTGGCCGAGGATGTCGCCCTCCCCCATGAACGGGCCGAGCACCTCGTACAGGTGCAGGTCCGAGCCGCAGATCGCGGTCGTGGTGACCTTGATGACCGCGTCGGTCGGCTCCTTGATCGCGGGGTCGGGGACGGTGTCCACGCGGACGTCGCGCTTGCCGTGCCAGGTGACGGCCTTCATGGTGCTCCTTGTCGTGGTGCTGTCTCGGGTCGGTCCGGGCGGGCCGCCGGGGGCGGCCGCCGGATCACGACGGCGGGGCCGGGATCGGCCTGGCCGCCAGCGCCGCCGCGACCGCGACGAGGTTGGACGCCATGGCGCGTCCGGTCTTGGCGGCCCAGTCGCGGCCGCGCTCGGCCTCCAGGTAGCTGGGGCCCGGCCCGGGGCCCTGGTTCCAGTAGGTCCACGCCTGCCCCGGGACGGTGTAGCCGTAGTCCCCGAGCGCGCCGGTGATCTCGCTGATGACGTGGTGGGCGCCGTCCTCGTTGCCGGTGACCACCACGCCCGCGACGCGGTTGTAGGCGACCGGGCGGCCCGTGTCGTCGGTCTCCGAGATCATCGCGTCCATGCGCTCGATGACGCGCTGCGCGATCGACGACGGGTGCCCGGCCCAGGTCGGCGAGGCGACGACCAGGATCTCCGCCGCCAGCAGCTTGCCGTGCACGGCGGGCCAGGGGTCGCCGTCGCCGAGGTCGGTCTCCACGCCGGGCGGGATGTCCAGGTCCACGGCGCGGACGACCTCCACCTCCACGTCCCTGGCGCGCAGCTCCTTCACCACCACGTCCGCCAGGGCCTCGGTGTTGGAGGTCTCCGGCGAACGCTTCAGCGTGCAGTTGATGACCACGGCGCGCACGGGCGGCTCCTTCGTCCGGTCGGGGGGCGATGAGATCCCTTGAGCGGGATCTCTTGGGTGGAATCTCTGTCGCCCTACCCTCGCCGACCGGCCGAAACCTGCGGGGCCGGGCGGCTTGGCGCAACGTTTAACCGCCCGTGATCGGGGAGGGAGGGGGCCCGGGGATCAACCGGGGAGACACCGGAAGGAGATCTCCATGGCCACCTCCGCCGTGTCCCGGTCCCGAGGGGGCTCGCCGTGCCGGCGACGATCCTCGGCGTCGGGATGGGGGGCTTCGTGGACGGCATCATGCTCCACCAGGTCCTCCAGTGGCACCACATGCTGAGCAGCACGGGCAGCGACCGCATCGGCCTGCGCGAGTACCCCGTCACCACCGTCCCGGGCCTGGAGATGAACACGCTGTGGGACGGCTTCTTCCACGTGTTCACCTGGTTGTCGGTGCTCACCGGCCTCGCGCTGCTGTACGCGCGGATGAACCGCACCGGCAGGCCGGTGTGGCGCTCGCGCGAGTTGTGGGGCTGGCTGGCGGTCGGCTGGGGGTTGTTCAACGTGGTGGAAGGGCTGGTCGACCACCAGATCCTCGGCATCCACCACGTCCGCAGCGGCCCGCACCAGACCTGGTGGGACATGGGCTTCCTGCTGCTCGGCGCGCTCCTGATCGTCGGGGGCTGGCTGTTCCAGCGCGGCGGCACCCGCACGGAAGGCTAGGCCGGCCCCATGCCCCTAGCCCCGCTCCCCCTCGCCCACGAACTCGCCCACGGTGGGCACGCGCACGAAGGCGCAGGCCTGTCCCTCCCCCTGCTCGCGGTCGGCCTGCTCCTGGCCTGCTACCTCGCCGCCGCCACGCGGCTGTGGCATCAGGGCGGGCGGCGCTGGAGCCCGTGGCGGACCGGCGCGTTCACGCTCGGCTGCGCCCTGCTGGCGCTCGCCCTGGCTCCGCCGCTGGCCGCCGAGGCCCACGCGGACTTCCGCGGGCACATGCTCCAGCACCTGCTGATCGGCATGTACGCGCCGCTCGGCCTGGTGCTGGGCGCGCCGGTGACGCTGGCGTTGCGGACGCTCGGCGGCGACGGCGGGCGGCGGCTCGTGCGCGTGCTGAACCTGCCGCCGGTGCGCGCGCTCACCCATCCCGTCACCGCGCTGCTGTTCAGCGCGGGCGGCCTGTACGTGCTCTACGGCACGCCGCTGTACCACGCCACGGCCGCGAACCCGCTGCTGCACGAGCTGGTGCACCTGCACTTCCTGGTCTCCGGCTGCGTGTTCGCCTGGTCGGTCGCCGGGCCCGACCCCGCGCCGCACCGCCCGTCGGCGCCGTTCCGGCTGGTGGTGCTCGGTCTCGCGATCGCCGCCCACGCCACGCTGTCGCAACTGCTGTACGCCGGGCTGCTGGACGTGGACGCCCCGGCGGCGCAGGTGCGGGGCGGCGCGGAGCTGATGTACTACGGCGGCGACTTCGCCGAGATCCTGCTGGCGCTGGCCCTCATGGCGACCTGGCGGCCCCGCCGCGCCGCCCTCGCGACGCCCTGACCTGCGGCCCCTTCCGGCCCCTCGCCTAGCCTTGGGGCATGGGGGGACATCGGAGACTGCCGCGCGCCTATCGCGGGGGCGAACTGCTGGAGTGGTTCGTCCTCGCCGGGATCAGCACCGTCCTGCTGACCCGGGGCTACCTGGAGGTGACCGGCTACCCGAAGATCGGCGGGGACGGCCTGCACATCTCGCACGTGTTGTGGGGCGGCCTGCTGATGCTGGTCGCGCTGGTGCTGGCGCTGCTGTACGACGGCCGCCGCGCCCGCCGCTGGGTGGCGCTGCTCGGCGGCGTCGGCTACGGGCTGTTCGTGGACGAGGTCGGCAAGTTCATCACCAGCGACAACGACTACTTCTACCAGCCGGCGGGCGCGGTCATCTACCTGTCGTTCGTGGTGCTGGCGCTGGTGCGGCTGGTGGTGGCCCGCCACTCCGGCGACGCGCCCGCCCCGTCCGCCCCGCACCACGAGGTCACCGCGCCGGTGCGGTGGGCCCGCCACGCGGCCGACGTCGGTGGCCGCTGGATCCGGCGCCGCTGGGTGGTGGCGCTGGTCGCGCTGGTGTTCGTCGCGCAGGCCGTGCCCGGCGTCACCGTCGTGGTGTCCTACCTGGCGCGGGTCACCGACCCGCCCGAGCTGATCGCCTCGCTGGACACCGTCTCGGAGGTCACCTCGATCGGCACGGCGGTGTCGGCGCTGGTGTCGGCGGGCTTCGCCGTCGCCGCCGCGTCCGCGCCGCGCGACCGGCCGGAGACGCTGCTGAAGCGGCTGCGCTGGGCGGTGCTGGTGGACATGGTGATCACCCGGATGTTCGGCTTCTCCTACGGGCAGTTCGCCTCGACGGCGTGGCTCGCGTTCGACCTGGTGCTGTACGGCTTGGTCGCGCGCGAGTTGCGGCGCGACCGGCAGGACGACTGACCACGCGGAAAGGGCCGTGCCCCGCGCCGGGGCGCGGGCGCGGGGCACGGCTCAGGGGCGCGGTCCGGGCGGGTCAGCCCTTCGCGGCTCCGGCGAGACGTCGGATCATGGGGGGGTCCTTCCGGCACGGCGCTGTGACACGGCGATGCTAGGTGATCGTTTTTGCCCGCGGTAGGGCCCGGTCACCGGCGCGGCGCTGCGTACGATCATCGGTATGAGCGAGAACAACGAGGTCACGGCGGGGAACGAGGACGGGCGCGGAACCGGACGGGAAGGCCGGGACAGGACACCGATCCGCTGGGGCGTCCTGGGCACCGGCGGGATCGCCGCCGTTTTCACCGAGGACCTGCTGACGCTGCCCGGCCACACCGTGGCCGCCGTGGGGTCGCGGGCCGCCGGGACCGCCGAGGCGTTCGCCGGGCGCTACGGCATCGCGCGGTCGCACGGCTCCTACGCCGACCTCGCCGCCGACGCCGAGGTGGACGTCGTCTACGTCGCCACGCCCCACCCCATGCACTACGAGCCCGCCCGGCAGTGCCTGGAGGCCGGGCGGGCGGTCCTGGTGGAGAAGCCGTTCACCACCTCCGCCGCCGACGCCGAGTCCCTGGCGCGTATCGCCCGCGACAAGGGCGTGTTCGCGATGGAGGGCATGTGGACGCGGTTCAGCCCGCTGGTCCGCCGCCTGCACGACCTGGTCGCCGACGGCGCGATCGGCGAGGTCACCGCCGTGTACGCCGACTTCTCCATCGCGCCCGCCTTCGACCCGCACAGCCGCCTGTGGGACGCCGGCCTCGGCGGCGGCGCGCTGCTGGACCTCGGCTGCTACGTGTTGTCGTTCACCTGGCCGCTGCTCGGCCCGCCCGACACCGTCCAGGCCACCGCCGCGCCCGCGCCCACCGGGGTGGACGCCAACACCGGCATCCTGCTCGGCTACCGGGGCGGCGGGATCGCGCTGCTGCACTGCGGGCTGATGGGCGACTCGCCGCACGCGGCCACCGTCGTGGGCACCAAGGGCCGCGTCGAGATCGCCGCCCCCTTCTACCGCCCCACCGCGATGACGCTGGTGCGGACCGGCGCCGAGCCGGAGACGATGACCGCCGGGCTGGCGGGGCACGGCTACACCTACCAGGCCGAGGAGGTGGCGCGCTGCCTGCGCGCCGGGCTGACCGAGTCGCCGCTGCTGCCGCTGGAGGAGTCGGTGGCGGTGATGCGCGTCATCGACACCGTGCGGGAGCGCCTCCAGCAGCGGTGACCCTTCCGGGAGGGCGAACGCCCGGACGCCGCGCGGCGTCCGGGCGTCGATCCGGCCGGGGTCAGTCCACGTCCACCCAGCCGTAGGTGCGCTCGACCGCCTTGCGCCAGCCCGCGTACCCCTCCTCGCGCTTCTCCTCGTCCCAGGAGGGCTGCCAGCGCTTGTCCTCGTTCCAGTTCTGGCGCAGCTCGTCGGTGTTGTTCCAGAACCCGACCGCGAGGCCCGCCGCGTACGCCGCGCCCAGCGCGGTGGTCTCGGCCACCACCGGGCGGGACACCGGGACGCCGAGGATGTCGGCCTGCATCTGCATGCACAGCTCGTTGGCCGTCACGCCGCCGTCCACCTTCAGCACGTCCAGCGAGACGCCCGAGTCCTCGCGCATCGCCTCCACCACGTCGCGCGACTGGTAGCAGATCGACTCCAGGGTCGCCCGCGCCAGGTGCGCGTTGGTGTTGTAGCGCGACAGGCCCACGATCGCGCCGCGCGCGTCGCTGCGCCAGTACGGCGCGAACAGGCCGGAGAAGGCGGGCACGAAGTACATGCCGCCGTTGTCCTCCACCTGCGCCGCCAGCGCCTCGCTCTGCGCCGCGCCGGAGATGATGCCGAGCTGGTCGCGCAGCCACTGCACCGCCGAGCCGGTGACGGCGATGGAGCCCTCCAGCGCGTACACCGGGTCCTGGTCGCCGAACTTGTAGCAGACGGTGGTGAGCATCCCGGCCTTGGAACGCACCAGGTCGCCGCCGGTGTTCAGCAGCAGGAAGTTGCCGGTGCCGTAGGTGTTCTTGGCCTCGCCGGGCGCGAAGCACACCTGGCCCACGGTGGCGGCCTGCTGGTCGCCCAGGATGCCGCTGAGCGGCACCTCGCCGCCGAGCGGGCCGTGCTCGCGGGTGAGGCCGTAGGGGTCGGGCGCCGAGGACGGCCTGATCTCCGGCAACATCGCGCGCGGGATGTCGAAGAACGACAGGAGCTGGTCGTCCCAGTCCAGGGTCTCCAGGTCCATCAGCATGGTGCGGCTGGCGTTGGTGGGGTCGGTGACGTGCACGCCGCCGTCGGTGCCGCCGGTGAGGTTCCAGAGCACCCAGGTGTCGATGTTGCCGAAGATCGCCTCGCCGCTCTCGGCGGCGGCGCGGACGCCGTCGACGTTCTCCAGGATCCACTGGATCTTGCCGCCGGAGAAGTAGGTGGCGGGCGGCAGCCCGGCGCGGTGCCGGATCGTCTCGCCCCGGCCGTCGCGCTCCAGCGCCGAGGCGATGCGGTCGGTGCGGGTGTCCTGCCACACGATCGCGTTGTGGTACGGGCGGCCGGTGCGGCGGTTCCACACCACGGTGGTCTCGCGCTGGTTGGTGATCCCGAACGCGGCCAGGTCGGAGCTGGTCAGGTTCGCCTGGTTGAGGGTGGTCTCGATGACCGCGCGGGTGCGTTCCCAGATCTCGGTGGGGTTGTGCTCGACCCAGCCCGCGCGCGGCAGGATCTGCTGGTGTTCGAGCTGGTGGCGGGCGATCTCGTTGCCGCCGTGGTCGAAGATCATGAATCGGGTGCTGGTGGTGCCCTGGTCCAGCGCTCCGACGAAGTCGGCCATCCGACTCTCGCTTTCTGCTTCGGTGGGGGGGCGTGGCGATCAGGGTCGCACGTCGTACTCGGGCTTGTGCTCGTCCTCGCGGGGGGCGGGCTCGGGCTCGGGCGGCAGGTTCCGCCCGATGAGCAGACCGTAGAGGAAGGCCCCGACCACGCCGCCGATCAGGGGCCCGATGATCGGCACCCAGAAGTAGAGGTCGCCGTTCTGGTCGCGCCAGGCGCCGCCGTAGCCGGTGAGGAACTGGGCGAGGCGCGGCCCGAAGTCGCGGGCGGGGTTGATGGCGTACCCGGCGTCGGCGCCCCAGGCCATGCCGATCGCGACGACCAGCAGGCCGATGGCGACGGGGGTGAGGTTGGCGAGCGGCGGCCGGTTGCGCGCGTCGGTGAGGGCCAGCACCACGAACAGCAGGATCGCGGTGCCGATGATCTGGTCGCGGAACGCGCCCCAGGTGCTGACGGGCAACGATCCGTTGCCCGGCAGGGTGGAGAACACGCCCTGGGTCTTGATGGTGTGGCCGGGATCGGCCTTGGCGAGAACCTCGGTGTAGTTCCACCGCACGATGAGCGCGGCGACGAACGCCCCGGCGGTCTGCGCCAGGGTGTACGGGGCGACCTTGGACCACGGGAACCGCTTGGTCGCCGCGAGCGCGAACGTGACCGCCGGGTTGATGTGGCCGCCGCTGACGGCCGCCGAGACGTAGACGCCGAGGACGACGGCGATGCCCCAGGCCCAGGCGATGCTGTCGTGGTCGCCGAGGGTGTTCTGGCCGCCGATGTTGCCCGCGGTCACCTGGGCGACCACACCGACGCCGAACAGGATGAGGATCAGCGTCCCGGCGAACTCGGCGGACAGCTCCCGGGCCAGCGAGGAAAATCTCAGTCTTTCCGCCATGTCTCCTCCTTGAGGGCGGCGTGACGTGAGACACAACTGACGCGACGGTAAGTAGACGGGACAAACCGGGTCAACCTGCAAGTGCTGCCAACATCGCGCCGCCCGCGCTGGCACGGCGCGTGCGCTTCGGGGCGATCGGGACCGGGTAGTGGTGTGGGGCGGTCAGCGGCGGGTGATCGGCTGCCAGCCGCGCGCCGGGTCGCGGGTGGCGGGGCCCCGCCCGTCGCGGCTGCGGTAGACGATGTAGGGCCGGAAGGCGTACCGCCACGGCGCGGAGAAGGCGTGCACCAGGCGGGTGAACGGGAACAGCGCGACCAGCAGGAACCCGAACACCGCGTGGAAGCCGTACAACCACGGGATGCCGTTCATCAGGTCCGGGTCGGGCCGCAGCAGGAAGATGCCCCGGAACCACGGCGCGACGGTCTGCCGGTAGTCGTAGCCGCCGCGCACGCCGTTCTCGATGATCGTGACCGCGCAGCCCAGCAGCAGCGAGCCGCCCAGCAGCACGTACATCAGCTTGTCGTTGCGGGTGGTGGCCGAGAAGACCGGGCCGGTGGCGCGGCGGCGGTAGATGAGGATCGCCATCCCGGCCAGCGCCGCCAGCCCCGCGGCGGCCCCGCCCCACAACGACACCGCGTGGTAGGCGCCCTCGGAGACCCCCACCGCCTCCGTCCAGTTCTCGGGGATCAGCAGGCCCATGACGTGGCCGAGGATCACGAAGGCCAGGCCGAAGTGGAACAGCGGGCTGCCGACGCGCAGCAGGCGGCTCTCGTACAGCTCCGAGGACCGGGTGGTCCAGCCGAACTGGTCGTAGCGCCACCGCCAGACGGTCCCGACGATCAGGATCGCGATGGCCGCGTAGGGCAGCGCCACCCACAGCAGCAGTCTCATCGGGTCGCTCCCAGCGTGAACGGTTCCAGGCCGACGTTCTCGGCGGGCGGCCCGGAGCGGGCCATCCGCTGCGCCTCGGCCCGGTCGCGCGGCGACGGGCCGGGCAGGGTCGCGCAGACCGCCTCGACGGGCGCGGCGTAGGGCGAGCCCCGGTCCAGCAGCGCCATGCGCAGCAGCTCCAGGCCGGGGCGGTGCTCGGCCAGCAGGTCCGCGCCGCCGTGCAGCGCGGCGAACTCCAGCACGATGGGCAGGAAGTCGGGCAGCTCGCGGCTGTCCAGCTCGACCCCGGCGGCCCGGTAGCGCCGCTTGAGCGCGGCCAGCGACTCGCCGCGCCGCCGGGTGTCGCCGTCGCGGTAGTAGGTCAGGTAGAGGCAGCAGCGGCGGCGCAGGTCGAAGGTCTCGACGTAGTGCTCGGCCAGTGTTTCCAGCGGTGTCGCGTCGAGGTGGTCCAGGAAGGCGGCGAGGCGTTCGGCGGCCGGTCCCGGTCCGAGCCCGGCCACGGCCTCGCGCACCATCGCGCGCCGCTCGTACAGATCGGGGCCGGGATAGGCGAGCAGGAGCGAGGCCGCCTGCCAGACGACGGGGCTCATCGGTCCTCCTCCACGTCGCGCATGGGGAACATGCCCTCGGGGCGGCCCTTGCCGTCCCAGTTGAGCAGGTTGACGCGGCCCCGGCGGTCGTCGGGGCTGACCAGCGCGCCGCTGGTCTGGCGCTCCTTGAGGGCGTGGAAGCTCTCCACCGACGCGGGCGCGGGCTTGCGCGACGCCTCGCCGAACGGGCCGTCGCCCTTGGGCTCCTCGTAGTCGACCGGGCACACCGTCTCCTCCAGCGCGGCGGCCTCGGCCCTCGCCTGGGTGGGGATGACGTAGCGCTCGTCGTACTTGGCGATCGCGAGCAGCCGGTACATCTCCTCCATCTCGTGGGCGCTCATCCCGACGGCGGCGGCCTTGTCGGGGTCGCCCGGGTCGCCGAGGTTGAGGTCGCGCATGTAGGAGCGCATCGCGGCCAGCTTCCGCAGCACCCGCGTGACCGGCGCGGTGTCGCCCGCGGTGAACAGCTCGGCCAGGTACTCCACCGGGATGCGCAGGGTGTCGATGGCGCCGAACAGGTTGTCGGCGTTCTCGCCGTCGTGCCCGGACCCGCGCAGCGCCTCCACCACCGGCGACAGCGGCGGGATGTACCAGACCATCGGCATGGTGCGGTACTCCGGATGCAGCGGCAGCGCCACCCGGTGGCGGCTGATCAGGGCGTGCACCGGGGAACGCTCCGCGGCCTCCACCCAGCTCGCGGGCACCCCGTCGCGGCGGGCCGCCTGCCGCACCTCGGGGTCGGCGGGGTCGAGGAACACCCCGAGCTGCGCCTCGTAGAGGGCGGTGTCGTCCTCGACGCTCGCGGCCTCGGTGACGCGGTCGGCGTCGTAGAGCAGCACGCCGATGTAGCGCAGCCGTCCGACGCAGGTCTCCGAGCAGACGGTGGGCAGGCCGACCTCGACGCGCGGGTAGCAGAAGGTGCACTTCTCGGCCTTGCCGGTCTTGTGGTTGAAGTAGATCTTCTTGTAGGGGCAGCCGGTGACGCACATGCGCCAGCCCCGGCACTTGTCCTGGTCGACCAGCACGATGCCGTCCTCGGTGCGCTTGTAGATCGCGCCGGACGGGCAGGCGGCCATGCAGGTGGGGTTCAGGCAGTGCTCGCAGATGCGCGGCAGGTAGAACATGAACGCGCGCTCGAAGTCGAGCCGCACGCTGTCGGAGATCTTCTCCACGACCGGGTCGCGGCGGGCCAGCTCGGGGCCGCCGCCCAGGTCGTCGTCCCAGTTGGCGCTCCACTCCACCTTCATGGGCTCGCCGCTGATCAGCGAGTAGGGGCGGGCGACCGGCACGTCGTCGCCCAGCGGCGCGGTGGTGAGCGTCTCGTAGTCGTAGGTCCAGGGCTCGTAGTAGTCGCCGATGGACGGCATGACCGGGTTGGCGAAGATCGACAGCAGCCGGCGGGCGCGACCGCCCGAGCGGGGCCGCAGCCGCCCCCGGCGGTCCAGCGTCCAGCCGCCCTTCCAGCGCTCCTGGTCCTCGTAGCGGCGGGGGTAGCCCTGGCCGGGCCGGGTCTCGACGTTGTTGAACCACACGTACTCGGTGCCCGACCGGTTGGTCCACGCCTGCTTGCACGTCACCGAGCAGGTGTGGCAGCCGATGCACTTGTCCAGGTTCATCACCATGGCGAGCTGGGCCATGACCTTCATCAGTAGCTCACCTCCTGCGAGCGGCGGCGGATCAGGGTGATCTCGTCGCGCTGGTTGCCGGTCGGGCCGAGGTAGTTGAAGCCGAACGACAGCTGCGCGTAGCCGCCGATCAGGTGGGTGGGCTTGACCAGCAGCCGGGTCAGCGAGTTGTGGATGCCGCCGCGCCGTCCGGTGCGCTCGGTCTTGGGGACGTCGATGAGGCGCTCCTGGGCGTGGTGGTAGTAGACGGTCCCGGCGGGCATCCGGTGGGAGACGATCGCGCGGGCGTCGACCACGCCGTTGCGGTTGACCATCTCGACCCAGTCGTTGTCGGCGACGCCGACGCGCTCGGCGTCGGGCACGCTGATCCAGACCGACGGGCCGCCGCGCGCCAGCGTCAGCATGAACAGGTTGTCCTGGTACTCGGAGTGGATGGACCACTTGGAGTGCGGGGTGAGGTAGCGGACGGCGAGCTCCACGCCGTCCCCGCTCTGGCCGGCGGTGGCGGTGCCGGGCGACGGCTCGCCGAACAGGACGTTCATGTTCAGCGGCGGCCGGAACACCGGGAGCTGCTCGCCCAGCTCGGCCATCCACTCGTGGTCGAGGTAGAAGTGCATCCGGCCGGTGAGGGTGTGCCAGGGCTTGTCCTGCTCGACGTTGATGGTGAACGGCGAGTAGCGGCGGTCCGGCGCCTCGACGCCCGACCACTCCGGCGACGGCCCCACCGACGTCGGGCGGGCCTGGGTGTCGGCGAACACGATGCGCCGCTCCCGGCCCTCCTCGATCAGCGCGTCGTAGGAGACGCCGGTGCGCTCGGCGAGTTGCGCGAAGCCCTGCGCGGCCAGGCGGCCGTTGCTGGTGCCCGACAGCGCGAGGATCGTCTCGCACCACTTGGTGTCGGTGTCCAGCAGCGGGTTGCCCTCGGTGTCGGTCCCGGCGCGTTCGCGCAGCCACTCGACCTCGCGGTCGGGCTGGAACGCCACGCCCTTGACGGGCAGGCCCGCCGCGGCGGCCTTGGGGCCGAGCGCCGCCATGCGCGCGCCGACGGCCCGGTAGTCGCGCTCGACGACGGTGTAGGAGGGCGAGGTGCCGCCCGCCACGCCGTAGGGCGCGCCGCGCTCGCCCGGCGTGTCGTGCTGCAACGGCGAGGCGACCAGGTCGTGCCGCACGCCCAGGTGGATGACGGCCAGCTCGCTGAACCGGCGGGCGATCGCCTGGAAGGCGGCCAGGTCGGTGCGCGCCTCCCAGGGCGGGTCCACCGCCGGGTTGAAGGCGTGCACGAACGGGTGCATGTCGGTGGACGACAGGTCGTGCTTCTCGTACCAGGTCGCGGCGGGCAGCACGATGTCGGACATCAGGGTGGTGGAGGTCATCCGGAAGTCCAGCGACAGCAGCAGGTCGAGCTTGCCCCGCGGGGCCTCGTCCCGCCAGGCGACGTCGGCGGGCCGCCCTTCGGGCGGGGTCTCGGCGGCCTGGAGGTTGGCGTCGGTGCCGAGCAGGTGCTTCAGGAAGTACTCGTCGCCCTTGGCGGAGGAGCCGAGCAGGTTGGCGCGCCACACCGTCAGGACGCGCGGCCAGTTCTGCGGCGCGTCGGGGTCGGCGGCGGCGAGGCCGAGGGAGCCGCCGGCCAGCTCGTCGGCGATGTACTCCCCCGGCTCCTTGCCGTGGGCGGCGGCCTCGTCGGCGAGGTCCAGGGGGTTGCGGTCGAAGGCGGGCGCGAACGGCATCCAGCCGAGCCGCGCCGACTGGGCGACCAGGTCGGCGGTGTGCTTGCCCGCGAAGAGCCCCTGGCCGAGCGGCGAGGCGAGCGCGTCGGCGCGGTAGCCGTCGTAGCGCCACTGGTCGGTGTGCAGGTACCAGTAGGGCGTGGCGGGGATCTGCCGGGCGGGCCGCGCCCAGTCCAGACCGAACGCGAGCTGCGCCCAGCCGGTGAACGGGCGGACCTTCTCCTGCCCGACGTAGTGCGCCCAGCCGCCGCCGTTGACGCCTTGGCAGCCGGTCAGCATCAGCAGCGACAGGAAGGTCCGGTAGATGGTGTCGGAGTGGAACCAGTGGTTGGTGCCCGCGCCCATGATGATCATGCAGCGGCCGCCGGAGCGCTCGGCGGTGTCGGCGAACTCGCGGGCCAGCCGGACCGCCGTCGCGGCCGGGACCGAGGTGATCTCCTCCTGCCAGGCGGGGGTGCCGGGCGCGGCGGCGTCGTCGTAGGAGGCGGGCCACGCGCCGGGCAGGCCGGGGCGGGCGACGCCGTACTGGGCGAGCATCAGGTCGAACACGGTGGTGACCAGGCGGCCGGCGACGCGGCGGGCGGGCACGCCGCGCCGCAACGTCCCGGCCGAGCCGTCGGGCGCGTCGAAGCGCGGCAGCAGCACCTCGACGTTCTCGGTCGCGGCCGCCTCCCCGGCGTGCCGGACGGCGTCCTGGACGCTGAGCTGCGGGTCGACGTCGCCGAGGTCGAGGTTCCAGCGGCCCTTGCCCGCCTCGCCCCAGCGGAAGCCGAGCGAGCCGCCCGGAACGACCGGTTCGCCGGTGGCGGCGTCGAGCAGCACGGTCTTCCAGGGCGCGTCGTCGCCCTGCTCGCCGAGGTCGGCGGCGGTGAGGAAGCGGCCGGGCGCGTGCGCGCCGTCCCGCTCGTCCAGGGTGACCAGGAACGGCAGGTCGGTGAAGCGCTTGACGTAGGAGGCGAACGCGGGGACGCGGCGGTCGGCGAAGTTCTCCTTGAGGATCACGTGGCCCATGGCCATGCCGAGCGCGCCGTCGGTGCCCGGGTGCGGCGCGACCCACTCGTCGGCGAACTTGGTCGCGTCGGAGTAGTCGGGCGACATCACCACGACCTTCTGGCCCCGGTAGCGGGCCTCGGCCATCCAGTGCGCGTCGGGGGTGCGGGTGACCGGGACGTTGGAGCCCCAGAGCATCAGGTAGGCCGCGTCCCACCAGTCGGCCGACTCGGGCACGTCGGTCTGGTCGCCGAACACCTGCGGGCTGGCCACCGGCAGGTCGGCGTACCAGTCGTAGAACGACAACATCGCCCCGCCGAGCAGCGACACGAACCGCGACCCGGCGGCGTGCGACACCATCGACATGGCCGGGATCGGCGAGAACCCCGCGACGCGGTCCGGCCCGAACTCCCTGATCGTGTGCACGTGGGCGGCGGCGATCATCTCGACCGCCTCCTCCCAGTCCACCCGGACCAGGCCGCCCTTGCCGCGCGCCGACTGGTAGCGGCGGCGCTTCTCGGGGTCGGTGGTGATCTCGGCCCACGCCGCCACGGGGTCGCCGAGCCGGGCGCGGGCCTCCCGGTACATCTCCACGAGCTTGCCGCGGGCGTAGGGGAAGCGGACGCGGGTGGGCGAGTAGGTGTACCAGGAGAACGCCGCGCCGCGCGGGCAGCCGCGCGGCTCGTACTCGGGGCGGTCGGGCCCCACCGACGGGTAGTCGGTCTCCTGGGTCTCCCAGGTGATGATGCCGTCCTTGACGTACACCTTCCACGAGCACGAACCCGTGCAGTTCACCCCGTGCGTGGACCGCACCACCTTGTCGTGGCTCCACCGGTCCCGGTAGAACGCGTCGCCCTCCCGGCCGCCGCGCAGGTAGACGGCCCGGTGGTCGGGCGAGACCTCTCCCCCGGCGAAGAACCGGCCCGTGCGCAGCAGCGCGTCGCTCATCAGACCCCCCGAAAAGATCGCGCCGGTGATCATTCCCACACGCTGGGTAGATAAGCGGTGACGGAACGAAGTAATGACACGGTGCCGAGGAGCGGGGGGACGGATGGACGGCGGCGCGCCGGGCCCGGAGGCGGGTCGCACGAGCGGAGGCACGGCCGGGGGCACGGGCGGGAGCACGGCCGGGAACACGGCGGCGGGGGCCGCCGGGACGACGGGGCGCGGGGCGGGGTTCAACCTCGCGCTGGCGACCTGGACGTTCGCGATCAACTTCTGGGCCTGGAACCTGGTCGGGCCGCTGTCGGCGGCCTACGCGCGGGACCTGCGGCTGTCGCCGTTCCAGACCTCGATGCTGGTGGCGATCCCGGTGCTGGTCGGCTCGGTCGGGCGCATCCCGGTGGGCGCGCTCACCGACCGGTACGGCGGGCGGCTGATGTTCGCGGCGGTCAGCTTCCTGTCGATCCTGCCGGTGTTGTACGTGGCGTTCTTCGGCTCCTCCTACGGGTCGATGTTGTTCGGCGGGTTCGTGCTGGGCATCGCGGGCACCGCGTTCGCGATCGGCATCCCGTTCTGCAACGCCTGGTACGACAGGTCGCGGCGCGGGTTCGCCACCGGAGTGTTCGGCGCGGGCATGGGCGGCACGGCGCTGTCGGCGTTCTTCACCCCGCGCCTGGCCGACGGGATCGGCCGCGTCCCCGCGCACCTGGTGATCGCGGCGGCGCTGGCGGCGACCGGCGTGCTGGTGCTGCTGGCCGCGCGGGACGCGCCGGGCTGGCGGCCGTCCAGTGACCCGGTGCTGCCGCGGCTGCGCGACGCGCTGCGGATCAGGACCACCTGGTCGACGTCGCTGCTGTACGCGCTGGCGTTCGGCGGGTTCGTGGCGTTCTCCACCTACCTGCCGACCTACCTGAAGAACGTCTACGACTTCGACGCGATCGACGCCGGGATGCGCGCGGCCGGGTTCTCGCTGGCGGCGGTGGTCGCGCGGCCGCTGGGCGGGGTGTTGTCGGACCGGATCGGGCCGCGCACGGTGCTGATGGTCTCGTTCGGGCTCGCGGCCGTGATGGCGCTGGTGGTGTCGCTGGAACCGGCGCCCGAGCTGGGCGCGGGCCTGTCGTTCGTGCTGCTGGCGTTCGCGCTGGGCCTGGGCACCGGCGGCGTGTTCGCGCTGATCGGGCAGCAGGTGCCCCAGGAGAAGGTCGGCAGCGTCACCGGGCTGGTCGGCGCGGCCGGGGGCCTCGGCGGCTACTTCCCGCCGCTGCTGATGGGCGCGGTCTACGGGGCGTCCGGCTCCTACTTCGTCGGGCTGCTGCTGCTCGCGTGCGCGGCGCTGGCGGCGCTGCTGTTCACGGCGCTGGCGTTCCGGCCGCGCCCGGCGGGCCGGACCCGCGCGCCGGACGCCGGTGACCGGCGGGCGTCCTCGGACGGCGCGCGGCGGCGATGAACCTGGCGGTTCGGGAACAAACCGGCGCGCCCTACAGGTTAGGGTTACCTAAGTCATTGATCGGAAACGTCGATCGGGAGGGCGTATGGCGACGGAGCCGGCGCGCAAGGGACCCAAGCTCACCACGGCGACGGTGCTGCGCACCGAACGCCTCACCCCGCACATGATCCGCGTGGTGCTCGGCGGGCCGGGGCTCGCCGGGTTCCCGGCGGGCGAGTTCACCGACCACTACGTGAAGCTGCTGTTCCTCCAGCCCGGGGTGGACTACCCCGAGCCGTTCGACATGGCGGTGATCCGAGCCGAGCTGCCGCGCGAGCAGTGGCCGACCACGCGCACCTACACCGTGCGCTCCTGGGACGCCGACACCGGCGAGCTGGCGCTCGACTTCGTGTACCACGGCGACCAGGGGCTGGCCGGGCCGTGGGCCGCGGCCGCGCGGCCCGGCGACGAGCTTCGCTTCATGGGTCCGGGCGGCGGCTACGCGCCCGACGCCGAGGCCGACTGGCACCTGCTGGCGGGCGACGAGAGCGCGCTGCCCGCCATCGCCGCGTCGCTGGAGCGCATCCCCGACGGCGCGCCCGCCCGCGTGTTCATCGAGGTGGAAGGGCCCGCCGAGGAGCAGGACCTCAAGACGCCGGGCGACGCGGAGATCGTGTGGCTGCACCGCGACGGCGGCCGGGTCGGCGAGGCGCTGGCGCGGGCCGTGCGGGAGCTGGAGTTCCCGGCCGGGCGCGTGCACGCCTTCGTGCACGGCGAGGCCGGGTTCGTCAAGGAGCTGCGCCGCCACCTGCGGGTCGAGCGCGGCCTGCCGCTGGCGCAGCTGTCGATCTCCGGCTACTGGCGGCTGGGGCGCGACGAGGACGGCTGGCAGTCCTCCAAGCGCGAGTGGAACGCCCAGGTCGAGGCCGAGGAGGCCGCGGCCCTGCCGTCCTGACGGGGAACGGTCGCGGTCAGGCCGTCGCCTCGGTGGCGTCGGGGTCGTCGTCGGCGAACCCCGGCAGCCACCGGACGGCCTCGGCCCGGTAGGCGCCCTCGGCCTCCAGCTGGCAGAGCACGCCCCCGCACCCGCTCAGCGCGCGGCTGACCGCCAGGTACTGGGGCGGCAGCCGCAGCTGGCGGGCCAGCGCGCCCGGCCGCATGTCGGTGGCGAGGCCGATGCCGCGGGTGGTCTCCTGCCGCAACCACTCGCGGGTGTAGCGGAAACGCTCGGTCATGAACGGCGTGGCGTGCGGGGTGACGATCGCGGCGATCTCGTCGGGGTCGACCTCGCCCTCGGGGGCCAGGAAGCCCTCCTCGCGCAGCGCCGCCACCATCTCCTCGCCGCTGCCCAGCGTGCCGATGCGCAGCAGCCGCCCGATCGACCACTGGAGCTCGGCCGGGACGCGGGCCGCGCCGCCGAAGTCCAGGACGCCGAGCCGCCCGTCGTCCAGCAGCCGGAAGTTGCCCGGGTGCGGGTCGATGTGGATCATCTGGCAGCGCGCCGGGCCCGACAGCAGGAAGCGGAACAGCAGCAGCCCGGCGCGGTCGCGGCGCTCCTGGTCGTCCCCGGCGATCACCTTGGCCAGCGGGGTGCCCTCCAGCCACTCGGTGACCAGCACGTCGCCCGCCTGCGCGACCACCGCCGGGACGACGAAGTCCGGATCGCCGGCGTACGCCTCGTGGAAGGCGGTCTGCGCGCGGGCCTCGTCGGCGTAGTCCAGCTCCTTCTCCAGCCGCCGCTTGAGGTCGGCGATCACCGGTTTGATCTCGACGCCGGGGAACAGCGGGGTGATCAGGCGGCTCAGCCGGGAGATCTGGTTGAAGTCGCTCATCAGCGCCTTGCCCGCGCCCGGGTACTGCACCTTGACCGCGACGGTCCGGCCGTCGTGCCAGACGGCCTTGTGCACCTGCCCGATGGAGGCGGCCGCGGCGGGCCGCTCGTCGAACTCGGCGAACCGCTCGCGCCAGTCGGCGCCCAGCCCCTCGGCCAGCACGCGGTGGGTGGTGGCGGCCGGCATCGGCGGCGCGGACTCCTGGAGCTTGGTGAGGCTGGCGCGGAACGGCCCGGCCAGCTCCTCCGGCAGCCCCGCCTCGAAGATCGACATGAGCTGGCCGACCTTCATCGCGCCGCCCTTGAGCTCGCCCAGCACCGCGAACAGCTGGTCGGCGGTGCGGCGCTGCACCTCCAGCGCCACCGCCTCGGCGGGCTTGCCGAGGGTGCGCTTGCCGAGGCCGAGGGCGGTGCGCCCGGCGAAACCGAGGGGCAGGGACGCCAGCTTGGCGGTCCGGGTCACCGCCCGGCGGGGGATGTCGCTCACGGCGTGGTGGTCCCAACTGTCGGAAGACGGGGCGGGACGGGCCCGCGATGGTCGCACTCTCTCATGTCAACGCGGCTTTCGTCACGGTCTGTTCCTTCCCCTCGCGGGACCGCCGCACTCGGTGACGGCGCACCGGGTCCGGGCGCGCTCAGCGGCTCGGCTTCACCAGTGGGAAGGCGATGGTGTCGCGGATCGACCGCCCCGTCAGGGCGATCAGCAGCCGGTCGACCCCCATGCCCATGCCGCCAGCGGGCGGCATCCCGTACTCCAGCGCGCGCAGGAAGTCCTCGTCCAGCTCCATCGCCTCGGGGTCGCCGCCCGCCGCCAGCAACGACTGCTCGGTCAGGCGCTGCCGCTGGAGGACCGGGTCGATCAGCTCGGAGTAGGCCGTGCCCAGCTCCATGCCGAACACGATCAGGTCCCACTTCTCGGCCAGCCGGGGGTCCGCGCGGTGCGGGCGGGTCAGCGGCGAGGTCTCGGCGGGGAAGTCGCGCACGAACGTCGGGGTGGTCAGGTGGTCCTCCACCAGCGCCTCGTACAGCTCCTGCACGACGCGGCCCTGGCCCCACTCGGGCGCGACCTCGATCCCGGCGGCCTCGGCGCGCCGGACGGCCTCCTCGCGCGGGGTGCCGGGCGTGATCTCCTCGCCGAGCGCCTCCGACACCGACCCGTAGACGGTGATGTGCCGCCACGGGGCGGCCAGGTCGTGCTCGACGCCGTCGCGCGCCACGACCGTGCCGCCGAGCGCGGCGCGGGTCCCGGCCAGCACCAGGTCGCGGGTCAACTCGGCCATGGTGTCGTAGTCGCCGTAGGGCTCGTACGCCTCCAGCATCGTGAACTCGGGGTTGTGGGTGGCGTCCACGCCCTCGTTGCGGAAGTCGCGGCCCATCTCGTAGACCTTGCCCAGGCCGCCGACCAGCAGCCGTTTCAGGTACAGCTCGGGCGCGATCCGCAGGTACAGCCGCATGTTGTAGGCGTTGATGCGGGTGGTGAAGGGCCGGGCGGACGCGCCGCCGTGCACCGGTTGCAGGATCGGGGTCTCGACCTCCAGGTAGCCGCGCCCGCGCAGCACGCCGCGGATCGCGTCCACCGCGTCGCCGCGCATCCGGAGCATCGCGCGCGCGTCGTCGTTGACGATCAGGTCGACGGCGCGGCGGCGCACGCGCGTCTCGGGGTCGGCGAGCCCGGCGTTCTTGTCGGGCAGGGGGTGCAGGCACTTGGCGGTGAGCGTCCAGGCGTCGGCGAGCACCGACAGCTCGCCGCGCCGGGAGGTGACGATCTCGCCGGTGAAGCCGACCTGGTCACCCAGGTCGATCATCGTCTTCCAGTCCGCCAGGGCGCGGTCGCCGAGCGCGTCGGCGGTCAGCATGACCTGGAGGTCGCCGGTCTCGTCGCGCAGCGTCACGAAGACCAGGCGGCCGTGCTCGCGGGCCAGCATGACGCGTCCGGCGACGGCGGTCCGGTCGCCGGTGCGGGTGTCGGGCGGCAGGTCGCCGTACCGGGCGCGCAACCCGGCGACCAGGTCGGCGCGGTCGAAGCCGAGCGGGTAGGGATCGACGCCCGCCGCGCGGATGCGGTCGAGCTTGGCGTGCCGGACGCGCTCCTGCTCCGACAGGCGGCGCTGCGGGGCGCGGGCGGCGTCGGCGGCGTCCTCGATCTCCTTGATCTTCTCGACGAGGCCGGGCGCGGGGGCGGTCCGGGCGGCCGCGTCGAGCCTGCGCCGGTCGAGGCTCGGCAGGAAGCCCTCGGCGCTGGCGTAGGCCAGGCCGAGGCGGATCAGCCCGCCGCCGCCCTGGTGGAAGCAGATGTAGCGGGGCACCCATTCGGGGTGGTACTTGGCGTTGGCCAGGTACAACGACTCCAGCTGCCAGAACCGGGAGGCCAGCGACAGCGCCCGGTAGGCCAGCCGGACGATGGGTCCGGCGCCGATCTGCGAGCCGCGCTCGAACACCGACCGCAACATGGCGAAGTTCAGCGAGACGCGGCGCGCTCCGACGGCGGCGGCCTTCTCCACCAGCTTGGCGACCATGAACTCGTTGAGGCCGTTCTCGGCGGCGCGGTCGCGGCGCATCAGGTCCAGCGACAGGCCGGTGCGTCCCCACGGCACGAAGCTGAGCAGGCCGCGCAGCTCGCCTTGGGCGTCGAACGCCTCCACCATCACGCAGCGCCCGTCGGTCGGATCGCCCAGACGGCCCAGCGCCATCGAGAAGCCGCGCTCGGTCTCGCCCTCGCGCCACTGGTCGGCGCGCTGCACGATCCCGGCCATCTCCGCGGGCGGGATCTGCGCGTGGCGGCGGATGCGGACGGTGTACCCGGCGCGCTCGACGCGCCGCACGGCCTGCCGCACCTGCCGCATCTCGCGGCCGTCCAGGTTGAAGTCGGCCACGTCGATGATCGCCTCGTCGCCCAGTTCGAGGACGTTCAGGCCGTGCCGGCGGTACTCGACGGCGGCGCGCTCCCCCACGCTGACCGCGCCCGGGATCCAGGCGTGCGCGCGGCACTCGGCGAGCCAGGTCTCGATGGCCTGCCCCCAGGACTCGGGGTCGCCGAGCGGGTCGCCGCTGGCCAGGCACATCGCGCCCTGGGCGCGGTAGGCGATGGCGGCCCTGCCGTTGGGGGCGGTGATGACGTCCTTGTCGCGGCGCAGCGCGAAGTAGCCGAGGGAGTCCTGGTCGCCGTACTCGGCCAGCAGGCGGCGCGCGTCCAGCTCCTCGCGCTCGCTGAGCACCGCGTCGCGGCGGCCGGGCCGGAACAGCGCCCACATCGTGAGCAGCAGCAGGCCGGTGCCGAGCACGCCGAGGATGAGGTCCACCCAGCCGGGCACGTCCACGTTGACGGTGCTGCCGGTGACGCCCGCGCCCAGCAGGGTCTGGAGCACCGCGTACACGGGCTGGGTCCAGGGCTCGCCCCTGGGGTCGGAGTCGGTCAGGTGCACCAGCGTCGTGCCGATCACGCCGTTGACCACCAGCAGCGCGCAGAACACGATGAGGGCGAGCCGCCGGTTGGCGCGGTCGGGCAGGGCGGTGAACTGACCGCGGGCCGCGACCAGCAGCACCAGCGCCAGCCCGTATCCGGCGGCGGCGAACCAGTCGCCCGCGCCGAGCGCGTCGGCGCCGGGTCCGGACTCGGGGTCGATCAGCCCGTCCAGCAGGACCAGCAGCGAGACCGCGAAGAACAGCCCGAGCAGCGCCAGCGTGATCCGCCACGCCGACTTCTTGCGCCGCCGCAGGCCGGTGGCCAGCAGCAACATCATCGCGCCCCACGGCAGGCTGGGCAGCCAGCCGAAGTAGCCGATCCAGCGCAGCACCCACAGGTCGAGCAGCCGCTCGATCCAGTCGGCCGACAACCACGCCAGGATCGAGACGACCCCCGCCAGCCGCAGATACCACGAGAGCACGCCCGGCACGGCCCGGACCATCGTTGTGACGCGCACCTGTCCCCCGACCGACGCTTCCTTCGAGCAGCCCCCGCCCACGCCGCGGAAAGGAGCCTACCCGTGCGTTGATCGGCTTTAACTGGTCTCCGGGGCGGTGCGGGCGGGCGGGCGCAGCACCAGCAGGACGGCGGTGAGCAGCGCGCCCACCACGATGCCGTCCAGCCAGTAGTGGTTGGCGGTGCCCACCACGACCGCGACGGTGAGCAGCGGATGGGCCAGCCACAACCAGCGCCAGCGGGTGCGGGTGGCGGCGATGAGGCCGATCGCCACGATCAGCGCCCAGCCGATGTGCAGCGACGGCATCGCGGCGTACTGGTTGGCGACGGTGTCGGTCTGCGGCGCGCCGTAGACGGCGGGCCCGAACCGCGCGCCGGTGTCGATCAGCCCGGTGAACCCCAGCATCCGGGGCGGGGCCAGCGGCACCAGCAGGTGCAGCGCCAGCCCGGACGTGGTGAGCGCGACGACCGTCCGGCGGGCCCAGCGGTAGTGGCCGGGCCGCCGCCAGTACGTCCACAGCAGGAACGCGGCGGTGGCCGGGAAGTGCACGTAGGCGTAGTAGGAGTTGGCGGCGTGCACCAGGGCCTGGCTGTCCAGCAGGGCGTGCTGGAGGCCGGTCTCGGCGGGCAGGCCGAGCCGGCGCTCCAGGTCCCAGACGCGCCGGGCGTTGCCGAACGCCTCGCCGACCCGCCCGGCCGCCGCCAGCCGGCCCAGCTTGTACGCGGTGAACAGCACGGCGATCAGCAGCAGCTCGCGGACCGGGCGGGGCCGCGCGGCGGCGGAGGCGTCGCCGACCGTGCGCCGGGCCGTGCGCCGGGCCGGGGTGGGGGGCCGTTCGAGCAGGTTCATGGGGGTCTCTTCACGCGGGCCGGGCCGCCCTCCGGTGGGAGGGCGGCCCGGGAGGGGGGTCAGGTGCGGGCGGACTGCGGCGCGCGTTCGTCCGCCGGGGCCGCCTCGCCGTCGAGGACCTGGCGCAACTTCTCGCCCTCGACGTCCACGTTGGGCAGCACCCGCGACAACCAGCGCGGCAACCACCAGGCGGCGCGGCCGGCCAGCGCCATGACCGCCGGGACCAGCGTCATGCGGACCACGAAGGCGTCGAAGGCGACGCCCGCGGCCAGCGCGAACCCGATCATCTTGATCATCGAGTCGCCGGAGGCGATGAAGCCGGCGAACACCGCGATCATGATGACGGCGGCGGCGACGACCACCCGGGCCCCGTGCCGGAACCCGATCACCACCGCCTCGCCCGGCGCGGCGCCGTGCACGAACTCCTCGCGCATCCGCGTCACCAGGAACACCTGGTAGTCCATGGCCAGGCCGAACACCACGCCGATCAGCAGGATCGGCAGCATGCTCATGATCGGCCCGGTCTGCTCCACGCCGAACAGGCCGGCGAGCCAGCCCCACTGGAAGACCGCCACGACCGCGCCGAAGGTGGCCGCGACCGTGAGCAGGAAGCCCAGCGTCGCCTTCAGCGGCACCAGCACCGACCGGAACACCAGCATCAGCAGGATCAGCGCCAGGCCGACCACCACCAGCAGGTAGGGCAGCAGCGCGTCGCCGAGCTTGGCCGACACGTCGATGTTCATGGCGGTGGAGCCGGTGACCATGGCGTGCGCGCCGGTGCTCCCGGCGAGGCCCTTCCCGTGGTCGCGGATCTCGGCGACCAGGTCCTCGGTGGCCTTGTCGCTCGGGCCGCTCTTGGGCACGACGGTCAGCAGCGCGGTGTCCCCGGCCGGGTTGGGCGCGGGCGGCGTCACCGCGGCCACGTCCTTCAGGCCGCGCAGCTCGCCGGCGAACTTCTGGGCGGCGGCCTGGGCGTTGCCGCCGTCGGCGCTGTCCACCACGACCAGCAGCGGGCCGTTGGAGCCGGGGCCGAAGCCCTCGGCGAGCATGTCGTAGGCCTTGCGCTGGCTGCTGGAGGGGGCGGCGGCCTCGTCGCCGGGCAGGCCGAGCCGCAGGTCGAGGGCGGGCGCGGCGACCACGCCGAGCGCGGCCACCGCCGCCAGCAGCACCGGCAGCGGGTGCTTGACGACCATGCGGGCCCAGCGCTCGCCGAGCGGGGCGCGGCCCTCGCGCGGCCCGCCGCGCAGGCCCGGCAGGCGGCCGCCGAGCACGCGGCGCCCGGCGAAGCCGAGCAGGGCGGGCAGCAGGCTGAGCGCGATCAGCACCGCCACGGCGACGGCGAAGGCGGCGGCCAGCCCCATCTCGGTGAGGATCGGGATGTCCACCACCATCAGGCCGACCAGCGCGATGACGACGGTGAGCCCGGCGAACACCACGGCCGAGCCGGCGGTGCCGACCGCGCGCCCGGCGGCGTCCGGCCCGTCGCGTCCCTCCGCCAGCTCGTGCCGGTAGCGGGAGACGATGAACAGCGCGTAGTCGATGGCGACCGCCAGGCCCAGCATCAGCGCCAGCGTGGAGGTCATCGAGCTCATCTCGAACAGGCCGGTCGCGGCGGTGATCGCCGACATCGCGATGGCCACGCCGAGGATCGCGTTGAGCAGCGGCAGCCCGGCGGCCACCAGCGACCCGAACGTGATGATCAGCACCACGGCCGCGACCGCCACGCCGATGATCTCGGTGGCGCTCTGCTCGGGCATCGCCTGGGTGGCGGTGCCGCCCGTCTCCACCGTCAGCCCGGCGGCGCGGCCGGGCTCGGCGGCGTCCGCCAGCGCGTCGCGTGTCTGCTCGGTGATGTCGATCGGCGTCACCTTGTAGGTGACCTGCGCGTAGGCGAAGCGGCCGTCGGGCGAGACGGCCTTGGCCTGGTAGGGGTCCACGACCCCGGCGACCTGCGGCGCGCCCTTCAGCGTCGCGACGGTCCTCTCGACGGCGGCCTTGGCGGCCGGGTCGGTGACCTTGCCGCCCTGGGGCGCGCCGAACACCACGCTGGCGGTCGCGCCGTCGGCGTTGGCCTGCGGCATCCGCTCCTGGAGGAGGTCGATCGCCTTCTGGGCCTCGGTGCCGGGGATGGAGAAGTCGTTGGCGGTGGGCCCGCTCAGCGTGGCCGCGCCGACGCCGAACAGGACCAGCAGCCCCGCCCAGATCAGGGCGACGAGCCTGCGCCGCAGGTAGGAGAACCGGCCGAGCCGGTAGAGGAAGGTGGCCAAGAGAGATCCCCTCGAATGGTCACTCGGACGTGCGGGACTCGCCCGGGGCGGGCTGGCCGCGGGCCTTTCAGGGGGTGGGAGGTCGGAGGTGGCGCGGGGCGCGGCGGATCAGGGGCCGGGCAGCCCCGCGCGGAGCCGGGCGAACGCCTCGTCCACCAGGTCGGCCAGGCTGGCCGCGCCGCCGCCGCAGACCCACAGGTCGGTGGCGGTGCGGATCGCGTTGCCCATCGACCCGGCCAGCAGGTGCGGGTACAGGTCGCGGTCGGGGTCGGTGCCGGTGCGGGCGGCGATGACCTCGCTGATGCGCCGCTCCATCTCGCCGAGGCCCGACAGGTGCTGGGCGAACAGGGCGGGGTTGTCGCGGACCAGGCGCAGCAGGGCGGCGGTCTCCTCGTGGCGCTCGGGCTGCAGCAGCCCGCGCACCACCAGGCGCAACGACTCCCAGATGGGCTCGTCGGCGGGCCGGGCGCGCAGTTCGTCGATCAGCGACTCGGCGCCGTCGGTGAGGCAGGCGACGATCGCCTCCTCCTTGCCCGGGAAGTAGTTGTGGAAGGTGCGCGGCGACACCCCCGCGGCGTCGGCGATGGCCTCGACGGTGACGCCGTCGGGGCCGCGCTCGACCGCGAGCAGCATCGCCGCGCGGCCGAGGGCCGCGCGGGTGGCGGCCTTCTTGCGCTCGCGCAGGCTGAGTTCCACGGACATGTCCCCCACCGTAGAACAAACTTGCATGACGAGCAAAATTTCAGGACACGTCATTTTGCGTGACGTGCATCTCGTGACGCGGGTCTCATCCCGGACCAAGACCCGCGTCCGACCCTGCGAAGTACGGCTAGGGCGCCTCCGCACCGTTCTTCGGGAGCACCTCGGGCAGCCCGAACAGCGCGAACAGGCGCGTGTCGAAGAACGCCGCCACCCGCGACACCCGGCCGTCGACCACGTCGAGCACCTCGATCTGGAACGGCCGGTGCACGCCCTCGGCGTCGGCGCGGTACATCGCGAAGGCGGGCTGGCCGTTGGCCGCGACCGGCACCATCCGCAGCTCGCCCGGCGAAGGGGCGCACTGGGCGCCGATGAGCCGCACGATGTGGTCGACGCCCTGGAACCACTGCGGGAACGGGGGCATCTCCCAGACGGCGTCCTGCTTGAACAGCTCGACCAGCCCGGCGATGTCGGCGTCCTCGAACGCCTTGGCGTAGCGTTCGAGCAGCTCGCGCTGGGCGGGGTCGGTGGGCTCGACCAGCGTCTCGGGCTCGGGCGCGACCTGCTCCAGCTGGGCGCGGGCGCGCTGCAGCGCGCTGTTGATCGAGGCGACCGAGGTCTCGAACAGCTCGGCGACCTCGGCGGCCTTCCACTTGAGCACGTCGCGCAGGATCAGCACGACGCGCTGGTTGGCGGGCAGGTGCTGGAGGGCGGCGACGAACGCCAGCCGGGTGGTCTCGCGGGCGGTGACGATGGTGGCGGGGTCGGCGGCGTCGGCCCCCAGGACCGCGTCGGGCACCGGCTCCAGCCACGGCA
This sequence comes from Actinomadura hibisca NBRC 15177, assembly GCF_001552635.1. GTDB lineage: Bacteria > Actinomycetota > Actinomycetes > Streptosporangiales > Streptosporangiaceae > Spirillospora > Spirillospora hibisca. The sequence continues at coordinate 174,659 of NZ_BCRO01000001.1, read as the reverse complement.
CCTCGGGCGCGGCGACGACCGGCGTCTCCGGCTCGCCGCTGGGCGCGCCCAGGCCGGAGGGCAGGGGCCGCCTGCCGCGCTGCTCGATGGCGGTCAGGCAGACGTTGGTGGCGATGCGGTAGAGCCAGGTGCGCAGCGAGGAGCGCCCCTCGAAGTCGCCGTAGGAGCGCCAGGCCCGCAGCCAGGTCTCCTGCACCAGGTCCTCGGCGTCGTGGATCGAGCCGAGCATCCGGTAGCAGTGCGCCAGCAGCTCCCTGCGGTAGGGGTCGATGAGGCGCTGGAAGTCCTGATCCAGGTCGATCGTGCTGTTCGCCATGAGTCGGTCCTTCGGTCGACGGCGCGGGGAACTGGGCCTGGTCCGACGGTAGGCGATGGCACCGACAGAACAGGGGCGAACGGCGGCGGAGACCTCGCCGGTGACCACGGGCGGCCAACCGGGACGTCACGCACCGTCGTCCCCGCAGCGTGCGGGCACCGGCCGGAGGTCCGGACGCCGGGTGTGAAGGGAGGCCGCGTTGATCCGTTTCTCGCGGGTACCGACGCCCGCATGACGTTGTACGGACTGCACGCCTCCCACGAACAGGTCCACCCCCGACGCCTGCTGGACGCCGTCGTGCGCGCCGAGCAGGCCGGTTTCACCGCCGCGATGTGCTCGGACCACTTCTCCCCCTGGAGCGCCCGGCAGGGCGAGTCGGGCTTCGCCTGGTCCTGGCTCGGCGCGGCCATGCAGGCGACCGCTCTGCCGTTCGGCGTGGTCAACGCGCCGGGCCAGCGCTACCACCCGGCGATCATCGCGCAGGCGATCGGCACGCTGGGCGCGATGTTCCCCGGCCGGTTCTGGGCCGCGCTCGGCACCGGCGAGGCCAGCAACGAGCACATCACCGGCGCGGGCTGGCCGCGCAAGGACGTGCGCTCGGCGCGGCTGCGCGAGTGCGTGGCGGTGATCCGGGCGCTGCTGGCCGGGGAGGAGGTCAGCCACGACGGCCTGGTCACCGTCGACCGGGCGCGGTTGTGGACGCTGCCGGACACGCCGCCGCCGCTGGTCGGCGCGGCCGTGAGCGTCGAGACGGCCCGCTGGTGCGCCGAGTGGGCCGACGGCCTGATCACGGTGAACGCCCCCGTCGAGCGGCTGCGCGAGATGGTCGACGCCTACCGCGAGGCGGGCGGGCGCGGCCCGCTCACCCTCCAGGTGCACCTGAGCTGGGCTCCCAGCGAGGACGAGGCGGCGCGCGTCGCGCACGAGCAGTGGCGCAGCAACGTGTTCGCGCCGCCGGTGTGCTGGGACCTGGAGATGACCGACCACTTCGACGAGGTGTCCCGGAACGTCACCCCCGAGCAGGTCGCCGGGGTCGTCAACGTCTCGGCCGACCTCGGCCGCCACGCCGCCCGGCTGCGCGAGTACGCCGAGCTGGGCTTCGACAACGTGATGCTGCACCACGTCGGCCAGGAGCAGGACGCGTTCATCGACGCGTTCGGGGCCGAGGTGCTCCCCCAACTCAAGGACGTGACCTCGTGAGACTCAGCCGCACCGCCGACCTGTGGTGGAAGAACGCCGTCGTCTACTGCCTGGACGTGGAGACCTACCAGGACGCGCTGGGCGAGGGCTGCGGCGACTTCCGCGGCCTCACCCAGCGGGTGGACCACCTGGACCGGCTCGGCGTCACCTGCATCTGGCTGATGCCGTTCTACCCCTCGCCCGACCGCGACGACGGCTACGACATCACCGACTTCTACGGCGTCGATCCCCGGCTCGGCACGCTCGGCGACTTCGTGGAGTTCCTGCGCACCGCGCGCGACCGCGGGATGCGCGTCATCGCCGACCTGGTGGTGAACCACACCTCCGATCAGCACCCCTGGTTCAAGAGCGCCCGCGCGAGCCGTGAGTCCCCCTACCGCGACTGGTACGTGTGGGCCGACGAGCCGCCCGAGGACGGCCCGAAGGGCGTGGTCTTCCCCGACGAGGAGAAGAGCGTCTGGACCTACGACGAGGAGGCCGGGCAGTACTACCAGCACCGCTTCTACAAGCACCAGCCCGACCTGAACATCGCCAATCCCGCCGTGCGCGACGAGATCGCGCGGATCATGGGGTTCTGGATGGAGCTGGGGCTGTCGGGGTTCCGGGTGGACGCGGTGCCGTTCATGCTGGAGACCGACGGGCAGGCCGACGCCGAGAAGCTGCCCGACCCGCACGACTACCTGGCCGACCTGCGCGCGTTCATGGACCGCCGCGACGGGCAGGCGATCCTGCTGGGCGAGGTGAACCTGCCCTACTCCGACACCATGGCGTTCTTCGGCGACGAGGCCCCCGAGCTGACCATGTGCTTCGACTTCATCGGGATGCAGCGCCTGTACCTGGCGCTGGCGCGCGGCGACGTCCGGCCGCTGGCGGGCGCGCTGGCCGAGCGGCCCGCGCCGCCCAAGGACGGGCACTGGGCCACCTTCGTCCGCAACCACGACGAGCTGACGCTCGACAAGCTGAGCGACGACGAGCGCCAGGAGGTGTTCGACGCGTTCGGCCCCAAGGAGGAGATGCAGCTCTACGGGCGCGGCCTGCGACGCCGCCTGCCCCCCATGCTGGAGGGCGACGCGCGGCGGATCAAGATGGTCTACAGCCTGCTGTTCTCGCTGCCGGGCACGCCGGTGCTGTTCTACGGCGAGGAGATCGGCATGGGCGAGGACCTGTCCGAGAAGGGCCGCAACGCCGTGCGCACGCCGATGCAGTGGCGTCCCGGGCCCGGCGGCGGCTTCTCGTCCGCCGACCCCGAACGTTTCCCCGCCCGGCTCGTCCCCGGCGAGTACGGGCCGGACCACGTCAACGTGGCCGCGCAGCGCGGCGACCCCGACTCGCTGCTGTCGTGGATCAGCCTGCTGGTCGAGCGCTACCGCGAGACCCCGGAGCTGGCGTGGGGCGAGCTGACGCCGCTGGACTCCGGCGCGGACACGGTGCTGGCGCAACTGCACGCCGCCGATGACGGGGCCGTGCTCACCCTCCACAACTTCGCCGACGAGGAAATCGAGGTGACCCTGCGCCTCGATCGCGCGCACGCGCGAGCCGGGCTGATCGACCTGCTGTCGGACGGCCCCGCCGGCGCGGACGCCGAGGTCTCCCCCGAGGGCGAGGCGACCCTGCGCCTGGCCCCCTACGGCTGCCGCTGGATGCGCGTCGAATGAACTTTCGAACGCGGCGATGAGTTCTCGCCCGGCGCGCGGTCGGTACTAGGAACGCCCGACGACCGTGCGTCGCTGGGCAGCCTCGCCACCGCCGTCTACTGGGGCGCCCTGGACCTGCCGTCCGGGCTCGCGGCCGGGGACGCCCACGCGGCGCGCGAGGGGCTGGCGGGCGCGGTGGAGGTGGCCGGGCGGCTGCCCACCGCCGCCGGGGCCGAGCTGCTGGAGGCCGCGCGGTCGGCGTTCGTCTCCGGCCTGAACGTGACCGCCGCCGTGAGCGCGGTGCTCGCGCTCGCCATGGCCGCCGTCGCCGTCGCGGTGCTGCGCCAGGTGCGGACCGGCGGGTCCGAGCCCGCCGAGCGGGAGGCGGAGCCCGCGCTCACCGACGGCTGACCGGGACCGGGCCGGGCCGGAATGTCGGTGCCCTGTGCCAGGCTGGCGGGGTGGCACTACCCCTCAAAGAGATGATCAACGTGCGGTCCGTGCGCACGCTGGCCGACGGCGTCACCGCCGCGCTGCCCGCCTTCCCCCGCGACCGCTTCACCGCCGCCGCCGTGACCGGCCTGGACGGCCTGGAACTGAAGGACCGCGTCCGGCACGTGTCGGGGGCGCTGCACGACGCGCTGCCCGCGCCCCCGCCGGAGGCCGCCGCCGTGCTGGCGGCGGCGGCCGGGCACGTGCGGCTCGACCTGTGGAGCGGCTGGCCCGCCACCGACTACCTCGGCGCCCACGCGCTGGACCACCTGGACGAGGCCATGGCCGCGCTCGCCGCCATCACGCCGTTCGCGACCGGCGAGTTCGCAGTGCGGCCGCACCTGGTGCGGCACGGCGACGCCGCGCTGGCGATCATGCGGGGCTGGGCGGACTCGCCCGACGAGCACCTGCGCCGCCTGGCCTCCGAGGGCACCCGGCCCCGGCTGCCGTGGGGGTCGCGGGTGCGGTGGCTGATGGAGCCGGGCCCGGCGCTGCCGATCCTGGAGCGGCTGCGCGACGACCCCAGCGAGTACGTGCGCCGCTCGGTCGCCAACCACGTCAACGACATCGCCAAGGACCACCCCGACACCGCGCTGGAGCTGCTGGGCCGATGGCGGCGCGAAGGCGGCGAGCACGTGACCCGCGTGGTGCGCCATGCGGCGCGCGGCCTGCTGCGCGCCGGGCACCCGGGCGCGCTGACGCTGGTGGGCGCCGAGCCCGGCAACGGGACGGTCGACTCGCTGAGCCTCGCCGGCGACCGGGTCGCGGTCGGCGGGCGGCTGCCGTTCACCGTGGTGCTGCGCGCCGAGCGGCCCGGCCCGCTGGTGCTGAAGTACGCGGTGACGCGCCCCGGCTCGCGCCGCGTGTTCCACCTGGCCGAACGCGTCGCCGCCGAGCCCGGCGAGACCCTCACCGTCAGCCGGTCCCACTCCTTCAAGCCGGTCACCACGCGGGTGGAGCCGCCCGGCCCGCGCGAGCTGGAGATCGTGGTCAACGGGCGCGTGCGCGCCACCGTCCCGTTCGTCCTGGAGCCCTGACGCGTCCCGGGCCGCCCTGCCGGTTACAGGCCGCCGGTGCGGCGGGCGGCGCGGCCCATCACCCGCTCGACCACGCCGGGCACGGCCAGGTCGAGCAGGTGCCCGGCGGTCCCGGCGGGGTGGCTGACGCGGGCCGGGCGGTGCACGATCGCGTGCGCGAGCAGGCGCGCGCCCGAGCGGGCCGTCAGGGCGGGGAAGGCCCGGTAGGCGCGGGTGGGCGCGATCATCTCGGTGCGCACCAGCGGCATGTGCACGGTCGTCCACACCACCCCGTCGCGGCGGGTCTCGGGCGCGGCCGAGCGCGCGTAGGCGTCCAGCGCCGCCTTGGACGCCAGGTACCCGGCGAACAGGGGTTGCGCGCCGACCTGCACGCCGAGGGTGGAGACGTTGACGACGTGGCCGCGGCGGCGCTCGCGCATGTGCGCGACGACCGGGAGGGTGAGCCGCAGCGCGCCGAAGTAGTTGAGCTCCATCAGCCGCTCGGCGTCGCGCAGCGGGTCGGCGCTGGCGGCGAGGTTGCGGCGGATGGAGTGCCCGGCGTTGTTGACCAGCACGTCCACGCCGCCCAGCCCCTCGGTGGCGTACCCGGCCAGGGTCTCCACCTGCTCGGCGTCGGTGAGGTCGCAGGGGTAGGGGTGCGCGACGCCGCCGCGCTCGGCGACCTCGGCGGCCAGGTCCTTGAGCAGCGCGGAGCGGCGGGCGACCAGCACCAGTTCGGCGCCCGCCCCGGCCAGCAGCAGCGCGGTCTCGCGGCCGATCCCGGCCGACGCGCCGGTCAGCAGGACGCGCCTGCCCTCGACGGCGTCGCGCAGGGTGCGGCCGGGGGCGCGCACGCCGTCGAACTGGCGGCGCGGGTCGAGTTCCTCGCCGGCCCGCCAGATCAGGTCTCCCAGGTTCATCGGTCCCGTCCTCCTCGCGGTGGGGCGCTGCCTGCTATCCGGACATGTACCCGTTTCCACCGAAGGTGGGCGGTTCAGTACATCGGCGGGCGTTCTGTCACAGCCCCGTGGGAGGGTTGGCCGAAACGATCGTTCTGCGGGAGGGCGCGTGACCGAGGCGCACAGGCACGAGGGCGTCACCGATCCGAGGCTGGAGGCCGAGGGCGAGCTGGGGATGGCGCGGCTCGCGCTCGACGACGGCGAGTTGCGGCACGCCGCCGACCACGTCGCCCGCGCCCTGGTGCACGCGCCCGCGCTGCCCGAGGCGCACGAGCTGCTGGCGCTGCTGGCCGCGCGTCCCGACGGCGGCCCGGAGCTGTACCCGCTGGAGCAGCCGGTCTTCCTCGGCACCGTCGTCGCCCGCGCGCACGTGCTGGCGGGCCGCGGCGAGTACGGCGAGGCGGTCGGGCTGCTGGTGTCGGCGCAGTGCCACGAGCCGCGCGGCGCCTGGGCCGACGTGCCGTGGATGCACGACCCGTCGGCCGCCGCCCGGCTCGACCCCGACGACCTCGCGATGCGGGTGGTGCGGCTGGTCACCGGCCTGAACGATCCGGTGCCCGAGGACGAGCGGCCCCCGCTGCTGCCCTACGCGGCGCTGCTGCGCGCGGCCGTCGCCGCCCACCCCGGGCACGCCGGGCTGCTGTGGACGGGCTCGATGTTGCTGCGCCGGATCGCCGACCCGGCCGAGGCCGTCGAGTTCGCCGCGCGCGCCGAGGCGGTCGAGCCGTCCTTCAACGCCGCGATGGCGCTCGGCTACGCCCACCGCGCCGCGCGGCAGTGGGACCTGGCCGAGCAGGCGTGGCGGCGCGCCCTGGCCTTCGACCCGGGCAACACCGCGCTGCTCACCGACATCGGCGAGCTGATGGCGTCCGCCGGGCGGCCCGACGAGGCGATGCCGTGGCTGGAACGCGCCCTGGAGCTGGACCCCGACGACCCCAGCGCGTTCCCCACCGCCTGCGGGATGCGCTTCGACCGCGACGGCGACCCGGCCCACCTGGCGGCGCTGGCCGACCACCTGCGCGCCCGCCCCGACAACGCGCACGCCGACCGCGTCCTCACCAACGTGTCCCAGCGCCACTACTGGCTGGGGCACGTGCCCCGGCCGTCGGAGGCGGTGGTCAACGTGCTGCGGCAGATGCTGGCGGAGGGCGGCGGCACGGGCGGGGCCGCGTTGACGTTGTCGGCGCCGGAGCCGCCCAGCGCGCTGCTGGCGTTCGACCGGGCGCTGCCGGGCTCCACCGTCGACATCACCGGCGTGCCCGAGCCCGACCCGCGCCGCACCGTCCCGGAGGTGTTCGCCGAGGGCCCGGTCCGCACGGTGCGGCACCGCGTCTGGGAGTACGACGGCGTGACCGCGCACCCGGCCGTCCCGCCGCCGTCGCCCGAGGCGCTGCGCGCCGTCCAGGCTATGGCCGGGCACCGGTGGCGGCACCTGCCGGGCGCCTACGACGACGCGGTGCGGCTGGCCGAGACCGATCTCGACGACCTGCTGGGCGTGCTGGTCCACCCGCCCGCGCAGCCCGAGCCCGACCCCGCGACGCTGCCGGAGTGGATCCGGTCGGCGCAGGCGTGGGCGTGCCTCGGCATCGCCCACCACCGCCCCGACGAGCCGTGGGAGGGGTCGCGCCGCCGCGCCGTCCTGGTCGACCTCGCCTACGGCCCGGAGGACTGGACGGGCGAGGCGGCGCTGCTGGCGCTGGTCGCGGTGGCCTGGACGCACCCCGAGGCCCGCGCCGACGTGGCGGCGCTGGTGTCGTGGCGGTTCCTGGCCGCGCTGCGCGCCGGACGCGACCGCGCGGTGCCCGTCCTGGACTCGCTGGCGCTGCTGGTGCGCGTCACCCCGGACGTGCACCCCGACATGCGCGGCCTGGCCGCGGAGGTGCTGGAGGAGCCCGCCGGCTGAGGTTTCCGCGCGCCCCCTTCCGCCGAGGTCACCGTCCTGCCAAGCTGTCAGGCACAGCTCAAACAGTGGTGTTCGGAGGACGAGACACCGTGATCTCACGACCGGACGGCGGCCCGCGCGTGGTCGTCGGGGTCGACGACTCCGCCGGGGCGCGCTGCGCCCTGTCCTGGGCGATCGGCGAGGCCCGGCTGCGGCGGCTGCCGCTGCTGGTGGTGCACGCCGCCCCGCTCCCCCCGCACGTGTCGGCCGCCGGCCAGCTCGGCTGCGGGATCACCGAGGCCCTGCGCGGCGCGGGCGCCGAGCTCGTCGCCCGGCTGCTGGCCGAGACGGCGGGCGGCGCGCCCGCCGGCGTGGAGACCGCCACGCTCGCGCTGGTCGGCGAACCGGGCGCGGCCCTGGTGCGGCTCGCGCGCGACGACGACATCCTGGTGGTCGGGCACGGCTCGCGCGGCCTGCTGTCGCGGCTGGTCCGGCCGTCGGTGCGGCTGCACTGCGCCCGCCGCACCCGCGCGACGTTCGTGTGCGTGCGGCCGCCCGCGCTGGACTCGCTGCTGCGCTCGCTCAACGCCCGGGACCGGCCCCCCGACCGCCACCGGCCGCGCCGCCGCGACGTCGATTAGCGCCGCGCGCCCGCCGCGTGCCAGGGTTCCGGCATGCGCAAATACGTCATCATCGGTGCTCAGGGCAGCGGCAAGGGGACCCAGTCGCTGCTGCTGGCCCGGGACCTTGACCTGGTGCACATCAGCGTCGGCGACATCTTCCGCTGGCACGTGCAGAGCCACACCAAGCTCGGCGCGCAGGTCCGCCGCGCCGTGTCGGCGGGCGAGCTGGTGAACGACGACCTGGTGGCGGGCGTCGTCCGCGACCGGCTGGACCAGCACGACTGGAACTACGGCTTCATCATCGACGGCTTCCCCCGCAACCCGCGCCAGGCGGAGTTCTTCTTGGAGAGCTACGACATCGACGGCGTGATCCACCTGGACCTGCCCGACGCCGAGGTGCGTCGCCGCGTGCTGGCCCGCCGCCTGTGCTCGCGCTGCGGCCTCGACTACAACCTGATCGCACACCGCCCCGCCGACGAGGGCCGCTGCGACGTGTGCGGCGGCGAGCTGGTGAGCCGCCCGGACGACACCGAGGAGGCGCTGGCCGAGCGGTTGCGCGTCTACCACGAGAAGACCGACCCCATCATCGAGCTGTTCCGGCGCAAGGAGTACGTATTCACCATCGACGCCCGCCCGGACAAGCACACGATCCAGCAGACGATCCGCGAGCGCCTCAACCTGCCCGCCTACGAGCGCTCGTAGACGCGCGGGGCGGGGGCGTCCAGGGCGGGGGCCGGGTCCTCGGCGAGGCCGACGCGGCGGTGGAGGCGGCGCAGCGGGGCGGGGGCCCACCAGTTGGCGGGTCCGGCCAGGCGCATGAAGGCCGGGGCCAGGACACCCCGGACCAGGGTCGCGTCCACCAGGACGGTGAGGGCCATGCCGACGCCGAGCTGCTGGAGGAACACCACCCGGCCGGTGGCGTAGGCGGCGAAGGACACCGCCAGGATGACGGCGGCGGCGGTGACCAGGGGCGCGCTGCGGGCGATCCCGGCGGGCACCGAGCCGGCGGCGTCGCCGGTGCGGTCGTACTCCTCCTTGATCCGTGACAGCAGCAGCACCTCGTAGTCCATGGACAGGCCGTAGGCGACGCAGAACATCAGGAGGGGGATGCTCGGCTCGATCGTCCCCGTCGGGGTGAAGCCGAGCAGCCCCGCCAGGCGGCCGTCCTGGAAGACGAACACCAGCGCGCCGAACATGACCGTCAGGCTCACCGCGTTCAGCAGCGACGCCTTGAGCGGCGCGACCACGCTGCCGGTCATCAGGAACAGCACCGCGCAGGTCACCGCGACGACGAGGGCGGCGACCAGCGGCAGCCGGGCGGTGACGCCGTCGCGGTAGTCGGTCAGCTCGGCGGGGTAGCCGCCGACCAGGGTCCCGGCGGGGGCGGGGACGGCGCGCACCTCGCGGACCAGGCCGATCGCGTCCCGTTCCAGGCGGTCGGCCGAGGGGACGACCGACAACCAGGGAGTGGGTCCGGAGGCGGCGTCGACGCGCAGGACCCCTTCGATCCGGGCGAGGCGGGCGGCGTAGGGAGCAACGGCGGCGGGGTCGGCGGCGGGCATCACCACGTGCAGGGCGTCGGCTTCCTCGGCGGGGAAACCGGCGCGGACCTGGTCGTACATCTGGCGGACGGGCGCGGAGCCGGGCAGCACCCGGTCGTCGGGCAGGCCGAACCGGATGCCCAGGAACGGCGCGCCGAGCAGCAGGACGACGCCGAGCGCCGCGCCGCCGAGCACGACCGGCCGCCGCATCACCCGGGAGACGACCGCGTGCCAGATCCCGGCGCTGTCGGGGGCCGGGCTCCGGCGTTCGACGCGGCGGCCCAGCAGTGCCAGCGCGGCCGGCAGCACGAGCGTCGCGGCGGCGACGGCGGCGATCACGACGGCGACGCCCGCGTAGGCGAACGAGGCGAGGAACGGGAAGGGGAACACCAGCAGCACCGACAGCGCCGCCGCGACCGTGACACCGCTGAACAGCACGGTGCGCCCCGCGCCGCGCACGGTGCGCGCCACCGCCTCGGGCACCGGGTGGAGCCGCAGCTCCTCGCGGAACCGGAAGATCATGAAGAGGCCGTAGTCGACGCCGAGACCGATGCCCATGACCAGCGCGAGGTTGGCGGCGAACGTCGAGATCTCGGCGAACGCGAGCGCCCCACGCAGCAGCGCCAGCGAGCCGAGCACCGCCGTCAGGCCGGTGCCGAGGGTGAGCAGGGCCGGGAGGAAGCGCCGGTAGACGCGCCACAACAGCAGCAACACCAGCGGCAGGACGATCAGCTCGGCGCGCGTGAAGTCCCGCCGCGCCTGCTCCATGACCTGCCGGAACACCTCGTCGCCGCCGCCGACCTCGACCTTGACGGTGGCGTCGGCGCGGTTGAAGCGCGGCGCGAGGGCGGGCAGCGCTTCGCGGCGCACCCGGTCGGCGTCGCCGGGCAGCCAGGCCAGCACCAGGGCCTGGCGCGCGCCGTCGCCGCGCAGCGTGGGCCGGTTGCCGCGCGTCCAGTAGGACCAGGCGTCGCCGACGCCCGGCCAGGCGCGCAGCTCCTCGGTGAGGGCGCGGCCCGCGGCGGCGACGGCCGGGTCGTCCACGGTGCCGGAGCGGGCGGTCACCAGCAGCGCGACGTTCGGGCTGCCGGTGCCGTACTCGCGGGCCAGCGCGTCCCGGGCGCGCATCGACTCCGAGCCCGGGGCCTCGAAGCGGTTGAGCGACAGCGCGCCGATCGTCCCGGCGCCGACCAGCGCGGCCACGACCGTCAGCAGCACCCCGGCCACCACGATCCACCGCGCACGGCGTACGACGAACCTTCCCAGCATGGTCTCCCCGTCCGGAGGAATTTACGAGTCATCGCTCGTGTTTCTGGGGACAATACGAGCGATGACTCGCGTTTGCAATACTTCGGGGGACCGGACGGAGGGCCCATGGGGGACGAGGAACGACCGCGCCGCAGGCAGGCGCGCGGGGAGCGCCGGATGGCGGAGATCCTGGCGGCGGCCGCCCGGGTCTTCGCCGAGTCCGGGTACGAGGCGGCGACCACCAACGCCATCGCGGCCGCCGCCGGGGTCTCGCCGGGCTCGCTGTACCAGTTCTTCGGCAACAAGGAGGCCGTCGCCCGGGCACTGGCCGACCGGTTCGTGAGCGAGATGCGGGCCGCCCACGCGGCGGCGTTCGACGAACTCGACCACGCCGCCCTCGACCTGGACGAGCTCATCGACCGCATGGCCGACCCGATCGTGGCGTTCAACATCGCCAACCCCGGCTTCAAGGCGCTGTTCGCCCGCCCCGACATGCCGCCCGGCCTCGCCGCGGCCGCCCGCCCCATCCAGGCGGCGCTGCTGGGCCGGGTGGAGCGGATGCTCGAAGTACGCGCGCCGGACCTGCCCTCCGACGACCGCGCGCGCACGGCCCGCGTGCTGATCCAGCTCTTCCAGGCGATGGTCCCGCTGGTGACCTCGACCGAAGGCGACGAGCGCGCGGCGTCGGTCCGCGAGATGAAGAAGGTGCTGCGTGGCTACCTGGCCCCGATCGTGGCCTGACGAGCGGACGACACCCCCGCGCCTCCCCTCCCCCGTGACGGAGCTCCACGACGAACGCCTCACACGAGCAGGCGTCCGGCTGTTCCTCAAGCGCGACGACCTGATCCATCTGGACCTGCCGGGCAACAAGTGGCGCAAGCTGAAACACAACCTCCGCGCGGCCGCAGAGCAGAGCCACCACACCCTCCTCACCTTCGGCGGCGCGTACTCCAACCACCTACGCGCCACGGCCGCCGCAGGCCGCCTGTTCGGCTTCTCGACCATCGGGATCGTGCGAGGCGAAGAACACCTGCCCCTGAACGAAGTACTGGAGTTCGCAGCAACCCAAGGCATGAAGCTCGCCTACCTGGACCGCACGACCTACCGCCACAAAACCGACCCCGCCGTAATCGAGGCGCTGCACCAAAAGTGGGGCGACTTCTACCTACTCCCCGAAGGCGGAAGCAACGCCCTGGCCGTGCAAGGCTGCGCCGAACTAGGAGCGGAGATCGGCCCGTCCTACGACGTGGTGTGCTGCGCGGTAGGAACCGGCGGAACACTCGCAGGCCTGGCCGCAGGATTGGCCCCACACCAACGCGCGCTGGGCTTCGCGGCCCTGAAAGGCGGCGAGTTCCTGAACGACGACGTCGAACGCCTACAGCGCGAGACCTACGGCGAACGACGCGGCGACTGGAGCATCGAAACCGCCTTCCACCACGGCGGCTACGCCCGCCGCACCCCGGAACTGGACGCCTTCATCAACGACTTCGCCACCCGCCACGGCATCACCCTCGACCGGATCTACGTGGCCAAGATGCTGCACGGCATCCTCACCCTCGCCATCCAGGGCACGTTCCCACCCGGAAAACGACTTCTGGCGGTCGTCACCGGCTGATTACCCTGGCGGCCATGAGCGGCGGCCACGCGCACTACGTGATCATCGACGGGGACAACCACCAGGTCTGGACCCGCGACCGCGGCGCGTCCGGCCTCTTCCGCGACCTGCTACCAGGCCCGGAAGCCGCGATCTCCTTCATCCGCGCCCAGGAAGGCGGCACCCCTAACCGCTGGATGAACTCGGTCTGGTGGGAAGGGGTGGCACTGCTCGATCTGCGACGGCGGCTGCTGCTCGTGCACACCAACCAGGAGATGCCGGGCCTGGAGAGCGACACGTCGGTCCCCCAGATCCGGGCCTGGCTGAACTTGGTCGGCGCCTGCTGGCCGGGTTGGCGCGTGAAGTGGGCGTCGCGCGGCCTCTTCGAGGTAATGGACTACCTGGAGCTGCCCTACAGCACCGTGCTCTACCTGGACGATCCGCCGAGTCCACTGCACGAGCAATGGGCGTACGAGGTCGTGGACGACGAAGACCCGACCGCCATGGCGCACGCCCTGGTCACGATCCGCAGCGCCCCCGAACGGCTGTCGTTCGCAGGGTGGTGGGGCGACGAACTAGGCCCGCTCCTGCTCGCCGGTCCCGATCCGCTGCTCGTCCCGCAAGACGAGGCGTCCACGTTCGCCGTGCTGGACGGCGTCCCCTACAGCGGCCTCCTGCTCGACGTGCCCGAGCGGCGCGCGGACTGGTGGTCGATCGACTGCCTGCACGATCCGCGCCTGCTGCCCGCCCGCTGGCCCGGCTGGACGCTGACCGACCACGGCGACGCCTACGAGGAGGTCGCCGCCCTGATCGGCCCCGAACTGCTCATCGACACCCCTCCCGAAGCGGAGGTCCTGCGTCAGGTGCGCGCCGCGCTGGAGGCGTGACCGCCGTGGGCGTTCAGCGCTTGGACGGACCAGTCGAGCATCGGGGCCAGGTCGTCCGGCGCGGTCCAGCCGTTGACGATCGAGAGCAGCTCGACGTACCGCTGCCTGCGCGGGTCTCCGGCGGCCGCCAGCAGGTCCGGCAGGTGGCCGCCGCCGTACGCGGTGATCGTCTCGACGATCGGGGCCGCTGCCGGGGAGGTCGGGGCCACGCCGTTCGCCAGCGCCGTGGCCGCGTGTTCGACGGCCACCGACACTGGGTCGCGGCGCAGAGGCGGGCCGATGCGGGACTGGTGTTCGGCCAGGGTCCGCAGGAGGGTGCGGAAGTCCTCGTCCTGGGACAGTTCGGCCAGCTCCACCCACGCCTCGATCTGCTCGTCGGACGGGTCGTCGGGCAGTTCCGGGGTCAGCGTGCGCCGGATGCCGGGCAGGCCGCCGCCCTCCCCCAGGTCCGCGAAGACGCCGTCCAGGAAATCGGCGATCAGGTTCCGGCGCTGTTCGGCCGACAGCCGGGCCAGTCGGTGCATGAGGTCCCCTTCGTCCATGGTGATGCCGCGCCGGGCCACCGCCGTCGCCACCGCGCGCCGGAACCGCAACGTCGTGATCTGTGCCGTGAGGGCGCGGGCGTGCGCCTCGGCGACGTCGGCGAGCGCGACCTCCCGGTGCACGATCCGGCGGATCGTGGCCAGGTCCAGCCCGAGGTCGCGCAGCGTCCGCACCAGCTCCAGGCGGGCGAGGGCCGCCCCGCCGTACAGACGGTGCCCCGCCGCGTTGCGGGCGGCCGGGGGCACGATGCCACGGTCGGAGTAGAACCTGATGGTCTTGACCGTCAGCCCGGTGCGCCGGGCCAGCTCGCCGATCGGAACCAGGGGATCGCCGTCGTCCATGGCCTCACCCTCGCAGCTCCCCTAACGGGAGGCGCAAGGCCGAGGGTGACGGCATGGGACTCCAGAGGATCACGGGACGAGCAGCGCGGGGTCGGGCGCGGCGGCGACCGCGCGGGCGATCAGGTCCTTCTCGTCCATGCGGGTGCTGCGGCCGTCGCTGATCAGCACCTCGCCGTCCACCAGCACGCTGTCGACGGTGCGTGAGCTGCCGGTGGTGAGCAGCGTCGCGCCGGGGTCGAGCACCGGCACGCACGCCAGGTCGCGGTCGAAGCGCAGCAGCACCAGGTCGGCCTGCACGCCCGGCAGCACGCCGTCGGGCCGCTCCTCCAGGCCGAGCACGGCGTTGGCGCCGCTGGTGGCCAGGCCCAGCATGTCGGCGAAACCGAGCAGGTCGGACCGGCCGCGCACCGCGCGTTGCAGGTAGGCGCCCATGCGCATGGTCTCCAGCGCGTCCTGGGTGTCGTTGCTGGCCGCGCCGTCCACGCCGAGGCCGACGCGGATCCCGGCCTCCAGCATCTCGGGGACGGGCGCGACGCCGCTGCCCAGGCGCATGTTGCTCAGCGGGTTGTAGGAGACGCCGACGCCGCGGCCCGCCAGCAGGCGGCGGCCCTCGGCGTCGAGCTTGCAGCAGTGCACCGCCAGCAGCCGGTCCCACAGGAAACCGGCCTCCTCCAGGTAGCCGACCGCGCCGACGCCCGCGTGCTCGCGGCACATGTCCTCGTCGGTGGCGGTCTCCAGCAGGTGGATGCTGGCGGTCATGCCGCGCTCCTCGGCGAACGCGCGGACGCGGCGCAGCCCGTCGGGGGTGAGCGAGCGCGGGTTGGGCACCGCGACGCCCAGCCCGATCCGGCCGCCTGCGGTGCGCGCGGCCAGCTCGTCCACGTGGTCGAACGCCTCGTCCAGCGGTTCCATCAGGCGCGGCTCGAAGCCCCACTTGCGGGTGGTGTCGGGGCGGTCGGCCACGCCCCGGCAGACGACGGCGCGGATGCCGGTGTCGTCCAGGGCTTTCAGGATGGCGTCGTGCACGGCGCGTGAGGGGTGCGGCCACATGTGCTCCACCAGCGCGGTGGTGCCGCTGCGCAGCGCCTCCAGCGAGGCGGCGGCCGCCGCGACGTACGCCTGCTCGGGGGTGAGGGCGACGGTGCCCTCGGCGACGTAGCGCAACCAGCGGATCAGCGGCTCGCCCTCGGCGATGCCGCGCATCACCGCCTGGTGCAGGTGGGTGTGGGTGTTGACCAGGCCGGGGATCAGGTGGCCGCCGCTGCCGTCCAGGACGTCGCCCGCGGCGGGCCGCGCGCCGTGCGGGACGACCTCGGTGACGCGGCCGCCGCGCAGGTGCACGTCCTGCCCGGCGACCCAGCGGCCCTGCGTCCACACGGTCACGTCGCGGATCATGGCGGGGGTGGCGGTCATCGGTGGGCCTTCTCTCTGCGGAGCGGCGATTTCGTCGCCGGACAGGCCCGGTTGCGGGTCATCGAGTCTCCCTCATCTCCTGCTGCCTGTGCGGTGAGCGGAGCCACGGGCCCCAAACGAAGGACGGTGTCCCGGCTCCGTTCGGCGGGGTGTCGGCTCAGTACAGCAAGGTGGGAAGGGTCGCCGTAGTGTCGATGCCTACGAAGCCGGGCCCGACGGTGATCACCGCTTTGTAGGAACGGGCCAAGTCGGCGGCCGGTTGCATGCACGGATCGACGGCGTAACGAAGAAGAGGCGGGCCCTGGATCCGGTTCGGAGACCTCAAGCGCCGCGCGAGTGCCTGACCGGCCTTGTGGGGCGAAGTGCGCAGAGTGTCGCCGGAGGGCTCGCCCTGTTCGCTCACATCCGCGATCTTATGACCCGCCGTCAGGACCCGTACGGCAGATCCACCAGGGCGGCCAGCGCCGCGCGGTGCCGGTCGGGCGTGCCGAGCGCCAGCGCGCCGCTCTTGGCCCGCTTGAGGTACAGGTGCGCCGGGTGCTCCCAGGTGAAGCCGATGCCGCCGTGCATCTGGACGCACTCCTCGGCCGCCCGGACGGTCACGGTCGAGCAGTGCGCCTGTGCGACGGCCACCGCGACCGGCAGGTCCGGGTCGCCGGTGGCGGCGCAGTCGGCGGCGTACCGGGCGACGGCGCGGGCCTGCGTGATGGCGGTCCACAGGTCGGCGAGCCGGTGCTTGAGTCCCTGGTAGGAGCCGACCGGGCGGCCGAACTGGTAGCGGGTCTTGAGGTAGGCGACGGTGGTCTCCAGGCAACGTTCGGCCAGGCCGAGCTGCTCGGACGCCAGCATCGCCGCGCCGACGGCGAGGGCCTGGCGCAGCGCGTCGTCTCCCTCGGCGATCCGCCGGGCGGGGGCCGCGTCGAACGTGACGTCGCACAACCGCCGGGTCATGTCCAGCGACACCACCGGCGTCAGCCGCGCGTCGGCGGCCTCGACGGCGTACAGCCCGCCGGACGCCGGGACCAGCAGCACGTCGGCGGCGGCCGCGTCGGCGACGCTGGTGACGGTGCCGGTCACCGTCCCGCCGTCGGCCTGCACCCCGCCGGGCAGCGGGCCGTTCGGCGCGGTGGTGAACGGCACCGCGAGCAGCGCCGTCCGGCCGCCGGACAGCAGGTCGCGGTCTCCGGCGGCCTGCGACGCGGCGACGCCGAGCACGGCCCCGGTCAGGAACGGCACCGCCGCGACGGCGCGGCCCAGCTCCTCCATCACCACGGCGGTCTCGCGCCACGACGCGCCCGCCCCGCCCAGGTCCTCGGGCACCGGCAGGGCGGTGACGCCCATGTCGGTGAGCGCGCGCCACAGCGCGGCGTCGTGCGCGTCGTCCTTCTCGGTCCCGGCGAGGACGTCGGTCCAGGCGGCCTTGTCGTCCAGCAGCCCGCGGACGCCGGCGCGCAGGTCGTTCTCGATCTCGCTGTACAGCAGGTCGCTCACTTGGGCAGGTCCTTCCACGGCACGTCCTTGTCCACCCGGATCTCGCCGGGCAGGCCCAGCACGCGTTCGGCGATGATGTTGCGCAGGATCTCGGAGGTGCCGCCCTCGATGGAGTTGCCCTTGGCGCGCAGGTAGCGGTAGCCGGGCGAGCGGCGGGTGAAGTCCACCTCCGACGGGCGGCGCATGGTCCAGTCGTCGTAGCGCAGGCCGTCCTCGCCGAGCAGTTCCAGCTCCAGGCCGGAGATCTGCTGGTTGAGGGCGGCGAAGGCGAGCTTGGCGGCCGAGCCCTCGGGGCCGGGCTGCCCGGCGGTGAGCTGCTGGCGCAGCCGCTCGCCGGTCAGGCGGGCGGCCTCGGCCTCCACCCAGGAGCGCAGCAGCGCCTCGTGCAGGCCGGGGGTGCGCAGCTCGGGACGCTCGCGCCACAACTTCGCGACGACGCCGATCATGCCGCCCTCGCGCGGGGTCGCCGCGCCGCCGATGGCGACGCGCTCGTTCATCAGCGTGGTGGTGGACACCCGCCAGCCGTCGCCGACCTCGCCGAGGCGGTGCTCGTCAGGAATGCGCACGTCGGTCAGGAAGACCTCGTTGAACTCGGCCTCGCCGGTGATCTGGCGCAGCGGCCGCACCTCGACGCCGGGCGCGGTCATGTCGCACACGAAGTAGGTCATGCCGCGGTGCTTGGGCACGTCGGGGTCGGTGCGGGTCACCAGGATCGCCCAGCGCGCCTCGTGCGCCATCGACGTCCAGACCTTCTGGCCGTTGACGGTCCAGTGGTCGCCGTCGCGGACGGCGCGGGTGCCGAGCGCGGCGAGGTCGGAACCGGCGCCGGGCTCGGAGAACAGCTGGCACCAGATCTCCTCGCCCGTCCACAGCGGCCGCAGGAAGCGCCTCTTCTGCTCCTCGGTGCCGAAGGCGAGGACGGTGGGGGCGGCCATGCCGAGCCCGATGCCGTTGCGCTCGGGCTGGTTGGTCGGCGCCCCGGCGGCGGCGAACGCCTTGTCCACCTGGGGCTGGAGGGCGCGCGGCGCGCCGAGGCCGCCCAGCCCCTCGGGGTAGTGCACCCAGGCGAGCCCGGCGTCGAAGCGGGCGCGCAGGAACTCCAGGGGCTCCGTCGCGGCCGGGTCGTGCCCGGCCAGGAAATCGCCGACCCGCCTGCGCAGCTCGTCGGCGTCGGGTGGTGCGGTGCTCACGGGGACCTCCGGGAAACGGGTGCCACGGACCTGCCGACACGGACATACCAACCGGTCGGTATGTGCCCCACCTTAGAAAGCGCCCACTGATGAGGTCAACCGTGCTGTGAGCCGTCACAAGGCCCGGACGTGAAGAAGGGCCCTCGCGGCAACGAGGGCCCTTCGGGTCCGCGGCTCCTCGTCTCACGCCATGAGGCGAAGGTGCGGAAGTGCCGCCCGAGGGGCGGCTCGGCCCCAGTGTCACATCCCGTCCGGCGGGGGGTCGAGGGCGGCGGCGTCCGGACGGCGGCCCGGACACCGGCCGCACAACCGTCCCCGCCCTGGCGGCCGACACCGGCCGTACGGACGCCGAACGCGGCCCGCACAACTCGCTGAGCTGCGCGTTCGTCACCGGCCGCGAACCCGGACGGACCGTGCCGCGCGACGGCCTTCCCGGTGCCCCTGTGGTGCAGGAGAGTGAGGGGCACACCGCTCGCGGTGACGGCGCTCGCAGCCGTCACGGGGTCGGCAAGCCCCGGCGGGCGGTGGCCGGGTCCCGTTCCTCGTCTCACGCCGTGAAGGGAAGGTGTCGTGCCCATGTCCGATCCCCTGTCCGATCTCCCCACCCCCGGTCCCCTGCCGCCGGGCCGGACCGCCGTGCTGGTCCTGGTGGTCGTCGCCGTGGTCTGCCTGTGGTTGCTGCACCGGGGGATGCCGCCGGTGCCCGCGCTCGGCTGCACCGCCGGGATCGGCCTGATCGCCGCCGAGGTCGTCGCCCGGCTCGCCGGGGCGCGGTCGCCGTGGTCGCCGCGCCTGGCCGCCACCCTCCCCCAGCCCGGGTAGGTCGGGGCCGGTGTCCAGAGCCGGGCGGCCGGAGGAGCCGCTCGACCCGTCCGCCGGCGCGGTCGCCGCCTTCGCGCAACGACTGCGGGAACTGCGCCGGGGGTCCGGGCTGACGCTGCGGCAGGTCGCCGAGCGGGCCGGGTACTCGCCGACGACCTGCACGGCGGCGGCGCGGGGCCGGACGCTGCCGACCTGGGAGGTGGCCCGCGCCTACGTCGTCGCGTGCGGCGGCGACGAGGCGGAGTTTCAGGCGTCGTGGGAGGAGGCGGCCGTCTCGGTGGGACGGCCGATCGACGCCCACGTGCCGATGGGAGATCCGCCCGACCCCGCCGCGGCCGCGTCCGTACGGGACTTCCTGGATCTGCTGGCGGAGCTGCGGACGTGGGCGCGGTTGTCGCTGGCCGACCTGAACAAGCGCGCGGACGGGCACAACGTGCTGCCGCCCAGCACGGTCAGCGAGACGTTGAAGCGCGGCCGCCTGCCGAAGGTCTCGTTCGTGCTCGCCTATGCACGGGCGTGCGGACTGGAGGAGGAGCGCGTCCGGGAGTGGGTAGCGGCGTGGGAGGCGCTGGACGACCGGGGCCGGGCCGACGAGGTCGAGCACGTCGCTCCGCCGGTTCCTCCGCCCGGCCGGGGCAGAGTGGGGCCGTTGTTGCGCCGTCTCATCGGTGTGGACGAGGAGGTCCTCGACCTGGTGCCGCAGGAGCGCGGACGCTACACGTCGGTCAGCCTGCTGCTCCTGGCCGCGACGCTGATGGTCGGCGCCCTGACGGTGCTGCTGGTCGTGAGCGTGCTGGGCAACGTTGCGGTGGCGCTGGCCGTGGGCGTGTCCTGGGGTCTGGTGCTGCTGGCCCTGGAC
Organism: Actinomadura hibisca NBRC 15177; assembly: GCF_001552635.1. Lineage (GTDB taxonomy): Bacteria > Actinomycetota > Actinomycetes > Streptosporangiales > Streptosporangiaceae > Spirillospora > Spirillospora hibisca. The sequence goes on along the minus strand of NZ_BCRO01000001.1, from coordinate 154,608 downwards.
CGTTGGCTGCTCGCGTCGCTACCCCTGGGCGGCGGCCGGGGCGGGGCGTTGGGGACGGTCGTGCCCCGCATGGTCCTGGCGAGCCTGATGGGCCTGGTCATTGCGGAACCGCTGCTGCTGGAGGTCTTCGGATCGGAGGTGAACCACGAGATACAGGCCCGCCACGAGCAAACGTTGCGCACGGCCAATGCCCGGCTGCACCGGTGCAACCCCTTGCTCCCCCTGTCGACTCCCCGCGACTGCCCGTCCAGCATCCTGAGCGAATCGACACTCTCCCAGCGCCAGCGGCTGTCGACCGTCATCGAGCAGGCCAAGGACCTGAAGGCTCAGGTCGACAGCGATCTGAAACAGCTGACCTACCTGCAAGAGACCGCCACACGGGAGTGCACGGGCCAGGGCGGGACAGGACGCCCCGGCGACGGCCCGGACTGCAAGCGCGCCAAAGCCGAGGCGGACGCGTTCCGGCACGACAGCAGGCTCGTCGAGAACCAGACCGGTCTCGGCACCCTGCGCGGCACCGGCCAGTCGCTGGCGCTGACGGTCAAGACGCGGATCGATCGGGAGATCGCCACCGAGGTCGCCGTGATCCGCACAAGACTTTCCGAAGCTGCCGGGCCCCTGGAGCAGAGCACGGCCCTGGGCGCGCTCAGCGGCCGCAGCCTCACCGTCTTCGCCATGACCTACCTGCTGCGGATACTGGTCACGGTGGTCTCCATCGCGCCGATCCCGGCGTTGTGGCTGCTGCACCGCAGCGGCTACCAGCGGCTCCTACGGCACCGGCTGGACGAGACCGTCCGGCTGGCCCAGCAGGAGGCGCAGGCCCGCGCCGAACAGCAACTCCAAGAGCTGGTCGCCATCACCCAGGTCATCGGCGACCTCGCCCAGCGGCTCCCCGGCCTCAAGGAGCAGGCCGGGGAACTGGCGCTGGACGAGCTGCTGGAGCCGCTCGCCGAGGTCCGGGCCCGGCTGACCGAGATCGCCGAGCCCGGCGACGGTCAGCCGACGAGGCGCAGGTAGTGCGCCCACAGCCCGGCCCACGGCCCGTAGCGCCCGCCGATCTTCTGGATCTGCGCCTGCGACAGCGGCTGGCCGTAGACGCGGGACGCCGGTTCCACCAGCTGCTTCTCGACCGGCGTCTCGTCGGTGCGGCCCAGGCCCCGGATCATGATGAACGTCGCCGACCAGGGGCCGACGCCCGGCAGGCCGAGCAGCACCTTCTTGGCCTCGGCGTAGGGGGCGGTGCTCAGGAAGTCCTCGTCCACCTCCAGCCAGGCGTGCAGGGCGTCGGCGAGAAAGCGGCCCTTGCGCTGGTTGCCGATCAGCTCGGCGACGCGGCCCGGCGGCAGCGCGGCGAGCTGCTCGATGTCGGGGAAGGCGGTGTAGGGCACGCCGTCCACCGTCAGGGTGGCTCCGATGTCGGCGGCTAGGTTACGGCGGCCCCGCACGCTCATCGTGAAGGTGTTGCGCTGGGTCAGGATCGACCAGACCATCGCCTCCAGCGGCGTGCTGAACCGCGCCTGGTGGTAGCCGTGCAGGCGTTCGACGACGGGCGCGAAGTCGGGGTCCTCGCGGGCGATCTCGTAGAAGCCGGTCAGGTCGTCGGCCAGGCTCAGCGAGGCGGAGAGGCGGTCGGCGGCCTCGTCGATCACGTCGGCGTCCAGCGGGCCGTCGGCGTGCAGCTCGCAGCGGAGGGCCGCGTCGCCGTCGGCGGTGAGGCGCGCGACGACGGTGCGGCCCCCGGCGCGCAGCGCGCGGGTGAGCGCGCCGCCCTCGACGCGCTGGGCGTCGGCGGCCAGCGCGAAGCCCTCCAGGAACCGCAGCGTGGCCCCGAAGTCGAACGGCGGGGCGGCGGGCAGGGTGACGACCTCGCTCATGCGGCCAGCTCGGCGGGCAGGTCGGCGCGGTGGACGACGGCGAGCGAGGTGACCGCGCGGGTCAGCACCACGTACAGGCGGGCGAGGCCGCGCGGTTCGGCGGCCGCGATGACGGCCGGTTCGGCGATGATCACGTGGTCGTACTCCAGTCCCTTGGCGAGCGTGGCGGGGATGAGCAGCAGCCGTCCGGACCCGTCGGAGTCGGGGCCGAGCACGGTGTGGTCCAGGCCGGCGGCGGTGAGGGCGGCGGCGTGCGCGGGCACGTCGGCGTCGGCGGCGATCAGGCCGATCGAGCCCTCGCGGGCCAGCGCGGCGCGGGCGGCCTCGACCACTCCTTCGGCGAGGTCGTCGGCGCGGGTGACGGTGAGCGCGCCGATCCCGGCGCGCAACGAGCGCGGGGCGGCGAGTTCGGGCGCGACGTGCGGGAGCAGGCGCGCGGCGTAGTCCAGGACGGCCCCGGGCACGCGGAACCCGAGCGTCAGCTCGGTGACCTCGCCCTTCTGCCCCAGGTGCTCCAGGACCTCGGTCCAGGAGCGGGCCGACCAAGGCGTGGTGCCCTGCGCGATGTCGCCCAAGACGGTGGCCGAACTCCCGGCGCAGCGGCGGCCCAGGGCGCGGAGCTGCATGGCCGACAGGTCCTGGGCCTCGTCCACGACCAGATGCCCGAGCGTCGGCGTGCGGTCGATGAGGCCGGTCAGCTCGTCCAGCAGGGCGCGGTCGGCGGCGGTCCACTTGGCGGAGCGGTGCGAGCGCGGCGGCTTGGCCCACCGCAACGCTGCCTGCTCGTCCTCGTCCAGCACGCCCTTGGCGGCGGTGCGTAGGAAGTCGGCGTCCGACAGCAGCCGGAACAGCACCTGCTCGGGCGTCACCTTCGGCCAGACCTGGTCCACGAGCTGCTTGACGGGCTTGGAGCGGGTCACCCGGTCCTGGTCGCGGTCGTCGGCGGCGTAGCCGCGCTGCTCCATCCGCACCAGGATCTGGTGGGCCAGGCGCTGGGCGAACATCTCGCGGCCGTTCCCGTAGCGGGCGGTGCCGCGCAGCGCGGCGGCGATCTCGCGCACCTCGTGGTCGGCGAGCCGGTAGCGGGCGACGCCCTGGGTGACGACCAGGCCCTCTTCGGGCTTGCGGATGTGCCGCCACAACGCCTTGTGCAGCACGTCGGCCATGCGCGCCTCGCCCTTGAGCGCGGCGACCTCGTCCGGCTCGACGGCGGCGGGCGCGCCGAGCAGGTCCTCGATGGTGGCCTGGTCCACGCGGACCTCGCCCAGCGCGGGCAGCACCGCCGAGATATAGGCGAGGAACGCGCGGTTGGGGCCGACGATCAGCACGCCGGAGCGGGCCAGCCGCTCGCGGTGGGTGAACAGCAGGTAGGCGGCGCGGTGCAGGCCGACGGCGGTCTTGCCGGTGCCCGGCGCGCCCTGCACGCACACGGTCTGCGGCAGGTCGGCGCGCACGATGACGTCCTGCTCGGGCTGGATGGTGGCGACGATGTCGCGCATCGGGCCGGTGCGGGGCCGCTCGATCTCGGCGGTGAGGATGGCCGACGGGCCGAGGGCGCGGCCGTCGAGCGGCTCGTCCTCGAACGCGGTGAGCGCGCCGCCCTGGAAGCCGAACCGGCGGCGACGACGCCAGCCCATCGGGTCGGCCGGGCCCGCCTGGTAGAACGCCCGCGACACCGGGGCGCGCCAGTCCAGCACCAGCGGGCGGCCCTCGGGGCCGTCGTGCACGTGGCGGCGGCCGACGTACATGGTGCGCGGCAGGTCCTCCGCGACGGCCTCGGCGTCGCCGCCGTGGTCCCGGTCGTGGTCCATGCGGCCGAAGAACAGCGGGGTGTCGGGGTGGTCGGCGAGGGCCGCGACGCGCTGGTCCAGCAACGATTCCAGGAACTGGCGCGAGACCCAGTCGGCGGCGGCGTCGGCCGACATGCCCTCGGCGTGCTCGCGCATCCGGCGCAGGGCGGCGCGGGATTCGGCGAGATGCGCCTGCTCGGCGGCGAGGACTGCGGCGGAGTCGGGCTCCTCTACGACGGGGGCGGACATGCGGAACAGACCTCCGGGCTCGGGGTGGCGAAACCGTCGAGCTTACCCGTCAGGAGGATTCGCGATGGACGATCTCCGCACTGCTCTCGAACAGCACGACGCCCGCCTCCCGCTCCGCCGCGACGATCATCTGGTGCAGCCGGTCGGCGACCTGCGCGGCCGACCGGTCGCCCGCCACCCGCACCGAGGTCAGGCGCGGCCGCAACAACCGTCCCAGCGGCAGGTCGTCGGCCCCGACCACCGCCACGTCGCCGGGGACCGCCAGCCCGGCGTCCTGCATCACCCGCATCAGCACCATCGCGTAGTCGTCGTTGTAGGCGAAGATCCCGTCGGGCCGCTCCCCCGCGTCCCAACCCGCCACGACCTCGGCCGCCCCCGCCTCGTCGGACGGCAGCACGATCCGCCGGACGGCCACGCCCCGCGCGGCGGCGGCGCGCTCGGCCCCCTCGAACCGGGGCCCGGCGAACACCGCCAGCTCCGGTTCGGCGGGCACGACCACGCCGAGCCGCCGCCGACCCCGCGCGATCAGGTGCTCGACCGCGCAGCCGCCGATGGCGTAGTCGTCGAAGACCAGGGTCGGGGCCAGCAGCGAGGGGCGGGGCCCCATGGCGACCACGGTGGCGACCCCGGCGGCGTGGAGCTGGCGCACCCCCGCGCGGGTCAGGCGGTCGGCCGCCACCAGCACCGCAGCCGGACGCCACTGCGCCCACTCGCGCGCGGCCGTCGCGCCCCGGCCGTCGGTGTCGCCGTACATCACCAGCGTGTGACCGTGCCCGCGCAGCAGCCGCCCCAGCTCGCGGAAGAAGCGTCCGGCCAGGTGGCCGACGGGGATGTCGGGGACCGGCATCAGGACCACGTCGCTGCGCCCCTTGCGCAGGGTGCGGGCCGAGGCGTGCGGGCTGTAGCCGAGCTGCTCGGCGGCCTGGCGGACCCGCTCCCGGGTCGAGTCGCTGATCTTCACGCCGGGGGCGTCGTTCATGACGTAGGAGACCGTCGCCTGGGAGACGCCCGCCAGCCGGGCCACGTCGGTGCTGGTGGCGGGCCGGGGGCCGGACGGGGGATCGGTCATGGCAGCAGTCTTCCGCAGGGTCGGCCTTGGCAGTGTCCGAAAGGTAGTGCTATACAAAGTTTATACGTATAAGTGATACGTATCACCGGCCACCCCCGGGTGCCTCGTCCGTCCTTCGAGGAGTCACACCATGCCGACCACCGACGTGCCGACCACCGACGTGCCGACCACCGGCACCCGCCCCACCACCCGGACCCTCCGATGACCGCCGGTACCGCGCCCGCCGCCGCTCCCGTGACGCCCGCGGGCCGTCGCGGGCAGCGGGGCCTGATGCCGCTGCTGCTGACCGGGAACCTGCTGCTGTTCTCGGTCTACGGCGGGGTGGCGAGCATCCTGCTGCCGCTCCAGGTGCAGGAGATCGACGCCGCGAACAAGGTCGCCAACCTCGGCCTGGTCACCGGCGTCGGCGCGGTCTTCGCCACGCTGCTCAATCCGATCGGCGGCGCGCTGTCGGACCGCAGCCGCTCCCGGTTCGGCCGCCGCAACCCGTTCCTGCTCGGCGGCGCGGTGCTCGCGCTGGCGTTCCTGGCCTTCCTGGGCTCGGCCGACACGATCGCGATGCTGATCGTGGGCTGGTGCCTGGCCCAGGGCATGGGCAACGTCTACCAGGCCGCGGTGACCGCGATCATCCCCGACCGGGTGCCCGAGCGGCGGCGCGGCGTGGCCTCGGCCATGATGGGCGCGGGCATGCAGCTCGGCCTGCTGCTCGGCGTCCTGGTCGCCGGGCGGTTCACCGGCGCGATCCAGCTCGGCTACGTCACGCTGGGCGCGCTGCTGGTCGCCGCCGCCGTGGCGCTGGTGACCCTGAGCCACGATCCGCGCCCGGACGAGCTGCCGCAGGACGCGGCGGCGAGCCGGACGTCGCTGGCCAAGGACCTGACGTCGTTCCTGTCGGCGCTCCGGCACCGCGACTTCATGTGGGTGTTCGTGGGCCGCGCCCTGATCATCCTCGGCTACTTCAGCGTCGTCGGCTACCTGCTGTACATGCTGGAGGACCACATCGGCCTGCCCGCCGGGCTCAAGGGCGCCGACGCGGTGGCGCTGCTGATGGCCGTCACCTGCCTGGTCTCGGTGGTCTCCACGGTGATCGGCGGGCCGCTGTCGGACCGGCTGGGGCGGCGCAAGGCGTTCGTGTTCGTCTCCAGCGTCGGCACCGCCGGGGCGATGCTGCTGCCGCTGTTGTGGCCGACCTGGCCCATGATGATCGTCTTCATGGCGGTCGGCGGGTTGTTCTTCGGCGTCTACATGGCCGTGGACACCGTCATGGTGACCATGGTGCTGCCCGCCCAGGAGGACGCCGCCCGCGACATGGGCGTGCTGAACATCGCCAACGCCGGGCCGCAGATCGTCGCCCCGTTCGTGGCGTCGGTGATCATCAGCCATCTGGGCGGCTACTCGTCCCTGTACCTGTTCGCAGCCGTGCTGTCCCTGCTGGGAGCGCTGGCGATCCTGCCGGTCAAGAGCGTGCGCTAGCGAACGCCCCCCCCGTGAACGAAGTAACGGAAACCCCTCGCAAGGAAGTGACCCCACCTATGAAGCTCAAGATCCACCAGCTCGGCGACGGCGACCGGACCGCCGTTTTGATCCACGGCATCATGTCGTCGGCCGGGACGTGGGGCCGGGTGGCCCCGCTGCTGGCCGCGCGCGGCTACCGCGTCCTGCTGCCGGACCTGCGCGGCCACGGCGACAGCCCGTACGCCGACCGGTACGGGCCCGAGCTGTTCGCCGCCGACCTGGTGGAGTCCCTGCCCACCGGCGCCGACGTGATCATCGGGCACTCGCTGGGCGGGTTGTCGTTGTCGCTGGCGGTCGGGGACCTGCGCCCGGCCCGCGCCGTCTACAGCGACCCGGCCTGGAAGATCGGCGGCGGGGCGACGGCCGAGTTGCAGCAGTTCGTGAAGTTCACGAAGGTGGCGACCGCTGACCAGATCCGGCAGATGTCGCCCAAGTGGAGCGACGAGGACGTGGCGGCGGAACTGGCCGACTTCGCGCGGTGGGACGTCCACGCCGCCGACTGGCTCGGCGAGGCCGAGGACCGTTTCCCGGACGCGCCGGTCGTGCCGTCGCTGGTCCTGGGTGCCGACGACAAGCGGCTGCTGCCGGACGACGTGGTGGCGGACCTGCGGGCCAAGGGGTTCGAGGTGAAGGTGCTGCCGGAGACCGGCCACGTGATCCACCGCGACGACCTGGACGGTTTCATGGCCGCGCTCGACGGCTGGGTCTGACCGTTACGCGGAGGGCTGCGGCGAACCGGGGCCGCCGCAGCCCTCCGCAACGGATCAGGGCACCGACCGGATGCGCCGCACCAGCACCGTCCCGGCCAGCGCGAACAGCGCCGCGACCACGTACAACGTCGCGTAGCCGCCCACCCCGGCCACGATGGGCGCGGCGATCGCGGGCGCGATCACCTGCGGCAACGACGCGGCGATGTTGATGACGCCGAGGTCCTTGCCCCGGTCGGCGGCGGCCGGGAGCACGTCGGTCATCAGCGCGAAGTCCGCCGAGGTGAAGACGCCGAAGCCGACGCCCAGCACCAGCGCCGCCACGATCGCGCCGGGCCAGGTCTGCCAGACCGCCAGCAGGGCGGTCGCGGCCGTCATGACGTAGCCCGACCAGACCACGAAGGGGAGGCGGCGGCCGATCCGGTCCGACCACGCGCCCGCCACCACCACGCTGGCCAGCAGCGTGACGGCGTTCAGCGCGGTCAGGATGAGCACGCCGGTCTCCGCGCCGTCGCCGTAGTGCACCGCGTCCTGGAGGTAGTACAGCAGGTACATCATCACGATGGCGTTGCTGAGCTGCATCAGGAAGCGGGTCAGCCACGCCCAGCCGAAGTCGGGGTGGCGGCGCGGGTCGATCCAGAAGCCCGCCAGGAACGCCTTCCAGGCGAACGGCGGCCGTTCGGCGAGCCGCGCGTCGCGCCGCGCCAGCAGGAACGGCACGACCGCCACCAGCATGAACGCCGCGCACGCCAGGTAGCCCGCCGCCAGGCCGCCCGCCACGGTGCCGAGCGCCGTGCCCGCCAGCACGCCGCCGATCTGCGCGACGCCGAGCCAGCCGCCGACCACCCCGCGCTGCCGCCAGGGCACCTGGTCGGGGACGGCGGCGGTCAGCGCGGCGTAGGAGGCGTTCAGCGCGACCTGCACCAGGCACCAGCCCGCGATCATGACGGGGACGCTCGGCGCGACGGCCAGCACCGCGAGCCCGGCGACGCCGCCGAGCACGCCGAGCAGCACCCAGGGCGCGCGCATGCCGTGCCGGGAGGTGGTGCGGTCGGAGATCGCGCCGAAGACGGGGTTGGCGACCAGGGAGAACACCGCGCCGATCCCCGTCGTCCACGCCAGCGTGGTGGCCTTGTGGCCGGGGTTCAGGTCCTCGGCCTGGAGCGCCAGCAGCACCTGGAGCGGGCCGAACCAGCCCGCCCACACGCCCAGGTTGGCCAGGGTGAGGGCGCCGACCCAGCGGCCGGGCGCCCGCTCCCCCGCCTCCGGGACGCCCGCCGTCACGGCGGTCATCAGCCGGTCTGCCGGGACGCCGCGATCATGTCGCGGTACCAGTGGTAGGAGTCCTTGGGCGTGCGCTTCAGGGTCGCGTAGTCCACGTGGACCAGGCCGAAGCGCTGCCGGTGGCCCTCGGCCCACTCGAAGTTGTCCATCAGCGACCAGACGAAGTAGCCGCGCACGTCCACCCCGGCGTCGATCGCCTCGCGCAGCGCGCGCAGGTGGCCGTCCAGGAACTCGACGCGGCGGGTGTCGGCGACGCGGCCGGAGGCGTCGGGGCCGTCGCCGTAGGAGCAGCCGTTCTCGGTGATGTGGATCGGCGGGAGGTCCGCGCCGTAGCGCTTCTTGAGCGTCACGAGGACCTCGCGCAGGCCGTCGGGCACGACCGGCCAGTCGAAGTCGGTGCGCGGCGGGCCCTCGATCTCCCGGATGCCGAACGGCAGGTCGTCGGGCAGCTCGATGCCGCCGAAGGCGTCCTGGCCGGACGGGTCGGGCGCGCCGACCAGCGTCGGGTTGTAGTAGTTGACGCCGTACCAGTCCAGCGGCGCGGAGATGACCTTGAGGTCGTCGGCGACGGGGCCAGGCATGGCCTCGGCGAGGCCCTCGGGGTAGCGGCCGGTGAGGATGGGGTCGGAGAACAGCCAGTTCATGAGGGTGTCGTAGAGGTCGGCGCCCATGCGCGCGGCGTCGTCGTCCCCGGCGGTCCACACCGGCGTGTGCGAGGCGGCGAGGCCGACGTTGTCCGCGCCCGCCGCACGCAGCGCCTGGACGGCCTTGCCGTGCGCGAGCAGCAGATGGTGCGCGACCGGCAGCGCGTCGAACATCAGCGTCTTGCCGGGGGCGTGCTCACCGAGCGCGTGGCCGAGCAGGGTCAGCTCGGCGGGCTCGTTGATGGTGATCCACATCGGCACGCGGTCGCCCAGCCGCTCGGCCACGACGGCGGCGTACTCGGCGAACCGGTCGGCGGTGTCGCGCGACTGCCAGCCGCCCGCCTCCTCCAGGGCCTGCGGGGTGTCCCAGTGGAACAGGGTGGGCGCGGGCTTGACGCCGTTGGCGCACAGCTCGTCCACCAGGCGGTCGTAGAAGTCCAGGCCCGCCTGGTTGACGGGGCCGGAGCCGGTGGGCTGCACGCGGGTCCAGGCGATCGAGAAGCGGTAGGCGTCCACGCCGAGGTCCGCCAGCAGCGCGACGTCCTCGCGGTAGCGGTCGTAGTGGCCGGTGGCGGTGGTGGCGTCGGAGCCGTCGCGGACCGCGCCGGGGCGGGCGGTGAACACGTCCCAGGCGGAGACGCCCCGGCCGTCGCGGTCGGTGGCGCCCTCGATCTGGAAGGCGGAGGTGGAGGTGCCCCACACGAAGCCGGGCGGGAACGGGGGAAGGGCCACGGGTGCCTCTCTTCTGCCACGACGAAACATGAACAAGTTTCGTGAATTTATCCCGCGGCGTGGCGGCCGAACAAGGAAACGCGCGAGGTTTCTCGGCGCGGGCGGACTTTCTGAAGATTCAGTCGCGGCAGGCGGCCACCCGCGCCCGCTCCCGGCACTGCCCCTCCCCCGGGCCGCCGACCAGCGGCTAAACCTCTCCGGCCGCATCCAGCCAAACCGAATTTCCAGTCTTTAGCGCCCGGCATCCAAGGTTTGCCCGGCCGCCGCCTCCGCCGCCTTGATCCCCTCCCGTCTCCGGCGCACGCTGCTGCGCGGCGGCACCGCCGGGGGCAGGCCGCCGTCCCCCGACCCAAGGAGCGAGACGATGAACCGACGGACGCGGGCCGTCCCGGTGGCCCTCGGCGCGGCGCTGGCCGCCGCCGCGACACTGCCCGCCCTCACCCTCCAATCCCCTGCCGCCCTCGCGGCCCCCGCCCCCGACCTCGGCCAGGCCGTGCACACCGCGATGCAAGACCGGCTCGCCCCGCGCGCCACAGGCTCCTACGGCGTGGCGGCCGGTACGGCGCTGCGGACGCTGATCGAGGCGCAGCGCTGGTCGTCCGACCGGGCCTGGGCGTTCGGCAGCGGCGCGTTCCAGATCCCGAAGGGCGTGGAGACCGCGCCGGTGACCGCGCTGTTCGTGGCGCGTCTGGAGGGCCGGACCTGGCGCGTCGGCCTCCAGGGCACGCCGGAGTTCGCGGCGCTCGCGCACTCCGCGCCGTCCTCGGTGGTGCACGACGGCGAGCGCGGCCCGTTCGCGCGGACCGCCGCCGCCAAGGCCCCGGCGGCGCTGGCGGCCGACACCGGCCTGTCGTTGCCGTGGCGGCAGGGCACCGGCTGGGGCCACTGGGGCGTGCACGGCAACAGCGGCCAGTCCCGCCCCTACAACTCCATCGACTTCTTCGGCGGCGACGGCAACGTGCTGGCCGCCCGCGCCGGGACCATGTACCGGCACTGCACCAACGGCGGCCGCTGGCCCTACATCACCGTGATGCACGACAACGGGTACACCACCGGCTACTACCACCTGCGCGACGCCACCACCAAGGCCAGCGGCAGCGCCGTCAAGCTCGGCGAGTACCTGGGCCGCATCGCCGAGGAGCTGCCCTGCGGCGGGTCGGCCAACGGCGACCACACGCACTGGACGTTGTGGAGCGGCGACGGCAACACCCCCGTGCCGGTGCAGGGCAAGACGATCGGCGGCTGGACCTGGTACGAGGGCGCGTCGGCCTACACCGGCTACGCGCAGCGCGGCACCACCCGCATCTACCGCGACGCCTGCTGCAACCTGATCAACTACGGCGGTGGTGGTGACCCAGGCAAGGTCTTCGAGAACACCGCCAACGTCAACGTCCCCGATCAGGGCACCGTCGAGTCGTCCATCACGGTGTCCGGCATGACGGGGAACGCGCCCAGGGCGCTGAGCGTGTTCCAGGACGTGCACCACACCTGGCGCGGCGACCTGCGGATCGACCTCGTCGGGCCGAGCGGCCGCACCTACCGGCTGCGCGAGCCGGACGCCGACGACGACGGCGACGTCATCCACGAGACCGACACCGTGGACGCCTCCGCCGAGCCCGCCAACGGTGTCTGGAAGCTGCGCGTCACCGACACCAGCGTCAACGACTCCGGCTACATCGACGCCTGGAGCCTGACCTTCTGACGCACCGGCCGACCTACCGGCCGATCGTGCCGGTACCGGCGGCCGCGCCCTCGACGGGGTGCGCGGCCGCCGGTACCTTCGTGATCACCGGCCGTCAGGAGGTCCCGCCGATGGCGTCCACCGAACGCGCGCCCCGCCCCGGCGACACCGCCCCTCCCCCGCTCCCCCCTCCGCCGGGCGACGCGTTCGCCGAGGCGCTGCGCGCCGCCATCCGCGCCCGCGGCCTCAGCCTGGAGCGGCTGCACGCCCGGCTGGACGAGCGCGGCATCAGCGTCAGCCTGGCCAGCCTCAGCAACTGGCAGCGCGGCCGCTGCCGCCCCGAGCGCACCCGCTCACTGCACGCCGTGCGGGCGCTGGAACAGATTCTGGGCCTGCCGCCGGGTTCGCTGGTGGCGCTGCTCGGCCCGCCCCGGCCGCGCGGCCGCTGGGTGCGGCACGTGCCCGGCGCGCTGCCCTACCGCGAGGTGTGCGAGGTGCACGGCAGCGTGGACCGGCTGCTCGCCCAGATCGGCGACCCCGGCGACGGCGGGCTGGACTGGCTGAGCTGCCACGAACGTTTCCAGGTCGGGGCCGATCGCCGGGAGGTCGGGGTGCACACCCGGCTGGTGTTGCGCGCGCGGGCCGACGGGGTGGACCGGCACGTCGCGCTGCACCACAACGAGCGCGGGCTGCTGCCGGACGTGCGGCGCGGCGCGTTCTGCCGCCTGGGACGGGTGCGCGCCGACCCCGGCGAGGGCGTGACGGCGGTGGAGTTGCTGTTCGACCGGCCGCTGGCGCGCGGCGAGACGTGCGTGGTCGAGTACGAGTTCGGCTACCGCGACGGCGGCCCGCTGTCCACCTACTACCAGCGGTGGTTCCGGTTCCCGGCGCACGAGTACCTGCTCCAGGTGCACTTCGACCCGGCGGCGCTGCCCACCCGCTGCTACCGCGAGTGGCAGCCGAACGTGGCCACGCCGCCCGCCACCGTGGCGGAACTGCGGCTCAGCGGCTGGGACACCGTGCACCTGGCCGAGGTGGAGGTGCGGCCGGGCGTGCACGGCATCCGCTGGGAATGGGACTAGCCGGACGGGCCGGGCCCGCGCCGTCAAACAACGGCGCGAGCCCCACCACAGCCGGTCACTTGTGGCGCGCGACCTCGTAGAGGGCGCAGCCGATCAGTTCCAGCGACACCTGGAGCCGCTGGAGGCTGATGTTGTTCGCGATGGTGTCCTCGGGCGTGTGGTAGACGGGTTCGAGCTGGCTGGGGGCCTCGCCGCCGCGCCAGCTGAAGTTGCCCGCCGCGATGCCGCGCTCGAAGAACGCCTCGTGGTCGCTGGAGCCGCGCGCGACCGGGCCCTTGGTCTGGCCGGTGTAGCCGAGCCGCTCGGCGGCGGCGGTGACGGCGGCGGTGGTGGTGTTGACCGCGCCGTCCACCGACAACAACCAGTAGGTGCCCGCCGGGGGGTGGCTGGTGGCGACCATGTCGTTCTGGAAGCAGCCGCTGATCCGTGCGGCCGCCGCGTCGTCGAGCTGCTTGACGTAGTGGCGGGCGCCGACCAGGCCGAGTTCCTCCGCGCCCCACAGGCAGATGCGCAGGTCCTGCTGGGTGGGCAGGCGGCGCAGCACGCGGGCCAGCTCCAGGCACAACACGGTGCCGCTGCCGTCGTCGTTGCCGCCGGGCGAGCCGGGCACGCTGTCGTAGTGCGCGCTGACGATGACGGCCTTGCGGCCGGGGTTGGGCAGCGTCGCCTTGCGCTCGGCCAGGACGTTGTAGGAGGTCAGGTTGGTGTGCTTGGTGACCTTCACCGACAGCCGCTTGACGCCCTTGCGGAGCTCCGCGCCGTGGTACTCGGCGAGGCCCAGCACCGGCACGCCGACGCTCTCGGTCAGCACGGGCACGAAGGAGGCGGCCTTGCGCTCGGGGTAGGTGGTGGACCGCACGTTGACGATCATGACGAGGGCCGCGCCGTGCTCGGCGGCGGCCTTGGCCTGCGCGGTCTCCTGGCCGGTGACGCGGGTGAACAGCGCGATCCGGCCGCCGAGGTCGGTCGTGACGGTGGTGGCGTCGCCCAGGTCCACGATGTCGGCCTTGACCGCGCCGGTGCCGCCCTGCAACGAGGCGGCGCTCTGCCAGTGCAGGTTGTCGCGGCCCCACATCTCGGCCAGCACCTTGTCGGGGACGGGGAACGGCTGGAGCTGCACCTTGTAGCCCAGGTTGCGCAGTTCGCGCTGGATGTACCAGGCGGCGCGGTGCTCGGCGTCGGTGCCGGCGATGCGCCAGCCGATCTCGTCGCTGAGCACCTTCAGGTGGCGCAGCGCGCGGCGCGCGTCGACCCGGGCGACCACGGCCTTGTCGCCGGGGGTCAGGGACGGGGCGCGGAGCGCGCCGGGGCGCTGCCGGGTCGCGGCGGCGGCGGTGCCGGGCAGCAGGCCGACGGTGGCGAAGCCGGCGAGCGCGGCGGCCCCGGCCAGCAGATCACGGCGTTTGACCTCGGACATGCGTCTCCTCGGGGAGTCGGGCAGCCGGCCGGTCCGGCCCCGGCCCGGATCGCGGGCCCGGGGTCGACGCCGACCGCTGCGAGGGGTCTGGGAAAACGCCCTTTCGCCGCGAACCTATGAAATGCCCCATATACCCACAAGATCAGGCATCGTCGCGCAACCGAAACGTGATCAGCGGCCGGGCGGGCGGGGCGGTGTCGTTGCCCGGCGCGGGAGGCGTCAGTAGGGTGGGGCGGCGTCAGTGATCTACATCACATGAGCTGCGTCACATCGCGCACCGGAAGGCGGGTGGGCCATGTCCGGTAGGGAGGCCGCCCTGACGGGGCTGCGGGCGGCAGGGTCGCAGGCGTCAGATGTGCAGGCGGCAGGGCTGCGGGCGTCCGGCGTGACGGTCCGCTTCGGCGGCGTCACCGCCGTGGACGGCGCGGCGCTGGTCGCGCCCCCGGCCACCGTCACCGGACTGGTCGGCCCCGCCGGGGCGGGCAAGACGACGCTGTGCGACGTGATCTGCGGGCTGCGCCGCCCGGTCGGCGGCACGGTGCGGCTGGACGGGACGGACCTGACCGGCGTCCCGGCCCGGCGGCGGGCCCGGGGCGGGGTGGCCCGCACCTTCCACGAGCCGTCGCTGTACGGGGCGCTGACGGTGCGCGACAACGTGCGGATCGCCGCCGAGCTGCACGCCATGACCGGGCCCGTCGCGGGCCGGACAGCGCGCGACCGGTGGCGGCGACGCCGGGCCGCGCGGCGGCTCGCGGGCACGGTCGCCGACCGGCTGCTGACCCGCGTCGGGATCGCGGGGTACGCCGCCGACCGGGCCAAGACGGTCCCGCCGGGCGTGGCCAGGCTGGCGGAACTCGCGCGAGCACTGGCGTCGGAACCGCGCCTGCTGCTGCTCGACGGGCCGTGGCGCGGCCTGCCCGAGCCGGCCGCGCGCTCACTGGAAGTGCTGCTGCGGGACCTGGCCGCCGAGGGGCTGGCGATCTTGCTGGCCGAAGACGACCTGGAGACCGTCATCGGCGTGTGCGACGTGCTGTACGCGCTGGACGCCGGACGCGTGATCGCCTCCGGGCCGCCCGCCGAGGTGCGCGCCGACCCGCGCGTGCGGGCCGCCTACGGGCGGGCGACGACGGCACGCTGACCCGGGCGCGCCGATACCTGCGCGTCAACACCGGCGCGCCGACACCGGCGGGCACCGATATCTGAAGGGCGCTGATAATGATGGGCATGGACACCCCGCAGCGCCCGGTGCGCGAAGCCCTGCTCAACGCGGCGGCGGAACTGCTGGTCGAACGCGGTTACCGGGCGGTCCGCATGCAGGACGTCGCCGAGGCCGCGGGCGTGTCGCGGCAGACCCTCTACAACGAGTTCGGCGACAAGTGGGGCCTGGCGCAGGCGGTGGTGCTGCGCGACAACGAGCGCTACCTCGACGGCATCGACCAGGCGTTGTCGCAACACCGCGACCTGCGCTCGGCGGTGGAGGCGGCGGTGCTGTTCACGCTGGAGCTGTCGGCCGACGACCCACTGAAGAAGACGGTGCTGACCGGCGCGGGCGGCGAGGAGATGTTGCCGCTGCTGACGACCCAGGCCCAGCCGGTGCTGTTCACCGCCAGCGAGCGCATCCTCGACCACGCGCTCGCGCGGTGGCCGCACCTGGACCGGGAGCGGCTGGCCGAGGTCGCCGACGCGGCGGTGCGGCTGACGATGAGCCACCTGGTGCTGCCCGGCGGGCCGCCCGAGCACGTGGCGCGGTTCATCGCGCGGATGGTGACGCGCTACCTGGAGCCGTCCGTCCCGAAAACCAGGTGACCCGGCGGCCTCACCCCCACTACGCTCGAACCTCACCTCGCGGCTGCTGAACCGGAGGTCGCGGCCGGGCCGATCGCCCGCCGCACCACGCCCGGCCCCGACCGGGTCCTTTCCCCTGCGCGTTTTCGCGCGCCCCTCAGCAGCCCGAAGGATCTTCACGCATCATGCGCGCCCGCCAAGACCACCGTCTCGTCCGCGTCGACGACCACTGGCTCCGTCTGCCCAACCCCTGGGACATCCCCGTCGAGGTGTGCGCGGGGCCCGACGTCCCCCTCGAACCCGCCGCCGTGGACGAGGTCCTCACCCTGCTGGAGACCGCCGACACGCTGGAGCGCCTGTCGCGGGGCGGCCCGCCCGCCCGCATCACCCGCGTCGCGCTCACCCCCGACTTCCACAAGGGCGCGGGCATCCCGATCGGCACCGTCATCGAGACCGAGCACGCCCTGCTCCCCCAGGCCGTGGGCAACGACGTCAACTGCGGGATGCGGCTGGAGGTCACCTCGCTGCGCGCCGACCGCGTCCGGGCGGGTCTGGACGGCCTCGAACGGCGGCTCCGGCACCTGTTCTTCGAGGGCGGACGACGGATCGCGCTCACCCCCGCCCAGCGCGAAGGGCTGCTGCGCGACGGCCTGCCGGGTCTGCTGCTCACCGGCGACACGCCCTGGCAGGGGCTCGCACCAACTGACGTGAACGACGCCGTCGATCGTGTCCACTCCTCGGGGTTCTCCGTCGGCAGCGCCGAGGCGTTCGCGGGCTGGATCGGCAGCGCCGGGGGCGCGAGCCATGACAGCGTGATCGGCGGGATAGGCGGCGGCAACCACTTCGCCGAGTTGCAGTACGTCACGGCCGTGCACGACGCCGCCGCGGCGCACGCCTGGGGCCTGACGCCCGGCACCGTCGTGCTGATGACGCACAGCGGCTCGTTGTCGCTGGGCCACCAGGCCAACGGCACGGCCGTGGACCTGCTGCGCGCGGGCTGGCCCGCCGGGACGCCGCACCCGCGCAACGGGATCATGCCGTTCCTGCTGGACGAGCGGTCCGAACAGGCGCGGCGGCGTTACCTGGACGCGTTCGGCAACGCCGCCAACTTCGCGCTCGGCAACCGTTTCTTCCTGGCGCTGACGATGCGGGCCGGGCTGGCGGCCGAATACGGCGAGTTGTCGTCGCGCCTGCTGTACGACGCGCCGCACAACCTGTTCTGGCAGGACGGCGACCGTGTGGTGCACCGCAAGGGCGCGACGCCCGCGGGCGGCCACGCCGAGATGGCAGACGGCCCGTACGGGATGTGGGGCGAACCGGTCATCGTGCCGGGCTCGATGGGCGCGGCGAGCTTCGTGCTGCGCGGGCACGGCGAGCCCCGGACGTTGGCCAGCGCGTGCCACGGGGCGGGCCGCCGGGTGCCGCGCGGCGCGTCGGCGCGCGGGAACGACGCCGAGCTGGACGCGTTCCTGCGCGAGTTCCGGGTGGTCACGCCGCTGGACCACCGCGACCCGGTGACGGCCCGGCGCGCGGACGTCATGGCGGCATGGCGGCGCGACCTGAAGCAGGAGGCGCCGTGGGCCTACAAGGACATCGGCCCGGTGGTTGAGGGCCTGAACGCGGGCGGGGTGGCCACACCGGTGGCGGAGCTACGCCCGCTGCTGACGGTGAAGGGCTGACCCGGGGACACCGCGTCAGTGCTCACTTACAGCATCGGCTACCGTGGTCCCCGAACGACGTTCTGGAGGAGGCGCGAGTGGACTTCGACCTGCCCGAGACCGCGATCGCGGTGCGCGAGGGCGTGCAGGCGATCGCCCGGAAGTACGACCAGGGCTACTGGGACCGGTGCGACGCCGAGAAGCGCTGGCCCGAGGAGGTCTGGCGGGAGCTGGTCCAGGGCGGCTGGCACAGCCTGGCGATCCCCGAGGAGTACGGCGGCGCGGGCCAGGGCCTGCTGGAGCTGGCGGTGGCGCTGGAGAGCCTGGCGGCCGGGGGCGCGGGCGGGGCGGCGTCGTTCCTGTACCTGCTGACCCCGGCGTTCGGCGGCCTGACGATCGCGCGGCACGGCACCGAGGAACAGAAAGGCGAGTTCCTGCCCGCGATCGCCGCCGGGGAACTGGAGACCGCCTTCGCGATCACCGAGCCCGACGCGGGCAGCAACGCCGTGAACATCACCACCCACGCGCGCCGCGACGGCGACCACTACGTGGTGACCGGCCAGAAGATCTGGATCTCCGGCGTGGAGCGCGCCGACTTCCTGGTGCTGGTGACGCGCACGATCCCGGCGGCCGAGGCGAAGCCCCGCACGAACGGCTTCACGGTGCTGCTGGTGGACGTCAAGCAGGCCGTGGCCGACGGCACGCTGACCTTCCAGCCGATCCCCAAGCTGGGCACCAACACCGTGGCGTCCAACATGGTGTTCCTGGACCAGGTACGCGTCCCCGCCGACCGGGTGCTGGGCGAGGTCGACCAGGGCTTCGCGGTGTTGTGGGACATCCTCAACCCCGAACGCATCCTGGCGGCGGCGAGCGGCGTCGGCTTCGGCGAACTGGTCCTGGAGATCGCCTGCGACTACGCCCGCGACCGCGCGCCGTTCGGCAGGCCGATCGGCGCGAACCAGGCCGTCGCCTTCCCGCTGGCCAAGGTCAAGGCCCAAGTAGAGCTGGCCCGCCTGATGACCTACAAGGCGGCCTGGTTGTGGGACCGGGGCCGCCCGTGCGGCTCGGAGGCCAACATCGCCAAACTGACCGCCGCCGACGCGGCCTGGCAGGCCGCCGACCGCGCCTTCCAGACCCACGGCGGCATGGCGTACTCGCTGGAGTACCCGGTGGCCCGCATGTTCCGCGACGCCCGCATAGCGAAGAACATCCCCGTCGCCGAGGAACTGGTCCTGGCCCACATAGCCCAACACGAACTGGGCCTGCCGAAGTCCTATTAGCGGGACACCTCAACCAGGTGTCAAAGCCGGTCAATCCAGCGAGCGGCAACGGCGGCGAGACGGGATGATGTCGGATCATGCCCGCCTCGCCGTCGTCGTCCGCGCAGGCCGCCCGACAGCGCCTCGGGAGGAAGCTCCGCGAGATGCGGGAAGCCGCGCGGATCAAGCCGATGCCCTTCGCGAGGGAGGCCGGTTGGGCCGACTCCTCCTTGGTCACGGCCGTTGAGCTCGGACGACGCACGATCACTGAGCATCACGTCCGCGTCTGGTGCCGGATCTGCCGGGCGTCGGACGTCCAGACCGAGGCGTTCCTTGCCGAGCGATCCGCCGTCGCCGGAATGTGGCTCGCCAACCAGCAGCTGATCCGAGGCGGCCTGAAGAGGGCCCAGGAAGAGGAGCAGGAGAAGTACGCCCAGGCGCGCATGATGCGCTTCTACGCCACGAAGGGTGTCCCCGGACTCCTCCAGACCGAGGGGTACGCGACGCACGCCCTTCGTTCCATCCGCATGGAACTGCGGGTGGAACATGACGACGTGGCTGAGGCGGTCACCGAACGAATGGCACGCAATGCGGCGATTCGCCGAGCTGGTCGGTTTCTGTTCGTCCTGGAAGAGGACGTTCTTTGGCATCGGACGGTTCCCCTGGACGTCCACCGGGAGCAGCTTCACCGACTCCGCGAGGCGATGCGCTGGCCATCGGTGTCACTTGGCGTCATCCCTCGCACCGCCGACCGTTCGGTGAACGGTTTCGGAGTCTGGCCGGACGAGTCGTTCCTGATCACCGATGCGCGGCTGGTCAATGTCGAACTGGTGTCCGGCTACCTCTCGTTGACGCAGCCGGACGAAGTGGACTTCTACGTGCGCGCGTGGGATCGCCTGTTCGCGCTGGCGGTGTTCGGCGATCCCGTGGCGCGGATGATCGAATCGGCCTTGGCCGGACTGGGACGGGCCTAACGGGCCGGCCTGTACTCCTCATGCGGCGTCGCGCGGTTCCAGACCTGATCGAACGCCGCCACGACAGGGCCGACCTTGAGGGGGTCGCTGACGAACTCGTACTCCCGGAGGCTGCTGCCGTCTCCCGCGTTGAAATTGAACGCGACGAGCCGCGAGTCGATCACGTAGAAGTCCGCCGTCGGGGTCAGCAGGTCGTAACCGTCCCGCCGGGACAACCAGCGGACCTGTTCTCCCGCCTCCACGTTGAAGTCGGTCAGCGCGTGTTCCCACGCGATGTAGTCGGAATGCGGTTCGCTGACGATGCGGGCGCGGCGCATCTGGACGCCCCTGCCGACCAGTTCGCCGACGAACGTCATCCAGTCGACCATGAGCTCTCGCATGGCCTCGGGCGAGGCGGTCCGGCCGTTGGCCTTCCACTCCTCGAAGGCCGGTTCGGTCCCGTACTCGTCACGCTGCTCAAGGTGGATCACGCTGTGTTTCGCGCCCTTGATGAGATCAACGAGCGCGGCCCTGCCGTGGCCGACGCGTCCGGCCTCGTAGTTGCCCGTCGCGGCTTCCGCAAGGGTGGGGGCGAGGCGGAGGGGCTGCCAGACGATCGCCTCGTCCGCGCCCAGCGGCGAGTCCTTGGCGAGCCGCGCGAGGATCAGCGGATCGGTCACCAGCTTGCCCTGCTGGTAGAACCCGCCGGTCTCCGGGTCGGGGTCGATGAACACGGCTGGGCATTCGAGGTCTTTGGAGTCGGGGTCTGCGCCGACGAAATGGATCTCTTGCTCGCTCACGGGAGTCTCCAGGGCTCAGACTGCGCAGGACGCCTCTGCGACCATCACTCCCGCCCTGCCTCCGGGTCAAGACTCGCGCACGATTCGGAGGTGTCAAAGAGTGTCGATTCTCTGGCTCCGGCCCACCACCGGTTTCTACCTTCGTGGTCATGGAAGTGACGTGGAGGTTCTGGAACAGCGACGACGGCTCGCACTACGCGACGCGCCTGGGCTTTCTCACTGACGCCCAGATTGACGGCGGCCTGGCGATGACGCTTGCCGCCGACTCCCGCGAGGAACTCGACGCGGCGATCACCGAGCAGATGCTGTTGCAGCAGAGGCTCGGCGGAACGCTGTGAGCGCGTTCGCGTGGGCCGCGCTGCTGATCGGCTGGGGGTGGCCCAAGCACACCGAGCCCCACCACCGCCGACGCCACTGAGCCTCCTGGGACTTCCTTCCCTCCCGACCCGCAGAAGGAGAGCACGTGACCGTCACCGCTGAACGGACGGGCCCGGCCCTGGCCACCGACCCGCGAGACCTGGTGTCCCCCGACCTGTTCGACCGGCTCACCGCGAGCATCGTCAAGGACCACGGCGTCACCCCCGAGTACGCCGAACGGATCATGCGCCAGGCGCTGGTGTTCCTGGTCGCCAGCATCGACCGGCCGCGCCTGTCCCCGACCAAGGCCGTGGACATCGGCTGGCACACCTTCATCCTCCACACCGCCGACTACGCCGCCTTCTGCGACCGGATCGCGGACGGCTTCATCCACCACAACCCCATCTGCACGGACGACATCCGCAGCGGTGCGGCTCTGGCCCGCACCATGGAGGCCCTGGAATCGACCGGGTACCCGGTGGACCGGGAGCTGTGGACCGTCGATGACGTGGCCGAGTGCAACCAGTGCCACGCCACCTGCTACAACTCCCCGTGACCTAGGGTCCCACCATGGACGAGCTCCCCGAAGCGGCCCGCACGATCGTTCACCGACGTTGCGGAGACCTGCGAGCCGTCGAAGCGGTGCCGGTCGGACAGTCCGCGTTCAAGTTCGTCCTGACCACTGAGCTGGGCCGGGTGTTCCTCAAAGGGACAACCGGCCCACGGGCCGCCATCGAAGCCCGCGTACAGCCGCACCTACCGCCGATCGCGCCTCGACTCCTCTGGCACGAGGAGACCGGAGACCTTCACCTGCTCGCCTTCGAGCACATCGAAGGCCGGTATCCCGACCTCCGACTGGCCTCCCCGGATCTCGCTCTGATCGCCGACGCCTTGGGCAGGCTGTCCTTCTGCCAAGTGCCAGACCTACCAGTACTCCCCGCAGAGCGCAGGTTCGGCCCGCTTACCGACCCGGCAAGCGCCGCCCTGCTCACCGGCCGCGCCCTGGTCCACACCGACCCGGTCAAGGAGAACTTCCTCATCCACGACGGCCGGGTGACCATCGTGGATTGGGCCTGGCCCACCTTCGGCGCGGCATGGCTTGACACCCTGTCGATGGCCGTCCGGCTCATCGAAGCCGGACACAGCCTCGACCAAGCCCACCAGTGGGCCGGCCAGATCCCCGCCTGGCACGACGCCACCCCTGACGCCCTGGCCGCCTACGCCACCGTCCGAGCCGCAGTCGCCCGCCGCAACGGAAACCCGATCGAACGGACGTGGAACCTCTTCCTCGGCGGGCTGGCCCAAAGCTCTGGGGCCTAAACCCAATCCAAGATCATCATCCGGCGTGGCGGCTCGGCTCCACCAGCCCGCCCAAGTCCTGCCGACCGGACCCCCCAAGGACGAGCAAAGCCGTCTTCTCCGCGAGACCTGCGCAGTCGTCCATGATCAGAACTCCCCACGGGTCTGCCAGGCGTGTTGCCGCTCGACTCCCAACGCCTCGATGAGGGTGGTCTCGGCCAACGTGGCGGCCTCGGCCAACGCGTTGGCCCTGGCGATCTGCCGCGCCTTCTGCGGGTCGTCGGCAGGCAGTTCGCAGGCGTCGGCCTTGGCCTGGTCCGCCATCGCGTAGAGGCGGGCGGGCAGGGCCGTCATGGTTCCCACTGCCCGACGCGCGGCGCGCGAACGGAACAGCAGCAGGAACACCGGAAAGGCATGGGTCTTGATCATGCTTGTTCCCTTTCCAGAATCGCGTAGACGATCTTGCCGCCCTGCACCAGCGGAACATAGCCGAGGGTCCGCGACATCAGCTCGACCATGGCCAGACCACGGCCGGACTCGTGCATGCTTTCGAGACGGCCGGCGATCGGGGCGGCGTTGGAGCCGTCCCACACTTCGATCACCGGACCTTGGTCGCTGAGATAGAAGCGAATGATGATCGCTTCGCACCGGCCGCCATTTGAGCCGTGGACCACGGCATTGGTCGCCAGCTCGCTGATGATCGCCTGGCAGGTGTCGGGGTCGGCGTCGTAGGTGTCGCTGTGCGCCGCGATGAATGATCGCGCTCGACCGACCGACTCCGGCGAAGCTCGCAACAATAGCGATGAGACGCCGCTGACGGGGCGTGGCCTAGCCGCTGTGATCATGTCCGCTGCCTTGTGTTGGTGACTCACGGTCTATGTCATGTGACGCGCTTACATGAAGGCACGCAGCGGCGTACGGTTACAGGGAAGCGGTTCGGTGCAAGGACGTTAGTTCCCGTTACTTCCCCCGTGGTTCCGGAGGGTTCCCATGGCAACGCGTAGACGTGCACCCGAGCTGAAAGCGTTCGGCTCGGACGTGACGCGGTACCGTGAAGCGGCTGGTTTCACGCTGACGGAGTTGGCGCGCAAGGTCGCCGTGAGTCGGAGTTACATTGGCCAAGTAGAGTCGGGCACCACGCGTTGCCGGGAAGACTTCGCACGGCGCGTGGACGAGGCACTGAACGCTCAAGGTGAAATTGTCAAGTCATGGACTAAACTGATCCGGGGAACGAAGTACCCTCGCTACTTCGTGGACTTCTCCAAAGTCGAAGGCACCGCCGTACAGCTACGCGCCTACGAGACGCATAACGTGTACGGGCTGTTCCAGACGAAGAACTACATGAGCACGCTACTCAGCAAACGCGAAGATATAGACTCCCGAATGTCTCGCCAGGAGCGCGTCCTCAACGACACCAGTGATACCGCGCCAAAAGTGTACGTCGTCTTAGAAGAGAGCATCCTCTACCGGGAGATCGGCAGCCCCGAGACGATGCGGGAGCAGCTCGAATTCCTGCTGGAGATATCATTCAAGAAGAACATCTGCCTTCAAGTACTGCCAAGCCATGCGTTCGTTCCCGACGCTCGCGCATCGTTCACCATCGCCACCCAGGAGGACCGCAGAGAAGTCGTCTACGCAATCAAGGCGACCGGCGGCGAGACTTCCGATGATCCGGCTGACCTAGCGCGAGTCAACGACGCGTTCGCTATGCTGCAAGCGGAAGCGCTCAATGTGAAAGACACACGAGCGCTCATTAGAAAGGTGATTGAAGAACGATGGACTTGAGTAACATCACGTGGCGGAAGGCAACGCGCAGTAGTGCGGACGGCGATAACTGCGTGGAAGTAGCCGCTGCTTCCGGTACCGTTGCGATGCGAGACAGCAAGGACCCGAGCGGCCCCAAGCTGCTTGTGAACCGCACGGATTTCCGACGCTTCGCGGACACGATCAAGAGTCTCTGAACAAACAGGAAACCCCCGGCGCTCGGAGACGATTCCCAGCACCGGGGGTCTCTTGCGTTTTGCGATGTCGGCACTACTGACGCAGCGCACGCGGCAAGTGGCAGAGAAGGCGGCAGCAGGCGGTCCTGTGGCAGGCGCTTCCACACGCTGCCGCCCCTCCCCCCAACATCGGCCCGATGCCGTGTTTCCGTTGTGTTAGCCGCATGTTAGATAACCGTCCCCTCCCCTAGACGGTGACCCCGTTCACATAGAGGCTCCCACCTGCAACGACTCAGCAGGAGGTCCCCGTGACGACGGTTAGCAAGCCCGCGCGCACGCCCTGGAAGGCGGTGCTCGGCGGCTCGGTCGGCAACATGGTCGAGTGGTACGACTGGTTCGTCTACGCCAGCTTCGCCACCTACTTCGCCGCCTCGTTCTTCCCCAAGGGCAACCCCACCGCGCAACTGCTCAACACCGCGGGGATCTTCGCGGTCGGGTTCTTCATGCGGCCCATCGGCGGCTACCTGCTCGGGCGCTTCGCCGACCGGCGGGGACGCAAGGCCGCGCTCACCCTCACCGTGACGCTGATGTCGGGCAGCGCGCTGCTCATCGCCATCGCCCCCACCTACGAGTCGGTCGGGTACTTCGGCGCGGTCGTGCTGCTGGTGGCGCGGCTCATGCAGGGCATCTCGGTCGGCGGCGAGTACGCCGCCAGCGCCACCTACCTGACCGAGGCGACGCCGCCGGGCAAGCGCGGGTTCGCCTCCAGCTTCCAGTACGTGTCGATGACGGCGGGGCAACTGCTCGGCCTGGGGTTGCAGATCGTCCTCCAGCAGACGATGTCGGAGGAGGCGCTGAAGTCCTACGGCTGGCGCATCCCGTTCATCGTGGGCGCGCTCGCCGCCGCCGTGGTGTTCTACCTGCGGCGCTCGCTGATGGAGACCGAGGCGTACGACGAGGTCACTCAGGACGCGGAGGCCGAGCGCGGCACGCTGCGCGCGCTGCTGCGGCACCGTAAGGAGTTCGTGCTCGTCATCGCCCTGACGATGGGCGGCACGCTGGCCTACTACACCTACACGACCTACCTCACCAAGTACCTGTCCAACACCGCCGGGCTGCCCAAGACCACCGCGTCGGTGGTGAGCTTCTGCGCACTGTTCGCGTTCATGCTCATCCAGCCGCTGGCCGGGGCGCTGTCGGACCGCATCGGCCGCCGCCCGCTGCTGATCATGTTCGGGGTGGGCGCGACGTTCGGCACGGTGCCGCTGATGACGGCGCTGTCGCAGGTGGACGGGTTCGCGGGCGCGCTGGTGTTGTCGCTGGCCGGGCTGGTGATCGTGACCGGCTACACCTCGATCAACGCGGTGGTGAAGGCCGAGCTGTTCCCCACGCACGTGCGGGCGCTGGGCGTGGCGCTGCCGTACGCGATCGCCAACGCGCTGTTCGGCGGCACCGCCGAGTACGTGGCGCTGTGGTTCAAGAAGGGCGGCGTCGAGTCGGGCTTCTACTGGTACGTCGCCGGGTGCGCGGCGGTGTCGCTGGTGGTGTACCTGTTCATGCGCGAGACCAGGGACGCGGCGCTGACCGGCCGCGAGAAGGCGGCCGATCCGGTCCCGGCGCGCGTCTAACCTGGCGGCCATGCGCGTTCTGCTGGTCGAGGACGACGAGCGGCTGGCCGCCGCCCTCACCACGGCCCTGACCCGGCACGGCCACCAGGTCGTCCGGGCGGGGCTGGCGGTGGACGCCCTGCGCCTGGCGGGGGCCGCCGACTTCGTCCTGCTGGACCTCGGCCTCCCCGACCTGGACGGCCTGGAGGCGCTGCGGCGGCTGCGCCGGGTGTCGGCGGTCCCGGTCATCGTGGTGACCGCCCGCACCCAGGAGCGCGACGTGCTGCGCGGCCTGCGCTCGGGCGCCGACGACTACCTGGTCAAGCCGTTCCGCACCGCCGAGCTGATGGCGCGGATGGAGGCGGTGCAGCGGCGCGGCACCCGGCCGCTGCCGGTGCGCGACCAGGTCGTCGAGGTCGGCGACGTGCGCATCGACCTGGAGGCGCGGCAGGTCACCGTCGCCGGGACGCCGGTCGCGCTGACCCGCCGCGAGTTCGACGTGCTGGCGCTGCTGGCGCGCGAGCCCGGCGTGGTGCGGGGCCGCGAAGAGATCCTGGACGCGGTGTGGGGCGACCCGCTGCTGTCGGCGTCCCGATCGCTGGACGTGCACGTGGCGGGGCTGCGCGCCAAGACGGGACGGCCTGGCCTGGTCGAGACGCTACGCGGCACCGGCTACCGCCTCGGCGGCACCACGTGAGCCGGACGGATCGGATGGGCCACGCCAGGCGGATGAGCCACGCGAGGCACGCGGGCCGGGCAGAACACGCGGGCCGGGCAGGGCGCTCCAGCCGGGCGGGCCGCACGTGAGGTTGCGGCTGGTCGTGGTGTTCACCACGCTCATCGCCCTGGTCATCGCCGGGTTGGCGGTGCCGCTCGGGCTCGCCTACGCCTCCCACCGCTCCGGGCGGCTCCTGCTGGACCGGCGTGCCGACGCCACCCGCTTCGCCGAACTGGCCGACCAGGCCGCCCGCGACGGCGACCGCACCACGCTGGCCGCCGAGATCGCCCGGTACGCCGAACTCTACGGCGCAGGCGTGCGCGTCCTGGACCGCGACGGGATGCTCGTCGCCTCCAGCGGCGTCCTGGACGTCGACCACCGCGAGGCGGTCGCCGCGGCGCTGTCGGGCCGCACCACCGAGGCGCTGCCGCCGCTGACTCCGTTCGGGCCGCGCAAGGTGCTGCTCGCCGAGCCGTCCGGCCGGGACGCGCAGGTGTCGGGCGTCGTGCTGGTGCAGGTCCCGACCGTGCGGGCGCGCCGGGACGTGGCGCTGGTGTGGGCGGGGCTGGCGCTGGGCGCGCTGGCGGCGCTGGCCTGCTCGGTGCTGGTGGCGCGGCGGCTGGCCCGCTGGATCCTGCGGCCGGTCACCGAACTCGACCGCACCACGCGCGCGCTCGCCGAAGGCCATCTGGAGGCGCGCGCCGCACCGAGCGTGGGCCCCGCCGAGCTGCGGCGGCTGGAGGAGCGCTTCAACGCGATGGCCGACGCGGTGTCGGGCGCGATGGAGCGGCAGCGCACGTTCGTCGCCGACGCCTCGCACGAGCTGCGCACCCCGCTGACGGTGTTGTCGCTCCGGCTGGAGAACCTGCACCCGCACCTGGACGGGGCGGGCGCGGCCGAGTACGAGGAGGCGTTCGCCGAGGTGGACCGGCTCGCCGGGCTGGTGGAAGATCTCCTGGCGTTGGCCCGGGTGGAGGCGGGCGCGGCCGTCGCCGACGTCGAGGTGGTGGCCGAGCTGCGGCCCCGGCTGGCGGGCTGGCGCGAGGTGTACGCCGCCAAGGGCCTGACGCTGGCCGTCGAGCTGCCCGATGAGCTGCGGGCCCGCGCGGTGCCGGACGCGGTCGCGCGGATCGCCGACATCGCCCTGGACAACGCGGGCAAGTTCGTCCCGGAGGGCGGCACGGTCTCGGTGGTCCTGGACGGGCCGGTGCTGCGCGTCGCCGACGACGGTCCGGGCCTGCCCGACACCGAGCGCGACCAGGCGTTGGGCCGGTTCTGGCGCTCGTCCGCACACGCCGCGCTGCCCGGCAGCGGCCTGGGCCTCGCCATCGCCGCCGAGCTGGCCCGCGCCTGCGGCGCGACGCTGGACCTGCGCCCCAACCGGCCGCGCGGCCTGGTGGTCGAACTGCGGCTCGACGCTCAGCCGTGCACCGACCGGTAGTAACGCGCTGCGCCGGGGTGCAGCGGCATCGCGCCGGTGCCGATGGCGTAGCGGCGGTCGAGGCGACCGCCCGGCGCGTCGGGGGCCCGCAGC
This sequence comes from Actinomadura hibisca NBRC 15177, assembly GCF_001552635.1. Taxonomy (GTDB): domain Bacteria; phylum Actinomycetota; class Actinomycetes; order Streptosporangiales; family Streptosporangiaceae; genus Spirillospora; species Spirillospora hibisca. The sequence goes on along the minus strand of NZ_BCRO01000001.1, from coordinate 126,654 downwards.
CGCTCGCGGCTGGCGAACAACGTCTCGGTCACCGCGTGCGCGTCCGCGTCGGGCAGCGCCCTGCGGCACACCAGGTAGCTGGCGGTGCCGACGGTGGCGACCGGCTCCTGCGAGCCGTAGGAGCGGGCGGGCACCGTGGCCGCCTCGTAGAACGCGCCGTGCGCGCGGCGCATCCGGGGCACCTGCGCGCCGAGCGGGACCAGGCGGACGGGAGTGGCGCGGGCGAAGGCGTCCAGCGCCGGGGTGGGCACGCCGCCGGACCAGAAGAACGCCGCGATCCGCCCGGCGCGCAGGGCCGCGATGGAGGCGTCCAGGCCGAGCCGGACGGCGCGGACCGGCCGCCGGGGCGCGGCGGCCGCGAGCACCCGTTCGGCGGTGACGGCGGTGCCCGAGCCCTCCGCGCCGATCGACACCGGCAGCCCCGCCAGGTCGGCCGGGGAGCGCACCGGCGACCCGTCGGGCACGACCAGGTGCACGTAGTTCAGGTAGACGCGGGCCAGCGCGACGACCGGCCGCCCCGCCCGCACGGCGTCGTCGGCGCTGTCGGCCAGCACGAAGCCGACGTCGGCGCGGCCCTCGGTGAGCAGGGCGAGGTTGGCGACGCTGGCCGCCGTCTCGATCACCTGGACCGGGTGGCCCGCACGCCGCAGCTCGGCCGCCAGCCGGTCGCCGAGCGCGCCGTAGGGCCCGCCCGCCGGGCCGGTGGCCAGCCGCAACGGGGCCGCGCGGCCGTCTCCCCCGGCGCAGCCCGCGACAGCGGAGGCGGCGGAGAGCAGCAGGAAGGCGCGGCGGGGCACGGACACACGCGCACGGTACCCGAGGGTTGCCCAGGTCACATCCCAGGGTCGAGCATGGAGGCGTTGATCCACCCCTCAACGCCGAGGAGAAGGCCCATGCCCAGGTCGTACGCCAGCGCCGTACTGAACGCCCCCGCCGACCGGGTGTGGGACTACCTGCGCGACTTCGGCAACCTGGCCGAGTGGATGCCGGGCGTGGAGACCGGGATCATCGAGGACGGCGGGCCGCCGGACCGGGTGGGCTGCGTGCGGCGGATCATCGGCCCCGGCAGCTCGGTGTTCCGCGAGCGGCTGGCCGCGCTGGACGACGGCGACCGCTCCTACCGCTACGAGATCGTGGAGTCCCCGCTGCCGATCCGGAGCGCGCGCGGGCTGCTGCGCGTCGCGCCGGTCACCGACACCGGGCAGGCGTTCGTGGAGTGGTGGGGCGAGTTCTCGGCCGACGCCGCCGACGAGGAGGCCATGGAGAAGACGCTGCGCAGCGCGATCTACGCGCCGGGGTTGCAGGCGCTACGCAAGCGCTTCGGCTGACGGCCCTGCCCGCTAGGTGAACTTGGGGGGACGCTTCTCGCGCAGCGCCGCCACGCCCTCGCGCACGTCGGGCCCGCTGAAGCCGAGGAACTCCAGCGCCAGCGACGCGTCGAAGGTGGGCCCGGCCATGCGCAGCCAGTTGTTCAGCGCGTGCTTGGTGAACCGGATCGCCTCGGCCGCGCCCTCGGCGAGCCGCACGGCGACCTCCAAGGCGCGCTCGTGCACCTGGTCGTCGTCCACGCACACGCTGACCAGGCCGATGCGCTCGGCCTCCTCGCCGGTCAGCGCCTCGCACAGCAGCAGGTGGTACTTGGCCTTGGCCATGCCGCACAGCAGCGGCCACACGATCACGGCGTGGTCCCCGGCGGCGACGCCGAGCCGGGTGTGCCCGTCGATGATCTTGGCGGTGCGCCCGGCCACCGAGATGTCGGCCAGCAGCGCCACCGCCAGGCCCGCGCCCACCGCCGGGCCCTGGATCGCGCTGACCACCGGCTTGGAGCAGTCGATCACGTTGTGGACGATGGCGCGGGCCTCGCGCAGCACGCGCGAGCGCACGGCGTGGTCGTCCATCATCTCCTCGATCATGGCCAGGTCGCCGCCCGCCGAGAACGCGGTGCCCTCGCCGCGCACCAGCACCGCGCGCACTTTGTCGTCGGCGTCGGCGTCGCGCCAGATGTCGGCGAGTTCCCGATGCCCCACGGTGTCCACGGCGTTGAGGCGGCCCGGCGCCGACAACGTCACGCGCAGCACGCCCGGCGCGGCCCAGTCCAGCTTCAGCCGCTCGTAGGAGTCGTACCTGGGGTCGCCGGTCTCGTTCACGCCGCGTCGTCCTCCCGGGTGGGTCCGGCCGTGCGGCCGGTCGCCTCGTCGAATGCCGCCCGCAATCGTCGCACAGCGAATTCCTGGGCCTCGACCCCGGCGTCGAACACCTCCGGCATCAGGAAGAACGAGTGCACCACCCCGTCGTAGCGGCGCAGCTCGACCGGCACTCCCGCGTCGGCCAGCCGCCGCGCGTACGCCTCGCCCTCGTCGCGCAGGATGTCGCACTCGGCGGTGAGGACGGTGGCGGGCGCGGCCCCGGACAGGTCGGGGGCGCGCAGCGGCGCGAGCCGGGGGTCGGACGGGTCGGCGTTGCCCCGGTACAGGTCCATGAAGCGGGCCATGGCGTCGGAGTCCAGCCCGTAGCCGTCGCCGTAGTCGGACCAGCTCGGGGTGGAACGGGCCGTGTCGGTGACGGGGTAGGCCAGCAGCTGGTGCGCCAGCCGGACGCCGCGCTCGCGCGCCAGCAGCGCCACCACGGCGGCCAGGTTGCCGCCCGCGCTGTCGCCCGCGACCGCGACCGCACGGGGGTCGGCGCCGAAGCGGGCGGCGTCGTGCGCGACGGCGGCGGTGGCGGCCCACGCGTCCTCGACCGCCGCCGGGAACGGGTGCTCGGGGGCGAGCCGGTACTCCACGTTCACCACCGTGCACCGCGCCCGCGCGGCCAGCTCGCGACAGACGCCCTCCACGTTGTGCATCCCGCCCACGACCCAGCCGCCGCCGTGGAAGTACACCAGCGCGGGCAGCGCCTCCCCGCCGAGGGGTTCTGGCCGGTAGACGCGCACCGGGACCGGGCCCGCCGCGCCCGGCACCGTCGTGTCGGCGATGTAGGGCAGCTCGCGGTGCTCCACCGGGAAATCCAGGTCGAGCTGCGCGCGCATCTGCTTGATCGAGGGGGCGGGGGCGTCGATCGCCGTCCAGGCGCGCAGCTCCTTCAGGAACCGCTCGGTCTGCGGATGGAGCTGCATGGGCGACCTCCGGAGGGTGCGGAAGAGGATCTCCCCCGGCCGATTCCCCCGCGCGCGGAGATCAACCCGTGGCGGGCGTCACCGGCCCGCCGCCTCGGCCACCAGCGCCTCGAACAGCCGCAGGTCGTCGCCCTCCTCGGGGTGCCACTGCACGCCCAGCCCGAACCGGTGGCCGGGCAGCTCCACCGCCTCGACCACCTGGTCGTCGGCCCACGCCACCGCGGTCAGGCCCTTGCCGAGCCGACCCACGGCCTGGTGGTGGTAGGTGGGGACGTCGGCGGTGTCGCCGAGGATCTTGCCGAGGGCGCTGGTGGGGCTGATCCGCACCCGGTGCGTGCCGACCATCCCGACCTCGGGGCGGTGCCCCTCGTGCCCGACGGCCTCGGGCAGGTGCTGGATCAGGCCGCCGCCGCGCACGACGTTCAGCACCTGCATGCCCCGGCAGATCGCCAGGAACGGCAGGTCGGCGTCGATGGCCGCGCGGGCGAGCGCCAGCTCGTAGCGGTCGCGGCGGGGTTGCGGCGGGCCGGTCTCGGGGTGCCGGTCCGCGCCGTACAGCTGCGGGTCGAGGTCGCCGCCGCCCGCCAGCACCAGGCCGTCCAGCCGCCCGACCAGCGTCTCCAGCCCGCGCAGGCTCCCGGCCGGCGGCAGCAGCACCGGCACGCCCCCCGCCCGCTCGATCGAGCGCGGGTAGGGCGCCGGGAGCAGCGCCGCCTCCCGCACCCAGCTGCTCCAGCGCGCCGGTTCGAGATAGGTCGTGACGCCGATGAGCGGCTCTGCCATGGGTGCTCCCCTTCTGGCGCGCGCCGTCGCGGGCGCACGACCCGGGTTTTCGGTCAGCCCCGCCGCTGGCCGGTTACCGGCCAGTTTGCCGCAGGGTCCCGGTCTGCGCAGGGCGAAAGCCGGAGCCGGTCTCGTCCCGCCCGCACCGGTGCCGCCGCGCAGCCCCCGCCGTCGCGCCCGCCGCGGCCCGCTCCGCGCGCCGATACCGCGCGACGATCACTTGCGCCGGCCGATCGGCGAACTTTCTCCCCGGGTTGAGAATCATCCCCCGCCTTGACTGAGCACTATCAGGGTGGAGACAAGAAAGGTCAATGCCGCCGCCGGACGGACACCTCCAATACCGATCAGTATCCTTCCTCCGCACGAGAAACCGCCGATTACGGAGAATCATGAGTCGATTACCCTTCGCGGAGTTGCGGGTGGGTTACCGCGAAACGGTTGAGTACCAGCGGCTTTCGGTGCGAGAATCTCAGCGAGCCGGGCAGCCGAGGGCGCTGGAGTCGCCGGGGGACGTCGGGAACCGGCCCACAATTGTCAGGGGGGCGAGTTCGGCCGATGTCCTTGGAACCCCGAATCGTCAAAGAGAGCTTCATCCGAATCGAACCGGAGGGCGAAAAGGCGGCCGCCTATTTCTACGGCCGGCTGTTCGCCGAGAATCCACGCCTGCGGGCGCTGTTCCCGCCCGCGATGGACCTGCAACGCGACCGGCTCTTCCACGCGCTCACCAAGATCGTCTGGAGTCTGGACAGCCCCGAGTCGCTGGCCGGGTACCTGGGCCAGCTGGGCCGCGACCACCGCAAGTTCGGCGTGCTGCCCGAGCACTACCCGGCCGTCGGGGCGGCGCTCATCGCCACCCTGCGCAGATTCGCCGGTCCGGAATGGACGGCCGAGGCGGAGGCGGCCTGGACCGCCGCCTATCAGCGCGCGGCCGACCTGATGATGGGCGCGGCCGAGCAGGACGCCGCCCATTCGCCGCCGTGGTGGGTGGCCGAGGTCGTCGCGCACGAGCGCCGCTCGCCCGATCTCGCGCTGCTCACGCTGCGGCCCGACCGCCCGCTGCCGTTCACCGCCGGCCAGTACCTGACGGTGCAGACCGCGCGCTGGCCCCGGGTGTGGCGGCCCTACTCGATCGCCAACGCGCCCCGCTCCGACGGCCTGCTCCGGCTGCACGTGCGAGCGGTGCCGGGCGGCTGGGTCAGCGGCGCGCTGGTCCGCCACACCGCCGCCGGCGACACCCTGCTCCTCGGGCCCGCCCTGGGTTCGGCGGGGCTGGCTCCCGACAGTGACCGCGACCTGCTGCTGGTGGCGGGCGGCACCGGGCTCGCGCCGATGAAGGCACTGGTCGAGCAGGTGCTGCTGGCGGGCCACCGACGCAACGTGCGCCTGCTGGTGGGCGCGCGCACCGAGCGCGACCTGTACGACCTGCCCGACCTGCGGCTGCTGGAGTCCAGCTACCCGTGGCTGCGGGTGGTCCCGGTGGTGTCGGAGGACTCGGACTTCGACGGGATGCGCGGCACGCTGCCCGACGCCGTCGGCCGGCTCGGCGGCTGGGAGGACCACGAGGTCCACGTCTGCGGCCCCGCCGAGATGATCCGCCGCACGGTGGGCGAGCTGCAGCGCCTGGGAGTGCCGCTCGACCGCGTCCACCACGACCTGCTGGAGGCCGAGGGCATCGCGCCGCACCTGGCCGGGGCGTGCCCCGTGCACTCCGCCGCCCCCGTTCCCGCCCTCGCCGCGGGCGAGCGGGCGAGCCACCCGGCGTCGGGCGGCTGAGAGACCGGCCCCGACCTGCGCGCGGTCAGGTCGGGGCCTTCCTCTCTCTTCGCATCGGGCTCTGGCAGAACCAGCCCGGCAAGCACGTATTTACTGGCACCTTCTTCCGAAGACATGAACGTTCTTCGCCTCCTATAGATCAGTAAGGCGTTTTCCACCGTTCCAAAACCCGACGGTGGGCCGGCCCGCATCCCGCGCACGCCGCCCTTCCCACCCCGTCAACGCATGATCAGGAGTGCGCTTGAACCGCAACATCCGCCGTGCCGCCACCGCGGCGCTGGCCCTGCCCCTCGGGCTGGGCATGGCCGCCCTCGCCGTCCCGGCCGCCTCGGCCGCCCCCGGCAAGCCGGCCCCCAAGCCGAACCCGGTGCAGCAGCTCGCCGCCAAGGCCAAGGTGCGCACCACGCTGTCGGCCAAGGCCGCCGAGCTGCCGCCGGTGAGCTGGCGCGACTGCCCCGGCGTGGTCCCGGCCGGGGTGAACCCTGCCACCGCCTTCTGCATGCTGCTGATCACCAACGCCGGTGAGATCAGCATGGGCAAGATCCAGCAGCCCATCACCGGCACGATGACGATGACCCTGCTGAACTACACCGACCCGGCGACCGGGGAGGACCGTTCCAAGCTGGTGAAGGTGCGCGCGCCCAAGATGCGCGTGCCCGGCGGGGCACTCGGCATCCCCGGCAGCGACGACCTGGTGCCGCTGCTACGCCTGGACGCCCAGACCGAGGTGGACGCGGTCGACCTCGACCTGCTCAACATGCGCGTCGGCCTGACCATGCGGGTGAAGGTGCACAACCCGCTGCTCGGGAACAACTGCTACATCGGCAGCAAGGAGACGCCGGTCAAGCTGAACCTGGCGATCGACCCCACCAAGCTGGAGGGCGTCGACACCCAGCCGCCGATGCTGAAGGCCGTGGCCAACGACAACGCGTTCGCGGTGCCGGCGGCCAAGGGCTGCGGCCTGGTGGACCCGATCGTCAACTGGCGGGCCAGCCTGCCGTCGGCGGCCGGGGCCAACAAAGCGACGATGACGAGCTACGTGGTGGGCAAGCCCTACGCGTAGACCGTCAGGTCCTCTCGCCACAGGGCGGGCCGTCCTCCGGGGCGGCCCGCCCTTTGTGCACTACCAGCCCGCACGCTCGCGCAGGAACTCCGAGGTCGCGGGATCGGCCGGATAGAACGACTCGATCGCCAGCTCGGCCACGGTGATATCGACTGGCGTACCGAAAGTGGCGATGGTGCTGAAGAACGACAGCTCTTGCCCGTCCAGCCGTATCCGCAGCGGCACGAACACCTCGTTGCCGGTCGGCTGCGCGAACACCTCGGGCACGGGCCCGGCGTGCGGGTAGTCGCGCAGCTCCCGGTAGAGGGCGGTGAGTGAGGCATCGGCGGTGAGCGCGACGTGCCGCCGCACCCGGTCGATCATGTGGGCGCGCCACTCCCCCAGGTTGACGATGTTCCGCGCCATGCCGTCGGGATGCATGCTGAGCCGCAACACGTTCAGGGGCGGCTCCAGCAACTTTTCAGGCGCACCCTCCATGAAAAGCCCCGCCGCCGCATTGGCGTCAATGAGATTCCAGAACCGATCGACCACCACCGCCGGGTAGGGCTCGTGCCCGTCGAGCACCTGGCGCAGCGCGCCGCGCACCGCGTCCATGCGCGGCTCCTCCATGGACGTCTCGGTGTAGACGGGCGCATACCCGGCCGACACGAGCAGCAGATTACGGTCGCGCAGCGGGACCTCCAGATGGTCAGCGAGCCGCAACACCATGTCCCGGCTGGGCGCTGAACGCCCGGTCTCCACGAAACTCAGATGGCGGGTGGAGACGTCGGCCTCGGAGGCCAACTCCAACTGGCTGAGCCGACGGCGCTGCCGCCAGGCCCGCAACTGCTCGCCGATGGGCCGGACATCGCTGAGTGAGGTCGTCATAGCGGTCACGTCAGTGACGCTACCGACCCAGAGGTCACGAACGCGATTACCTAGGATGTAATGCCCACCACCGGCATTACCTGCAACGTCATGGACCCGCTTCTCCCCCGACCCCCAAGGTGAGACGCATGACGCTCACCCTGACCACCGACCAGATCCTGGACGCCATGCCGTTCGCCCGCACCCTGGGCATCGAACTCGACACGGCCTCTTCAAACGAGGTGACGGGTCACCTGACCTGGTCCCCAGACCGCTGCACCGCAGGCGGCATGCTGCACGGCGGCGCACTGATGGCCCTGGCCGACACCCTCGGCGCAACCTGCGCGTTCCTGAATCTGCCCGAGGGAGCTGTCACGACCACCCTGGAGTCAAAGACCAACTTCTTCCGCGCAGTGAAGAACGCTCATGCCCAGGGCACGGCCCGCCCCCTGCACGTGGGCCGCACGTCGATCGTGGTGCAGACAGACCTCTACGACACCGAAGACCGCCGCGTAGCCCAGATCACCCAGACCCAAGCAGTGCTGCGCTAGTGATCGTTTTTGCCAGCCTCGCCCCATAAGCTAACGGGATGTCAAATCCCAACGAGGAGCAGGAGCTCCGCAACGAAGCCCGGACCGCCCTCCTGAAGGCCATCAAGCAGAGCGCCGAAGAGATCGCCGGTCACACCGGCTCTGTTCACAGCCAGTCGCTGCTGGAGTTGTCGCAGGCGTACGAGGTGCTATGCGGCAAGGCCGAGCCCCAGCGCAAGCCGAGCCAGGGTGCGACTTCCTAACTGACGACCTGTAGGTACTCGCCCGGACAACCAGCCATGCGATGCCTGGTGGAGGGTGGCGGTGCGGGCGTCGGGGGATCTCGCGCCGCCACCCTCCGGTCAGGGAGGCGTGGGCTGCCACGCCCGGTGTGCGGTGAGCAGCTCGTCCAGCCGGGGCACCGCCAGGTCTCCACGGTTGGCCGGGCAGATCGGGACGGCCTCCTCGCCCGGCACCGCCCAGTACCACCACGGCACGCCGCCGTCGTCGCGCCTCCGGTGCTCCAGCACCGGCATCGGCACCCCGGGCGGCCACGCCAGCTCCGGAGGCAGGAACGTCACCCGCCCGTCGTCGAGCCCCTGCGTCAGCCACCCGCAGTTGGAGATGCAGTGCCTGGTGAGCACCTCGCGGTGATGCGGAGGCGGCTCATGAACACCCATCACGGTGTCCTCCCTTCGCGCGTCCCACGCGGCCGGTGCCCGACGGGGTCGGTGCACCGGCCGCGCAAGATCCCCCTGTGTCGCAGGGCGGTTGTCGGCCTGCCCTGCGGGCTGGAGTCGGACGGCGCGCTGAGCAGGCACGGGCCAACGTTCTCCCCGGCGGCCGTCCGACGTAGCGCCCGCGGCCCCGGCGCGCCCTGGACCGGGACCGCGGAGTTCATCGGGTCACCGCTTGGAGCTTCGCGCGCAGCCCGTCAGCGGTGTCATCTTCAAGGTCAGCGACCTCGCCGGCCTGGTCACGGGGCAGCGGCCCGCGAGTCGCCCACCATCGGTCCCGATCGGTGATGATGATCGACCAGCCCGGGAACTCTTCCCGTAGCTTCTGCTGCTCGGCCCGGTCGGGAGCGGATACCGTTCGCACAGCCGGAGACTCCTTCCGGTCAGGCCCCGGGACCACCAGCGTTCGCGCGCTAGCCGGGGCCGCCTGACATTTCGGGTGGGCGCGGACCAAACGAGAGCCCTGCGTCGGCGGCTCTCGGGATCGGACCACACGGGAACGAGTGGCTGATCCGCGCCCACAGCCAGCAGTGAAGCTCCTGTTCGACCGCCCGAGGAACCTTGATACTGCTGATGGCAGCCATATCTCTATCCGCACGGTCCCGCGAAGGTGCACGCATGACCGACGAACAGCAGCCCGCGTGGGCTGCCCGGCTTCAAGCCGAGCGCGAGGCGCGCGACTGGAGCAAACGCGAGATGGCCCGCCGCCTGTTCACCGCAGCCGGGATCGACAACGGCAACGTCGGCTCGCTGGCGCGGCAGATCAGTTGGTGGGAGAACGGCCGGCATTTCCCGCGGGACTGGGCCGCGATCTACGCCATCGTGCTGGAAACCTCGACGTCAGCGCTGTTCGGCCCTGAACACCGCACCCCTCCCGCCGTTGACGTCGACCAGCAGCGACGCCGCCTGCTGTCCTGCCTGGGGGCGCTGGGTGTCGAGGCGGCGATGCACACCGAGCCGCTGGAGCCCATCCGTGAGGCGCTCCTCGCCGCGCTGCCCGACGACCACGACGGACGCATGGTGCGGGACTGGGAGGAGACGGCGTTCGAGTACGGGCACGCGTTCTTGACCACCCCGCCCGGCGAACTGCTGTCTGACTTGGCAACCGATCTGGTCGGCCTCCAACAAGAACTCCAGCGCACCAGCGCCGAGCACCAGCGCCGCCGCCTGTGCGTCCCGGCCGGAAAACTCACCGCGTTGATGGCGATGACGGTGAGCACCCTCGGCCAGCCGCGCCAGGCTCGCAACTGGTGGAAGACCGCTCGGCACACCGCCGACGCTTCCGGTGACCGTGACCTTCGCGTCTGGGTCCGTGGCTATGAGGCGATGAGCGCGCTGTATGCCGGCAGGCCGCACGCCACCGTGCTGCGGCTCGCTGATGAGGCCATCGTCATCGCAGGTAAGACTCCCGGAGCCGCGGTGCTGGAGGCCATGGCCGGGCGAGCACAAGTACTGGCGCTGGCCGGTCAAAGGGCGGAGGCCGAGGCGACCATCAACGCGATGGGCGACCGGTTCGCCTCGCTGCCCGGCTCTGATCCGGAGGACCGGTTGTCCACCACGGCCTGGCCGGAGACCGCGCTCCACCACACCGCGGCGTTCACGTTCTCCCACGGCGGGAACACCGCGCGGGCCGAGGCTGCGCAGGAGCACGCGTTGGCGCTCTACCCCGCGGGGATGCGGCGCCAGCGTGCGCAGGTCGCGCTGCTGCGAGCGGTCACGCTGATCCAGCAGGGCGAGATCACCGCCGCCGTCGTCCTCGCTGGGGACACGGTGGGGTCGCTGGCGGTCGAGCAGCGCACCACGACGATCCGGCGAGGCGCGCGCATGGTGTTGGACGCGATTCCCGATGCCGAACTGTCCCGGCCGGTGGTTCAGGATTACCGTGCGGCGTTGGCGCTGCCTTCGGCTAGCCGGTCCCCGGAGAAGGGATGAGCCGTGCCCAACATCGACTTTCAGAATCTTGACGGGCACCAGGCCCTCGACGTCCTGGACGATCTCGCCGATCTGTATGTGCAGGTGTACGCCGAGCCGCCGTACAACTCCGCTCCCAAGTTCAGCCGGGACCGGTTCGTCGAACGCACGCGCGAGCAGGCGATGGCGTCCGGCTTCGCGCTGGTCACCGGCCGCTGTGATGGGGAGCTGCTGGGGTTCACGTTCGGGTTCTCGATGATGCCGGGAGCCTGGTGGGCCAACGCTTCCCCGCCGTCGGCCGAAGTGCTGGAGGCATCGAAGTTCGCGCTGGTGGAGTTCGTGGTGGCAAAGGCGTGGCGAGGCCAGGGCATTGGTCGGCGTCTATTGAGCGCGCTGCTGAAGGGAAGGGCCGAGGAGTACGCCACGCTCGCCGCAGTGATCGACGCGGACGCCTACGGCCTGTACCTGCGGTGGGGCTGGCAGAAGGTCGCTGAGTTCCGCGTCGAGCCGCCGCACTCCGATGCGCTGGTGCTGCCGCTTCACCCCGTCGCGCAAGCCAGGGACGCGTAGTCCGATGGCCACGTACACCACACGCCGACGGCGCTGTATCCGTCCGTTCCCTCGGCAGGACAGGGTCACGGAGGTGACAGCAGTGCAGGCAGTTCGCCGAGGCCGTTGATGTACCAGTGCGCGGCCGCGCGTGCCGCCGGGTCCTCGGCTGCCAGGTGTCCCCAGGGGCCGCGACGGATCAACGCCGTACGCAGGCCAGCGGCTCGCGCGGGATGGATGTCGTTGGCAGGGTGGTCGCCGACGTACACGATCTCGCCGGGGGCACCGGGAGCCCACTCGGTCAGCCGGGCGTAGAACTCCGGGTCCGGTTTGGCCGCACCCCATTCCCCTGAGGTCGCGATCGCGTCGGCGGGGAGATTCAGCGCGCGCAGTAGTTCAGCGGTGCGGACCGTCTGGTTGCCGACGATCCCCACCCATAGGCCGCGTTCGCGCAGCGCCGCCAGAGCGGGCCGGACGTCGGGGTACAGGTCGGTCTCGTCGAGTTGCTCGCCGTGGCCGGCGGCTTCGCGTGCGGCACGTTCGGCGGCGATGTCGATGCCCGGCCGGATGAGGCGGAGCGCGTCGGCGTTGTCGCGCCCTTGGGCGGTCACGGCGCCCACGAGCGCGGACACGGTGTGCGGAGGCACGCCGAGCCAGTCGGCCCACGCCCGCCATTCGCGGGTGTCGTTGACGAGGGTCTCACCAACGTCGAACACCACGGACCGGATCACCCGGTCAGGGTACGGCCGAGACGAAGTAGGGCAATCGGACATTGCCTCATGGGGCGTGGGCTCCATCGCGTCACAGGCGAGGCGCGATGCCGGAGCATAGCCTGGGTGTTCTGCATGCGCACCGGCCGCATGAGCGAAGTCGGCCGCCGCCCTGCGCGAGCAAATTCGCCGGTTCCAGGCCGGGTCGCTGGAACACCAGGCCATCACCGCCCCGGAGGTGCCGTGAGCCCGTTGCCCGAACGCATGTCCGATCACTGGTGGTGGAGGCCCGGCGTCCGGCCGGGCCGTGGCCTGCTGGTCTGGCACATCCTGCTCGACGACCAGCCGCAGGCCCGCGCCCTGGTCGCCGACTGCCAGGCCCGGCTGGCGGGCATCGCCGGTCTGGACCTGATCCCCGAGCCGTGGCTGCACATGACCACGCAGATCGTGGGGTTCGCCGACGAGATCCCTGCCGCCGAGGTCGACGCGATGACGAGCGCGGCGGCCGAGCGGTTGCGGGCTCTGGCTCCGGCCGAAGTCGAGCTGGGCAAGGTGTGGTTCCACAGCGAGGCGGTGATGCTGGGCGTGCGTCCACCCCGCGGGCTCGACCCAGTGCGGGCCGCGATCCGGGAGGCGGTCGACAAGACCGTCACCACCCACCAGCTCAGCCACGAGCCGGAGTGGACACCGCACGTGTCGGTGGCCTACAGCCACAGTGATCGGCCCGCCGCCCCGATCCTCGACACGCTGGCAGACCCGCCACCGCCACAGCCCTTCGCAGTGCGGGCCGTGCACCTTGTGAAGCAGGAACGCGCCGGGCGGTTGTACCGGTGGGAACCACTCGCCGGCGTCCCGCTGGACGCCTAACGCCGAGGACGCGTTGGACCCTATCTCTCCTCATTGGTCGCCCTTTCAGGCTACGAGGCAGAGCCTGGTTTCGTCTCCGGAGTTGGCAGGGGCAGCTAGGCAGGGACCGCAGGGGCAGCCGCTTGGTGAACCCCAACCGCAGGCACGTTGAAAGCGCGAAGACGCGCGGCGTCCTCCTGGCTGATGTCGTACTCGGCGATGATCCGGGACAACGGCCACCCGACGTTCGGCGCGATCACTTCGATCCCGACGGGCTTGCCTGCGGCGTCGAGGTCGACCATGGTTTCCGGATCGATCTCGACAGTCCGAGCCGTGGGGGCATCGGACAGAGTGATGTACAGGGCATTCGCGTCAAAGTCGTAGTCGATCTTCATCGCTGCCACCCTCCTTTCTACTCGTCCGGCCACGCTGCGGTGACCACGGTCTCGTTGTCGTGCGCCAGGAGTACTTTCAGTATGCGTCCCCCGGTGGCATACCCAAAGACCCAAGTGCACCCGGTGTGTGTCGCCCGAGGATCCCCCGAGCGACGGCGGAGGGCTTGACGAACGTCCTCCTCGGTAATGCCGCGCTGTTCCAGGCGTTGCAGGGCGTGCCCTGTCAGGATAGCTTCCCCCATCGCTATACCTCCGGCCGACCAGGCACAACGCGCAAATCTACGCTCTTGAGCTGTTCCCCGTTGAGGACCAGATCGATGGCGTAGTCACCGTAGGTAGTCATCAGAAGGGGGATCTGCATGTCGATGAACAATCCGGTCCGCCAGTGGACGGGGGTGCCGGGACTGCGGTCCGGTATCACCACTGTTCCGGTGAGGGAACCAATCTGGCGGTCCTCAGAGCTGATGATCAACTGCAAGGCATGGCTGGCGCCGGGAACGTCGTCACGACTGGCCACGAAACGCAACGCGGCATGCACGGTACGGGCACTCGGCAGCTGAGAGGCATAAATCGTGTCGAAGTTCGCTCCGATGATGTGGGCTATCCCGTTGTCGATGCGCACATAGTCAGCCAGCACCATGTAATCCAGCTCAGGCAAACGATCACCCCCTGTATGGCAAAGGATGCCCAGCGTAGCGAAGGGTGATTGATCATCATGGCTCTTTCCGCAAGGCGGGTGTCGGCCGTGCCGTCGTCACCCCACCACCCTCTCCCCAGGCTCAGTGACCGGCAACTTTGCCGGTGCCCGTCAGTGCCGCAGCCCTAGAGGCGCGATCGACCTAGGCCACGCAACCTTGCAGATCGCAGTGGCGGTCGGCGTGCACGGCTCCGAGGACCGTCGCGTCGCCTGGGCACTGAACGTGTTGAATTGTTGACGGTGTGTTCGCTGCGTTTTCTGGGCGGCGTCCGAACACTTGTGCGAGCATGACGGAGGGGACACCCTTCTCACCTGGGAGACGTCATGCACGACGTGGTGCTCGTCATCGGTACCCGCAAGGGGCTCGTCACCGCTCGCAGTCGGCGGGGGCGTGCCGAGTGGGAGATCGATCCGCTCGCCTTCACCTCCACCTCCGTTACCGCCGTCGCTGCTGATCCCGCCGGGGGTCGCACCCTGGCCGCGGTCGACAGTCCCTTCTGGGGTGTGTCGCTGGTCGAGTCGACCGATGGGGGTCGCACCTGGAGTGAGCCCGCCAAGGATGCTGAGGATGCGCCGATCGCGTTTCCCGCTTCGGCTGATGTTTCGCTCGCTGGGATCTGGCAGCTCGCGTTCTCGCCCACGGAGCCGGGTGTGGTGTATGCGGGCGTCGAGCCTGCCGCCTTGTTCCGTTCCGAGGACGGCGGGCGTTCCTTCGCGCTGGTCGAAGGGCTCTGGGAGCATCCGCACCGGCCGCTGTGGCACCCGGGTGGGGGTGGGCTCTGCCTGCACACGATCCTGCCCCATCCCAGCGACCCGGACGTCCTGACCGTCGCCATCTCCACCGGTGGCGTCTACCGCAGCACCGACGGCGGCGCGACCTGGCAGGCCCGTAACCAGGGCATCCAGGCCGACTTCCTGCCCGAGGACCCCTACCCCGAGTTCGGCCAGTGCGTCCACAAGGTCGGCCTGCACCCCGACCGGCCCGAGCGGCTCTTCCTCCAGCACCACGGCGGCGTCTACCGCAGCGACGACGACGCGGCCACCTGGACCCGCATCGACGCCGGGCTGCCCGCCGACTTCGGCTTCCCCATCGCCGTGCACCCGCACCGGCCCGACACCGTCTACGTGCTCCCGCTGCACGCCGACGCCGACCGCACCCCCGCCGGGCACCGCTACCAGGTGTGCCGTTCTGATGATGCGGGCGGCACCTGGCGGCCCCTCACCACGGGCCTGCCCGACGAGCCCTGCTACGCCACCGTCCTCCGCGACGCGTTCTGCACCGACGCCGCCGACCCCGCCGGGATCTACTTCGGCACCCGCGACGGCTGCGTCTACGCCAGCCGCGACGAGGGCGAGTCGTGGACCGAGGTCGTCCGGCACCTCCCGGATGTTCTGTGCGTGCGGGCGGTGGTGGTGTGAACGTCACCGTCCGGCTGCCTGGGGCGCTGCGCGAGGCGGCGGGTGCGCGTGGTGCGGTGCCCGTCGAGGTCGCCGCCGGGAGCACGGTCGGTGATCTGCTGGATGTGTTGGCTACGGAGTTGCCCGCTGTGGAGCGGCGGGTCCGGGATGAGCGCGGCGTCCTGCGTCAGCACGTCAACGTGTTCGTTGGTGCTGATAACGTCCGCGATCTTGCGCTGCTGGCCACTCCCCTCGTTGATGGGGGTGAGGTGCATATTCTTCCGGCGGTTTCTGGAGGGTGAGCACCTTTACGTTGTAGATTTTTTAGCCGCTAGGTGCTCGCCGAAGAACGTGAAGATGCGCTCCCAGCCGTCGGCCGCATTCTCTACGCCCTTGCCGATCCCGAAGGTCACCTTGGCGACCACGCTGAGCGGCCAGGGCACCGACGTCCCCGTCAGGAAGCTGTGCCCCGCCTCGGGGTACTCCTTCACGTCATGCGGCACGTCCAGCACCGTCAGCGTGTGCTCCAGACGTCGGGCCGCCCCGGGCAGGGTCCGGTCGCGGCCGCCGTAGCTCGCCACGATCGGGCACGCGCCCTCCAGCACCCGTTCGGCGTGGCGCGGCAGGATGCCGTAGTTGACCGAGGCCGCCTGGAAGTCCTGCTGCGCCGCCGCCACCAGCGCGAACCCGCCGCCCAGGCAGAAGCCCACCACGCCCACGCGGCCCGTGCAGTCCTCGCGCCCCGCGACCCACGCGCGGGCCGCCTCGATGTGCGCGAAGCTCGGGCCCCGCCGCGCCAGCAGGTCGCGCACCGCCTTGCGCACGCAGCGGTACCAGGGTGCGCCTTGATAGAGGTCGGGCAGCACCGCTAGGTAGCCCTCTTGGGCAAACCGGTCAGCTTGGGCTCGCATGTCGGCGTTGGCGCCGAACGCCTCGAAGATGATGACGACGGCGGGCCACGGCCCCTCCCCCTCGGGCACGGCGAGGTAGGCGGGCAGTTCCCAGGAACCGGCGGAGATCGTGATGTCGGCCATGCCTCCCTACCCTGGCCCAGCGCCGTCCAGAAGCCCAGACCCCTATCGGGTCTGCGATGATCTGGCCATGGATCTGGGGTTGGCGGGCAAGAAAGCGCTGGTCACCGGCGGTAGCGCGGGGATCGGCCTCGCCATCGCGCGCGGTCTGGTGGCCGAGGGCGCGCGTCGGTCGCGATCTGCGCCCGCGATCAGGCCCGGCTGGCGGAGGCGGCCCGTGAGCTGGGCGGCTTTGGTGTGGTCGCCGACGTCACCGACCCCGATGCGCTCGGGCGGGCGGTCGATGAGAGCGCCGAGCGGCTCGGCGGCCTGGATCTGTTGGTGGCCAATGCGGGCGGGTCGGCTGGTGGCGGGCTGCTGGAGTCCACCCCGCGGGACTGGGCCCATACCTTCGAGGTGAATGTGCTGCACGCCGCGCACGCGGTGCGTTGTGCGGTTCCCCATCTGCCGGCCGGCGGCAGCGTGCTCATCATCTCCTCGATCACCGGCTGGAAGGCCGGCCCGAAGTCCTCCTACGCCGCCGCCAAGGCCGCCGAGATTCACTTGGCCGCTGTCTTGGCCCAGGAGCTGGCGGATCGGGGTGTCCGGGTTAATGCGCTCAGCCCCGGCTCGGTGCTGTTCGAGGGCGGCGGCTGGGATCGGTTCCGCGCCGCAAACCCCGAGCGCTTCGCCGCGTTCGAGCGCGAGGACTTCCCCGCAGGCCGCCTGGTGACGGTGGACGAGGTCGCCGACACCGCCTGCTTCCTGCTGTCGCCGAGGGCAAGCGGCATCAACGGCGCGAACGTCCCGGTGGACGGCGCCCAAGACCACCCGAGCGCCGCCCGCCTGTTCTGACGCGGCCCTACGGGCAGACGCGGCCGTTCGCCTCGAAGGCCGCGTGGGTCAGCGGCATCAGCGCCGCCCACTGCTCCTCCATCCGCTCCGCGACCATCTCGATCTCGCGCTGCGGGAACGAGGGGAACGTCGAGTCCTCGCGCTTGGTCCGCAGCGACAGGAAGTTCATCAGCGCCCGCGCGTTGCAGGTCGCGTACATCGACGAGTACAGCGCCACCGGCAGCACACCGCGCGCGACCTCGCGGGCGACGCCCGCCTCCAGCATCTCGGTGTAGGCGGCGTACGCCCGGCGGCAGCTGTCCTTGGTCGCCTCGGTGACCAGCTTGTGCTGCTCGGGCGTGCCCTCCACGAACACGTACTTGCCCGGACGGCCCTCCTGCACCAGCCTGCGTTCGGGGCCGGGGACGTAGAAGACCGGCTCCAGCCTGCGGTAACGGCCGCTCTCCTCGTTGTAGGAAAAGGTGCGGTGCCGCATGAACTCGCGGAACACGAAGATCGGGGCCTGCACGTAGAAGGTCATCGAGGAGTGCTCGAACGGGGTGCCGTGCCGGTCCCGCATCAGGTAGTTGATCAGGCCCTTGGAGCGCTCGGGGTCGGCCTCGACCTCGGCGAGCGAGCTCTCCCCCTTGGTGGAGACCCGGGCCGCCCACAACACGTCGGCGTCGGAGGCCGCCGACTTGATCAGCTCGACCGTCACATCGTTGCGGAACTCCGGCTCGAACGCCTCGCCCATCGGTGGTCCTCCCCCTCGTCGCTTCTCGGCCTCCGCAAGGGTAGTGGGCGGGGCGCGCGGGGGTGGTCCCACCAGCGACGTAATGTGCGTCTCAGGGTGACACTCATGAGGCTATGCCTCAGACTGGGGCTTTCGCCCGTTCGGAAGGCTCGGAGGCGTCATGTCGCGGCTCGTCCCGGTCCGGGGTCCCCATCGCCCCCGCCCGATCCGGTTCCTGGCGCTCCACGAGAGCGCCGGGTGGCGGCTCAAGGTGTACGGGATCACCTCCGAGGGCGAGCGGCCCCCGGCGGAGGCGGTCGAGGCCGCGCTGAGGCTGGCCCTGGAGGTGTTCCCCTCCCCCGCCGTGCTGGACGGCGGTCCCGATCCCGACCGTTACGGGCTCGGCTTCGTGGTCGTCCACCGGGGCGGCGACTACTGCTTCGCCCTCTTCGACTGGTGGGCCGGGGAGAACGAGCTGCACCAGCGCCTGTACTCCGCGCCGCTGGACGATCCGGGCGCGTTCGCGCCGCATCCCACCCCGGCGGTGTTCTGCGTCTGGGAAGGCGCCGTGCACGACCACGAGCGGCGCGCCTGGCTGCGGCACGTGCTGACGCGGCCGGAGAGCCCGGACGTGGCGGCCTACCTCGACGACCGGCTGGAGGCGGACCTGTGACCGAGCTGAAGGTCCTGGGCGCCTGCCCGCTGGACTGCCCCGACGGCTGCTCGTGGGTCGTCTCCGTCAAGGACGGCCAGGCGGTCGGCCTGCGCGGCAACCCCGACCACCCCTACACGCGCGGCGCGCTGTGCACCAAGGTCAACCGGTGGCTGGAGCACTCGGCGCAGGACGACCGCATCCGGTACCCGATGCGCCGGGTCGGCGCGAAGGGCGAGGGCCGGTTCGAGCGCATCACCTGGGACGAGGCGCTGGACGAGATCGCCACGCGGCTGGACGGTGTGGTCGCCGAGCACGGCGGCGAGGCGATCTGGCCGTACTGGGGCACCGGGACGCTCGGTTACCTCCAGGGCCAGGAGGGGCAGCCCGGCCGCCGTTTCTTCAACGTGCTGGGGGCCTCCGGGCACGACGCCAACATCTGCTCCTCGGCGGGCAACGCCGGGCTGAGCTACACGGTCGGGTCGGCGGCGGGCATGGACCCCGAGGACCTCGCGCACGCCAAGCTGATCCTGCTGTGGGGCACCAACCCCCTCACCAGCGGGCACCACGTGTGGAAGTTCGTGCAGGCCGCCCGCAAGGACGGCGCGCACGTGGTGGCGATCGACCCGGTGCGCACCCGGACCGCCCAGCAGGCCGACGAGCACCTGGCCCCGCTGCCGGGCACCGACGCGGCGCTGGCGCTCGGCCTGCTGCACGTGATCGTCGGCCTGGGCGCGCAGGACGAGGACTTCCTGCGCGACCACACCCTCGGCTGGGCGGAGTTCGCCGAGCGCATAGCGGAGTTCCCGCCCGCCCGCGCCGCCGAGATCACCGGCGTCCCCGCCGAGCGGATCGTGGCGCTCGGCGAGCGGATCGCGCGCACCCGGCCGACCGCCATCCGCGCCACGCAGGGCCTCCAGCGCAACGCGGGCGGCGGCACGACGCTGCGCACGCTGGCCTGCATCCCCGCCGTCACCGGCGACTGGGCGCGGCTGGGCGGCGGCGTGGCCGGGTCCACCTCGCAGCACATGAGGCTGAACCGCGCCGCGCTCTACCGCGACGACCTGCGCACCGCGCCGGTGCGGACGTTGTCGATGAGCCGCCTCGGCGAAGGGCTGCTGGACATCGACGGCCCGCCGGTCAAGGCGCTGTTCGTGCTGGCCGCCAACCCAGTCGGCAGCACGCCCCACCAGAACAAGGTGCGGCGCGGCCTGGCGCGCGAGGACCTGTTCACGGTGGTGGTCGAGCAGTTCCCGACCGACACCACCGACTACGCCGACATCGTGCTGCCCGCCACCAAGCAGCACGAGCACGCCGACCTCCACGACGGCTACGGCCATTTGTACTTGGCCTGGAACGAGCCCGCCGTCGCGCCGCCCGGCGAGTGCCTGCCCGCCACCGAGACCTTCCGGCGGCTCGCGCGGCGCATGGGCCTGACCGAACCCGCGCTGTACGACTCCGACGAGAGCCTCGCCGAACAGGCGCTGAACTCCCCCGACCCCTGGCTGGCGGGCATCACCCTGGACCGGCTGCGCAAGGAGGGGTTCGTGCGGCTCGCGGTGCCCGACCCGTTCCTGCCGTATGCCGAGCGGTTCCCCACGCCCTCGGGACGGCTGGAGTTCTGGTCGGAGCGCGCCGCGCGCGAGGGCCACGACCCGCTGCCCGGCTACATCCCGCCCGCCGAGGTCGCCGATCCCGAGCGGGCCGCGCGCTACCCGCTGGCCCTGATCTCGGCGGCCTCGCACCACTTCCTCAACACCGTGTTCGGCAGCAACCCCGAGCTGCGCCGCAGGTCGGGCGGGCCGGTGTTGCGGCTGCATCCCGACGACGCGGCCGCGCGCGGCCTGGCCGACGGGCAGCGGGTGCGCGCCCACAACGACCGGGGCGCGTTCGAAGGCGTGCTGGAGATCAGCGACGTGGTGCGGCCGGGCGTGGCGGCGACCACGAAGGGGCACTGGGCCAAGTTCGCGGGCGGCGCGAACGTCAACGCCGTCGTGGACGAGCGCGACACCGACATGGGCGGCGGCCCGGTCTTCCACGACACCCGTGTGGAGGTGGCGGCCGCGCCGGAGGACTGACCCCGGCGCGGCCGGGCGTTCAGTGCGCGGCCACCACCGCGTCGATCTCGTCCAGGATCGTGCGGCGGCCCGCCTCGTCCAGCGACGAGGCCAGCACCGCGTTGCGCGCGACGGCGGCCAGCCCGTCGCGGTCCAGCCCCAGCACCTCCGCCGCGACCTGGTACTCGCGGGTCAGCGTCGTGCCGAACATCGGCGGGTCGTCGCTGTTGAGGGTCACGAACAGCCCCTCCGCCAGCAGCCGGGGCAGCGGGTGCTCGGCCAGGGACGCGACCTGTCCGGTGCACACGTTCGAGGTCGGGCACACCTCCAGCGGGATCTGCGTCTCGCGCAGGTGGGCGACCAGGCGCGGGTCGGCCAGGCAGTTGATGCCGTGCCCGATGCGCTCGGCGCCGTAGTGCTCCAGCGCCTCCCAGATCGTCTCCGGCCCGCTCATCTCCCCGGCATGCGGCAGGCTGCGCAGCCCGGCGGCGCGGGCGGCCCGGAACGCGTCGCGGAAGGAGTCGCGGTGCTTGGCGCGCACCTGCTCGATGCCGCCGATCCCGAACCCGACCAGTGTCTGCGGCGGGTGCTCCAGGGCGTGCGCGAGCGTGCCGCGCGCGGCGTCGTCGCCGAACTCGGCGGGGATGTCGAAGATGTAGGCGATCTCGATGCCGTACGCCGCGCGGGCCTCCACCACGGCGCGGTCGAGCGCCTCGGTGATGGCGGGCATGGGCATGCCGACGCGCTGGTGGCTGTAGGGCGTGACGGTCAGCTCGACGTAGCGGGCCCGCTGCGCGGCCAGGTCGCGGCCGATGCCGACCACGAGCGTCGCCACGTCCTCGGGGTCGCGCACCAGGTCCGACACCGCCAGGTACACCTCGGCGAAGTGCGGGAAGTCGCGGAAGACGTAGAAGTCGCGCAGCGCGGCCTCGTCCGTGGGGACGGGACCGCCGGGGTGCCGCCGGGCCAGTTCCAGCACGGTGGGGACCGAGGCCGAGCCCACCAGGTGGACGTGCAGCTCGACCTTGGGCAGGGCGTCGATGAACGCCGTCGAAGCGGGGGTAAGGGTGGTCACGCCGGGGACGCTAGCAACGCTCCCACCTCGCAGAACAGGGCGGAGGCGGGTATCTCACACAAGAATGTCAGGATGGTGCGATGCGCGCGTCCCGCCTCATCTCGATGGTCCTGCTGCTCCAGTCGCGGGAGGCCATGACCGCCGCCGAGCTGGCCCGCGAGCTGGAGGTGTCCGAGCGCACGGTGTACCGGGACGTGGAGGCGCTGTCGGCGGCCGGGGTGCCGGTCTACGCCGAGCAGGGGCGGCGCGGCGGGTACCGGCTGGTCGGCGGGTACCGGACGCGGCTGACCGGGCTGAGCCGCGAGGAGGCCGAGGCGCTGTTCCTGGCGGGATTGCCGGGCCCGGCTGGTGACATGGGGCTGGCCGACGCGGTCGCGGCGGCCGAGCTGAAGGTGCTGGCGGCGCTGCCGTCGTCATTGCGGGACGCGCCGGCGCGGACGGGGCAGCGGTTCCATCTGGACGCGCCCGGCTGGTTCGGGGAGTCCGGGCCGCCGCCGCTGCTGCGGGACCTCGCGCGGGCGGTGTGGCGCGACGAGGTCGTGGAGCTGCGCTACCGCAAGGGCCGGGACGGCGAGGTCTTGCGCGTGGCCGAGCCTTACGGGCTGGTGCTCAAGAACGGCACCTGGTACCTGGTGGCCCGGGTGGACGGGAGCGCCCGCACCTACCGCGTGGACCGGGTGGCGGCGGTGGCCCCCACCGGGGCGGTGTTCGAGCGGGACGAGGGGTTCGACCTGCCCGGTCACTGGGCCGGGCAAGCGGAGCGGTTCGTGCGGTCGATGTTGAAAGAGGAGATCACCGTGCGGCTGAGCCCGGCCGGGATGCGCGCGCTGCGGCACGTGGCCGAGCCGTACGCGGTCGAGCGGGCCGTCGCGACGGCCGGGGAGCCCGACGCGGACGGGTGGACGCGTACCACCCTGCCCGTCGAGTCCCCGGACGTCGCGCTCGACCAGCTGTTGCGGCTGGGCGCGGAGGTCGAGGTCGTGGCGCCGCGCGAGCTGCGCGAGCGCCACGCCGCGACCGTCCGCCTGGCGGCCGGCCGTTACGGGGGCGTCAAGGGTTGAAGATGCTGACGCCGCCGGGGCCGACCAGGAAGCCGAGAACGATGAGGACGATCCCCCACAGCAGGTCGCGCCGGGCGATGATCACGTAGATCCCGGCGATGATCATGATGACGGCGATGAGCCAGAGAATCGTAGCCATGGCGCCAAGATCCCCGCCCCTGACCGGGACAAACGCGGATCATCGCTACGGTGTCCGAAATCACCGTTCTATCAGGACACTAATCTCCCGACCTGCGCGTTGGAGCACGATCGGCGGCCCGCCTCTCGTCCCTAACTCGCCCGCTTGCGGCACAACTCCAGCACGTTCGCCACGATGCGGTGCCCCGCGCCGCCCGCCGCCGTCAGGATCGACTCCGGGTGGAACTGCACCGCCCAGCGCCGCCGCTCCGGGTCCTCGATCGCCATCACCACCTCGCCGGTCCGCGCCGTGACCTCGAAGCCCTTCACCTGCTCGGGGGTGGCGTGCAGGGAGTGGTAGCGGGCGGCGGTGAACTCGGCGGGCAGCCCCGCCAGCAGCTCGCCGCCGGTCACCCGCACCCGGCCGGGCTTGCCGTGCGCGGGCTCGGGCAGCAGCCCCAGCTCGCCCCCGGCGTGCTCGACCATGGCCTGCAGGCCCAGGCACACGCCGAACACCGGCAGCTCGCGCGCGTCCAGGTCGTCCAGCAGCTTTCCGGCGGCGAAGTCGTCCGGGCGGCCGGGGCCGGGCGACAACACCACCAGGTCGGGGGCCTGCTCGTCCAGCATCCGCGCCGGGAAGCCGTGCCGCAGCGTGACGACCTCGGCGCCCTGCTGCCGGAAGTAGTCGGCCAGGGTGTTGACGAAGGAGTCCTCGTGGTCGACCAGCAGCACCTTCAGCCCGTCGCCCGGCCCGGCCTCGGCCCGCTCGGCGGCGGGCGCGGCACCGGCGGCCCCGGACGCGGCCTCGCCCTCGGAGGCGGCGAGTGCGCCCAGCAGCGCGCTGGCCTTCAGGTGCGTCTCGCGCTCCTCCTCGTCGGGGTCGGAGTCGTACAGCAGCGTCGCGCCCGCCCGGACGGTGGCGATCCCGTCGCGGATCTGCGCGGTGCGCAGCGTCAGCCCGGTGTTCATCGAGCCGTCGAAGCCGACGCAGCCGACCGCGCCGCCGTACCAGCGGCGCGGCGCGTCCTCGTGGTCCTCGATGAACTGCATCGCCCACGTCTTGGGCGCGCCGGTGACGGTCACCGCCCACATGTGGGTGAGGAAGGCGTCCAGCGCGTCGAAACCGGGGCGCAACCGCCCCTCGATGTGGTCGACGGTGTGGATCAGCCGCGAGTACAGCTCGATCTGGCGGCGGCCCAGCACCCTGACGCTGCCGGGCACGCACACCCGCGACTTGTCGTTGCGGTCCACGTCGGTGCACATCGTCAGCTCGGACTCGTCCTTGGCCGAGGTGAGGATGGTGCGGATCTGCTCGGCGTCCTCCAGCGCGTCGCCGCCGCGCCGGATCGTGCCCGCGATCGGGCAGGTCTCCACCCGGTCGCCGCTCACCCGCACGAACATCTCCGGCGACGCCCCGACCAGGTACTCGCCCTCGCCCAGGTTGAACATGAACTCGTACGGCGCGGGGTTGGTCTCGCGCAGCCGCTCGAAGAAGGCCGCCGGGGAGGTGCAGCGCCCGTACATGGCGTGGCCCGGCGTCACCTCGAACAGGTCGCCGCGCACGAACTTGTCCTTGGCGTCGCGCACCATCTGCGCGTACACGCCCGGGACGGGCTGCGGCGGCAGCTCGGCGGCGACCGGGACCGGCGTCGGCTCGGTGGCGCGCGGCAGCCCCGCCGTGCTCGCGCCGCCGACCTCGAACTCGTAGGACATGCGGTGGGAGGTCTCGCGCTTGCGGTCCACCACCACCATCTCGTCGGCCAGGTGCAGCACCAGGTCGCGCTGGTGGTCGGGGCGCTCCAGGCGGGTGCGCAGCGGCTCGAACTGGAGCGTCAGGTCGTAGCCGAACGCGCCGTACAGGCCGAGGTGCGGGTCGTCGCAGCGGAACAGGTCGACGACGGCGCGCAGCGCCGTGAAGACGGTGGGCTGGCGGCTGCGCTCCTCCTCGGGGAAGAACCCGTCGGACGGCGGCACGTGCACGGCGAACCGGCCCGGCTCGTCGGCCACGACCTCACCGGTGCCGCGCAGCACCTCCGCCAGCGCGGGCAGCAGCACCCGGCCCCGGTCGTTCAGCGCCTCGGCGGTGACGGTGCGGCCGCGCGCGACCAGCTCCAGGCAGGGGTCGAGGTAGGCCATGTGCCAGCGGCTGTAGCGGCCGGGATACTCCATGCCGGAGCTGAGCACGCCGCCGCGCCGCTCCCCCACGGCGGCGACGAGGGCGTTGAGCACGTCGGACTTGCGCTCGGAATCGACCGGCGTGGCGGTACGGGTCACCCGTACGCCACCGGCGGTGACGAACTCGGTGGTCAGCGGCTGGTGCGGGACGGTCTCCACCGTGGGTGGCCCCTCGTGGTCGGGCCCCGTCCGGTCGGGAAACGCGAGACGACCGCCGGACGGGGCGGTCGCCTGGAAGTCGAACGTGCGAGAACCGGCGCCGCCTCAGCGGCGCCACCACCACTGGCGGTCTCCGGTTCGCATGGGGCGAGGGTACCGGGTCGCGGGGGTGCGGGCCAAGCGCCCGGGTCGGCGTGCGGGCCGGGCACGGGTCGGGCGGGGTTCTGTTCGCGGCCAGTTCCTGTCAGGATGGACGCAAGGGATCACTTGCACGCGAGGCGCGGGAGGACCGCCGTGGACCGGGTCAACACCGAGTTCGAGCTGCGCGGCGTCAACCACCTGGCCCTGGTCTGCCGGGACATGAAGGCGACGGTGGACTTCTACCAGGGCGTGCTGGGCATGCCGCTGATCAAGACCATCGAGCTGCCGATGGGCTGGGGCCAGCACTTCTTCTTCGACTGCGGCGGCGAGAACGCGCTGGCGTTCTTCTGGTTCCCCGACGCGCCCGAGGGCGTGCCCGGCGTGTCGGCGCCCAAGAACCTGCCCGACCGGGGCGAGCTGCTGTCGGCGGTCGGGTCGATGAACCACATCGCCTTCGACGTGCCGCCCGAGCGCATCGAGGAGTACCGCGACCGGCTCGTCGCCAAGGGGATCGACGTCGGCGTGCTGCTCAACCACGACGACAGCGAGTTCGGCGTGGCCAAGGAGATGCACGAGGGCGTGTTCGTGCGGTCGATCTACTTCAAGGACCCCGACGGGATCCTGGTGGAGTTCGCCGCCTGGACCCGCGAGCTGGACCGGCCCGAGGACGTGCGGCACGAACCGCGCACCGCCGCCGACCGCACCGTGTGACCGGTACCTGCGCCCCGCACCCTGTGACCCGCTGCTGACGCATCGTCCACTATCTCTGCTCTGACCTGCACGTCCACATATTGGAACGTTCCGGCAAAGTCGTGCCGCGACCGAGATCCTCCCGTGATCCCTGGGCCAGTAGGCTCACGCCACCCATCCCCGGGGCGCGGATCGTCTCACCATACGGACACCCCGTGCCCTGCCCACGCAACGAGGAGAATCCGTGGCCGCGCAAGACCCGCCGCCGGAACCCCGCCGGACCGACCGCAGCCCATGGAACTGGCTGCTGGTGGTCCCGGTCGTCCTGCCCCTGCTCACCCTGCTGTTCAACAGGGACGAGCCCAGGATCGCCGGATTCCCGGCCTTCTACTGGATCCAGCTCTGCTTCATCCCGCTGGGCGTGGCCTGCACGGTCCTCGTCTACCGGATGACCCGGAAGAAGGGCTGAGCCGTGTCGAGCGAGCACCTCACCGAACTCATCATCTTCGGCGTGCTGTTCCTGGTGGTCAGCGGCATGGGCTTCGTCGCCGCGCGGTGGCGCCGCCCCACCTCCATGGAGAGCCTGGACGAGTGGGGCCTGGGCGGCCGCAACTTCGGCAGCTGGATCACCTGGTTCCTCATCGGCGGCGACCTGTACACCGCCTACACCTTCGTGGCGGTCCCGGCGCTGGTGTTCGGCGCGGGCGCGGCCGGGTTCTACGCCGTGCCCTACACGATCGTGGTCTACCCGCTGGTGTTCCTGGTGCTGATCCGGCTGTGGTCGGTGTCGCACGTGCACGGCTTCGTCACCCCGGCCGACTTCGTGCGGGCCCGGTTCGGCTCGCCCACGCTGGCGCTGGTCATCGCGCTCACCGGCATCGTGGCGACCATGCCCTACATCGCGCTCCAGCTCGTCGGCATCGAGGCGGTGCTGAAGGCGATGGGGGTGCACGGGCACTGGCCGATCATCATCGCGTTCGCGATCCTGGCGGCCTACACCTACCAGTCGGGGCTGCGCGCCCCCGCGCTGATCGCGTTCGTCAAGGACGTGCTGATCTACATCGTGATCATCGCGGCCGTGCTCTACATCCCCAGCAAGCTGGGCGGCTGGGGCAGCATCTTCGACGCCGCGCAGGCCAAGTTCGACAAGACCCCGGCGCCGAACGACGGCGTCCTGCTCGACGGCAGCAACCAGCTCAACTACGCGATGCTCGCGCTGGGCTCCGCGCTGGCGCTGTTCCTGTACCCGCACAGCATCACCGGCGTGCTGGCCAGCAAGAACCGCAACGTCATCAAGCGCAACATGGCGGCGCTGCCCGCCTACAGCTTCGTGCTGGGCCTGATCGCGCTGCTGGGCTTCATGGCCATCGCGGCGGGCGTCAAGCCGATCACCACCGACGGCAAGGTCGACACCAACACCGTGGTGCCGCTGCTGTTCGACCAGACCTTCCCGAGCTGGTTCACCGGCGTCGCCTACGCCGCCATCGGCATCGGCGCGCTGGTGCCCGCCGCGATCATGTCGATCGCCGCGGCGAACCTGTTCACCCGCAACATCTACCGCGAGTACTGGCGCAAGGACGCCTCCGAGAAGGAGGAGGCGACCGTCAGCAAGCTGGTGTCGCTGGTCGTCAAGGTCGGCGCGGTGGCCTGCATCCTGCTGCTGGACCCCGAGTTCTCCATCGACCTCCAGCTCATCGGCGGCGTCATCATCCTCCAGACGCTCCCGGCGGTCGGCCTCGGCCTGGTCACCCGCTGGTTCCACCGCGGCGCGCTGGTCGTCGGCTGGGCGGGCGGCCTGATCGCGGGCCTGTGGATGCTCTACCAGATCCCCAACGTGGCCAAGAAGAAGGAGCACTTCGGCGGCTCGGCCTTCAAGCTGAGCGAGTTCGGCTTCGACACGACCATGACGGTGTACGTGGGCGTGCTGGCGCTGGCCGTGAACCTGGTCCTGGCCGTCGTCGTGACGCTGGTGCTGCGCGGCGCGAAGGTGGCCGACGGCGTGGACGCTACCCGCGAGGCGGACTACACCGCCGACGAGGGAGACCCGAAGGTGAAGGACCTGGAGCTGTCCTCCAGCACCTGATCCGTGGAGTCCGCGCGAATCCGGTCTGCGTGGGCGGCGTCAGCCGTCCAGGTAGGCCGGATTCGCCACTTCCAGCTTGTCGCGGACGGCGTCGAGCAGCGCCGCCTTGAGCTCGTCGTGGCGGTCGTCCAGGTCGCCCGCCCTGATGGCGGCGGCCAGGGCGGCGTCGTCGGAGCAGCCGAAGGCGCGCAGCCGTTCCCGGTGCCGGGCGGCCTGCTCGGGCCCCAACTCCATCTCCCGTTCCACGATCGCCAGCGAGTTGATCGCGACGAGGCCGTGGAAGCGGGTGCGTCCCTCCAGCGCGCCGAGCACGTCGCGTTCCAGGAACTCGCGGACGGCCGCGACCAGTTCGGCGGCGGACGGGGCGTCGTGCGGCGGGGGCATCGCGCATCTCCCTCGACTCGGACAGAATGCGATTCTAGCCCGAGGAGGGATCATGAGCTTCGAGATGCCCGCGTCCGTGCGGCCGGTCCGCGACGCCGTCCACGCCTTCATGACCGAACGGGTCGAGCCCGCCGAGCCCGAACTGCGCGCCGGCGGCGAGCAGGCCGAGCGGTTGCTGCGCGATCTCCAGCGCCAAGCCAAGGACGAGGGCCTGTGGGCGCTCGGCCACCCCGTCGAGCTGGGCGGGGGCGGGCTGCCGTTCCTCGACTACGTGTACGTCAACGAGGTGCAGGGCCGCAGCGAGTTCGGGCAGCTCGCGCTCGGCACGTTCACGTTGCAGGACTCGCTGATGCTCCACCGCCACGCCAGCGACGCCCAGCGCGAGCGTTTCCTCAAGCCGCTGGTGCAGGCCGACATCTACCCCAGCTTCGCGATGACCGAGCCCGGCATCTCCAGTTCCGATCCCACCCAGCTCACCACCACCGCGACGCTGGAGGGCGGCGAGTGGGTGATCCGGGGCCGCAAGTGGTTCACCACCCTCGCCGACCGGGCCGCCTACACCACCGTGATGTGCCGCACCGAGCCCGCCGACGCCTCGCCCCACCTGTCGTTCAGCATGATCCTGGTGCCGACCGACACCCCCGGCTACACCATCGTGCGCGACACCCCGGTGCTCGGCCTGGACGGCGGGCACTGCGAGGTGCTCTACGACGAGGTCCGGGTGCCCGAGGACCACCTGCTCGGGCCGCGTGGCCACGGCTTCGTCATCGCGCAGGAGCGGCTCGGGCCCGGCCGCATCTTCCACTGCATGCGGTTCCTCGGGCAGGCGCAGCGGGCGTTCGACCTGATGTGCGCGCGGCTGCACCAGCGCAGCGCGTTCGGCGGGCCGCTGTCCGAAAAGCAGCTCCTCCAGCAGCACGTGTTCGACTCCTACACCGAGATCCAGGCGGCCCGGCTGCTCACGCTCCAGGCCGCCCACAAGATCGACTCCGGGGACCGGGCGCGGGTGGAGATCGGGGCGGTCAAGGTGGCGGCGGCGCGGATGTTGCACAACGTCATCGACCGCGCGATCCAGGTGCACGGGGCCGAGGGGCTGACCGGGGACACGCCGCTGGACCACATGTACCGGCACGCGCGGGCGGGCCGCATCTTCGACGGCCCGGACGAGGTGCACGTCACCACCACCGCGCGCCGCATCCTGAAGGAGTACGCCGAGGGCCGGACCTGGGAGTTCGGCCTGCGCTGAGCCGTTGCCCCCTGGGCCGCGACCCGCCCGTCGGGCCCACAAGACTCGGCAAAGAAAGCCCCCGCGCCCCCTTGATCGACGTGTGGTCAGGGAATCACGTTCCGCGAGGACGACCAGAGGCACACTCAGGATCTCGGGGGGACAGGGTGCACACGAAAGCCGCCGTCCGCACAGGGCTGCTCACGGGGGCGCTGCTGACGGGCCTCGCCGCGTTCGGGCCTGTCGCGCACGCCGACGACCTCGACGTCGACCCGTCGGTCGCCCGTCCCGGCCAGACCGTCACCGTCGCCGGAGGTTGCAAGGACACCGACCGCTACGTGTCGATCTCCGGCGCGGCCCAGGGCAAGGGCGTCGTCAACGACGGCTGGTTCAGCGTCTCGGTGCGGGTCGCCAAGGACCGGCCCGGCACCTACCGGGTCGAGGCCAAGTGCATCACCTCCAACTACTCCCAGCAGGGCACGGTGCGGGTGAAGCAGGGCGGCACCGACAACGACCACGACCGGCAGCCGCACGGCTGGGCGACCACGGGCGGCGGCGGCACGCAGGGGCCGGAGCTGCCGTGGACCGGCATGGGCATGGCCCTGGTGGCGGGCGCGGCCGGGATCGGCGGCGCGGCCCTGCTGCGGTCGCGGGCCCGTGGGCGGGCCTAACCGCGGCGTTCTCGTCGCGGGCGGCCTGGTGGTGCTGGGCGCGCTCGCGATGGGGCACGGCGTGCGCGGCCAGCAGGAGGCGCCGCACTACCGCGACCAGGGCGGGCCGCGCGCGTTGTGGAACATCCCGGACGGGCCGGAGCTGCCCGCCTCGCCCCCGGCGCGGATCGAGATCCCCGGCATCAAGGTGAAGGCCAAGGTGATCCGGGTCGGGCAGAACGAGGACCGCACCGTGCAGGTGCCGCCGTTCGCCCGCTCCGGCGACGCGGGCTGGTACGAGCACGGGCCCGCGCCCGGCAGCCGGGGACCGGCGGTGCTGCTCGGCCACTACGACGACCTGGACGGCGAGGCCGTGTTCTTCCGGCTGCACAAGCTGAAGCCGGGCGCGCGCGTCACCGTCGTACGGCAGGACCACGAGAAGGCGGTGTTCCAGGTGGACGCCGTCGAGCAGGTCCCCAAGTGGGAGTTCCCGCGCAGCCGCGTGTACGGGGAGGTGCGCTACGCGGGGTTGCGGCTGGTGACGTGCGGCGGCTCCTACGACAAGAGCGACCACTCCTACCGCGACAACGTCATCGTCTACGCGCACCTGATCAAGTAGCAAGGGTCAGGGCAACATCCGCAGCAGGTCCCACTCGTTCTCGGCGACGCGGCGGCCGATCGCCGCCAGCTCCACCGACCGCTCGCCGCCGGTGAGGTGCCGCTGCGCCTGCATCAGGCAGATGACGGCCCAGCGCGCCACCCCGAACATCTCCCACCAGCGCAGCGCGGCCCGGTCGACGGTCGTGCCGCTCGCGCGCTCGTAGCCGTCCACCAGCTGCTCGTAGGTGCCGAAGCCGCCGACGGGGGGTTCCGCGCCGAACCGCCACGCCTTCACGCACAACCACCCCAGGTCCTCCATGGGGTCGCCGAGGTGGGCCAGCTCCCAGTCCAGGACGGCGCGCACGCCGTCCTGGCCGATGATGAGGTTGCCGTTGCGGAAGTCGCCGTGCACGACGGTCGTGTGTCGCGCGGGCGGCCGATCCTGCTCCAGCCTGCGCAACGCGAACTCCAGCGCGGGCTGGGGCCGTCCGGTCGCCTCCAGCACGGCCCGCCAGGTGTCGAACTGGTCGGCCGCATCGAGGCCGGGCACGTCCTCGGGCGGGATGCGGTGCACCGCCGCCAGGATCTCGCCGCAACGAACGGCCAGCCCGGCGCGGGCCTCCGCCAGGGTGGGATCGCGCAGGACGCGGCGCGGGATGGTCTCGCCCTCGACACGTTCCATGACGACGAACTCCGCGCCGAGCGGACCGTCCCCGTCACCCGCCGCGACCACCGCCGGACTCGGCACCCCGGCGGCCCCGGCGGCACGCATCAGCGCGGCCTCGCGCACGAGCGGCACGCCCATGCCGACGTCCTGCGCGCCGAGCCGCAGGATCAGCGGGTGCTCCTCCCCCGCCGCCGTGACGGCATCGAACGAGCAGGTCGTCCGGGACGAGCCGCCCGCCGCGCGGCCCAGCCCGCGCACCCGCACGCCGGGCCCGTAGTGCCCGGCGAGCACGTCCGCCAGCGGCCCGGCCAGCCGGTCGAGGTCCATCCGCACGCCCTCCCACGCCGCCGATAAGCGATCACTTGCCATCCTGGCAGGGATCGCCGCGCGGATCGACCACGATCCGCGTCACGCGGGCGGGCGGCGGCGGACAGGCGGGCTAGGCGCGGCCGTAGGAGTCCTCCAGGCGCTCGATGTCGTCCTCGTCGAACGTCCCGAACGCGATCTCCATGACCCGCACCGCCGGGCCCGCGGAGCTCAGCCGGTGGGTCTCCCCCGCCCGGATGAACACCCGCTCGCCCACCTCGGGCAGGATGCGGCGCCCGGCCACCTCGAACACCGCGCCGGGGTCGAGCGCGACCCACAGCTCGTCGCGGTCGCGGTGGCGCTGCAGGCTCAGCCGCTGCCCCGGGTCCACGTGGATCAGCTTCACGGTGGACGGCTCGTTCAGCGTGAAGCGCTCGAAGCCGCCCCAGGGGCGCCGGTCGGTCTCGACGGCCGGCTCGGGGCGCAGGTCGGTCTGCACGGTCACCTCGGTATTCGTCATTCTCGGAACAACTCCAGGACGCGGCCCTCGGCGGCGACCGCCGGGAGCCCGTCCAGGATCAGGTCGGCCAGCCCGTCCACCACGGCCTCGCGCGGCACCTCGTCGGCGTGGTCCAGCCACCAGTCGCCGGCGGTCTGCACCATGCCGACCACCGCGTGGCCCCACACGTAGGCGCGGGTGCGCTCGGCCGGGCCGGTCATGCCGGCGTCGGCGATCATCACCTCGGCCAGCTCCCGGCTCACCCCGCGGATCATGGTGCTCATCGCGCTGTGGGTGGCCGCGTCCTCGGCGCTGGCGCGGTGCATCAGGAAGCGGTACAGGTGGAGGTTGGCCGAGATCGTGGCCAGGTAGGTCTCGATCGTGGAACGGGTGCGGGCGCGCACCGAGCCCACCCGGGAGAACTCCTCCCGGATGCCCTCGACGAGCTTGCGGGTGTGCCGCTCGGCGAGCGCCTGGTACAGGCCGCTCTTGTCGCCGAAGTGCCGGTACAGGATCGGCTTGCTGATGCCCGCCTCGGCGGCGATGGCGGCCATCGACGCCTCCGGGCCCTCCCGCTGGATGACCCGGTCGGCGGCCTCCAGCAGGGCGCGCCGCCGGCCGGGGTCGCGCCGCGACCCCGCCTGCGCCCCGCCCGTGCCCGCGCCCGCTCCCGTCATGATCCGCTCACCTTACGCCAGCGTCCGGGCCCGGCCGCCGCCAGGTGACCCGGCCGGCGGCGCCCGCCGCGCGACACACGTGACCCAGAGTGATCAACTGCTTGCCCTCCGTGCACGATCCGCCTAGTTTCGAGGTGATCTCCGCATTCCCCTGCAGAAACACGAGGTGAGCCATGTCCGGGCAACCCGCCGCCGTCCGCGTCCTGCAACGCATAGAACTCTGCGACACCGACGTCACGGGCCACTACCACCACTCCACGGTGATCCGCTGGGTGGAGGCCGCCGAGCAGACGCTGCTGCACCGGCTGGGCCTGGAGTACCTGCCGATCATGCCGCGGGTGAACTACACCGCCAGCTACCGGCACCGCCTGTGGCGGCACGAGGTCGTCGAGGTCGGCCTGCGCGTCGCCGAGGTCGGCCGCACCTCGCTGCGCTACCTGTTCGAGGTCGCCGGCGGCGAGGGGCCGTCGGTGGACGGCTCCCTCACCGTGGTGAAGGTCGAGGCCGACAGCGGGCCCGCCCGGCCCTGGACCGGCCAGGAGCGCAAGGTGCTGCTGGAGTCCGGGCCGCAGGAGGGCGACCTGCTGCGGTCCCCGCGCCGCGCCGTGGCCCGCGTCACCGAGCGTCACGAGACCGCCCGGCGCGAGCCGGGCCACCGCGGCTCGCGGCGCTGCGACCCGGCGGCGACCCGGCCGAGCGCCGACGCGTGGGGCATCGGCTTCGGCTGACCCGTTCCCCGAACGGTCCCCGAACGCGTCCCGGCGCGGCCCTGAGGCCGTGCCGGGACGCGGTGGCGCGGGCATCGGTTCAGCGGACCGGCAGGCCGGTGACGGTGCGGCCGATCACCAGGCGCTGGATCTCGCTGGTGCCCTCGAAGATCGTGAAGATCTTGGAGTCGCGGTGCATGCGCTCCACCGGGTACTCGCGGGTGTAGCCGTTGCCGCCGAGGATCTGGATGGCCTCCTCGGTGACGCGCACGGCGGCCTCGGAGGCCATGAGCTTGGCCATCGAGCCCTCGGCGCTGGTGAAGTCCTTGCCGGTGCGGGCCATCCAGGCGGCGCGCCACACCATGAGGCGGGCGGCGTCGATCTGGCACTTCATGTCGGCCAGCTTGAACGCGATGGCCTGGAAGTCGCCGATCTTCTTGCCGAACTGCTCGCGCTCGGTGGCGTACTGCAGCGCGTAGTCGTAGGCGGCGCGGGCGACGCCGAGGGCCATCGCGCCCACGGTCGGGCGGGTGGTCTCGAAGGTCTTCATCGCGGCCTGGCCCTTGGCCCTCTTGCCCTCGCGGACGCGGGCGATGCGCTCGTCGAACTTCTCCTTGCCGCCGATGATCAGGCCGCCCGGCACGCGCACGTTGTCGAGGATGACCTCGGCGGTGTGCGAGGCGCGGATGCCGTGCTTCTTGAACTTCTGGCCCTGCTTCAGGCCGGGGGTGTTCGGCGGGACGATGAAGCTGGCCTGGCCCCGGCTGCCCAGCTCGGGGTGGACCGAGGCGACGATGACGTGGATGTCGGCGATGCCGCCGTTGGTCGCCCAGGTCTTGGTGCCGTTCAGCACCCACTCGTCCTTGGCCTCGTCGTAGACGGCGCGGGCCCGGATGGAGCCGACGTCGCTGCCGGCGTCGGGCTCGGAGGCGCAGAACGCGCCGAGCTTCACGTCGTCGGCGGTGCCGAACATCTGCGGGACCCACTCGGCGACCTGGTCGGGGGTGCCGACCGCGGCGACGGAGGCGGCGGCCAGGCCGGTGCCCACGATCGACAGCGCGATGCCGGCGTCACCCCAGAACAGCTCCTCGAAGGCCACCGGGATGCCGAGACCGGTGGGCTCCAGCCACTGGGTGGCGAAGAAGTCCAGCGAGTAGATGCCGACCTTGGAGGCCTCCTGGATGAGCGGCCAGGGGGTCTCCTCGCGCTCGTCCCACTCCTCGGCGGCGGGGCGGATCACGTCGCGCGCGAACTCGTGCACCCACTTCTGGACCTCGCTGACGTCCTCGCTCGGCTCCAGCGAGAAGCCCGCCTGCTCGGTGCTCGTCATCGTTATTGACCCTTTCTCCAATATCCCGTGTTACCAACGGTAGCACCTTTGCGAGTTACCGCGGGTAACAGGGTGGCCCGGGTCACAGCGGAGCCGGGTGGAAGTCGAACGCGCCGGGGCACTGGGAAGGCGTACGCCTAGATGCCTACTAATTAGGTGGGTAAAGTCGTAAACCATCGATCCGCTGTTCCTCCGAGAAACGGGAGACGGAAATGGCACTGCCCGACTTCCTGGTCGCCGGCGCGCCCAAAGCGGGGACCACCGCCCTGCACGCCGCGCTCGCCGCCCACCCGGGCCTGTACCTGTCGCCGGTGAAGGAACCGAAGTTCTTCCTCACCGACGGCCCGCCGCCCGCCCGGGGCGGCCCCGGCGACGCCCAGACCTACCGGGAGCACGTCTGGCGCCGGGACGACTACGAGGCCCTGTTCGACGGCGCGCCCGACGGCGCCCTGCGCGGGGAGTCCACGCCGTTCTACCTCTACGACGCCGGCGCCCGCGAGCGCATCCGGGCCCTGGTGCCGGAGGTGAAGCTGATCGTCGTCCTGCGGGACCCGGTGGAGCGCGCCCACTCCAACTGGACGCACCTGTGGTCGGCGGGCCTGGAGCCGATCGGCGACGTCGTGCAGGCCTGCGCGGAGGAGCCCCGCCGGATCGCCGCGGGCTGGGCGCACTTCTGGCACTACACCGGGCTCGGCCGGTACGGGGAGCAGCTGGAGGCTCTGTACCGGCTGTTCCCGCGCGAGCAGGTGCTGACGCTGCGCTACCTGTCCCTGGTGCGGGAGCCCGCCGCCACGCTGGACCGCATCTGCGACTTCCTGGGCGTGGAGACCGGCGTCCTCGGCGAGATACCGCGCGAGAACGTCACCGCCCATCCCGACGCCACGCTGCGGCACCGCGTCCTGGCCCGCACGTTGCGGATCGGCACGGCGGCCGACGCCCTGCTGCCCCGGCACCCGCTCGCCCGGATCACCTCGCCGCTGGAGCGGGCCCTCCAGGAGAACGGCCGCCAGCGGCTGCCGCTGTCCTGGGACGAGCGCCAGGCGCTCATCCCCCACTTCGAGGACGACATCGAGCTGCTGGAGAAGATCACCGGCCAGGACTTCGCCGACTGGCGCAAGCCCCGCGACGACAGCGGCGGGCGCGTGGGCGACCGTCCGGCCGGGCAGCGCCAGGCCCGCAACGGCCGCCCCCGCTCACGCTGACCCGCACTTAGCTGACGCTGAGCCGCACTGACGCTGAGCCGTACTGGCCCGCGCCGAGCCGCCGGGGCGGGTCCGCCCTAGCCCGCCCCGGCTCCGGCGCGCAGCTCGGTGCGCAGCTCGTGCGCGCCGTCCGCCCGCGTCATCTCGTAGTAGAGGCGGTGGCCGCCGTCGCCGGTGGGCAGCACCTCCAGGTAGCGCAGGCCGCCCCGACTGTAGGGCGAGCGGCCCCAGGGCTCCGATCCCGACGCCGTGAGCGCGCCGGGGGTGGTGCCGACGGCGATGCCGGTCCGCTCCTCGTAGTTCTCCGAGGCGCTGGCGCGGCCGTCGTAGGCGGCGACGATCCCGCCGGGCGTGAACCGGACGGCGCTGACCCGCACGCCACGCGCGTCCCAGCTGCCCGCGCGGCGGTCCAGCGCGGTGCCGTGCCAGCGCCACTCCAGGCCGTCGTCGCTGGTGGCGTAGTCGGTGACCATCTGGTCGGCCTGGTGGTCCTCGGCCAGCGGGTGGCAGGAGGCCCACAGGTGCCAGCGGCCCTCGTGGTGCACGATCACCGGGTCCTTGACGCCGGTCGCGGCGTCGCCGGGCAGCACCACCCGGCTGGTGCGGGGGTCGAACCCGGCCGGGTCGGCGGCCTCCAGCACCTCCACCCGCCAGTGCTTGGTGCCGGTCGTGGCGCAGCTCAGGTACAGCCGCCAGACGCCCTCGGGGGTCCGCACCAGCGCGGGCCGCTCCAGGGACTCGGCGTCCATCTCCTCCTTGCCGATGACCAGGAGGGTCTCGAAGCGCTCACCGTCGGCCGAGCGCGCCACCGCCACCGCGTGCCCGCGACCCTCGCCGAGCGGGCGGCGCATCCGGTAGGCGAGGTAGACCGCGCCGTCGGCGGCCACGGCGCTCGGCGCGCCGACCCACCAGCCCTCGCCGTCGGCCTCGGGTTCGATCACGGTCACCGACCGGTCCGGCCGGGGCACCAGCCCCGCGGTCCACTGATCCCATTCCCCTGTATTCACACCTGAACGATAGGACATTCCGGCGCCGGGCGCCCGGACGACCGGCCCGCCCGTGGTGCGGCCCGTGGTGCGGCCCGTGGTGCGGCCCGTGTCCCGGGCCAGCTCAGGAGGTCAGGGAGCGGCGTGCCGCCGCGTAGCCGGGCACGTCGATCATCGGCGGGCGCTCGCCCACGCCGACGTCGCTGACCCGCGCCTCGGCCGCGCCGTCGCCGCCCCGGCGGAACTGGGTGAGCGCGGTCGCCGGGGCCTCCAGCGGCAACATCCGGCCGTGCCGCTGGAGCCGCGACCAGGCGGTCAGCATGATCTGGCCCGACATCGCGCCGAGCGCCTCGGTGCTCTGGTGGGAGTGCACCCGGCGGCCGAGGTCCACC
Organism: Actinomadura hibisca NBRC 15177; assembly: GCF_001552635.1. GTDB lineage: Bacteria > Actinomycetota > Actinomycetes > Streptosporangiales > Streptosporangiaceae > Spirillospora > Spirillospora hibisca. The sequence continues at coordinate 88,889 of NZ_BCRO01000001.1, read as the reverse complement.
TGCGCGATGGCGTCCAGGCCCGCCTCCTCGTACACGTCCAGCAGCAGGCCGAGCTCCACGCCGTAGCCGGTGACGAACGGCAGCCGCTCCAGCAGCCCGCGGCGGCCCGCGTACTCCCCGCCCAGCGGCTGCATCACCCCGGCGAGCCGGGGCCAGTGCAGGTTGATCAGCGGGCGGGCGACCAGCTCGGTGACCCGGCCGCCGCCGCCTTCGACCGCGCCGCCGCCGGTCAGCAGCGGCCGGTCGTAGCAGCCCTTGACGTAGCCGACGGCGGGGTCGGCCAGCAGCGGCCCGAGCAGGCCGGTGACGTAGGAGGAGGTGAAGCCGCGCAGGTCGGCGTCCACGAAGACCAGCAGGTCGCCGGTGGTGACCGCCAGCGACTTCCAGAGCGCCTCGCCCTTGCCCGACAGGCGGCCCTCGCCGGGCAGCACCTCGTCCTGGGCGACGACCTCGGCCCCGGCCGCCGCGGCGACGGCGGCGGTGCGATCGGTGGAGCGGGAGTCGATCACCACGATCTCGTCCACCAGCGGGGTGCGCTCGACCAGGTCGCGGCGGAGGGCGCCGACGATGGCGCCGACGGTCTCCTCCTCGTCGCGGGCGGGCAGCACGACGCTGATCCGGGCCGCCCCCTTGGCGGCCAGCAGGGTGTGCGGCGGCCAGTCGGCCGCCGCGCTGGTACGGCGGCGCATCCACGACGCGACCTCAGGCAGCACGCGCTCTCCCCTCCCGTGCGGACGGCTGGTGCGGGCCGGCCGCCCCGCCGAAGACCCTGCGCGGGCGGCGGCCCGTCTCCAGGAAACGCCATGTCATCGCAGATCGTGCACCGGTGGGGCGTGGGCGCGTCAGCCGACCCGAAGAGTTAACAGCGGCACAACACACCGGTCATCCGGTGGCGTGCCGGTCCAGGAACGTGTACACGTCGGACTCGTCCACGCCGGGGAACGCGCCGGGCGGCAGCACCGACAACACGTGCGAGTGCGCGCGGGCCGACGGCCACGCCATGCCCTCCCAGCGCTCGGCCAGCTCCTTGGGCGGGCGCTGGCAGCAGTCGCCGTCGGGGCAGGCCGAGCGGACGCGGTTGGTGGTCTCGCGGCCGCGGAACCAGCGCGAGTCCTCGAACCGCACGCCCAGCGTGATGGCGAAGTCGCGCTCGTGGGTGGGGTCGATGTGCGACAGGCACCAGTAGGTGCCCTTGGGGGTGTCGGTGTACTGGTAGTAGACCGAGAACCGGTCGGAGGCGTCGAACACGTGGCGGCCGGCCCACTCGCGGCACATCCGCTGGCCCTCGATGGCGCCGTCCTCGTCCTGGGGGAAGATCAGGCCGTCGTTGGCGTAGGCCTTGTAGATGGTGCCGTTCTCGTCGTTCTTGGTGAAGTGCAGTTGCAGGCCCAGGTGCTGGGTGGCGACGTTGGTGAAGCGGTGCGCGGCCATCTCGTAGGAGACGGCGAACACGTCGGCGAGGTCCTCCACCGACAGCTCGCGGTTGGCCTTGGCCTCCTGCAGGAACGGCACCACCGCGCGCTCGGGCATCAGCATGGCCGCGCCGAAGTAGTTGGCCTCCACGCGCTGGCGGAGGAAGTCGGCGAAGTCGCGGGGGACGTCGTGGTCGAGCGCGATGTGGCCGAGGGTCTGGAGCAGGATCGTGCGCGGGGTGTGCATGCCGAGCTGCTCGCGCTCCAGGTAGATGCGCCGGTTGCGCAGGTCGGTGATGGAGCGCACCGAGCGGGGCAGGTCCTGCACGTACTGGAGGCCGAAGCCGAAGTGGCTGACCAGCGTCATCAGCATGCCCTGGGAGACCGCGCCGCCCCGGTAGCCGACCGCGTCCAGCGTCTGGGCGGCGACGCGCTCGATCTCGCCGAAGTAGTTGCCGCGCTCGTGCATCCCGCGGCGCAGCTCGGCGTTGGCCTTGCGCGCCTCCTCGGGGCTGGCGGTCGGCTTGGTGCGGCTGCGCCGCAGCTCGCCGTACAGCGCCAGGATGTGCTCGATGACCTCGTTCGGCATGCGCTTGCTCACCTTGAGGTGGGACAGGCCGAGGGTCCGGTAGAGCGGGTCGCGCTGGGCCTCCTCCAGCGCGATCTCCAACTGGGCGCGGCGGCTGGGCGGCTGCTTGCGCAGAAGTTCCTCGACGGGGACCTCCAGCGCCGAGGCCAGCGACTGGAGCAGCGACAACTTCGGCTCGCGCCGCCCGTTCTCCAGCAGGGAGAGCTGGGAGGGGGCGCGCCCGACACGTTCGCCCAGGTCGGAGAGGGTCATGCCGCGACTGCGCCGGAGATGACGCAGGCGCTGCCCGAAGGTGACGAGATCTACGTCACTCGTCAACATGAGGGGTTCTTCTGGCCGCAAGGTCGTCACGGCTTCATGGTAGCGGAAAATTCGCAGTTCTTTCGTTACCCACGAGTTCACTAAGGGGTTGCAACCGGGGCATAGTCGTGGTCAAGCACCCAGGGGACGACACGGAAGGGCAAGAACATGAGCGACAGTCGCCTCAAGGGCGCAGCCGACGAGCTGCGGCAGCAGTGGGCCAACGACGAGCGCTGGAACGGCATCGAGCGGACCTACTCGGCCGAGGACGTCGTCAAGCTGCGCGGTTCGGTCCAGGAGGAGCAGACCCTCGCCCGCCTCGGCGCCGAGCGCCTGTGGAAGCTGCTGCACGAGGAGGACTACGTCCACTCCCTCGGCGCGCTGACCGGCATGCAGGCCGTCCAGCAGGTCAAGGCGGGCCTCAAGGCCATCTACCTGTCGGGCTGGCAGGTCGCCGCCGACGCCAACCTGGCCGGCCAGACCTACCCCGACCAGTCGATCTACCCGGCCAACTCCGTGCCGCAGGTCGTGCGCCGCATCAACAACGCGCTGCTGCGCGCCGACCAGGTCGCCTGGAGCGAGGGCGGCGACGACACGCACTACCTCGCCCCGATCGTGGCCGACGCCGAGGCCGGCTTCGGCGGCGTGCTCAACGCCTTCGAGCTGATGAAGGGCATGATCGCCGCCGGTGCGGCGGGCGTGCACTGGGAGGACCAGCTGGCCTCCGAGAAGAAGTGCGGCCACCTGGGCGGCAAGGTCCTCATCCCGACCTCGCAGCACATCAAGACCCTGAACACCGCCCGCCTCGCGGCGGACATCTCAGGCGTGCCGTCCCTGATCATCGCGCGGACCGACGCCGAGGCCGCGACCCTGATCACGACGGACGTGGACGAGCGCGACCGCGAGTTCATCACCGGCGACCGCACCGCCGAGGGCTTCTACCGGGTCCGCAACGGCATCGAGCCCTGCATCGCCCGCGCCAAGGCCTACGCGCCCTACTCCGACCTCATCTGGATGGAGACCGGCACCCCGGACCTGGAGCAGGCCCGCAAGTTCGCCGAGGCCGTCAAGGCCGAGTACCCGGACCAGATGCTGGCCTACAACTGCTCGCCGTCGTTCAACTGGAAGAAGCACCTGGACGACGCGACCATCGCGAAGTTCCAGCGCGAGCTGGGCCACATGGGCTTCAAGTTCCAGTTCATCACGCTGGCCGGCTTCCACTCGCTGAACAGCGGCATGTTCGACCTGGCCTACGGCTACGCCCGCGAGGGCATGACCGCCTACGTCGAGCTGCAGGAGCGCGAGTTCGCGGCGGCCGAGCGCGGCTTCACCGCCGTCAAGCACCAGCGCGAGGCCGGCACCGGCTACTTCGACCTGGTCAGCACCGCCATCGCCCCGGACTCGTCCACCACGGCGCTCAAGGGCTCCACCGAGGAAGGCCAGTTCCACTGAGTTCTCTGAGCCCTGGCCCAAGGGGTTCGCCTAGCGGCTCACCCCTTGACCAGAGCTTGGCGAATGCCACATCGCTTCGCGATCTGTCCCGGCCGGGTTCGCCTCCGGCATCACCCGGCCGGGACAGTTAGTCACTCGCGTGACGGCTGAGGCCGTCGAACGGCTTGACCCTTCCCCCTGGTCCTCCCCTAATCCACAGGTGCATCGAGGATTGCCGGCTTCGGCCGGTGCGAGAAGGCCCGTCGCGTCCTACACCCGCGACGGGCCTTCTGGCGTCCCCGGCCCAGGTCAGCCGCGCGGGGTCAGTGTCACCGCCACCGGGCGGTGGTCGGAGGCGTTGGTGGCGGGCGAGACCGCGTCCCGGGCGGTCAGGCCGGAGGTGACCAGCACGTGGTCGAGCTGCTGGTCCGGAGTGTCGGCCGGGAAGGTCCGCAGCGGGCGGACGGCGGCGAGCGCGTCGCTCAGGCCCGCGCCCAGCAGCGTGTGCCAGGGTCGTTCGCCCGGCTGGAGGTTCAGGTCGCCCGCCAGCACGACCTCCCGCCGGTCGGCGGCGGCCGCGCGGGCGAGCCCGGCGAGCTGCTCAGCCTGGCCGAGGTCGCTCCAGTCGGTCGGCGGCTGGGTGTGGGTCGCCAGCACCGCGATGTCGCGGTCCTGCCAGCGCACGTCCACGCGCAGCGCCTGCGCGCCGGTCGGGCCGCCGCGCACCAGCGGGGCGTTGGAGACGCGGGTGACGGGCAGGTCGGTCAGCACCGCGTCGCCCCACACCTCGTCGCCCGCCGGGGCCCAGACGGCGCGCAAGCCGAGCCGTTCGGCCAGCAGCCGCAGGTTGTCGCGGCCGCCGTTCAGCATCCAGGCCCGGTCCACCTCGCCCAGCACCACGATGTGGGGCCGCAGGGCGCGCAGCGCCGCCGCCTGGCGTTCGACGGTCATCGTGCCGTCCATGCCGTAGCCCATGCGCAGGTTGTAGGCCGCGATCCGCAGGCCGTCGGGCGCGGGCGTCCAGGCGGGTGCGGACGGACGCCACAGCGGGGCGGCCAGCACCGCCGCCACCGATATCGCGATCGCGGCCGGGATCCACGGGCCGAAGCCCGGCTCGCGCTCGGTGCGGACCGTCCGCGCCAGGCTCGGCGCGGCCACGAGCAGCGCCGCGAGCACCGGCACCCAACGGTTGGGGACGCCCAGGTCGTAGGCCGAGTAGTAGGCGAACACCAGCAGGACGAACAGCAACATCCCGCCCGCCATCGCCAGCCCGCGCCGCGCCGGGCGGTCCGCTCCCGGCCGCGCCGCCGCCCAGCCCAGGCAGCCCGCCAGGGCGAACTGGCCGAGCACCTGCGCGCCGACCGTCCAGGAGGCCGCGACGCCGTGCACGCCGTCCACCGTCGCGCGGCCGACGGCGAATCCCAAGGCCGAGACCACCAGCAGCACCGCCGGGACGGCGGGATGCCGCGTCCAGAAGCGCGGTTGTGCCGCGACCGCCACCGACGCCGCGGCGCAACCCGTGATCAGCGCCGCCGCTGCCCAGCCCGGCCAGCCCGCGCTGGCCTGGGCGTGCGCGCTGTTGCCGGTGTACAGGCCCCACAGCAGCAACGCGGGTCCGGCCGCGAGCCACATGCGGGCCGCGCCGGGGCCGTCGTCGGACCGCCGCCAGAGAGCGAGGCCGAACAGCGCCAGGTAGACGATCAGGACGAGCCACGGCAGCGGCCCGCCGCGCCACACCACGTCGATCCCCTCCAGCGCCGCATGCAGCGCCGTCGCCAGCGCCAGGCCCCCCACCAGGCCCGTCATCGCCGGTCCGGCGGCCCCGGCCTGCGCGGTCGCGGTGAGCCAGACCAGCCCGGCCAGCAGCCCGAGGCTCGCGGCGTACAGCTGCGGACCGTCGCCGTCGGTGAACTGGAGCGCGGCCCGCGCGACGATCAGCGCCGCCCCCGCCCCGAGCGCCAGCCGCCGCGCCGGCACGAGCCGGGCGAGCGGGACGGTCAGGAACGCGGCGACGAACCACGACAGCGCGTACGCGCCCATGACCTCGGCCGGGGTCTCCCCCGCGCTGCCGACCAGCGTGATCAGCGAGGGCAGGAAGACGCCCAGCACGTCGGCCAGCACCAGCGTGCCCAGCAGCACGTCCCAGCGGATGCGTGCGGTGCCCATGAGACCTCCTCCACAAGAATGTGAAGGATTCTCACGTGTGTGGCCCCCGTCACGCAAGACCCCCGACGCGCGAGCGCGGTAGGAGGGTGACAGGAGGTGGCCCCGGCGACGCTCCTGTCCACATCCGGCGCGGCTATCGACTTTTCACTACAAGAGCGGCAATGTGGGCACGTTTTCGATCACTCGACGGAGAGGATCTCGCGATGGGCCACCGCCAATCCCGATCCCGCCCCCGGCTCACCGGCCGCGCCCTACCCGTGGCGCTGGCCGCCGTGTGCGCGGTCGCCCTGGCCCCCGCCGCCACCGCGGCCGAGCGGGGCCGCTACGCGCCCGGCGCCCCCGGCGTCGGCGACAGCTACTTCCCGAACCTCGGCAACGGCGGCTACGACGCGCTGCACTACTCGCTCGACCTCGCCTACGACCCCGACTACGACCAGCTCGACGGCACGGTGACGCTGACCGCCCGCGCCACCCAGGACCTGTCGTCGTTCAACCTCGACCTCAGCGGCATGGACGTCGAGCGCGTCAAGGTCGACCGCGCCAAGGCCGACTTCAAGCGGCGCGGCACCGAGCTCGTCATCACCCCGCGCAAGGGCCTGCGCAAGGGCCGCACCTTCAAGACCACGATCACCTACGGCGGCGTGCCGCAGACCATCGTGGGCTCCCCGATCGTGTTCGGCTCCCCCTACGGCTTCCTGCACACCCCCGACGGCGCGTTCGTCGGCGGCGAGCCCAACGGCGCCTCGACGTGGTTCCCCTCCAACGACCACCCGTCGGACAAGGCCACCTACGACTACACGATCAAGGTCCCGGCGGGCCTGGAGGCGATCGCCAACGGCCGGCTGAAGAGCCGCTCGGCGCAGAACGCCTCCTTCAGCCGCCGCCGCGCGGCCACCAAGGCCAACGTGTTCAGGTGGGTCGAGGACAGCCCCATGGCGACCTACCTGACCACCATCGACATCGGCAAGTGGAAGATCAAGACGGGCCGCACGCCGCTCGGCACGCCCAACTACACCGCGGTCGACCCGGCGCTCATCGCCGCCCAGCCCGACGCGGTGGACTTCTTCTTCAACACCACCAGCGAGGCCACCGACCTCTGGTCCAGGACGTGGGGCCCCTACCCGTTCAACACCACCGGCGCGATCGCCGACGACGCCCGCTACAACGGCGAGCCGCTCGGCTTCTCCCTGGAGACCCAGGGCAAGCCGGTCTACTCGGCCGTCCGCAACACCGGCACCATCGCGCACGAGCTGGCGCACCAGTGGTTCGGCGACAGCGTCTCCCCGGCCCGCTGGAAGGACATCTGGCTGAACGAGAGCTTCGCCACCTGGTCGCAGCAGTGGTGGGCCGAGCGGCACGGCGGCGTCAAGGTCTACGACGCCGCCCGCACCACCTACAACTCGCGGCCGTTCCCCGACCCGGCCGGGCGGCCGTTCTGGTCGGTGCAGATCGCCGACCCGCAGCGCGACACCATGTTCAACCAGCGCGTCTACAGCGGCGGCGCGATGGTGCTCCAGTTCCTGCGCGAGAAGATCGGCGACGAGCGGTTCTTCACGCTGCTGCGCACCTGGGCCACCAGGTACCGGCACTCCAACGCCACCACCGAGCAGTTCACCGCGCTCGCCGAGAAGGTCGCGGGCCAGGACCTGGACGCCTTCTTCCAGACCTGGATCTACTCCACCGGCAAGCCCCCGCTGCCGTAACGGCGCATACAGCGGCATAACGGCGTAAACGAGATGCGCGGACGCGCCCCTTCCCACTACCTTGGCGATCACCAGGAACGAGGAGGGGGCGCGCCGCGCATGGCCAGGCTCAACCAGATCATCGCCGTCGAGAAGGGCGTGAAGTCCCGCACGCAGCGGGAGCTCACCGACGCCTACCAGGGCCTGCAGAAGCCCGCGCTGCTGTCGGGCCTGTCGCGCGCCTACCGGCCGCGCGACGAGGAGGGCGAGTCGTTGCCGCCCGAGTCCACCAAGGTCCAGCTCAAGGCCGAGGACGTGCTGCGCGAGGTCGCCGCGTCCCTGACCCGGCTGTTCGACGTGGTCGCCACCAAGGACTGGGCCAACCGCGCCGCGACCGCCGACGTCGTCGTGGACGGCCGCACGCTGCTGTCCGGCGTGCCGGTGACCTACCTGCTGTTCCTGGAGAAGCAGCTCACCGACCTGCGCACGCTGGTGGACAAGCTGCCGGTGCTGGACGCCGGGGAGTCCTGGAGCTACGACGAGAGCCAGGACGTGTGGCGCACCGACCCGGTGGAGACCGCCCGCACCAAGAAGGTCCCGCGCAGCCACGTGCTGTACGAGGCGACCAAGGAGCACCCCGCCCAGGTGGAGATGTACACCGAGGACGTCATCGTGGGAACCTGGACGAAGGTGTCCTTCTCCGGGGCGATGCCCGCGCGGCGCGTCAACGAGCTGCGCGACCGGGTGGAGCGCCTCCAGGCGGCGGTCAAGTTCGCCCGCGAGGAGGCCAACGCCGCGGAGGTGGACGACGTCAAGGCGGGTGACGCGGTGTTCGCGTACCTGTTCGGGCGGGACAACTGAATCAACGGACTCCCCCGCTGGAGCGCGGGGGGTGCGTCCCGGAGACGGGACGTGAAGCTGAGGATGAAGCTCAGTCTGAACAGTCGGCGACAGTTGGGGGTTCGAATCCCTCACCGGGCACTCGGGCCCGGGTGGCCCAATCGGTGCGGCCCCGTTCACGGGGCGGCCCTACGGTAGAGGCAGCCGCGTCAAGCTCAGGCTCTCGCTCCAGAATCAGCATTCTCCGCTCATCGCCGGATCGAGCGGGGACGGACGGCATCCGCCGCACGCGGGTTCGAATCCCGTCGGGACCTCTCCGTGGTCCCGTGGCTCAGTGGCTGAGCACGGCGAACTAAGGACTGATCCGTTCCCTTAAACGCCGCCGGCGTGCGCATGCGAGCGGAAACTCAGGGCCCCGGGGCATGGGCATTCTCCGGGGCCCGCCGCTTTTCCCGGCCCCGCCGGAACGCGCCGCGTGGAAAACCCATGGACCGGGCCGGGGCCGTTGCCTATGCTCTCGGCAAGTGGGCGTTCTTCCTTGGGTGGCGTGGTACGCGTTCCGCCGGCACACCGCCTACCCCGTCAGCGCCCTGGCCGAGGCCCTGTCCAACGTGGCGTTCGGCTTCATCCGCGCCTACATCCTCATCGCGCTGTGGCGCGTCCGGCCGTCGCTGGGCGGCTACGACGTCACCGACGCGGTCACCTTCTGCTTCCTCACCCAGGCGCTGATCGGCCCGGTGCAGATCTTCGGCGGGATGGAGCTGTCGGAGCGCATCCGGTCCGGGGCGGTGGCGGTGGACCTGCACCGGCCCGTCGACCTCCAGGGCTGGTGGCTGGCCGACGACCTGGCGCGGGCCGCCGCGACATTGCTGCTGCGCGCCGGGCCGCCGCTGCTGGCCGGGGCGCTGCTGTTCCCGCTGCGGACGCCGGGGCCGGGCCTGCTGGCGGCGTTCCTGCTCTCGACGCTGCTGGCGGTGCTGGTGGGGTTCGGGCTGCGCTACCTGGGGGCGCTGGCGGTGTTCTGGGTGCACGACGACCGGGGGCTGAACGCGGTGCAGCTGGTGTTGTCGATGTTCTTCTCCGGCATGATCGTGCCGCTGGTGATCTTCCCGGGGGCGCTGGGCGAGGTCGCCCGCGCGCTGCCGTGGGCGGCGCTGGTCCAGGTCCCGGCCGACGTGTTCCTCGGCAAGCGCACCGGCGCGGACCTCGCCGCCGCGCTGGGGTTCCAGGCGGCGTGGGCGGCGGCGCTGCTGCTGGCCGGGCGGGCGCTGACGGCCGCCGCCCGGCGGAAGCTGGTGATCCACGGTGGCTGAGCCAGGCGCGGTGCTGCGGACGTACCTCCTGCTGGTCTGGACCTGGACGCGGGCGGCCGCGCAGTACCCGGTGTCGCTGGTGCTGCTCGGGCTGGCCACGGCGGTGGTCGGCGCGCTGGACCTGGCCGGGATCGCGTTGTTGTACGCGAACGCGCCGCGCATCGCGGGCTTCACCGTCGCCGAGGTCGTGTTCCTCTACGGAACAGCCACGACGTCGTTCGGGTTGGCCGACTTGGCCCTCGGCACCACCGAGCGCTTGGGCCGGCACATCCGCGAAGGTTCCCTGGACGCGATGCTGGTGCGGCCGGTCAGCCCGCTGGTGCAGATCGCGACCGAGGACTTCTCGCCGCGCCGGCTGGGCAAGCTGGTCCCGGCGCTGGGCGCGCTGGCGCTGTCGCTGCCCGCGCTGGAGGTCTCCTGGACGCCGGGCCGGGTCGCGATGGTCCCCGCGATGATCGTGACGGGCGCGGTGCTGTTCGGTGGGTTGTGGGTGCTGACGGCGGCGGTGCAGTTCGTGCTGATCGACGTGCACGCGGCCACCAAGTCGGTCACCTACGGCGGGGCGTTCCTCACCCAGTACCCGATGACGGTGTTCGCCCGGGACTTCGTGCGCGGCGTCACCTTCGTCATCCCGCTGGCGTTCGTGAACTGGCAACCCACCCTGTACGTGCTGGACCGCCCCGACCCGCTCGGCCTGCCGGCGGCGCTGCGGTTCGCCGCGCCGGTGGCGGCCGCGGCGGTGTGCGCGGCGGCGGCGCTGGCGTGGCGGACGGGCCTGCGGCACTACCGGTCGACGGGGAGTTGAGGACGATGATCGAGGTCGAGGACGCCGTCAAGACCTTCACGGTGCGGCGGCGGACCGGGCGGTTGCGGCGCGAGCGCACCGAGCGGCGCGCGGTGGACGGGGTGAGCTTCACGGTGGCGCCGGGCGAGTTCGTCGGCTACCTCGGGCCCAACGGCGCGGGCAAGAGCACCACCATCAAGATGCTGACCGGCATCCTGACGCCGACCTCGGGCCGGGTGCGGGTGGCCGGGCTGGAACCCGCCCGGCACCGCACCGCGCTCGCCCGGAGGATCGGCGTGGTGTTCGGCCAGCGGACCACGCTCTGGTGGGACCTGCCGCTGCGCGACAGCCTCACGCTGATCCGGCACCTGTACCGCGTGGAGGCGGGCGCGCACCGGACGCGGCTGGCGGAGCTGACCGCGTTGCTGGAGCTGGGGCCGTTCCTGGACACGCCGGTGCGGCAGCTCAGCCTGGGCCAGCGGATGCGCGGCGACCTCGCCGCCGCGCTGCTGCACGACCCCGAGCTGCTGGTGCTGGACGAGCCGACGATCGGGCTGGACGTGGTCAGCAAGGCCACCGTGCGGGGCTTCCTGGAGCGGCTGAACGCCGAGCGCGGCACCACGGTCCTGCTCACCACGCACGACCTCGGCGACATCGAGCGGTTGTGCGACCGGGTGCTGATCATCGACCACGGGCGGCTGGCCTACGACGGCGGGCTGGCGCGGCTGCGCGCCACCGTGGACGCCGACCGCGTGCTGGTGGTGGACCTGGCCCGGCCGGGCCCGCCGGTGACGCCGCCCGCGTCGGTGCCCGGCGTGGTGGTGGAGCGGGTGGCCGGGCCGCGCCAGTGGTTGCGGCTGCCGCGCTCGGCGAACGCGGCGGCGGTGGTGGCGGCGATCGCCGAGCACCACGAGGTGGTGGACATCAGCCTGGGCGAGGCCGACATCGAGGAGGTGCTGGCCGGGCTGTACCGGGGCGACCGGCCCTACGAGCCCGCCGCCGGACGCCCGGCGGGCGGCCCCGCGACCTGACCGGTGGACCGGCCCGCGAGTTCATCTGCGGACCCGCCGGCGAGCTGACCGGCGTACCGGCCGGGCGGCCGGGCAGTCAGCCAGATGGCCGGGCGGTCGACCCGGTGGCCGTCCGACCAGCCAGCCGGCCGGGCGGTCAGCGGCCGGTCACCGGGGAGTACTCGGGGAAGGCCGGTTCCTCGTCGTGGTCCCGGGGCCGTCCCCAGCGGCGCGGCGCCCAGGTCGGCGTCAGCAGCGCGAAGCCCATCAGCGCGTACACGCCCGAGCCCAGCAACATCCGCAGCCCGAAGTCCAGGTCCCCGGCGGGCGGGACGCGGCCCGGCAGGTCCAGGACGCGGCCCGGGTCGGCGAGGAACCCCGCCGACAGGCCGAGCAGCGCCAGCGCGGGCACCAGCGACACCAGCGGCGAGGCCCACCGCGCCACGATGACCACGCCCATCACCAGCCCGGCCGCCGCCAGCAGCGCGAACGCCCCGTAGACGCGGGTGCGGTCGGTGATCAGCTGGCCGGTCCCGTCGAAGGACTGGCCCGCCTGGACGTACCCCCAGGCGGCGCCGTACAGCAGCGCCGGGGTGAGCAGGACGCCCAGCAGCAGGCCGAAGGCGTGGCGCATCGGCGCACCTCCATGGTCGGGGCGGGACCGGTGGCGATCCCCGTCCGGCGATCTCCGTCCATCACAACACGCGGGCCCCGCACCCGGCGGCACATCACTCCGATTAGCCGTTTATCGGGCGGATATCGGCGCTACAGTGAGCCACTTTCCCAGCTCATGAATGTTCAGCGTCTGTGAACCCGGCGTTCAGGTGGAACGTCCCACAAGGAAGATCACCTAATCGGCGGCGCCGCACCCGGCCGCCGCTCCGAGGGGAAGAGCACCAGCATGATCCACGTGGACGACCGCACCGCCGGCCCCGTCCCCGCCCCGGGCGGCGGCCGCCGGCCCGCGAACGACCTCCTCACCCGCGCCCTGGACGGGGTGGGCGACGGGGTCGTGCTCGCCTTCGCCCTCTGGACGCTGGTGTACCACCTCGGCCTGCTCCTGGAGCCGCCGACGTGGGCCCTGCTGGCCGGCTGGGCGGTCGCCGCCGCCGCGCTCACCGGCCTGTACCTGTACCTGCGCCCCGAGGACGCGCCCCGGCCGCGCGAGTGGCCGGGACGCGTGGCGGGCGTGCCGCGCGCCGTGCCCGTCACGGCGGTCGTCGCGGGCATCGGCGCGGGCGTCTGCGCCGGGCTGACCCAGGACGGCGCGCCGTGGGCCCTGGCCTGCGTCCTCGGCGTGGTCAGCGTGGCCGCCACCGCCTACGCGGTGTTCCGCGGCCGGATCGGCCGCACCGACGCCGAGGAGCTGGCGGCGGCCGAGCGCGAGGAGGCCGCCACCGCGCGCTGGGGTTCGCCCGTCGCGCTGGTCACCGGGTTGGGCTTCGCGGTCGCCTCGCTGTTCTTCGTGAACACCGACGGCGACGACACCTTCTTCGTCTCCCGCTCGGTCGCCACCGCCGCCACCGGGCGGATCCCGGCCGGCGACGTCATCTTCTCCCGGCAGACGACGGGGCCGATCGCGGGCGAGCCGCCGGTCTCCTCGGTCGAGGTGCTGGTCGGCGCGGTCGCCCGCGTCCTGGGCCTGCACGCCTCGTCCCTGCTCTGGTACGCGATGCTGCCCGGCGTGGTGTTCCTGGCGGTCTGGTCGCTGTGGCGGCTCGCGCGGACCTGGTCGGCGCGGCGCGCGCCGCTGTGCTTCGCGCTCGGCGCGGTCTACCTGCTGTGGTCGGGCCCCGGCGCCGCCTCGCTGGGCTCGTTCCACCTGCTGCGCATGTGGCAGGGCAAGGCGATGATGCTCTCGGTGCTGATCCCGCTGCTGTACGTCTACCTGACCCGCTGGACCGAGGGGTCGTCCCGGACCCGGCTGCTGATGCTCGCGGCCACCGGCGTCACTGCGGTCGGCCTGACCTCCTCGGCGGCGTTCGTCATCCCGCTGGCGGTGGCGGCGGCCGTCGGCCCGCTGCTGCTCACCCGCCGCCTCGGCGCGGCGGCCGGCGCGTGCGCGGCGCTGGCCTACCCGGTGTTGTCGGGTGCGACGGTGGTGCTGCTGCACGACAACATCAGCGTGCTGGGCGACTTCCACGACGCCCGTGCCACCTACGGGTGGATCATGCTGAGCGGCATGCTGGGCGTGCTGGCCGGGGCCGCGCTGTGGGCGGGCCCGTGGACGGCCCGGCCGGGCGTCCCGGCGCTGCTGGTGGCGGGGATCGGCGCGGTCACGACCGTGCTGCTGGTCCCGGGCGTGCTGGAGGTCCTGCGGGACGTCACCGGCGCCGGGCAGGTGTTGTGGCGCACCCTGTGGATCGTCCCGATCCCGGTGCTGATCGGGCTGGCGGCGACGCTGCCCGCGCCCGCCGGGCGGGGCCGGGCCGTCCGGGTCGCGGTCGCGGCGGTCCCGGCGATCGTGGTCGCGGCCTGCCTGGTGCTGGGCGGCACGCCGCTGTGGTCGTGGCGGACCGGCACGGTGGTGGAGGCCCGCCCGACCTACAAGCTGGCCAAGGTCGAGAAGGTCACCACCGCCGAGGTGCTGCGCACTGTGGAGCGCAGGGGCGTGCACGAGGGCGTGCTGGTGATGCCGCAGCCGTTCATGCGGGTGACGCCGATGTTGACGACCGACATTCAGGCGGCCAACCCCAACACGCACTACCTGAAGATGTTGCCCGCGCCGCGCGCGTTCATCGACGACCGGCTGATGCTCACCGAGGCGGTGCGCTCGCCCGGCAGCCGCAAGCCGGATCCGGCCACGATGCGGCAGGCGCTGGCCCGGACCGGGGTCGTCGCCGCCTGCGTCACCCCGCGTGACCGGCGCGGACTGCGGGTTCTCCAGCGGGCCGGGTACGGCGACCGCACTAGGATCAAGGCGCTGACCTGCGTCTTCCCGCAGGGGAGCTGACCGGGCGGCCACATCCGGGCCCGCCCGCGGGCGCATGGTCCGTTTTGATGCCGATTGTGAGGGCATCGGCGAGGCATTCGTTCCGACCCATGTTGGAGGCAGGATGTCTACCGCCGTCATGGTCGTCGTCGTCATCGTCGTCATCGTCGCCGTGGCGGGCGCGGGCTACCTGGTGTGGACCCGGGCCCGCTCGCGGCGGCTGCGGCAACGTTTCGGCTCCGAGTACGACCGCGCCCTGGAGCGCCACGGCAACCGTGGCGCCGCCGAGAAGGAGCTGATGTCGCGCGAGCAGCGGCACCAGGAGCTGGAGCTGCGCGAGCTGGAGCCCGCCCAGCGCGAGCAGTACCGCGAGCAGTGGACCCACGTCCAGGAGCAGTTCGTGGACGCGCCCGAGAGCGCGGTCGAGCAGGCCGACCGGCTGGTCACGGTCGTGATGGGCGACCGCGGCTACCCGACCGGCGGCTTCGACGAGAAGGTCACCCACCTGTCGGTGGAGCACGGCCGCACCCTGGACCACTACCGGCGCGGCCACGAGATCAGCGCCCGCGCGGCCGGCAAGGAGGCCACGACCGAGGACCTGCGCCAGGCGATGGTGCACTACCGGGCGCTGTTCGAGGACCTGCTGCGGGTGCCCGCCGACGAGCGGAGCGCCGCCCCCGCCCCGGCCGGGACCGAGCACGGGCCCACCGAGCACCGGCCCACCGAGCACGAGCGCGCCGAGCACGGGCGCACCGGCCGCGAGAGCACCGCGCCGACCGGTGACCGCCACGACGACGAGCAGACCCCGAGGAGCTGACCGTGCGCAACCACGACAAGGACCGACCCGCAGGCGACCCGGCCGCCCGACCGGCCGCGACCGGCGACACCCACGTCGCGGGCTCCGCCCCCGCCGGGCACCTCGGCGGCCCGCCCCCGCCCGGGGGCACGCCGAGCGGCGTCCCCGCCGGCGGACCCGCCGGGACCCCTGCCGGAGCGCTCGGCGCGGCGCCCGAGAGCACCCGCCCCGAGGGCACCCGTCCGGAGGGCGGCCGCGACGAGGTCGCCACCAGCTTCCCCGAACCCCGGCCCGGCGCGCACGAGCGCGGCGCGGAGCAGGCGGAGGGACAGCGCGCCGGGCAGCACGCCGGGCAGCACGCCGGGCAGCGCGGCGGCGTGCCCGACAACGGCGGCGAGCTGCGGCTGGAGCGCCTGCTGGAGGCGTCCGACGCCGCCCGCTTCCGGGAGCGCTGGCACGAGGTGCAGTCGGGGTTCGTGGACGACCCGCACGACGCCGTCCAGCGCGCCGACGAGCTGTCGGCCGAGGTCGTCAACGCCCTCGGCCAGGCCCTGGCCAACCACAAGCGCTCCCTCGACGAGCACTGGCGCACCGAGAAGGACGAGCGCCCCGACACCGAGCGGCTCCGCCTCGCGCTGCGCGGCTACCGCCACTTCCTGGACCGGATCCTGGAGTCCTGACCCCGGCCCGTCCCCGATCCCGCAAGGCACCGCCCGCCGGACACCCTCTCTCCGGCGGGCGGACCCATGTCGGCGCCGTGTCTCCCACCGTGTCCGGCGGGCGGCGGCTCCGCAGGGCTGGTCCGGTCCCGCCTCCGGGTGAATACTGAACGTCGTTCGGTATTCGCCTCGACGAGGAGGACCCACGGTGCCCGAGTACACGCTGCCCGACCTCACGATGACCATCGACGGCCGGCCGGTGGCCGCGCCCGGCACGTTCGGCGTGGTCAACCCCGCGACCGGCGAGGTGGCCGGGCAGGCGCCCGACGCCTCGCGCGAGCAGCTCGACCAGGCGATGGCCGCCGCGCTGGCGGCCTACCCCGCCTGGCGCGCCGACGAGGGCGCGCGCCGCAAGGCGCTGCACGCGGCCGCCGACCTGATGTTCGCCCGCTCGGAGGAGATCGGCCGGGTCCTCACGCTGGAGCAGGGCAAGCCGCTGCCCGAGGCGACGATGGAGGTCGTCGGCGCCGGCGTCTGGATCAAGTACTTCGCCGACCTGGAGCTGCCGCGCGAGGTCATCCAGGACGACGAGCGGGCCTTCGTGGAGGTGGTGCGGCGGCCGATGGGCGTGGTCGCGGCCATCACGCCGTGGAACTACCCGCTGCTGCTGGCGATCTGGAAGCTGGCCCCGGCGCTGCTGGCGGGCAACACGATGGTGCTGAAGCCGTCCCCCTACACGCCGCTGTCCAGCCTGCTGCTGGGCGAGGCGCTGCGCGAGGTGCTGCCGCCCGGGGTGTTCAACGTCGTCACCGGCGGCGACGAGCTGGGCGCGTGGATGACCTCCCACCCGGTCCCCCGCAAGATCAGCTTCACCGGCAGCGTCGCCACCGGCAAGCGCGTGGCCGCCTCCGCCGCCCCCGACCTCAAGCGCGTCACGCTGGAGCTGGGCGGCAACGACCCGGCGATCCTGCTGGACGACGCCGACCCCGCCGCGGTCGCGGGCAAGCTGTTCGGCGCGGCGTTCCAGAACAACGGCCAGGTCTGCTCGGCGATCAAGCGGGTGTACGTGCCCGAGGCGCTGTACGGCGACGTCGTGGAGGCGCTGGCCGAGCACGCCCGCGCGGCCCGGGTCGGCGACGGCTTCACCGAGGGCGTGCAGTACGGCCCGGTCAACAACCGGCCGCAGTTCGAGCGGGTCGGCGAGCTGGTCGCCGAGGCCGTCGCGGGCGGGGCCCGCGCGGCGGCGGGCGGCAAGGCGGTGGACGGCCCCGGCTACTTCTTCGAGCCCACGATCCTCGCCGACGTCGCCGACGGCGCCCGCATCGTGGACGAGGAGCAGTTCGGCCCGGCGCTGCCGGTCATCGCCTACCGCGACCTGGACGAGGCCCTCGCCCGCGCCAACGGCACGCACTTCGGCCTGTCGGGCTCGGTGTGGAGCGGCGACCCCGAGCGCGCCGCCGAGGTCGCCGCCCGGCTCGACTGCGGCACCGCCTGGGCCAACACCCACCTGGCGCTCGCGCCGCACCAGCCGTTCGGCGGCTTCAAGTGGAGCGGCGTCGGCGTCGAGAACGGGCCGTGGGGCCTGTACGGCTTCACCGAACTCCAGGTGCTGCACCGCGCCAAGGGCTGACGCCGCCGCCTCCGGCCGGGCCCCTACCCGGCCCGGCCGGAGGCGCGCGTGCCGGACGGCCACGACTTCGAGGCCGGAAGGTGACCCGGTCGCCACTGGCGGTCGCGCCCCGGAATGGGACACTCTCTGCGCGGGGGCCTGAGCCGACGCATCGCCGACCGTGGAGGGGCCGGATGCACACGTGGGACGTCATGCGCCAGGACGACAACGGCAACGCCTACCACATGACCACCCACGACTCGCGGGTCTCCGCGCTGGCCCAGGTGCTGGTGATGGAGAGCGGCGTCGCGCACAAGCAGATGTACTGGGTGGCCGGTCCGCCGGGCCCGGTGGTGCGCACCAACCGCGACCTGTACCTGCACTTCCTGCACCTCGGCCAGCAGGCGCGGTCGGCCTCGTGGTCGTTGTCGGCGTTCCTGCGCGCGTTGTGGAAGGTGAGCGCGCCGCTGAGCGCGCGCGACGATCTCGAACCCGACGAGGTCGCGGCGATGTTCGCCGCCGCCGCGACCGTCCCGCCCGCCGAGTACGACCCCGGCTGGAGCGTGCGCGACCTGACGCTGCCCGGCGACGAGCCCGTGGGGCACGCCGACTGGGAGCGGGTGCTGCTGTCCCAGATCGCCGACCTGGAGGACTTCCTGTACGCCCCGCCCGGCCCGCGGGCCCGGTTCGGGGTGCAGGCCCCGCGCCCGCCCGGCGGCGGCCCGCGCGCCACCCCGCCGACCTGGTACAACTTCGATCCGGCCACCTACCTGGAGTGCGCGGTCGCGGGCAGCCTGGGCGGCTGGGACGCCGCCGACGGCGCGCGGGTGCCGCTGCCGGGCGGGCCCGGCGAGCCGCCGGTCCGCTCCTACGTCCGCGAGATCACCACGATGTCCTGGGCCGACCTCGCGCGCATCGCGGTGTGCGGCCAGATGTACGAGTAGCGGCCCGGTCCTGTCGTACCCGGCTGCGACACTGCCCGTATGGACGGCCGGAGCGTCGCGTCCGAGGACCGGTGGGGTTGGCGGCTGGCGACCGCCCCGCCGCATCCGGCGCTGCGCCCCTTCCTGCGCTCCTACGACGGCTACTGGGAGCACGGGGCGACCCCGTCCCGGGTGCGCACGCTGCCGTCGCGCACCGCCGTCCTGATCATCAATCTGGGCCCGCCGATGTACCTGGAGGTCCCCGGCGAGCGGTCGCGCGGCGTCCGCCACGGCTCGTTCGCGACCGGCCTGCACAGCGGCCCCGGCCTGTACGCGCACCCGGGCGGGCAGCGCGGCGTGCAGCTCAACCTGACGCCGTTCGGCGTCCTCACCCTGCTCGGCGTGCCGCCGGGCGAGCTGGCCGACTCCGCCGCCTGCCTGACCGACCTGCTCGGCTCGCCCGCCGCCGCCCTGGTGGCGCGGCTCGGCGAGACGCCCGGCTGGGCGGCGCGCTTCGCGCTGCTCGACCGCTTCCTGCTGGACCGGCTGGAGCGCGGCCCCGTCCCCGACCCGGAGGTGGCGCGGGCGTGGGAGCTGCTGGCCCGCAGCGGCGGCCGCGTGCCGGTGGCGGACCTGGCCGCCGAGGTGGGCTGGAGCCGCCGCCATCTGGCCTGCCGGTTCCGCGCGCAGGTGGGGCTGACGCCCAAGGTGACGGCGCGGGTGTTGCGGTTCGAGCGCGCGGCCGGCCTGCTGGCCGGTGAGCCGCCGGGCTGGGCGGAGCTGGCGCTGTCCTGCGGCTACTGCGACCAGGCCCACCTCAACCGGGAGTTCCGCGCCCTGGCGGGCTGCACGCCGACCGGGCTGCTGGCCGAGTGGCGGGAAGGGCGGGTGACCATGTCCCAGTGATCCGGCCACGTGATCCGGGCGGCCCGCTGTGAAGCCGCGAGTTCGACGGCCCTGACCTGCGACGACGCGACCCGGGGCCCGTTCCGCGAGTGGAACGCCTCCTCCCGGCAATACCCCGGGGGCAGGCGAGCCGAGCGGTGGGAGACGGGCATGGTGTGGGCCGGACCGGTGGGGATCGGGCTGGGCCTGATCGTCGCGGGGGTGGTGCTGACGTTCGTCGCCGACCTCACCGCCTGGGGCGTGGCCGCGCTGCTGGCCGGGGCGGTGCTGGTGATCGCCGGGATCGTGCGGCTGCGCCGCGCGCGCCGGGTGCCCGGCACGGCGCTGGAGTACCACACCGGCAAGCGCAAGATCGCGGCGATGGTCGCGGCGGTGGTGTACATCGTGTCGCCGATCGACCTGGTGCCCGACTTCCTGCTGCCGCTCGGGATCGTGGACGACGCGACCGCGCTGACCTGGCTGCTGGTCGCCTTCGGCCAGGAGTACGCGCGGCGCTCGCGCCTCACCCGCGGCTGACGTCGCGGTCGCTTCGCAGCGGGCGGCCCGGCTCCCCCACCGGCGCGTCGTCGCGGTCCGGCGAGCGGGACGGACGGTGGCGGATGAGGGCCACTCCGGCCACCACCAGGGCCGCGACCATCAGGAACGCCACGTCCGGCACGGCCGCGCCGATCTCGCGGACCCGCTGTTCGAGGGCGACCTCGCGGTCGGCGTCCAGCGGACCGGGGAGCGCCGCGGTGCCGTCGGTGAGCAGGAACAGCGCGCCGAGGACGAGGAACAGCACGCCCGACAGCAGCGAGGTGGTGTGCAGCCGCAACCGTCCCACCGTCACGACGCGGCCGCGCAGCCAGCGGCGGCGGCCCAGGTCGAAGCGGTCCCACAGCGCGGCCAGCGCGAACAGCGGCAGCGCCATACCCAGCGCGTACATCGCCATCAGCAGTCCGCCGTAGACCGGGCCGCCGCCGACCGCCGCGACGGTGAGGATCGAGCCCAGGATCGGCCCGGCGCAGAACCCGGCCAGGCCGTAGACGGTGCCCAGCAGGTACGCCGAGGTCAGCGAGACCGGCCGCAACCGCCCGGCGGCGGCCCGCGCCCGGCGTGGCGCGAAGCCCAGGCCGACGATCTGCGCGACGCCCAGCACGATCACCAGCGTCCCGCCCGCCGTGACCAGCGCCTCGCGGTGGCCGCTCAGCAGCCGTCCCGCCGCGCCGCTCGCCGCGCCCAGCGGCACCAGCGTGGTCGCGAGGCCCGCCGCGAACACGCCCGTGCGGGCCAGCAGCCGGGCGGGGTCGGCGACCGAGTAGGCCAGGAACGCCGGGAGCAGCAGCGCGCTGCACGGGCTGACCAGCGCCAGCGTCCCGCCCAGGAACGCCGCCAGGTACCCGACGCCGCTCACCGCGCGGCCGGGGCGATCGCCTCGAAGACCTTCATGTCGGCGTCCCAGTCGGTGCCGGGGCGCGGCCAGTGCACCGCGATGTCGGTGATGCCGAGTTCGGCGTAGCGCCCGGCGAGGTCGGCGAACGCCCCGGGCGACTCCAGCCACGGTTCGCCGGTGAAGCCGGTCAGCAGCAGCCGCCGCAACTCCCCCGGGTCGCGGCCCTCGGCGGCGCACGCTTCTTCCAGCGATCCGATCTGGCGGCGCACCACCTCCTGCGGGTCGTCCGCCTGCGGGCCGTTGCCGGTGGTGACCCAGCCCGCGCCCTGCCGGGCCGCCAGCCGCAACCCGCGCGGCCCGTTCGCCGCGATCATGAACGGGACGCGCGGCCGCTGCACGCAGCCCGGGTCGGTGCGCATCTCGCGGGCCCCGTAGTAGGTGCCCTCGTAGCTGGTCTCGCCGCCGCGCAGCAGCCGGTCGAGCAGGTCCACCCACTCCTCGAACCGGGCGGCGCGCTCGGCGGGGCTCCACTCCGGGCCGCCCAGGCGGCCTCCGTCGGAGGTCACGGACTTGCCGCCGGACCCGATGCCGAGGGTCAGGCGACCGCCGCTGATGTCGTCGATGGTCTTGGCGGCGTGCGCGGTGGGGACCGGGTGGCGGAAGTTCGGCGAGGTCACCAGGGTGCCCAGCCGGATGGTGGCGGTGGTCGCGGCCACCGCCGCCAGCGTCGTGTAGGCGTCGTGCCAGGGCGTGTGGCCCCGCCAGGCGGTGTGGTCGTACACCCAGGCGGTGTCGAAACCCAGCTCCTCGGCGCGCCGCCACAGTTCCCTGGTCTCCGGCCAGGACTGCACGGGCCACATCACGGTGCCGATGCGCGGTCCGGTCATCTGCTCTCCCCTCGTCTCTGTTCCGTCATCCCGCCGACCAGTGCCGCAGCGCCCACCACCAGTGCGCGGCGTAGGGGACGGCGGGGCCGCCGCCCGGGTCGGTCAGGGACCGGCCGGTGATCTCCTGGAGCCGCCGCAGCCGGTACTTGACGGTGTTGCCGTGCACGTGCAGGGCGGCGGCGGCGGGCTCGACGCGGCCGCCGTGGTCGAGGTAGGCGAGCGCGGTGTCGGCCAGCTCGCGGTGGAAGGGCTCGGCGGGGTCCAGGCCGGACAGCAGCCCCGCGGCCAGCAGGCGGCCGAGCTCCGGTTCGGCCTCGGTGACGGTGAGCAGCGCGAGGTCGGTCATCCGGCGCAGCCCCGCCAGCCCGGCGGCGGTCCCGGCGGCCAGGACGCGGCGGCCCAGCGCGTAGCGGGCGGCGACCCCGGCGGGCGGCACCGGCGGCGCGGCCACCAGCAGCGGGCCGTCCGGCGGCGGGTCGGGCAGCCGGGTCACCAGCGCCGCGAGCCGCCCGTCGATCAGTCCGCACAGGCCGGGCCCGGCCGCCGTCAGCACGCGCTCCAGGCGGCCCGCCACCGCCGGGTCGCTGACGTCGGAGACCACGCAGTGGTAGGCGGCGGCCGGGTCCAGCGGCGCGGGCACCGGGACCGGCTCGCCGTGCAGCAGCCGCCGCAACATCTGGAGGTCGCCCTCGCGGGTGGTGCGGGCCATCTCCAGCTCGGCGACGCGGTGCGCGTGCACCATGCGCCGCACCAGCACGGTGGTGATCGCGTCGATGCGGGTGACGCCCTCCAGCAGCGCGCCGTCCGGCACCTCCCGGCGGCGGCCCTCGGCGATCAGCGCGTGCACCAGGTGGGTGCGGCCCGCCTGGAAGCCGTCCAGGAAGTCGGCGACCGGCACACCCTGCCGGGCCCGGTCCGAGCCCAGCGACTCGGCCGCCGCCAGCGCGGCCGGGCCGGGCTCGCCGCCGTCGCGCAGCGCGGCCAGCACGCCCAGCACCAGGGCGTGGGTGTGCCGCCGGGTCTCCTCGGCGGGCAGCGCGGCGACCTGGTCGGACTGGGTGCGGGCGGCGTCCACGGTCGCCTCCATCAGCGCCGCGTCCCCGCTCAGCGCGGTGAGCAGCGCGAGGAACGGGTCACCGGCCCGCTGCGCCATGCGCCGTCCCCTTCCCCGTGCCCGACGCCCATCCGGCGGGCGGTTGTCCGCGCCGGACAACCGGTCCGGCGCCGCTTGGATTCTCCCACCCTAGGCGGCCCCGGAGGCGATGGGGTTTGGTGGTGGTGGACAACCATGAGAGGAGACGGCCGTGCCCGACGAAGAGAAGTTCCTGGACGGCCTCGCCAACGACCTGATCTTCCGGCTGCCGCCCTCCTTCGACGACGTCGAGGACGAGCGCCGGCACCGCAAGGAGCGCCTCACCGCGGCGCTGCGGATCTTCGGCAAGTTCGGCTTCGAGGAAGGGGTGGCCGGGCACATCACCGCCCGCGACCCCGAGCGCACCGACCATTTCTGGGTCAACCCCTTCGGCATGTCGTTCAAGCACATCCGGGTGAGCGACCTGATCCTGGTCAACCACGAGGGCAAGGTCGTCGAGGGCCGCTACCCCGTCAACGAGGCGGCCTTCGCGATTCACTCGCAGGTGCACCAGGCCCGGCCCGACGTCGTCGCCGCCGCGCACAGCCACTCCACGCACGGCCGCGCGATCTCCGCGCTCGGCCAAAAGCTGGAGCCGATCACCCAGGACGTGTGCGCCTTCTACCAGGACCACGGCCTGTTCGACGACTACACCGGCGTCGTCACCGACCTGGAGGAGGGCAAGCGCATCGCCGCCGCCCTCGGCGACTCCAAGGCCGTCATCCTGCGCAACCACGGCCTGCTGACCGTCGGCGACACCGTGGACGCGGCCGCCTGGTGGTTCATCACCATGGAGCGCTCGTGCCAGGTGCAGCTGCTGGCCAAGGCCGCCGGGCAGGTGGTGCCGATCGAGCACGACAACGCCGTGCTCACCCACCAGCAGATCGGCAACGACCTGGTCGGCTGGATCAACTACCAGCCGCTGTACGACCAGATCACCCGCGAGCAGCCCGACCTGTTCGATTAGCCGCTCCGAGTAGCCGCCGGAACCGGGGCCGGGCGGCGGCGCGCGCCGCCCGGCCCTTCCCCCTCCCCCCGAATGGAACGGCGTGCAAGAGACGTTCGCGACCACCGTCCTGCTCCCGGCCGCCCTCGCTCTGATCATGTTCGGGCTGGGCCTCACGCTGACCCCGGCCGACTTCGCCCGGATCGCGCGCCGCCCGCGCGCGGTGCTGATCGCCCTGGCCTGCCAGGTGCTGCTGCTGCCGCTGGTGTGCTTCGCGCTGGTGAAGGCGTTCGGGCTGGAGCCGAAGCTGGCGGTGGGGATGATGTTGCTGGCCGCCGCGCCCGGCGGGACGGCCGCCAACCTGTTCAGCCACCTGGCGGGCGGGGACGTGGCCCTCAACATCACGCTGACCGCCGTCAACTCGGTGCTGGCGCTGTTCACGCTGCCGCTGGTGGTGGGCTTCGCGCTGGAGCACTTCATGGCGGGCGGCGAGATCGGCATGCAGACCGGCAAGGTGGTGCAGGTGATCTGCCTGGTGCTGGTGCCCGCCGCGCTCGGCATGGCGGTGCGGCACCGGGCGGCGGGCCTCGCCGCGCGCGCCGACCGGCCCCTCAAGATCATGTCGATCGCGGTGCTGGTGGCGATGACGGTGGGCGTCGCCTACCAGGAGCGCGCCCGGCTGCTGGACAGCCTGGCCGAGGTCGGCCTGATCACCACGCTGTTCTGCGCGCTGAGCCTCGGCACCGGCTACGGCGCGTCGCGGCTGCTGCGGGTGGAGCCCAAGCAGGCGATCGCCTCGGCGATGGAGATCGGCCTGCACAACGTGACGCTCGCCATCACCGTCGCGCTGAGCGTGCTCGGCGACGCGACGATGGCCGTGCCCCCGGCCGTCTACACGCTGCCGATGTACGCGCTCGCGGCACTGACGGCCGTGGCGTTCGTGCGGCGCACCCGCGCCGGGGCCGACGCTCCGAGCGGCGCGCCCGCCGACGCCGCCGTCTGACCCGCCGCTGGACCAGCGTTTCCCACACCGGAAACCCGCCGCGCCCCCAGTCGTTGCGAACTCGCCGGTAATCCCCCTCTCACCTGCGAGAAGGCCGGGATCACGGCTTTGCCCTCCACGAGCCTTTCCCTGTCCCGATCAACGCCCTAGACTCCATGCCGCCGCCACACGACTACTCTGCGTGTCCATCAGTGGCGGAGCGGAGTCGGGCGACCGTCGGACACGGGCGGCCGGAGCGGGGAAGGGAGGGCGCGGTGAACGCGCCGGCGCGGGAGGCGGCCGACCAGCTGGTCCGGCTCACACGGCTCGTGGTGCGGGCCGACGATCCGCCCGAGCCCCCGGTGGAGGTGGCCGCCGGGCAGCGCGACACCCGCATCCTGCGGCACAACCAGGTCGAGCTGACCCCCGTCGAGCGGTACGTGCTGGGCCTGCTCGTGCAGGGCCGGTACACCGACCGGCTCGCCGAGCTGCTGGAGATCCCGCCGCGCGCGGTGACCGACCACCTGCGGCAACTCCTGCGCGACTTCGACGCGCCCGCCCCCGTCGCCCCGCCGCCACCGGCCGCGGCGGAGCCCGGACGCGCCGGGCGGCGCGGCACTTTCACGCTGCTGGTCGCGCCGATCGCGGGCAGCATCCTGATCGGTGGTGCCGCCGCCGCGCTGGCACTCCAGGGCCCACGCGCGGCCCTGGCACCCGACGCCCGGCACGCGCCCGCCACCGACGCGCTGAGCCCGCTGGCGGCGTTCGGCGCCACTCCCCCGCGCGGCCACAACGGCGGCTACTCGCAACTGCGGCTGCCGGTCCGTCCCGAGTCCGGCGGCCGGGGCCTGCCCACCGGGCAGGCGACCGCCACCTCGTTCTGGGACCAGGCCACCGCGCGCGGCGCGCGCATGTCCTACGACACGATCGCCAGCCCGTACTGGCCGCTGGGCACCCGGGTGCGGGTCAGCTACGGCGGCCGGACGGCGACGGGCGTGGTCGAGGACTTCGGGCCCGCCGAGTGGGCCATCGTCCAGCACGAGGTCCCGGCCATCATCGACCTGTCGGAGAAGATGATGGCCGACCTGACCGGGCACCGGGTGCACGCGGTCAAGGTGCGGTTCCAGGTGTTGCGGTGGGGGCGCGGCGACGTCTACCGGGTGTCGGGGCCGGGCTACGGGCTGGCGTTCGGCCGCCGCTGAGCCCCGGCCGGGCCGCCCGGCCCGGACGCCCGGCCCGGACGCCCGGCCAGGACGCCGGGCGCAGGGACGCCCGGCGCAGGGTCGTCGGGCTCAGGACGTCGCGGGCTCCTCCGCCGAGGTCTCCTCCGCCGCGCCGGGCGCCGCCTCGGGCTCGGTGAGGGGCAGCCGCACCTGGAAGGTGGTGTCGCCCGGCCGGGACTTCACCTGGATGTCGCCGCCATGCCGGTCGGCCACGATCCGCCAGGAGATGTCCAGGCCCAGGCCGGTGCCCTCGCCGACCGGCTTGGTGGTGAAGAACGGCGTGAAGATCCGGCTCAGGTTCTCCTCCGGGATGCCGGTGCCGGTGTCGCCGATCTCCACGACGGCGGTGCCGTTCTCGCGGCGGGTGCGCACCGTCAGCGTGCCCTCGCCGCCCATGGCGTACAGCGCGTTGACGATCAGGTTCGTCCACACCTGGTTCAGCTCGGCCGCGTAGACCGGCGCGGGCGGCAGGTCCGGGTCGTAGTCGGTGACCACCCGCACCCCCTCGCCGATCTTGCGCCGCAACATGGTGAGCGTGCTGTCCAGCAGGTCGCGCAGGTCGGCGCGCTGGTAGGGGGCGCGGTCGAGCTGGGAGTACTGGCGGGCGGAGTCCAGCAGGGCGGTGATGCGGCCGACGGCCTCGGTGATCTCGGCCTGGAGTTCGGCGGCCTCCAGCACCTCCGCCAGCCAGCGCAGCGCGGCGGGCAGCCGGTCCCCGGCGACCGCGGCGACCTCCTCGGCCTCGGCGACCCCGACGCCCGCGCCGACCAGCGACGGCGCGAGGTCCCACGCGTCGTCCAGGCCGTGCTCCTCCAGCCAGTCGCCGAGCTCGTCCTCGGCGTCGCTGGTCTCCAGCGGGCTACGGCCGGTGGGCTGCCGCAGGGAGCTGCCCATCCGCTCGCGCAGCGACACCAGCTCGCCGATGCGCTCGCAGTCCACGCCGTCGGAGGCCAGGTCGACCAGCCGCCGCTGGGCGCGCAACATCCGGTCGCCCAGCTCGGCGGTGGCGCGGGAGGCGGCGGCGGCCGGGTTGTTCAGCTCGTGGGTGAGCCCGGCGGTGATGGTGCCGAGCGCGGTCAGCCGCTCGCGCTGGTCGACCACGCGGCGGGCGTTGTTCATGCCGAAGAACACGCCCTCCAGCAGGTGGGTCGCCATCGGGAACCACTTGCGGACCGCCAGGCCGAACTTGCGGGCGGGCAGCTCGAACACCCGGGTGGGCCGCAGCGCGCGCATCGTGTGCTGGTACTTCTGCTCGATGCGGTCGCCGATGTACGCCTGGACGGCGCCGCCGTACACGCCGGGCTGGGCCGACCGGTTCGTCTCGACGAGGTGGCCGCGCATCCGGAGCAGCAGCACGATCTCGCCCTCCAGCAGGACGACGAAGGACTCGGCCGGGTCGCCCTGCTCGCAGATGTCGGCGCCCTCGGCGTACTCGCGCACCGTGCCGTACTCGGTGAGCCACGCGAGCCGGTCCTCCGACAGGTCCTCGAACAGGAACAGCCCGCGCAGCTCGTCGGTCGTGATCCTGCTCATGAGCGCTCCAGGTACCGGTGCACCATGGCGACCGCCATCGCGCCGTCGCCGACCGCCGAGGCCACCCGCTTGATGGAGTCGGCGCGCACGTCGCCCGCCGCGAACACCCCCGGCATGCTGGTCTCCAGGAAGTAGGGGGCGCGCGCGGGGCGGGGGTCGTCGCGGTCGGCCGGGCGCAGGTCGGGGCCGGTGAGCAGGTAGCCGTGCGCGTCGCGCTCGACCGCGCCGTCCAGCCAGTCGGTGCGCGGCTCGGCGCCGATGAACACGAACAGCCAGTGCGCGGGGACCTCGCGCGCGCCGTCCGGGCCGTCCAGGGTGAGCCGCTCCAGGTGGTCGCTGCCGCTGCCGCCGGTGACGACGGTGTGCGGGTGGACCTCGATGTTGGGGATGCCCGCGATCTGGTCGACCAGGTAGGACGACATCGACCGGTGCAGCCCGTCGGAGCGCACCAGGACGTGCACCCGCTCGGCGACCTTCGCCAGGTTCACCGCCGCCTGCCCGGCCGAGTTCGCGCCGCCGACGACGTAGACCTCCTCGCCCGCGCAGGCGGGCGTCTCGGCGGGGGCCGCGCCGTAGTAGACGCCGCAGCCGGAGAAGTCCACCAGGCCCGGGGCCTCCAGCCTGCGGTAGGACACGCCGGTCGCCAGGATCACCGCGTGCGCGCCGATCTCGCTGCCGTCGGCCTGCCGGACGACGCGGGCCCCGCCGCGCTCCTCCAGCCCGACGACCTTGCCGGTGGTGGTCAGCTCGGCGCCGAACTTCTCGGCCTGGCGGCGGGCCCGGTCGGCGAGCTGCGCGCCCGACACCCCGTCGGGGAAGCCGAGGTAGTTCTCGATCCGCGAGCTCTGCCCGGCCTGGCCGCCGGAGGCGTGCCGCTCGATCAGCACGGTGCGCAGCCCCTCCGACGCCCCGTACACCGCCGCGCCGAGCCCGGCGGGCCCGCCGCCGACCACGATGAGGTCGTAGAAGTCGGCGACCGGCGCGGTGGACAGGCCCACCGCCGACGCCAGCTCGGCGTCCGAGGGGGCCGACAACGTCGCGCCGTCGGCGGTGACCACCAGGGGCAGCTCCGCCGTCCCGGCCGCCTTCAGCAGCTCCACGCCCTCGGGCGAGGTGTCCAGCACCCAGGAGTAGGGGACCTGGTTGCGGGCCAGGAAGTCGCGCACCTCGTAGGAGCGCGGCGACCAGCGGTGCCCCACCACGCGCAGCTCCTGGGGCCGCCACCGCTCGGCGCGCTTCCAGCCCTCCAGCTGCTCGTCCAGCACCGGGTAGAGCTTCTCCTCCGGCGGGTTCCACGGCTTGAGCAGGTAGTGGTCGAGGTCGACCACGTTGATGGCGCGGATGGCGGCGTCGGTGTCGGCGTAGGCGGTGAGCAGCACGCGGCGGGCGTTGGGGTACAGGTCCATGGCCTGTTCCAGGAACTCCACGCCGTTCATCTCGGGCATGCGGTGGTCGGCCAGCAGCACCGCCGCGTCGTCGCCGCGCAGCTTCAGCTCGCGCAGCGCCTCCAGCGCCTGCCGCCCGGACTCGGCGCGCACCACCCGGTAGTCCTCGGCGTAGCGGCGGCGCAGGTCGCGCGCCACCGCCCGGGACACGCCCGGATCGTCGTCCACGGTCATGATCACAGGTTTGGCCACCGCTGCTCCGTTCCGCACCCGGCCAGCGTACGTCCTGCGGTGATCAACGCGCAGCGGCGGGCCTGCCGCCGACCGCACCGGCCCCCATCAGGGATGATCGGACCATGACTCTGCGTGTGGCACTCATCGGATACGGCACCGGGGG
This sequence comes from Actinomadura hibisca NBRC 15177, assembly GCF_001552635.1. Lineage (GTDB taxonomy): Bacteria > Actinomycetota > Actinomycetes > Streptosporangiales > Streptosporangiaceae > Spirillospora > Spirillospora hibisca. The sequence continues at coordinate 59,680 of NZ_BCRO01000001.1, read as the reverse complement.
CTCGGTGTTCCACGCCCCGCTGATCTCCTCGGTGCCGGACCTGCGCCTGGCCGCGGTGGTGACGGGCAACCCCGAGCGGCAGGAGGCCGTGCGGGCCCGCTACCCCGACGCCAGGGTGCTCGCCGGCACCGACCGGCTGTGGGAGGCGACCGGCGCCTACGACCTGGTCGTGGTGACCGCGCCCAACCGCCAGCACGTCCCGCTGGCCCGCACCGCGCTGACGACGGGCCTGCCGGTGGTCCTGGACAAGCCGGTGGCGGCGTCGGCGGCCGACGCCCGCTCGCTGGCCGCGCTCAGCGCGGTCCGGGGGCTGCCGGTGTTCCCCTTCCACAACCGCCGCTGGGACGGCGACTTCCGGACGGTGGCGAGCCTCGCCGGCGCGGGCCGCCTGGGTCAGGTCCGGCGGTTCGAGTCGCGTTTCGAGCGGTGGCGGCCCGAGATCAAGCCGGGCTGGAAGGAGAGCGCCGACCCGCGCGACGCCGGGGGCATCCTGTACGACCTGGGCTCCCACCTGATCGACCAGGCCGTCACGCTGTTCGGCCGCCCCGAGACCGTCTACGCCGAGATCGACGCACGCCGCGCCGGGGCCGCCGCCCCTGATGACGTGTTCGTCGCGCTGGCCCATCCGGGCGGCGTCCGCTCGCACCTGTGGATGAGCGCGACCGCCGCCGCGCTGGGCCCGCGCTTCCGCGTGCTGGGCAGCGAGGCGGCCTACACCGTGCACGGCATGGACGGCCAGGAGGACGCCCTGCGCGAGGGCCGCACCCCGCGCGACCCGGACTGGGGACAGATGCCGCCGGAGACCTACGGCCTGCTGGGCGTGCCCGGCGACGAGCGCCCCGAGCCGACGCTGCCGGGCGCCTACCAGGACTTCTACGCCGGTGTGGCCCGCTCCCTGCGCGGCGAGGCCCCGGCCCCGGTGACGCTGACGGACGCGATCGCGGGCCTGGAGGTCATCGAGGCGGCCCAGCGCTCGGCCCGCGACGGCCGGGTGGCGGAGGTGCGGGCCCCGGGACGGTGAACCCGCCTCGGGCCTGGCGCCCGGCGGCTACAGGACCGAGACGTGCACGTGGTCGTAGTGGTTCTGGGTGACGCTGCCGCGGTCCGACATCGGCTTCCAGCCGCCGCTGCCGCGCATGTCGTAGATGCGCTGCCGCCAGATCACGTACTTGATGCCGAGGCCGGAGGCGTTGCTGATGATGTACTGCGCCACCGCGTCGCCGTGGGCGCGGGCCGAGGCGCTCGGCATCTTGCCGCCGCTGCTCTCCATGAAGTCGCAGGCGCGGCCCGAGCCGTGGTCCTGGGGGTCGCCGGGGCGGGCGCAGCCGATGGCGGGGAACGGGCCGAACTTGCCGTCCACCGCCAGCAGCACGGTGCGCATCCGCGCGGTCATCGAGTTGCCGATGATGGGCGACTTGGTGCCGCTGACGCCGTCGGGACGGCCCGCGCCGCCGCCCGCCGAGCCGCCGGAGCCGGGGGGCGCCTCGGGCTTGTACTTGACCAGCAGCCTCTTGACCCGGTCGCGCTGGCTCTCCAGGTCCTCGATCTCCTTCTTGACGTCGGCGAGCTTGTTCTCGGCGGTCTTCTGCGACGCCTCGGCCTTGGTCGCCAGCGTCCGCAGGTCCGCGATGCGCGCGCTGTTGTTGCGGGCCAGGTGCTCGACCATCGACGCGGCCCGGACCGCGTTGCCCGGGTCGTCGGCGGTGACGATCGGGATGGTGTCCAGGCTGCCGGTCATGTAGCTGCTGGCGGCCATCCGGCCCACGTCGGCGCGGGCCCGGTCGTACTCGGCGCCGAGCCGGCCGGCGTCGGCGTCGGCGCGCACCGCGGCCCTCTTCGCCTCCTCCAGGGAGATCAGCTCGCCGCGGTACTCCTTGGCCAGGGCGTCGGCGCGCTTCTTGAGCTTGGCGTACTCCTTGGCGTTGTCCTTCTTCGGCTCCAGCGGCAGCGCGGCCGCGCCGGAGGCGTGCGGGAACAGGGCCGTGCCCGCCAGCACGAGCGCGACCGCCGCGCCGCGGCCGCGGGCCGAACGCAGCCGGGTGAAGCGTCGTTTCCGGACGTGGGCCGCCACTGAACTCTCCTTAAACACCATCCCGAAGATTGGCGGCACGCTACCACAATCGGCCAATTCATCACTCTTGGTTGACAAAACACACAGAGTCACATGTGCACTACTCATCGGGGAGGGCGGCGGCGAAACGAAGGCCGGACCGCGCGTGCGCGATCCGGCCCGTCACCCCGTCCGGTCCTTTTCCCGTTCAGTCTGTCCCCTCTGTGGTCACCGCAGGCCGACCAGTTCCTCCCAGCGCGGCACGCGCAACTCGACGCGCAGCCGCAGCCCGGTCTCCGCCAGCGTCCGGTCGCCTTTCCGGTTGTTGCACCTGCCGCACGCCAGGACGGTGTTCTCCCAGGTGTCGCCGCCGCCGCGCGACTGCGGGTGCACGTGGTCGATGGTGTTGCCGCGCCCGCCGCAGTAGCCGCACAGGCCCCGGTCGCGCAGGTAGACGCCGCGCTTGCTCCACGGCGGCCGCCTGCCGTGCCGCCAGCGCATCGCCACGTACCGGACCAGCCGCAGCACCCGCGGCACCGGGTAGCGGCCGATGGTGCGCCCCTCCTCGGCCTCCTCGACCACCGCCACCTCGCGCACCAGCATGCGGATGGCGTGCCGCAGGTCCACTTTCTGTAAGGGCTCGTACGACGCGTTCAGAACGAGCACGTGCATCGGGTCACCTCCTGCCCGTCACGCCCGCTCCCCCGCCAGGATTCGAACCTGGATTTCCGCATTGACGCCGCGGCGTTCCACCCTTGAACCACGAAGGAATGGCCGGGGAATTCCCCGGCGTCCGGTATTTCCGGAAGGCATCCTCAGAGTGCCGATCGCGCGGGGCGCTCGGCAAGACATTTTCGGACGCGGAACGGGCGGGGAGGTGAGCGGACGGGGAACGCCGGCGGGCGGGTCGGTCCGGCGGGTCGACTCGGCGGGTCAGCTCGGCAGGTCGGCGGCCGCCGCCTGGTACTCGCGCGACTCGCGCTGCCGCCGGAAGCCCAGCTCCTCGTTGACCGCGAGCATGTGCGCGTTGTCCCCGGCGTTGTCGGTCTCGATCTCGCGGACCTCGGGGCGCTCGGCGCGCAGCCACTCCAGCATCGCGGCCTTCACCCAGATGCCGAGCCGCCGCCCCCGGTGCGCGGGCACCACGGCGGTGTCGTACTGGGCGGCGCGCTCGCCGCCCTCGGCGGGCACCACGATCTCGGTGAACCCGGCGATGCCGCCGTCGCGGACGGCGGCGATCGTGTAGAGGTCGTCGCCGCGCTTGGCGACCATCTCGGCCATCTCGCGCACCCGGTGGGCGTCCCAGGGCGCGCCCTCGTACTCGGCGAGGTCGGCCATGGCGTCCTTGGCGCGGGCCAGCGCGTCGGCGTGCCCGTCGGGCACCACGCCGCGCCAGCGGACCAGGTCGTAACCGGCGGGCCCGGCCGCCAGCAGCTCCGCCACGCGCGCGGGCGGCACGTCGGCGAGGTCCAGCAGCAGCCCGCGCAGCGTCAGCACGCACTGGAAGCCCTGCGACTCCAGGAACGGCACCGCCGGGGTCCCGGCCAGCACCTGGGCGATCACGCTGGGGCGGCCGTCGGCGCGCAGCCCGGCGGCGGCCACCCGCAGCAGGCCGCGGCCCAGGCCGCGCCGCCGCAGCTCCGGGCGCACCCGGATGTCGATCTCGGCGGGACGGTCGGCGCCGGGGCCGCCGGGCAGCCGCAGCGCCGCCACCGCCGCGTACCCGCCCGCGCCGCCCGCGCCGCCGTCCGCGCCGTCCGTGCCGCCGTCCACGACGCCGCCGGGGACGGCCCACAACCGCTGGCGGCCGCCCTGCTCGGGGCCCAGCAGCCAGGCGGTGGTCTGTTCCAGGTCGGGCGCGGGATCACCGGCCGGGCCGGTCACCGGGTCGGCGGCGTGCACCGCCGTCAGCACGGCGTGCCACCGCCGGATCTGAGCGTCGGTCGGGTCGTCCAGCGCGATGACGTCCATCAGGACTTTGTACCGGATGCGAGCGCGCCGCGGCCGGGACCCGGGCTTATCGACCGTCCCCAATCACGATCCCGGTCAGCGCGTGAAGGCGGCCAGAAGACGTTCGGCGGCCAGCGCCGGGGTCAGCGTCCCCGCCGCGACCTGCGCCTCCAGCTCCGGGGCCAGCTTCCGGACGGCCGGATGGGAACCCAGCTCGGCCAGCAGCCGGTCGCGCACCATCCGGCGGGTCCAGCCGACCTGCTGGCGCCGCCGCCGCTCGTCCAGCTCGCCCGATTCGCGCAGTCGGTCCTGATGGTCCACCAGCTGCCGCCACACCGTGTCGAGGCCGACGTTGTCGCGGGCGCTGCACGTCAGCACGGGCGTGTCCCGGACGCGCTCGTCGCTGCGCAGCAGCCGCAGCGCCCCGGCCAGCTCGCGGGCGGCCTTCTTGGCCTCCATCTCGTGCGGGCCGTCGGCCTTGTTGACCGCGATGACGTCGGCCAGCTCCAGCACGCCCTTCTTGATGCCCTGGAGCTGGTCGCCGGTGCGGGCCAGGGTGAGGAACAGGAACGAGTCCACCATCTCGGCCACGGTCGTCTCGGACTGCCCGACGCCCACCGTCTCCACCAGCACCACGTCGTACCCGGCGGCCTCCATGACGACCATCGCCTCGCGGGTGGCCTTGGCGACGCCGCCGAGGGTGCCCGCCGTCGGCGAGGGCCGGATGAAGGCGTTCGGGTCGACCGCCAGGCGCTGCATCCGGGTCTTGTCGCCCAGGATGCTGCCGCCGGTGCGGGTGGAGGACGGGTCCACCGCCAGCACCGCGACCTTGTGCCCGTCGCCGGTGAGGTTGGTGCCGAGCGCGTCGATGAAGGTGGACTTGCCGACGCCCGGCACGCCGGTGATGCCGACCCGCCGCGCGCCGCCGGTGTGCGGGGTCAGCTCCACCAGCAGGCGCTGCGCCAGCTCGGCGTGGTCGGGCCGGGACGACTCCACGAGCGTGATCGCGCGCGCGACCCACGCCCGGGAGCCCTCCCGCACCCCCGCGACGTAGTCCTCCAGCGCCGGCCTACTCATCCCCGGGCTCGTGCCCCGGCTCGTGCCCCAGGTTCTTCGCCAGGTCCTCCAGCAGCCCGAGGGCGGCCTCGGCCAGCACCGTGCCCGGCGGGAAGATCGCGGCGGCCCCGGCCTCGCGCAGCTCGGGGAAGTCCTGCGGCGGGATGACGCCGCCCACCACGATCATGATGTCCGCGCGGCCCAGCTCGGCCAGCTCCGCGCGCAGCGCGGGCACCAGCGTCAGGTGCCCGGCGGCCAGCGAGTTGACGCCGACCACGTGCACGTCGGCCTCGACCGCCTGGAGCGCGACCTCGCGCGGGGTCTGGAACAGCGGGCCCACGTCCACGTCGAAGCCGAGGTCGGCGAAGCCGGTGGCGATCACCTTCTGGCCCCGGTCGTGCCCGTCCTGGCCCATCTTGGCGACCAGGATGCGGGGGCGGCGGCCCTCGGCGTCCTCGAACGCGGCGGTCGCCGCGCGCGCCCGCTCGATCACGCTCACCTCGCCGGCCTCCTCGCGGTACACGCCCGAGATGGTACGGATCTGCGCGGCGTGCCGCCCGTAGGTGCGCTCCAGCGCGTCGGAGATCTCCCCGACGGTGGCCTTGGCGCGGGCGGCGTCGATGGCGAGCGCCAGCAGGTTCTGGTCCAGGCCGGACCCGCGGGTGCCGTTCTCGGCGGCCTCGGCCGCCTTGCTGAGGGCGTTGAGGGCGGCCTGCACGTCGGACTCCTCGCGCTCCTCGCGCAGCCGCCGCAACTTCTCGATCTGCTGCGCCCGCACCGAGGCGTTGTCCACCTTGAGGACCTCGATGTCCTCGTCGGCGTCGGGCCGGTACTTGTTGACGCCGATGACCGGCTGGCGGCCGGAGTCGATGCGGGCCTGGGTGCGGGCCGCCGCCTCCTCGATGCGCAGCTTGGGCAGGCCCTCGTCGATGGCCTTGGCCATGCCGCCCGCGCCCTCGACCTCGCTGATGTGCCCCCAGGCGCGGCGGGCCAGGTCGTAGGTGAGGCGCTCGACGTAGTCGCTGCCGCCCCACGGGTCGATGGTGCGGGTGGTGCCCGACTCCTGCTGGAGCAGCAGCTGGGTGTTGCGGGCGATGCGGGCCGAGAAGTCGGTCGGCAGCGCGAGGGCCTCGTCCAGCGCGTTGGTGTGCAGCGACTGGGTGTGGCCCTGGGTGGCGGCCATCGCCTCGATGCAGGTGCGCGCGACGTTGTTGAACACGTCCTGCGCGGTCAGCGACCAGCCGGAGGTCTGCGAGTGCGTGCGCAGGCTCAACGACTTGGGGCTCTGGGGGTCGAACTGCTTCACGAGCTTCGCCCACAGCAGGCGCGCCGCCCGCATCTTGGCGACCTCCATGAAGAAGTTCATGCCGATCGCCCAGAAGAACGACAGCCGGGGCGCGAACGCGTCGATGTCGAGGCCCGCCTCGCGGCCCGCCCGGATGTACTCCACGCCGTCGGCCAGCGTGTAGGCCAGCTCCAGGTCGGCGGTGGCCCCGGCCTCCTGGATGTGGTAGCCGGAGATCGAGATGGAGTTGTACTTGGGCATCCGCTGCGAGGTGAACGCGAAGATGTCGGAGATGATCCGCATCGACGGGCCCGGCGGGTAGATGTAGGTGTTGCGGACCATGAACTCCTTGAGGATGTCGTTCTGGATGGTGCCCGCGAGCTGCTCGGGCGCCACCCCCTGCTCCTCGGCGGCGGCGATGTACAGCGCCAGGACGGGCAGCACCGCCCCGTTCATGGTCATCGACACGCTCATCCGGTCCAGCGGGATGCCGTCGAACAGCTGGCGCATGTCGTAGATGGAGTCGATGGCGACGCCCGCCATGCCGACGTCCCCGGCCACGCGCGGGTGGTCGGAGTCGTAGCCGCGGTGGGTGGCCAGGTCGAAGGCGACCGACAGGCCCTTCTGCCCGGCGGCCAGGTTGCGCCGGTAGAAGGCGTTGGACTCCTCGGCGGTGGAGAACCCGGCGTACTGCCGGATCGTCCACGGCTGGGTGGCGTACATGGCCGGGTAGGGGCCGCGCAGGTAGGGCGCGACGCCCGGCAGGGTGTCGAGGAAGTCCAGGCCATCGAGGTCGGCGCCGGTGTAGAGCGGCTTGACGGCGACGCCCTCGGGGGTGGCCCAGGTCTGCTCCTCGGGGGCCTGGCCGGTGGCCTCGGCGACGGCGGCGCGCCACCGTTCGGCGGCCCGCCCGGCGGGGGCGGCCGGGCCGAGGCCGATCTCGGAGAAGTCGGGGATCATCGGTTCACTCCCAGATCGCTGAGGGTGGTCTCCAGCACCGCGACCGCGTCGCAGCCCGCGTGCACGTGCGCGTCCACCCCGTCGTGGTCACCCTTACCCGCCAGCCACACCTTCACTGCCCCGGCGTCCCTGAGGACGGCGGCGGCGGAGGCGGCCTGCTCGGCGTACAACTTGTCGCTGGAGCACAGGCACGCGACGGCGGCCCCGGAGGCGGCGAAGTCCTCCGGCGGCCCGCTGACGGTCTCGATCCCGCCCGCCTGGAACAGGTTGGCGGCGAAGGACGCGCGGGCGGTGTGCACGGCGACGGGACCGAGCGTGGCCAGGTACACCCTGGGGCGCGCGCCGGTGGCCTCGGCGTGCGCGTCGGAGCGGTCCCGCAGCGCCTCGAAGTCCTGCGCGTAGCGGACGACGGGCAGCCCGCCGCCCGGCCGCTCCGGCGCGGGCGCGCGCTCGGGCAGCTTCTCGGTCAGGTTGGGGAACTCGCTGACGCCGGTGAGCGGGGCCTTGCGGCGCGCGATGTCCTTGCGGCGGCGCTCCCAGGTGGCGGCCACGCGCCCGGCGATCAGCCCGGACTCCAGCGCGGCGGCCGCTCCCCCGGCCTTCTCGATCTCGGTGAACCAGGTCCAGGCGACGCCCGCCAGGTCCTCGGTGACGCGCTCGACGTACCAGGAGCCGCCCGCCGGGTCCACCACGCGCGCCAGGCTCGACTCCTCCAGCAGCAGCGTGTGGGTGTTGCGGGCGATGCGGCGGGCGAAGTCGTCGGGCAGGCCGAGGCGGGCGTCGAACGGCTGGACGGTGACGGCGTCCGCGCCGCCGACCCCGGCGGCGAAGCAGGCGACGGTGGTGCGCAACATGTTCACCCACGGGTCGCGGCGCGTCATCATCGCCGAGGAGGTGACGGCGTGCACCCGCGCGACGGTGTCCGCGGTGTCCTCAGTGGCCCCGCTCACCTCCGCCACCCGCGTCCACAGGCGGCGCAGCGCGCGCAGCTTGGCGATGGACAGGAACTGGTCGGCGTTGACGGCCACGCGGAACTCGATCTGCGCGAACGCCTCGTCCACGCTCAGCCCGGCGTCGGTCAGGGCCCGCAGGTAGGCGACGCCGGTGGCGACGGCCGCGCCCAGCTCGTCGGCGTCGCTGCCGCCCGCGTCGTGGTAGACGGTGCCGTCCACGGTGAGGGCGCGCAGCTTGGGGAACTCGCGGGCGACCCGGACGGCCAGCTCGGCGGCGGGCCCGACCGGGACGGCGGCGCCGGTGCGGGCGGCCAGGCCCAGCGGGTCGGCCCCGAGGTTCCCGGCGGCCTCGGCGGCCTTGCCCTGCTCGGTGACCAGCGCGAGGAACGCGTCGGCGGCCTCGGCCGTCCGCTCCCCGGCGTCCAGCACGACCGGCGCGAGGTCGAGGTAGACGCCGCGCAGCGCGTCGCCGAGGGACGCGACGGGCAGGCCGCCCTCGCCCAGCGCCAGCCACACCGAGGTCGCGCCGTTCTCCAGGTCGGCGAGGACCGCCTCCCGGGTGACGGCCGGGTCGGGATGCGCGTGCCGCTGCCGGACGTCCCAGCCCGCCAGGCCCTCCCCCTCGGGCCGCACCTCGCGGACGCGGGGCGCGAGCCCCGGGCGGCCCGGCACGGGGGCGGCCGCGGCGTCGGCGGCGGTGTAGAGCGCGGCGATCGGCACGCCGTCGTAGGACGCGCGGGTCAGCAGGCCCTCGACCTCGCCGAGGGGGGTCTGCTCGGTCGCCGCGCCGGACTTGCGCAGCACCCCCTGCACCATCTCCCGCCACCGGTCCCGCTCGGCCGGGGGGAAGGCGGCGGCCAGTTCGAGTTCTTCGGGTGGCACCGTCATGGCAGGGATGGTAAGCGGCCGCGTACCCGCCGCCCGCGACCGGGGTCCCCGGGCGGCCCGATTATGACGCACGCCACACCGCCGTGACCGGAATCGCCCGCCCCGCCAGGTTACCGCCCTGACCTCCGGGAACAGGGACGCCATGAACCTTGATCCGCTTCCCGGCGACCTCTACCAGATGCAGGACCTGCTGTCCCCGGCCGAGCAGGAGATCCTGTGGCGCGTCCGGGACTTCCTGTCCACCGAGGTCGCGCCGATCGCCGACGACTGCTGGGCGCGGGCGGAGTTCCCCTTCCACCTGATCGAGAAGTTCGGCGAGCTGAACGTCGCCGGACTGGGCTACGAGGAGTGCCCCGGCGAGGTGCCCAGCAGCATGCTGACCGGGTTCCTGGCGCTGGACATGGCGCGGATCGACCCGTCGATCTCCACCTTCTTCGGCGTGCACACCGGCCTCGCGATGGGCAGCATCGGCGCGTGCGGCTCCGCCGAGCAGCGCGAGCGGTGGCTGCCCGCGATGGGGCGGATGGAGAAGATCGGCGCGTTCGCGCTGACCGAGCCGCACGGCGGGTCGGACGTGGCGCTGGGGCTGCGCACCACCGCGCGCCGCGACGGCGACGAGTGGGTGCTGAACGGCGCCAAGCGCTGGATCGGCAACGGCACCTTCGCCGACCTGGTGGTGGTGTGGGCCCGCGACGAGGCCGACGACAAGGTCAAGGGCTTCGTGGTGGAGAAGGGCACGCCCGGCTTCGCCGCCACCCGCATCGAGAACAAGATCGCGCTGCGCACCGTGCAGAACGCCGACATCGTGCTCAGCGACTGCCGGGTGCCCGAGGCGAACCGGCTGGCCGAGGCGGGCGGGTTCCGCGACACCGCCGGGATCCTGCGCCGCACCCGCAGCGGCGTGGCCTGGCAGGCGGTCGGGGTGATGCTGGCCGCCTACGAGATCGCCCGCGACTACGCGGTGGACCGCGAGCAGTTCGGCCGCCCCATCGCCAAGTTCCAGCTCGTGCAGGACCTGCTGGTGAAGATGCTCGGCAACGCGACCGCCTCGCTCGGCATGGTGGCGCGGCTGGCCCAGCTCCAGGACGCCGGGCAGTACCGCGACGAGCACTCGGCGCTGGCCAAGGCGTACTGCACCACCCGGATGCGGGAGACCGTCGGCTGGGGCCGCGAGCTGATGGCGGGCAACGGCATCGTGCTCGACTACGGCATCGGGCGCTTCGTGGCCGACGCCGAGGCGCTGTACTCCTACGAGGGCACCCGCGAGATCAACACGCTGATCGTCGGGCGCGCGGCGACCGGGCACGGCGCGTTCGTCTGAGCCTTCGCACGCCCCGGAGTGCCTGGTGGGGCGGGTGTTCGCTAGGGTTCTGCGTCGTCCGCCCCACCGAGGTGAATGAGGAAGACCCGCATGTCGAGTGGCAGCCACGCCGGCCGGCCCCAGTCCTGGATCGCCGTCGCCGTGATCTTCGTCGGTTTCGCGGTGAGCGGGGTCGCGCTGTGCCTGGGCCCGAGCTGGGCGATGTTCTGGGCCGGGGCGGGGGTCATGGCCGCGGGCGCGGTGCTGGCCCTCCTCGTGGACGTCATGGGCGACGTCGTGCTCGCCGAGAAGCGCCAGGTCGCGCTGGCCGACGAGCGCGCCTGACGCCCCGTCGGCGTCCCGACGACGCGCGCTGAGCCCGACCCCGCCCGCGCGGCGGGCGGGGTCACGGGCCCCTCAGCGGCCGCGGTCGGAGCCGTTGGGCGGGCCCTCGCGGCGGTCGCCCAGGTAGAACAGGCCCGCCAGGACCAGCGCCACCAGGAAGACCACGATCATCGCGAGCCCGGCGGGGAACGTCACGTCCGGCATCCGGATCACCTTCTCTCACCGTGTCGTGCCACGGTTCGGTCAGTCCCCGCATGCCCGCTGCGCGGCGGGGCAAAAGTCCCTGGGGGCGGTGCGGTGGTGTGAAACCGCTCACCGACGTACCGTCGAGGTGCGCGGCCGCTCCGGCGCCTTCCGTCCAGGCGACCCCGACCAGAGGTGGTGGGATGCCCCTCAGATTCGGCATCGAGGAGGAGTACTTCGTCGTCGATCCGGTCTCCCGCCAGGTCGTGCCGCGCGCGGGCCCGGTGGTGCGGCGTGCCGCGGCCGCGCTCGGCGACCGGGCCTCGACCGAGCTGGTCGGCACCCTCGCCGAGGCCAAGACCTCGCCCTGCGACGACCTGGCCAAGCTCACCGAGCAGATCCGCGCGATGCGCGCGGCGATGGCGGCGGCGGGCGCGGCCGAGGGCGTGCGGCTGGCCGCGACCGGCACGCCGGTGCTGGGCGGGACCCGGCCCGCGCCGATCACCCCCGGCGCCCGCTACGCCGAGAGCCTGGCGACCTACCGGGGGCTGGACGACGAGCAGTGCATCTGCTCCTGCCACGTGCACGTGGAGATGCCCGACCGCGACCGCGCCGTCCAGGTCAGCAACCACCTGCGGCCGTGGTTGCCGACGCTGCTGGCGCTGGCGGCCAACTCCCCCTACTGGGCGGGCCGCGACACCGGCCACGCCTGCTGGCGGGCGCTGGTGTGGGCGCGCTGGCCGGTGGCCGGCCCCCCGCCGTTCTTCCGGTCGGCCGAGCACTACGAGGAACTGGTGGGCACGCTGCTGGAGTGCGGCGCGCTGATGGACCCGGCCACGGTGTTCTGGGACGTGCGGCCCTCGGCGCGGCTGCCCACGGTGGAGGTCCGGCTCGCCGACGTGGCCCTCACCGCCGAGGACGCCGCGCTGTTCGCCGCGCTGGTCCGGGCGCTGGTGCAGACCGCGGCGGCCGCGATCGACGCGGGCCGGGAGGCGGCCGACCCCGCGCCCGAGATGTTGCGCGCGGCGTACTGGCTGGCGGCCCGCGACGGGCTGGGCGGCGACGGCGTGGACGTCCGCACCGGCCGGCCCGCGCGGTTCCGCGACCTGGCCGCCGACCTGCTGGCGCACGCCCGGCCCGCGCTGGCCGACAACGGCGACCTCGACGCGGCGACCGCCGGGCTGCGGCGCCTGCTGGCGGGCGGCACCGGCGCCGACCGGCAGCGCGCCGCCTACCGCCGCCGGGGCCTGCTCACCGACGTGGTGGACGCCGCCGATCTGCGGCCGTCCGGAAGGGCGTAGGCTGCCTGCGAGGACGGCGACGTCCGGCACGGCCGCGCCCCCGGCACCGGACTGGACCTGGGAACCGGCCCCGGAGACCTCGTTTTCGCGGTCCTTGGCGGGGTAGCGGTCCCGGTGACTGCGGCTGAACGACTTCGGGGGGCTTAAAAGGATGATCCTGCACGAGCCTCCGCTTCCTCCGGCGCGTACGCTCGATGCGATGTCGCCGCAGACCTCCCGCCGTCGAGGCGGCGCCCTGACGCGGACCTGGCCGGCCCCCGAGGCGGGCGCCCCGTTCGCGCATCCGGCGCTCTTCTACGACGGCGACCGGGAGTACCTGGACGGCACGGTCGCGTTCCTGCGCGACGGGCTGGCGGCGGGCGAGCCCGCCGCGGTGGCGGTCCCCGGCCCCCGGCTCGCGCCGCTGCGCGAGGCGCTGGGCGCCGACGCCGCCCGGATCACCTGGCTGGACATGACCCGGGCGGGCCGCAACCCCGGCCGCATCATCCCCGGCGTGCTGCGCGAGTTCGCCGACCGGCACGGCGACGGCGGGCGGGCGCGCATCATCGGCGAGCCGGTCTGGCCGGGCCGCACCGACCTGGAGTACCCGGCCTGCGCCCGGTACGAAGCGCTGATCAACCTGGCGTTCGCCGGGCGGCCGGTGACGATCCTGTGCCCCTACGACGTGGCCGGCCTGGCCCCGGACGTGCTGGCCGACGCCCGCGCCACCCACCCCACGTTGATCGACCGGCACGGGACGCGCGCGAGCGACGCCTACGCCCCCGAACACGTCATCAGCCGCTACAACCGAAGGCTGCCGGTCCCGGTGGACGCCGACCTGATGGCCTTCGACCTGGACGCGCTGCCCGAGGTGCGGCGCTTCACCTGCGAGCGGGCCGCCGCGTTCGGCCTGGACCCGGTGCGCGTGGGCGACCTGGAGCTGGTGGTCAACGAGCTGGCCGCCAACTCGGTCGTGCACGGCCTCGGCGCCGGCGTCGTGCGGGTCTGGGCCGAGGGCGGGCAGGTGGTCTGCGAGGTGCGCGACGGCGGGATGATCACCGACCCGCTGGCCGGGCTCGTGCCGGTGCGCCTGGGCACCGACGGCGGCCGCGGCCTGATCATGGTCAACCACCTGGCCGACCTGGTGCGGGTGCACACCGGGCCGGACGGCACCACCGTGCGCGTCCACCTGGACCTGTGACCTGGACCTGCGGCCCGGACTGGTGACCTCGGCCGGTGACCCGGACCGGTGACCTCGGCCCGCGAGCCGGACCCGCGCCCCGCCGGGGCGGGAGCCCGGCCGCCGGGCTATTGGACGGATGGTCTACCCTGCTGCTCGTCACCTACCAGTGGGTAACCCCGTTCTATCCGGAGGCGGTCTTCGTTGGGCAACACCATGGACTTCGCGGGACAGGTCGTCGTCGTGACCGGCGCCGCACGCGGGCTGGGCGCGCTGCTGGCGCGCGGGGCGGCGTCCGGGGGCGCGCGGGTGGCGCTGCTCGGCCTGGAGCCGGGCGAGCTGGCCGCCGCCGCGGCCGCGTGCGGCCCGGCCGCGCGCTGGTGGGAGGTGGACGTCACCGACGGCGACGCCCTCGCCCGCGCCGCCGCCGAGATCGTCGAGCACTACGGCCGGGTGGACGTGGTGGTCGCCAACGCCGGGATCGCCACCGGCGGCCCGGTCGAGTACTCCGACCCGCGCACCTTCAACAAGGTCATCGAGGTCAACCTGCTCGGCAGCGTCAACACCGCCCGCGCCTTCCTGCCCGCCCTGAAGCGGAGCCGGGGCCACTTCTTCCAGGTGGCGTCGCTGGCGGCGCTGTGCTCGGCGCCGATGATGGCGGCCTACACCGCCAGCAAGGCCGGGGTGGAGGCGTTCGCGCACAGCCTGCGCGCCGAGACCGCCCACCACGGCGTGACCGTGGGCGTCGGCTACCTGAGCTGGACCGACACCGACATGGTGCGCGGGGCCGACGCCAACGACGCGCTGCGCGTCATGCGCGCCGGGCTGCCGTTCCCGGCCAACCGCACCTACCCGCTGCGCCCGACCACCGCGCGGTTGCTGGCCGGGATGGCCGCGCGCCGCCCGCACGTGTACGGGCAGGCGTGGTTGCCCGCCCTCCAGATCGCGCGCGCCGCGCTCCCGGCCGTCATCACCCGGCACGCCCGCCGCGTGATGGCGGCGCACGAGGCGAACTGGCTGGCCGACGGCGCCAGCAACGACCTGGTCGGCGCGGGCGGCGCGGCGGCGGCGCGCGCCGCGCGCTGACCCGGCGGGCGCGCGGCCGTGCCTGCCAACACGTGCCTCCCAGCACGTGTCTCCCAGCGTGTGCCCACCACCGCATGCCCGCCGCGGGCCCACCGCGTGACCACCGTGCGCCACCCCGGGTCCGCCGCCGCGTGACCACCAGCGGCGGCGCAAGACACCGTCGTGCCGCGATCATGGCTTGGCAAAGCCCGGTTCACCGCCGCCCGCGCGCGGATAGGTAGCCCCTGCGACGCCCGCCGGGCGGGCGTCGCAGGGCGCACCCCGGCCGCCCTCCCTCCGGACCCGCCGTCTCAGGGATCGGGAGGCCGCCCGTGTGGTCGTGGCTGGTGGACGTGCTGCGCGCGCACCCCGAGCTGGCGATCTTCCTCACGCTCGCGCTCGGCTTCCTGGTCGGCCGCCTGCGCTACCGGTCGTTCACGCTCGGCTCGGTCACCGGCACGCTGCTGGCGGGCGTGCTGGTCGGCCAGCTCGACATCGCCATCCCCGACCTGGTCAAGACCGTCGCCTTCATCGCCTTCCTGTTCGCGCTGGGCTACCAGGTCGGGCCGCAGTTCTTCGCCGGGCTGCGCAAGGGCGGGGTGCCGCAGCTCCTGCTCGCGCTGATCTCGTGCGTCATCGGCCTCGGCGTGGCCTACGCGATGGCCAAGGCGCTCGGCTACGGGCCCGGCTGGGGCGCGGGCCTGCTGGCGGGCGGCCTGACCCAGTCGTCGGTCATCGGCACCGCCGGGGCCGCGATCAACCAGCTGAACCTGCCCGCCGACGTCAAGCAGGAGTACGTCAACCAGATCCCGGTCGGGTACGCGGTCTGCTACCTGGTCGGCACCGCCGCCGCGGCCTACTTCCTGTCGCGGATCGCGCCGCGCATGGTCGGGACCAGGGACCTGGCCGCCGCGAGCCACGCCCTGGAGGGCCGCCTCGGCATCGGCGACGACGATCCCGACCTGGCCCCCGCCTACACCCGCGTGGTGCGCCGGGTCTACCGGATCGAGCCGGGCTCGGAGCTGGACGGCACCACCGTCGGCGACGCCGAGCGGGCCTCCGCGGACCTCGGCCACCGCGTCTTCTTCTACCGCTACCAGCGCGACGGCAAGACCGACGTCACCACGCTCGGCACCGTGCTGCGCGCCGGGGACGAGGTGACGGTCACCGCCTCGCACGCCGACTTCACCGCCGGGCACATGGACCGCGTCGGGACCGAGCTCGACGCGCCCGACGTGCTGTCCTACGAGGTCGAGACGCTGCCGGTGGTCGTCACCGACAAGCGCTTCGTCGGCAAGCGGATCGGGGAACTGCGCACCGACCCGCGCTCGCGCCTGCTGTTCGTCCGCAGGCTGGTGCGCGCGGGCGTGGAGGTGCCCTTCAGCGCGCAGACCGTCCTGCACTCGGGGGACGAGCTGCTCGTCCAGGGCCCGCGCGACCTGCTGGAGTCGCGGGCCAAAGAGCTGGGCTACCCGGTGCACGCGGCCAACGACACCGACATGTCCTACGTGGGCCTCGGCATCGTGCTGGGCGGTCTGATCGGCATCCCCGCGCTGACGATCGCCGGGGAGAAGATCGGGCTCAGCACCAGTGGCGGCGCGCTCATCATGGGCCTGCTGTTCGGCTGGCTGCGCGGCCGGCACCCGACCTTCGGCCGCTTCCCGGCCCCGGCGCAGTGGCTGATGAACACCGGCGGGTTGTGCCTGTTCGTCGGCATCGTCGGGATCTCCTCGGGGCCCGACTTCATCCACGGGGTGGCGCAGCAGGGCGTCGGGCTGGTGCTCGGCGGCCTGGTCGTCACGCTCACCCCGATGATCGTCTGCCTGTACCTGGGCAAGTGGCTGTTCAGGTTCGACACCCCGGTGCTGCTCGGGGTGATCGCCGGGGCCAACACCACCACCGCCTCCATCGGCGCCATCACCGAGACCGCCCGCAGCCAGGTCCCGGTGCTGGGCTACACCGTGCCGTACGCGCTCGGCAACACGCTGCTGACCATCTGGGGAACGATCATCGTCGCCCTCCTGGCCTGACCCGCACCGCCCACATCGCCCGAACCACACGCCCGACCCGCATCCCGGAGGAACCACCATGACCACGCGCGACGAGGAGAGGCGCTGGGAGGCGCTGAGCCCGTTCGAGCTCAAGGACGAGCTGATCACCCTGGCCGACGACAACACCAGGCTCGCGGCCGTCACCATGCTGAACGCCGGGCGCGGCAACCCCAACTGGACCGCCACCGTGCCGCGCGACGCGTTCTGGCTGCTCGGCCGGTTCGCGACCGGCGAGACGCGGCGCGACTGGGACGAGTGGGAGGGCCTCGGCGGCATGCCGCAGAGCGAGGGCATCGCCGGCCGCCTCACCGCCTTCCTCGCCGAGCACCGCGGCGAGTCCGGCGCGGACCTGCTGAGCGCCTCGGTCGAGTACGGCGTCTCTCGGCTCGGCTTCGACGCCGACTCCTGGGTCGGCGAGCTGGCCGACGCGATCATCGGCGACCACTACCCGATGCCGCCGCGCTCGCTCGCGCACGTCGAGCGGGTCGTGGCCCGCTACCTGGTGCAGGAGATGCACGCCGACCGCGAGCCCGACGCGCCCTTCGACCTGTTCCCCACCGAGGGCGGCACCGCCGCGATGTGCTACCTGTTCGACTCGCTCCAGGTCAACGGGCTGCTCGGGAAGGGCGACACGATCGCCATCATGACGCCGGTCTTCACGCCCTACCTGGAGATCCCCAAGCTGGAGCGCTACGCCTTCGACGTGCTGGAGCTGAAGGCCGACTGCACCGACCAGCAGGGCGTGCACACCTGGCAGTACGCCGACGACGAGATCGACAAGCTGCGCGACCCCAAGGTCAAGGCGCTGTTCCTGGTCAACCCGTCCAACCCCCCGTCGGTCATGCTGGCGCCCGGCACGCTCGACCGGATCGCCGAGATCGTCGGGCGGGACAACCCGGATCTCGCCATCATCACCGACGACGTCTACGGCACCTTCGTCAGCGGCTTCCGCTCGCTGATGGCGGCCGCGCCGCGCAACACCCTCGGCGTCTACTCCTTCAGCAAGTACTTCGGCTGCACCGGCTGGCGCCTGGGAGTCATCTCGCTCAGCCAAGACAACGTCTTCGACGAGCGGATCGCGCGGCTGCCCGACGCCGACAAGCAGCGCCTGCGCGAGCGCTACGGCTCGATCACGCTGGAGCCGGACAAGCTCCGCTTCATCGACCGGCTGGTCGCCGACTCCCGCGACGTCGCGCTCAACCACACCGCCGGGCTGTCCACGCCGCAGCAGGCGCAGATGGCGCTGTTCGCGCTGTTCGCCCTGCTGGACGAGGAGGGCGAGTACAAGCGGATCTGCCAGAGCGTCATCGCGCGGCGGCTGCACTCGCTGGTCAAGGGCATGGGCGTGCCGGTGCCGCACGACGAGCACGCCGCGCACTACTACGTCGAGCTCGACATCCTCAGCTACGTCGAGCGGACCTTCGACAAGGGCTTCGCCGACTGGCTCCAGGCCAACTTCGAGCCGGCCGACCCGGTGTTCCGGCTCGCCGAGAAGGGCTCGGTGGTGCTGCTGAACGGCGGCGGCTTCGACGGGCCCGGCTGGAGCGTGCGGGTCAGCCTGGCCAACCTGCCGAGCGACGCCTACGAGAAGATCGGCACCTGGCTGCGCCAGGTCGTCGAGGAGTACAAGACCGAGTACGACGCCTCTCAGGCCGGCTGAGGGGGACGCCGTGGACTGGCTGAAGCACCTGCTCAAGGACCTGCCGGAGCTGGCGCTGTTCCTGTGCCTGGCGCTGGGCTTCGCGCTCGGCAAGGTGCGGTTCTGGAAGATCTCGCTGGGCGGGGTCGCCGGCACCCTGATCGTGGCGATCTTCGTGGGGATGCTCGGCGTCACGCTGAACGACCAGGTGAAGAACATCGCGTTCGCGCTGTTCATCTTCACCCTCGGCTTCATGGCGGGCCCGTCGTTCTTCGCGCACCTGAACAAGAGCAGCCTGCGCTACGGCGTCTTCACCGCGATCGAGGTGGTGACCATCCTGGCGGTCACCACCGTCACCATCCTGCTGCTGGACCTGGACGTGGGCACCGCCGCCGGGCTGCTGGCGGGCGGCGCCACCGAGTCGGCGGTGCTGGGCACCGCCACCGAGGCGATCGGCAAGCTGAACCTGCCAGCGGACCAGATCACCACGCTCCAGGCCAACGTCGGCACCGCCTACTCCATCTCCTACATCTGCGGCCTGATCACGATCGTGCTGTTCACCAGCCAGGTCGCCCCGGCCATCATGCGCGTCGACCTGCGCGCCGAGGCCGTCAAGTTGTGGCAGCGGCTCGGCGGCGGGGGCGACGACGACGCGCCCAGCTCGCTGCCGAACCTGGTCGGCCGCGTGCACCGGGTCTCCGCCGCCGCGGCCGGGGCCACCGTCGGCGACCTGGAGCGGATGCTGGGCGACGGCGTCACCGTCGAGCGGCTCCGGCACGCGGGCAAGGTCGCCGCCGCCACGCCCGGCACCGCCCTGGCCGCCGGGGACCTGGTCGCGCTGTACGGCCCGCGCGAGGCGCTGGCCGGGGCCGACGCCCGGATCGGCCCGGAGGTGGGCGACACCAGCGGGCTGGACCGCGACCTCGACGTCGCCGACGTGCAGCTCGCCAAGGGCCCCTTCGCCGGCCGGACGCTCGGGCAGGTGCGCCGGGAGGTGTCCCCGTCCGACCGGCGCGGCGTCTTCCTCACCCGGGTGTCCCGCTCCGAGCAGGACCTGCCGCTCCAGCCCGACACCACGCTGCACGCCGGCGACGTGGTGCGGCTGACCGGCGACGCCAAGGCGGTGGACGCCGCCGCCCGCAAGGTCGGGTTCCGGCTCGACACCGGCGTCAAGGCCGACATCGTCTACATCTCGCTCGGCGTGATCCTCGGCATGCTCATCGGCAAGCTCGTGCTGCCGCTGGGCGACGTGCCGCTGTCGCTGGGCACCGGCGGCGGCTGCCTGCTCACCGGCCTGCTGTTCGGCTGGCTGCGCTCCCGCCACCCCAAGCACGGGCAGTACGACCCGGCCGCCGCCAGCGTCATCAAGGACCTCGGGCTGGCCGCGTTCATCTGCGCGGTGGGCCTGTCGTCGGGGCCGCAGGCGGTCGAGCTGATCGGGCGCTACGGCTTCGCGCTGCCGGTCGCCGGCATCCTGATGACGCTGGTCCCGGCGTCGATCTCGCTGCTGGTGGCGTGGAAGGTGATGAAGCTGCCCGCGCCGCTGGCGCTCGGCTCGATCGCCGGGCAGCAGTGCTCCACCCCGGCCATCACCGCGATCCAGCAGGCCGCGGGCAACAGCACGCCGATGATGGCCTACACCATCGTCTACGCCCTGTCCAACGTCGTGCTGCCGCTGCTGGGGCCGGTGGCGGTCGCCCTGGCGCGCGCCCTCACCTGACCGGCGGCGCCCCGCCCGCCCCACCCGTTCCCGGCCCGCCGGTATCGATTGCGAGCCATTCTCCGGCGCTGGCGTTTTCGCTCTCCGCTGGCCAGTATTGTTCGATCATTGTGTCGGTCCCCTGCCGGTGCGGACCGCGGTGCGTGCGGGAACGGGAACGGATTTGACCTGGGCGAATGTGGCCGGGAGAGGCGGAGCTCCGGTGACGGCGGCGGCGGTCGGGGAACCGGCCGGTGAGGATCGGCCCGAGACGCTGCTGCTGGTGGAGGACGACGCCGGCGACGCGCTGCTGATCGAGGAGTTCCTGGCCGACAGCGGGCTGCACGCCCGGCTGACCTGGGCGCGGTCGCTGGGCCAGGCCCGCGAGCTGCTGACCGACGGCGAGTCGCCCGGCTGCGTGCTGCTGGACCTGCACCTGCCCGACGCGCAGGGCCTGGACGCGCTGCGCGAGATGCTGGCGGCCGCGCCCAGCGCCGCGGTGATCGTGCTGACCGGCCTGTCGGAGGAGCGCGCGGGCCTCGCCGCGGTGTCGGTCGGCGCGCAGGACTACCTCGTCAAGGGCCAGCTCGAACCGCGCTGGCTGGGCCGCGCCATCCGCTACGCCGTGCAGCGCAAGCAGGTCGCGCTGTCGGCGGCGGCGCTCCAGGTCGGGCGGCTGCGCGCCGAGGAGAACGCGCGGCTGGAGCGCGGCCTGCTGCCGCGCCCGCTGGTGTCGGACGACCGGCTGAACGTGGTGACCCGGTACCGGCCGGGCCGGGTGCACTCGCTGCTGGGCGGCGACTTCTTCGACGTGGTGGAGACCGCCGACGGCGCGGTGCACGCGGTGATCGGCGACGTGGCCGGGCACGGCGCGGCCGAGGCCGCCATGGGCGTGTGCCTGCGGGTGGCGTGGCGGTCGTTCGTGCTGGCCGGGCTGAGCGGCGCGCGGCTGGTGGGGATGCTGGAGGAGCTGCTGCTGGCCGAGCGCGACGACAGCGAGGCGTTCGTCACCCTCACCAGCGTCACCGTCGCGCCCGACCGCGAGCGGGCGATGATCGTGCGGGCCGGGCACCCGGGCCTGCTGAGCTACGACGCGGCGGGCCGGGTGCGGCTGGTCGAGCCGCCCGGCGGCATCGCGCTCGGCATGATGCCGGGCCTCGGCGGCTGGCCCGAGGAACCGGTGCCGCTGCCCCCGGGCGGCGGCCTGGTGTTGTTCACCGACGGGCTGTTCGAGGGCCAGACCGGCCCCGACGGGGAGCGCCTGGACCTGGCGGGCCTGGTGGAGCTGGCGCGGGAGGCCGGCGGGGCGGGCCTGGACGCCGAACGGTTCGTCGACGCCCTCATCTCCGGCGCGGAGGCGGCCTCGGCCGACCACGGCGGGCTGGACGACGACGTCGCGGTGCTGCACCTGGGATGGCGCGCGCCCTGACCGGCGGCGTCCTGACCGGCCCTGTCCTGACCGGCCCTGCCCTCAGTGGCCGCGCCCTGACCGGTCCTGTCCTGCCCTGGCGCACTCTGACCGGCCTCGTCCGGGTGCTCATTCCAGCCGGGACTCGGCGGCGCGGGCGAACTCCAGCAGCCCGTGCAGCAGCCGCTCGCGCCCGTCGGGCGTCATCCGGGCGAGCACCTCGTGCAGGTCGCGGCGGCGGCGCGCCGACAGCTCGTGCAGCGACCGCTCCCCCAGCAGCGTGAGCCGCAGCGTGATCTGGCGCCGGTCGGCGTCGCTGCCGCGCCGGGCCAGCAGCCCGGCGGCCTCCAGCCGGTCGCACAACCGGCTGGCCGAGGAGGGGATCACGCCCAGCTCCCCGGCCAGGTCGCGCAGGTTCAGCTCGGCGCGGCGCTCGACCGCCTCCATCGCGCGCAGCTGGGAGGGCGGGATGTGCTCGGTCGCGTCCTGCGCGCGGCGCCAGACCGCGATGAGGACGCGCGCCGCCCCTTCGAGGGCGGCGAGGGTGTCGTGGACCTTGCGGGGCTCCCTGCTGGCTTCGGTCACGTCGTTCGTTCCCTACATGGCTGTGGCGGGTGCTTGGCGGGTGCGCCGGGCGCGCGGGGACGCCCGGCGGTGCACCCTTGGTGCCCGATCCGGCGGTGACGATGCGTGTCCGGGCCGAAACGACGGATCTTGCCCGGAACCGCCCGGCCGGCCCCCGGTCAGGAGCCGGGACGCAGCTCGGCGAGCAGGCGCGTCCACCGGGGGCCGATCCGGTCCAGCCGGTAGGCGGCGGAGGTCCGCAGCGCCTGCTCGCCGAGCCGGTCGCGCAGCTCCCGGTCCTCGATGAGGCTGCGCAGCGCCGCCGTCATCCCCGCCACCTCGCGGGCGGGGACCAGCAGCCCGTCCCCGCCGGGGGTGATCAGCTCGGCGGGGCCGGTGGGGCAGTCGAAGGCCACCACCGGCAGGCCCTTGCCCATCGCCTCCAGAATCACCATGGGCATGCCCTCGCGCCGCGAGGACAGCGCGTAGACCGACGCCCGCTCCATCTCCCCGCCCAGGTCGCGGGTGCGCCGCCGCAGCTCCACCCGCCCGGTGAGCCCCAGCTCCTCGATCTGCGCGGCGAGTCGGCCGCGCCGGACGCCCTCGCCGAACACCCGCAACGTCCAGTCCGGGTGCTCGGCCGCCAGCGGCGCGAACGCCCGGATCAGCAGGTCGAAGCCCTTCGGCCGGCTCAGCCGCCCGGCCGCCAGCACCACCCGGCCGGTGCGCGGCGAGGGGCCGCCGCCGAGGTCGGGCAGCGCGTTGGGGATCTGCTCGATGCGCACCGGCGCGCCCGCCAGCGCCTCGGCGTACTCGGCGCGGGAGTGCGCGGTCAGCACCGTCAGCGCGGTCAGCCGCCGGTAGGCGCCGACGATGCGGGCGCGCAGGGCGGGCCGGTAGGAGCCCAGGTTCATGTGGTCCTGGCCGACGGTGGCCACGCCGCGCGGGGCCAGCTCGGCGATCAGCAGGTTGAGCGAGGGCCGGGTGCCGATGAGCACGTCCGGCGGGTCGCGCCACATCGCGCGCAGCAGCCGGAGGTCGCTGTACAGGCTCACGTGCCGGAACGCCGCGTCGTCCACCGGCACCAGCAGGCTCGGCAGCCGGGCCAGCAGCCGTCCCGGGCCGGTGCGGGGCGGGGCGGCGGCGTCGGTCGCGAAGGTGACCGCCACGCCCTCGGGCAGCGGGAAGAACGGCTCGGGCCGGCGCCGCAGCACGCTGACGATCTCCACGTCGTGGTCGCGGGCCAGGTGGCCGCTGAGGTTCAGCACGGTGCGGATGGTGCCGCCGGTGCCGTGCGCGTGCTGCAACAGGACGCGCACGCGCGGCCGCCGGCCGGGGCGGGGCGCGGGGCCGCGGCGCAGCCGGGCGGCGGGCCGCAGCGCCACGAGCAGGGCGCGGCGCAGCGCGTAGTGCGTCGGCCGCAGCGCGGGGCGCAGCAGCGGCCGTACCTTCGTGGGCGCTCTCATGCCGCTCCCCGTCCGAGGCTCGTCCGTCGTGCTGGTTGTTCCCCCTCTCCGGGACATGACAACGGCGCGGCCCCACCGGGCCGCGCCGTCCGCGTCAAGATCAGTTCAAGGTCAGCCGGTGCTGACGGTGCGGTCCAGGGCGCTGCCCTGCACCCACTTGCCCCACGGCATCTGGTAGAAGCTCCAGCCGTTGTTCCACTCCAGCGTGCGCTTGGTCCCGGTGATGACGACCGGGTCGCCGCGGTGGGCCAGGTCGTAGAACCACTTGGCGACCGGCGGCGGCATGTTCACGCAGCCGTGGCTGGCGTTGGTGCGGCCGAAGGCCCAGTAGCGGTCGGGGCTGGCGTGCAGGTACTCGCCGGAGTTGGAGATGCGGACCGCGTGCGGCAGCTTCAGGTCGTAGTACTCGGGGTCCTTCTTGTCGGTGACGCCCATCCACGCCGAGGTCATGCGCTCCACCAGGTGCTTGCTCATGGTGAGGTGCACGCCGCTGGTGGTGAGGTAGGTGTCGATGCCGTTGCGGACCCGGCCGCCCTTGCCCGCGCTGATCTTCCAGAGCTTCTTCTGCTTGCCGTTGACCTTGAGCACGGCCTTCTTGGTCTTGGTGTTGACCGTGGTGATCTGGGAGGAGCCGATCCGGAAGGAGCGGGTGTAGTCCTTGACGCCGTAGGTCTTCTTGCCCGACTTCACCCCGGCGAGGCGCGCCTTGAAGGACACCTGCTGGTTGGGCTGCCAGTACTGGCCGTTCTTGGTGCGGAAGATCACCTGGGTGTCGCTGGTCCAGTACCAGGCGCCGGTGGCGGGCTTGGTGGACTTCACCTCCAGCGACTGCTCGACGGCCTTGCGGTCGCCGACCGGCCGGTTGAACGTCACCATGATCGGCATGCCGACGCCGACCTTCTCCCCCGCGCTCGGCGTGATGTCGGCGATGCCCAGCTCGTTGGCGGCCTTGAGGGTGGTGAAGGCGGCGGTCACCGTGGTGGTCTTGCCCTGCGGGCTCTTGGCGACGGCGTTGACCTGGTACTGCGAGCCGGGCAGCAGGGTGCGCGACTTCCAGCCGGTCTTGTCGGGGCTCAGCGCGCCGTCCACCGGCTTGCCCTTGCGGGTGAGGGTGACCTGCTCCAGCGTGCCGCCGGCGGCGGTGACCTGGACGCCGGCCTCGGGCTTGGCCTTGCCCTCGCCGTTGCCGGGCGTCACCGTCACCTGCGGCGCGCCGGCCTCGTCCTTGCCCCCGACGGTGACGCCGCCGCCCTTCTCCGTGCCGGAACATCCGGTGGCGAGCAGCAGCACGACGATCCCCGCCGCTCCCGTGCCCGCCCGAACGCCCGTGGAAAGCCGTCGCTGCACCGTCAACCTCCAGACCCCGCCGTATACCAGGGAGACATTAGCGACAAAAGTCGTTGATGATGTCACGAGCCGGGTTTTTGCCGGACGTCCGAGATCAAAGTGTTGCAAGATCCCCCGAACGCCCGCGGGCCCGCCGTTCCCGGCGAGGGGAACGGCGGGCCCGCGGGGCTTCCCGGCCGCCCGGAGGGCGGGGGCGCGCTTACTCGGTCGGGGCGTCCGACGGAGCGGACGAGGGGGCGCCGGCGGCGTTGCCGCCGGTGCCGGTGCTCTCGCCGTTCAGGGCGCTGCCCTTCTTCCACCTGTCGAACGACAGCTGCCAGAAGCTCCAGCCGTTGTCCCACTCGACGTCGCGGGTGCTGCCGGTCAGCTTGATGACGTCGCCGCGCTGCATGATGTCGTAGTACCACTCGGCGTTGGCCGAGTTGAGGTTCAGGCACCCGTGGCTCACGTTGGAGGAGCCCTGCGCGCCCACCGACCAGGGCGCGGCGTGGGTGTACTCGCCGCTGTTGGAGAAGCGCACCGCGTGGTTGACGACGGTCTTGTAGTAGCCCGCGTCGCCCTCCTTGCGGCCGGGCGAGACCATCGTGACCGGGTTGCCCTTCTCCATCAGCAGGTGCACGCCGCTGGTGGTGGTGAACTCCCGGGTCTGCCCGTTGCCCGCGCTGAACGGGATGGTGCGCAGCTTCTTGCCGTCGCGCCGCACCGTCATGTGGTGGCCGCCGATGTTCCCGGTGGTGATCTGCGCGGCGCCGATGTTCATCGTCGTCTGCGCGTCCTTGGCCCCGTAGACGCCGTTGCCCGCGTTGACCCCGGCGAGCGCGGCGTTGAGGCGCACCTTCTGGTGCGCCTTCCAGTAGGTCGCGGTCCGGTAGATGACCTGCTGGGAGTCGATCCACCGCCAGGCGCCCTCGACGGGGTGGTCGGGGGTGACCTTCAGCACCCGCTCGACGGCGGCGCGGTCGGCGACCGGCCGGTTGAAGCGCAGCATGATCGGCATCCCCACGCCGACCTTCTCGCCCGCCAGGTTCGGCGTGACGTCCACCACCGACAACGTCTTGGCCGGCTTCAGCGTGCTGAAGGTGCTGGTGGCCGAGCTGGTCTTGCCGTCGTTGCGGGCCTGCGCGGTGACGGTGTAGGAGGTGCCGGGCGTCAGCGTGCGGTCGGAGCGCCACGTCTTCTTGTCCGCGGCCAGCCGACCGGTGATCGTGGCGCCCTTGCCCTGGACGGTGACGCCGTCCAGGGTGCCGTCCGACACCTTCACCTCGATGACCCCGTCCGGCTTGACCGCGCCGGTGCCGTTGCCGGGGGTGATGGTCACCGCGCCCGCCTTGGTCGACGACAGCTCCCCGGAGCCCTGCTCGCCGTCCCCGCCCGAGCACCCGGCGACCAGCACCATCACCGCACCGGCCCCGCCGGTCACCGCGACGCCCATCCGACCCTTAAAGCTCACGAACACTCCTATATCCCCTGATTCACCCCGTGCGCTGTGAATCTATACGAGATGAAGAGACGGCCCAAAAGACGAAAAAGTTGGCGGAGAGGCGGAGAAATCAGGTCATGGCAGGGCGGCGGGGCCGAGCCGCAGGTCAGTGCGGAGTCAGCGCGAGACCAAAACGGGATTGCCGTGGAACCGGCGACGGTTCCGGAGCGGCTCAGGCCGGGGCCGCGCCGACCACGGTGCCCCCGTTACCCGCGCCCGCCGCGTTCACGTGGTGCAGGCAGCGCCGGAAGCCCCACACCGAGACCACCACCGCCACCGCGCCCAGCGCGGCGACCAGGCCGGTGCGCACCCACAGGTACACGCCGATCGACTGGCTGAACAACATCCAGAGGCTGAGCGCGGCGTTGACGAAGAACACCAGCGACCACAGCAGCGAGATGCGCAGGAAGAAGCGCCGCACCCGGTCGTGCCGCAGGAACGCCTCGGGCATCGGGACCATGTCGGTGGCGACCTTCTGGGCCAGCGGGCGGCCCAGCGGCACCGAGGCCAGGAACGTCATCGCCACCAGCAGCGTGCCGAGGGTGGGCTGCAGGAAGTAGACGACGGCGCTGTGGGTGACGGCGGCCAGCCCCGCGCGCACGGTGACGCCCAGCGCGGCCAGCACCAGCATCGCCGACACCGCGTGCCCGCGCAGCCGCCGCCACAGGATGCCGCCGTACACCCAGGTGACGGCGGCGGCCAGGCCGCCGTTCAGGCCGAGCAGCGCGAAGGCGGCGTAGAAGACGGCGACCGGGGCGATGACGCCCTCCACGAAGCGCGGCAGCGCGTGCCGCAGCATCGCGGTCAGCCGGGGCATCTCGAAGGCGCAGTGCCCGGCGGCGTCGGCGGTCGTGTCCGTGCCGGTCGGCGCGGGCGCGGACGCGGACGCGGGCGGGAGCGCCGGAAGGGTGGCCGTCAGATCCATCGTGTGGGGTGCCCCCGTAGCAGCAGGTCCCGGCGGCCCTCGCGGCCCGGGAGAGAGAGGAGAGAGGTCGGAACCCGCCCCACGGTACGTCAAGATCGAGGCGCTTCCACCCGGTTCGGTAAGGATCGTCACCCGGCCCCCTTGACCTTATTGGATGATTCGTTGAATAGTTCGGGGGACGGTCGCACGAGGAGGCGCGCATGGCCCAGCCCCAACCACCGCAGCCCGACGGCGAGCGGCCCCCGGACATGCTCGGCGCGGTGGGCACGCCCGCCGAGCTGGCCGCGCTGCTGGACGCCGACGGCGTGGACGACAAGGTGATCGAGCAGTTCGCCGCCGAGATCGGGGTCACCGCGGTCCTGGACCGGATCTTCGGCCTCATGGGCACCCGGTTCGTGCCCGAGAAGGCGGGCAAGGACGGCGGCGTCGTGCAGTGGAACGTCAAGGCCCCCGACGGGCGGCACGCCTACCACCTGGTCATCGCCGACGGCACCGCCAAGGGCGCGAGCGGCGCGGCCGACGACCCCCGGGTGACGCTCCAGATGTCGCTGCCGAACCTGCTGCGGCTGTGCGCCGGGCGGCTCAACGGCGTGACGGCGGTGATGACCGGCAAGATCAAGATCTCCGGCGACATGATGTTCGCCGCCAAGATGCAGGGCTGGTTCGACTACAGCTGATCTCGCGACCGGCCCCCGCCGCCGGGCGGCTCAGCCCTCCGGCGGCGCGGGCTGGACCTCGCGGGCGGCCGCGTAGATCGCCCGCAGCGTCACCGCCACCGCCGGGCGCCGCACGCTGGCCGCGCGCGTGACCGCGTACACCTCGCGCCCCGGGCCGCCGCCGGGCAGCGGGCGCACCGCCACGCCCTGGTCCCCGGCGGCCAGCGCCAGCGCGGGCACCGCCGTGACGCCGAGCCCCCGGGCCACCAGGCTCAGGATCGTGTGCAGCCCCTCGAACTCCCACGGCACCGGGCGCGCCCCGCCGACGGCGTCCAGCAGGCTCTCCACCGCCCGCCGGGACGGCTCGCCCTCCGGGGCCGCCATCCACGGCTCCTCGCGCAGCTCGTGCAGGTCCACCGGGCGGCGCGGGTCCGCGAGCCGGTGCCCGGCCGGCACCACCAGCACCACCGGGTCGTGGCGCAGCCGGAAGAACTCCAGCCCGGCGGGGGCCTTGCCGGGCAGCTTGCCGGTCCAGTCGTCCACCAGCGCGATGTCCACCTCCCCGCCGCGCACCTGGCGGATGCCGTCGCCGGGCCGGGTCTGGCGCAGCACGAAGGTCAGCTCCGGATGGTCGGCCAGGCTGCGCGCCAGCGCGGGGGCGAACGCCACGGCGGCGGTGGGGAAGGCGGTGACCACCACCCGCCCGGAGGGCGTCCCGGCCTGCTCCGACAGCTCGGCCTCGGCCGCCTCCACCAGCGTGAGGATCTCCTCGGCACGCTCGGCCAGGCGCTCCCCGGCGTCGGTCAGCTCGGCGCTGCGGGCGGTGCGGTCCAGCAGCGGGACGCCCGCCTCGCGCTCCAGCGCGGCCAGTTGCTGGGAGACCGCCGAGGGCGTGTAGCCCAGGGACGTGGCGGTCGCGGCGATGCTGCCCCGGCGGGCGAATTCGGCGAGCAACCGCAGGCGGCGCACTTCAAGCATAAGAACAGCTTACGGTCAGCATCGCTGAGACTCGCTTGTGATGATGCTTTTCCTGGGCAAACATAAAGCGTGCCCGGCCGGGTCACGCATTGGGTGCGCTCATTCACCCCCAGTAACCGAACTTTCCGACCTGCTCTCAGGAGTTGTTCTTCGTCATGCCCGCAGGATCCGCACCCGCCGGTGACCACCCCCTGCCCCTGCCCGTCCGGCCCGTGGCCACCACCGTCCGGCAGGTCCCCCTGTCCCCCACGCTGGCGGTCAACGAGGCCCTGGCCCGCAAGCGGCGCGCCGGGACGCCGGTGCTGCCGCTCGGCTTCGGCGAGGCCGGCATCCCGATCCACCCCGCCCTCACCCGCGAGCTCGCGGCCGCCGCCGGCCGCGGCGGCTACGGGCCGGTCGCCGGATCGGCGCCGCTGCGCGCGGCCGCGGCCGGGTACTGGGACCGCCGCGGCCTGCCCACCGACCCGGGCCTGGTGGTCTGCGGCCCCGGCAGCAAGGCGCTGCTGTTCGGGCTGCTGATGGCGCTGGACGGCGACGTGGTCGTGCCCGCGCCAAGCTGGGTGAGCTACGCCGCCCAGATCTCGCTGGCGGGCGTGCGGCCGGTGCACGTGGCCACCTCCCCGGGCGAGGGCGGCGTGCCCAACCCCGCCCTGCTGGCCGACGCGGTGGTGCGGGCGCGCGCCGAGGGCCGCGCCGTCAAGGCCGTCGTGGTGACGCTGCCCGACAACCCCACCGGCACGCTGGCCGGGGCGGAGACGGTGCGGCGGTTGTGCGAGGTGGCCCGCGACCACGACCTGGTGATCATCTCGGACGAGATCTACCGCGACCTCGTGCACGACCCGGCGCGCACGGTGCACTCCCCCGCCCGGTACGCGCCCGAGCGCACCGTGGTCACCACCGCCCTCAGCAAGCACCTGGCGGCGGGCGGCTGGCGGCTGGGGGTGGCGCGGCTGCCCGACGGGCCGTTCGGGCACGCGCTGCGCGCGAGCCTGCTGGGCCTGGCGAGCGAGATCTGGTCGGCGGCCCCGGCGCCCATGCAGCACGCGGCCGCCTACGCCTTCGCCGAGCCGCCCGAGCTGGTCGAGCACGTGGACCGCAGCCGCCGCCTGCACGCCGCCGTCACCGGCGCGGTGGCCGACCGGTTCGCCGCCGCCGGGGCGCGCGTCCGCCGCCCCGAGGCCGCCTTCTACGTCTACCCCGACCTGGACCCGCTGCGCGACCGGCTGCGCGCCGAGCACGGCGTCGCCACGGGCGCGGACCTGACCGGCCTGCTCTTGGAACGTTACGGAATGGGCGTGCTGCCCGCCTCGGCCTTCGGCGAGCCCGCCGAGGCGCTGCGGATGCGGGTCGCGCCGAGCCTGCTGTACGGGGCGGGCGACGAGCAGCGGCTCACCGCGCTGGCCGCGCCGGACCCGACGGCGCTGCCCTGGATCGCGGGGGCGCTGGACCGGCTGTCGGAGATCCTCGCCGACCTCACCGCGCCGTCCGGGGAGGGCGCGCCGGCGCGGTCCGCTTCCGGCCAACCCACGGTCCCGGCGACGGCCGCCTCCTGAGCCTTCCGGAGGCGGCATTTCCCGAGCCCGTTCCCATCACGAGAACGCCATGGCACGCGCGCCGCGGGCCTCGGACCGGTTATTCACCGGCCCGAGGCCCGTTGCCGCGGGAGCGGCGGAAAGGGCGGCGCGCGGGATTTCCCGTCCCGTTCGTTGCCACCCGGCGACGGTTTCCGATGACGCCCCCGTTGATGACCCATCGGTCATAAGAGCCGTAGCCGGGAGTCGAACCCGGTTTCACAGGGTGGAAGCCTGTTGTCTCACCGCCAAGACCTCTACGGCGTGCGTTCCGTGCGTGGACCCGCAGGGACTCGAACCCTGATCTTCTCCGTGCAAGAGAGAAGTGTTCCCTTTACACCACAAGCCCATTGTCTTTTTCGCAGGGGCGGTAGGAGTCGAACCTACTTTTCACTGGTTTTGGAGACCAGTCGCCTAACCGGTGGCTCGCCCCTTCGCGTTTCCGTTCTGTTCGATGCACCCAATGATGCGCGGGTTCATGATCGGGCGCAAAGTGTTTTTCCGGGCCGCCAATGGGGGCGCGCGGGGGTCTGGGGCGGGGCGTCCGGGAGCGGTCCCGGACGGCTCCGGCGCATGATCGTCCGAGCGTCCCGCGCACCCGCCGCCACCTGCGGCGGGCCCGGCGGCGGCCGGGCGGTCCGGGCGGCGTCCCGGGGCGTTCCGCAATGTCCTGGACCGGCTCCGATAAGCGTGGTGTAAGGTCCAACGGCGCACGGGCAAACGACACAAAGCACCCAAGTGCAGGCCAAGGGAGGTCGTGTCACGCTTCCCCGTGGTAAACCCAGATGAACGTCATGTCACCGATGTGATGGAACACGAAGGCGAGGGGGCCCGCCATGAGGCATGCACGGGACGGGGCTGCCGCGGCGATGAACGCCGCCTCCCGGATTCTCGTCGCGCGCGGCCGGAACGAGCCTCAGGAGCTCGACAACCCGGACGTGTCGTGGGGCCAGCGGGCCCGCGACGGGGTGTGGGCCCCGACCAAGGACGGCCAGCGCATCCACATCGGCATCGACGTGGCCGCCGGCGACACCGTCCACCAGGTGCTGCGCCCCACGCTGCGGGTGCTGGTCGGGGTGGACGTCGACACCGACATCGTGGCGCAGACCACCGCGGCCGGGATCCGGCTGCTGACGGTCATCCACGGCCCGGACGCGCCCACCGAGTTCCGCTTCCCGGTGTCGCTCGCCGACGGGCTGGCGCTGGAGGCCATGCCGTCGGGCGGCTACGACGTGGTGCACCTGCGCTACGGCGCCACCGTGGGCCGCTTCTACAACCCGTGGGCGTGCGACTCGATGTTCCGCCAGGTGAAGGCCGACTACGCCCTGGAGGGGCAGACGGTCACCATGCGGGTCCAGCACGAGGGCGCCTTCTACCCGGTCGTCGCCGACCCGCACTACTCGCGGTGAACCGCCCGCGGCGCGACTCCTGATCACGCCCCGGCGGCATAGGGTGAGGGCGGACCGCCCCCGACGGCCCCCGGCGGCGTCCGGCGACGGCCGCCCCCGGCCCCGCCGGGCCCCGGGCCGCCGAGACTGGAGTCACCAGTGATCTTCACGCATGACGCCGAGCACGCGCTGGGCACCGTCGTCGATCTGATCAACACCGGCCCGGCGGCGTGCGGCGCCGAACGCCTGGACGACCTCCCGGCGCTGCGCGCCTTCGTCGAGCGCAACGCCTTCAGCGACATCCGGGCGCTGACGGCGGCGGACCTGGCGCGGGTGCGGGGGTTGCGCGAGCGGTTCCACGCGGTGTTCCTGGCCTCCGACGTGCCGGCGGCGGTGGCACTGGTCAACGAGGTCATCGCCGAGGTGCGCACCACCCCGCACCTGACCGACCACGACGGCTACCAGTGGCACGTGCACTACTTCGCGCCGGGCGCGCCGATGGGCGAGCACCTGGCCGCCGACTGCGGCATGGCGCTGGCGCACGTCGTGGCGGCCGGGGAGCTGGACCGGCTGCGCACCTGCGCCGCGCCGGACTGCTCGCGGGTGCTGGTGGACCTGTCGCGCAACCGGTGCCGCCGCTACTGCGACAGCCGCACCTGCGGCAACCGGATGCACGTGGCCGCCTACCGGGCCCGCCGCCGCGAGGCCGACCCCGCCCCGTGAGCCGCTAGCCCGCGCCCAGCGCCCGCACGGCCGCCAGGGCGCGGCGCGCCCCGGCCACGTCGTGGACGCGGAACACCCGCGCCCCCAGCCACGCCGACACCCCCAGCACCGCCGTCGTGCCGACGCCGCGCTTGTCCACGGCCCGGCCGAGGGTCTCGCCGATGAAGTCCTTGTTGGAGACCGCCACCAGCACCGGCCAGCCGGTCGCGGCCAGCTCGCCGAGCCGCCGGGTGATCTCCAGCGAGTGCCGGGTGTTCTTGCCGAAGTCGTGCGCGGGGTCGATCAGCACCGCCTCGCGGGGCACGCCCAGCGCCACCGCGCGCTCGGCCTCGGCCACCACGTGCGCCAGCACGTCGGCGACGACGTCGGGGTAGCCGGTGCGGTGCGGCCGGGTGCGCGGCGCGAGGCCGCCCGCGTGCGCGCAGACCAGGCCGACGCCGTGCGCGGCGGCGACGGCGGCCAGCTCGGGGTCGGGGCCGCCCCAGGTGTCGTTGAGCAGGTCGGCGCCCGCCTCGGCGACGGCCGCGCCGACCTCGGCGCGCCAGGTGTCCACGCTGATCACGACGCCGGGGTGCCGGTCGCGCACGGCGGCGACCAGGTCCACCACCCGGCGCAGCTCCTCGGCCACGTCCACCTCGTCGCCGGGCCCGGCCTTGACGCCGCCGATGTCGACGATGTCGGCGCCCTCGGCGACCGCGCGGTCCACCGCGGCCAGCGCCGCGTCGAAGCCGTAGGTCGCGCCCCGGTCGAAGAAGGAGTCGGGGGTGCGGTTCACCACCGCCATGATCGCGAAGCGGCCGAGGTCGCGGCCGTTCAGCCGCAGCGGCGGCGGCGCCACGGCCTGTTCAGCGGCCTGGTCAGCGGGGCCGTCAGCGGGGTCGTCAGCAGGGTCGTCCAGGGTGCCGTCCATGGTGCTCCACGGTCGCACATCGCCGCCGCGCGCCGCCACGCGCGCCCCTCGCGGCGCTCACGTAACGCTGAAGTCGAAGCAAATTCGGTTCAAACACGCCCCTCCCTCGTCAGTAGCGCGTTCGGGTCGCTAACCTCATGTTTCACGCTCATCACGGGCACGTTCCCGGAGGGCATCACCGTCTGACCTATTCAGCCTTGGAGGAACCGCTGTCCAGGCGAGCACTCATCACCGGCATCACCGGGCAGGACGGCTCCTACCTGGCCGAGCACCTGCTGGAGCAGGGGTACGAGGTCTGGGGCCTGGTCCGCGGTCAGGCCAACCCGCACGTGGCGCGGCTGCGCAAGCACATCGGCGACGTGCAGATCACCACCGGCGACCTGCTGGACCAGGGCAGCCTGATCTCGGCGGTGGAGCGCGTGCAGCCCGACGAGGTCTACAACCTGGGCGCGATCAGCTACGTGCCGATGTCGTGGCAGCAGGCCGAACTGACCGCCGAGGTCACCGGCATGGGCGTGTTGCGGACGCTGGAGGCCATCCGGGTGGTGTCGGGCGTCAGCGCCTCGCGCAGCACCCCGGCGCGCGAGCAGATCCGCTTCTACCAGGCGTCGTCGTCGGAGATGTTCGGCATGGTCCGGGAGACGCCGCAGAACGAGAAGACGCCGTTCCACCCGCGCAGCCCGTACGGGGTGGCCAAGACCTACGGCCACTACATCACCCAGAACTACCGCGAGTCCTACGGGATGTTCGCGGTGAGCGGCATCCTGTTCAACCACGAGTCGCCGCGCCGGGGCGCGGAGTTCGTGACCCGCAAGGTGACGCTGGGCGCGGCCCGCATCAAGCTGGGGCTGGCCTCGGAGCTGCGGATGGGCAACCTGGACGCCCGCCGCGACTGGGGCTACGCGGGCGACTACGCGCGGGCGATGCGGATGATGCTGGCGCAGGAGTCCCCCGAGGACTACGTCATCGGCACCGGGCAAACCCAGTCGGTGCGCGACCTGGTGGAGTTCGCCTTCCGCAGCGTCGGGCTGAACTGGGAGGACCACGTGGTCCTGGACGCGCGCTACACCCGGCCCGCCGAGGTCGACCTGCTGTGCGCCGACCCCAAGAAGGCGCGCGAGCAGCTCGGCTGGGAGCCGCAGGTCACCTTCGAGGAGCTGGTGACGATGATGGTCGAGTCGGACATGAAGTTGCTGTCGGAGTCGGCGCGGCCCGAGGACGAGCCGTTCAGCCCGGACCACTGGTGATCTTCTGACGGCGGGCGTGCGACGATGCTGGTATGGCTATCTGTGAGCATGTGAAGGAGCTGCCGTCCGTCGAGCCCGCCCCGGTCACCCCGCAGGGTTGCCAGGAGTGCCTGGAGGAGGGCACCCGCTGGGTGCACCTGCGGTTGTGCCTGACGTGCGGGCACGTGGGCTGCTGCGACTCCTCGCCGCGGCGGCACGCCAGCGCGCACTTCCAGAAGGAGGGGCACCCGGTCATCCGCTCGTTCGAGCCGGGTGAGGACTGGCGCTGGTGCTTCGTCGACGAGCAGATCGTCTGATGCCGTCGGCCCGGCTCGGCACCGCGCCCGGCCGCTGGATCCTGCTGGCGACCGTGCTGGGGTCGGGCATGGCGATGCTCGACTCCACGGTGGTCAACGTGGCGCTGCCGCGGCTGGCCGAGGACCTGGACGCCGACATGGCGGGCCTCCAGTGGACGGTCAACGCCTACACGCTGACGCTGGCGGGGTTCATCCTGCTGGGCGGGTCGCTGGGCGACCGGTACGGCCGCCGCCGGGTGTTCGTGGTCGGCGTGGTGTGGTTCGCGGTGGCCTCGGCGCTGTGCGGCGCGGCGCAGAACGTGGAGATGCTGATCGCCGCCCGCGCGTTGCAGGGCGCCGGCGGCGCGCTGCTGACGCCGGGCTCGCTGGCGATCATCCAGGCGTCGTTCGTCCGCGACGACCGGCCGCGCGCGGTCGGGGCCTGGTCGGGGCTCGGCGGCGTGGCGGGCGCGGTCGGGCCGTTCGCCGGGGGCTGGCTCGTGGAGGTGGCGGGCTGGCGGTGGGTGTTCCTGCTGAACCTGCCGCTGGCGGCGGTCGTGGTGCTGGTGGCGGTGCGGCACGTGCCCGAGAGCGTCGACCCGGACGCGCACGGCCGCTTCGACGTGCTGGGCGCGGTGCTGGCGGCGCTGGCGCTGGCCGGGACCACCTACGCGCTCACCGAGGCCCCCAACGGCGTGACGGGCGCGGCCGTGGTCGTGTCGGCGCTGGTCGGCGTGGGGGCGGCGGTGGCGTTCGTGCTGGTGGAGCGCGCGCTGGGACGGTCGGCGCGGGCGGGCGGGCGGCGGCCGCAGCCGATGTTGCCGCTGGACCTGTTCGCCTCGCGGCAGTTCAGCGCCGTCAACGTCATCACCTTCGTGGCGTACGGCGGGATGGGCGTGATGTTCTTCCTGTTCGTGCTGAACCTCCAGGTGGTGTCGGGGTTCTCGCCGATCGCGGCGGGCACGGCGCTGCTGCCGGTGACGGCGCTGATGTTGCTGCTGTCGTCGCGGGCGGGCGCGGTGGCGCAGCGGATCGGGCCGCGCTGGCCGATGACGGCCGGGCTGCTGGTGGCCGCCGCCGGGATGCTGATGGCCTCGCGGGTCGGCGCGCACGCCTCCTACGTCGGCCAGGTGCTGCCCGCCGCGGTGGTGTTCGGGCTGGGCCTGTCGGCGATGGTGGCGCCGCTGACGGCCACGGTGCTGGCCAGCGCCGACGAGCGGCACGCCGGGGTCGCCAGCGGCGTCAACAACGCGGTGGCGCGCGCGGCGGGGCTGCTGGCGGTGGCGGCGATCCCGCCGCTGGCGGGGCTGACCGGCGACGCGTTCAAGGACCCGGCGCTGTTCTCGACGGGCTTCCGCCACGCGATGGTGGCCTGCGCGGCCCTGCTGGCGGCGGGATCGCTGCTGAGCCTGCTGACGGTGCGCGACGACGTGCTGAAGGCCGCGCCGCCCGAGTGCGAGCCGCAGCGCCAGACGCACTGTGCGCTGGACGCGCCGCCGCTGGAGCCGTCCCGCGACGGCGCGTCCGGGCCGGGCCGTCCGGAGGTCAGCGCGGCAGGCTGAACGCGGCGGCCGGGTGGGACCAGTCGCCGTCCAGCAGGGTCACGCTGATCTGGTCGGCGGCCAGTGCGGTGGTGTCGGCGTTGCGGACCGGCTCGGGGGTGGTGTCGGTCCGGCCGCCGATGACGTAGGAGCCGTCGCCCGCCGGGGTGTAGGTGAGGGCGAAGAAGGCGGTCCTGCCGACGCGGGTGAGCCGGGTGCCCTTGGGCGCGCCCGAGGTGATCGGGTAGTTGACGTTGAGGGCGACGCCGGGCGGCAGGACCGCGCCGCGCCCGGCGGCCTTCGCGAGCTTGGCGACGAGGTCGGCGAGGTAGCGGGCGGTGGCGGGGAACGCGGCGGCGGTGGCGGCGGGCCCGGCCGCCGGGTCGTACTCGGTGCTGACCGCGATGGACGGCACCTTCTGCTCCAGCCCGGTCACGGCCGCGCCGACGGTGCCGGAGTGGTTGACGAGCGCGCCGGTGTTCTGCCCGAAGTTGGTGCCGGAGACGACGAGGTCGGGCCGCCGCCCCTGGAACACCACCGCCAGCCCGAACAGCACGCTGTCGGCGGGGGTGCCGCCGACCGACCACACGCCGGGCGACTCCTGCCGGGCGGCGAGGCGCGCGCCGAGGGTGGCGGTCATCCCGGCGCCCTTGCCGCTCTGGTCGGTGGCGGGCGCGACGACGGTGACGCGGTGCCCGGCGGCGGTGAGGGCCTGCCGGACGGCGGCGAGGCCCGGCGCGGCGAAGCCGTCGTCGTTGGTCAGCAGGATCTCCAGCGACCGGGGCGCGCGCTGCGCACCGGCGGGACCGGCGGGCACGGCGGGCGCGGCGGGCGCGGCGGGCGCGGTGGCCGCCGCCGGGGCGGCGGAGCCGAGGGCGGGGGCGGCGGTGAGGGCGGTGAGGGCGAGGACGGCCAGCGGGCGGGGACCGGCGAAGCTCATGTGTCCACCTCTGCGTTGTTCGCCGGGAGTGTCCCGGCGATGCGGGCTGCTGCCCTGCAAATCTCGGGTCCGATTCCGGCTATGTCCAAGACCGGAACGGTTCGTTGTCATACGGTCAGGGCATGAATCTGCGGCAGCTGCGCTACGTCGTGGCCACCGCCGACCACGGCACGATGACGTCGGCGGCCCAGGCGCTCTACGTCGCCCAGCCCGCGCTGTCGCGGGCCGTGCGGGAGCTGGAACGCGAGCTGGGGGTGGAGCTGTTCGCCCGCTCGGGGCGCGGGGTGGTGCTCACCGCCGCCGGCGAGCAGGTGGTCCGGCAGGCGCGGATCGCGCTGGACGCGGTGGACGCGATCGAGGAGCTGTCGGTGGCGCGCGCCAACGGCCGCGGCGCCGAGCTGCGCATCGCCACCACCTCCTCGCTGGAGCCGGAGCTGACCGGCCGGCTGATCCCCCGCTTCGCCCGCGACCAGCCCGCGGTGCGGGTGCGGGTGGTGCGCTGCGACGGCCGCGACCAGGTCGCCGCCGCGATCCGCGCGGGCCGCGCCGACCTCGCGCTCACCGACCTGCCGGTGCCCGGCGACCTGTCGGCGCACCCGTTCGAGCAGCGCGAGGTGGTGCTGATCTCGCCGCCGAACCTGAAGGTGCGCGAGCCGGTGCCGCTGACGGCCCTGGACGGCATGCGCCTGGTGCTGCCCGCGCGCGGCAGCGCCCGCCGCGCCGAGCTCGACACGATGCTGGAGCGCATCGGCGCCCGCCCGGTGGCGGCGGTGGAGTCCGACGAGCGCGGCTCGTGGCTGGGCTGGGTGCGCGCGGGGATGGGCTCGCTGATGTGGTACCGCAACCAGCTCGACGACACCGAGGGGCTGGCGGTGCGCTCGTTCATGCCGCCGATCACGCGCATGATCGGGCTGGTGCACGCGCACCGGCAGCTGCCGCCGGTCGCGCGCGACTTCCTCGCCTTCGCCAAGGAGACCGCCAAGGAGGCGCGCCACCGCGACCACCCGTGAGGGCCGGCCGGCGGGCCGCCCGGGAGGCCGCGCCCGCCGCCGTGGCATGATCGGCCGGTGGGAACGACGCACGCTCTGTGGTTGCTGGCGGTTCCGGTGGTCGCGCTGGCGGTGGCCGCCCTGGCCCGGCGGGTCGGCGTGGCCGCGCCGCTGGCGCTGGTCATCGCCGGGATGGCGGTCTCGTTCGCGCCGGGGGTGCCGGAGTTCGCGCTCGACCCCGAGTTCGTGCTGTACGTGTTCCTGCCGCCGCTGCTGTTCTCGGCGGCCTGGGAGAGCTCCTTCTTCAGCCTGCGCGACAACGTGCGGCCGATCGCGCTGCTGTCGGTCGGGCTGGTGCTGTTCACCACGCTGGCGGTCGGCGGCGTCGCCTACCTGCTGGTGCCGGACCTGCCGCTGGCGGCCGCGCTGGTGCTGGGCGCGATCGTCGCGCCGCCGGACGCGGTGGCGGCGGTCAGCGTGGCGCAACGGCTGGGGCTGCCGCGGCGGCTGGTGACGATCCTGGTGGGCGAGAGCCTGTTCAACGACGCGACCGCGCTGACGGTGTTCCGGGTGGCGCTGGCGGCGGCGGTCGGCGCCGGGTTCACCTTCGCCGACGGCGTCGGGCGCTTCCTGTTCGCGGCGCTGGCGGGCGCGGTGGTCGGGCTGCTGCTGGGGCCGCCGCTGCACTGGTTGCGGACCCGGCTGAACGACCCGCTGGTGGAGAACGGGGTGGCGCTGGTCGCGCCGTTCGCCGCCTACCTGATCGCCGAGTCGGTGCACGCCTCCGGGGTGATCGCGGTGGTGGTGAGCGGGCTGTACCTGGGGCACCGCTTCACCGAGTCCCCGGCGGTGACCCGGCTGATCGGCCACTCGTTCTGGAAGATCCTGGTCTTCCTGCTGGAGTCGGTGGTGTTCCTGCTGATCGGCCTGCAGCTGCCGCCGGTGGTGGACGGGTTGTCGGGGCGCGGCTGGGGCAGCCTGGCGTGGTGGGCGGTGGCGGTGTTCGGGGTCACGGTCGCGGCCCGCTTCGTGTGGGTGTTCCCGACCTCCTACCTGCCGCTGGCGCCCGCCTCGCGGCGCAGCGAGGGCAAGCTGGACTGGCGCGGCCGGGTGGTGCTGAGCTGGGCGGGGATGCGCGGGGTGGTGTCGCTGGCGGCGGCGTTCGCGATCCCGTTCGTCGCCGACGACGGCTCGCCCTTCCCCGGCCGCGACGTGGTGCTGTTCCTGACCTTCACCACCGTGCTCGGCACGCTGCTGGTGCAGGGATTGACCTTCCCCGCGCTGATCCGGTGGTTGCGCATCGGCGGCGCCCGCGAGGTCTACGAGGACGCGGTCGCCGAGGCGGGCGCGCAGCACGCGGCGGCCAAGGCGGCGCTGGAGCGGCTGGACGAGCTGACCGCCGACCGCGCGGACCTGCTGGACCCCGAGGTGGTCGAGCGGTTGCGCGGCCAGGCCGAGCGGCGGCAGCTGCACGCCTGGGAGCGGCTCGGCGGCGGCACCGGACACGAGGGCGCCGAGGTGCCCAGCGCCACCTACCGGCGGTTGCGGCTGGAGATGCTGGCCGCCGAGCGCGCCACCTTCGTCCGGCTGCGCGACGAGCGGCGCATCGACGACGAGGTGCTGGCCCGGGTCCTGCACGAGCTGGACCTGGAGGAGGTCTCCCTGAGCCGCCCGTGAGAGCGGCCCAGGGGGAGACGGCGGGAGCCGGTCAGGAGCCGTTCGGCGGCTTGTCGGGCAGCTCGACGGCGTAGGACTCCTTGACCACGTCCAGGTGGTGCCAGGACTCGCGGACGGTCGCGCCAGGCACCGCGCGGACGGCGTCCAGCACCGCCACCAGCTCGGCCCGGGACGCGGCCTCGGCCTGCCCGACGATGTCGTAGCGCCCGAAGCCGGTGGCCAGGTACCGCACGCCCTCCTGCTCGGCGACCGCCTCGGCGACCCGGCGCAGCGCGCCGGTCACCGTCAGCCCGAACCCGCCCAGCTCGGCGGCGCCCAGCGCGTGCGGGTCGGCCAGGCCGGTGACCTGGATGACGCCCGAGCGCATCAGCCGCACCACGCGGGCGCGGGTGGCGGCCTGCGACAGCCCGATGATGTGCGCGAGCCGCGTATAGGGGGCGCGCCCGTCGCGCTGGAGCTCCTGGAGGAGCCGCCAGTCGATGTCGTCGAGGGCGACCTCGCCGAGCGGGCGCACCACGGCGTGGGTGTCGCGGACGGTGGCCACCGACCGGAACACCTCGGCCGCGCGCACGCCGGGCACCGAGCGGATGTGGTCCACCTCGGCGGCCAGCGCCGCGTCGTCGCGGGTGCGGACCTGGGCGACCAGCGCGTAGGGACCGGCGGTCAGGGCGGTGAAGCTGACGGCGGGCCGCTCGGCGACGGCGGCGGCGACCTCGCGGGCCGCGCCCTCCACCGTCACCGACACGTGCCCGACGGCCTCGGCCCCGACGACGGCGGCGTGCACGATCCCCACGACGCGCACCACCCCGCTTTCGAGAAGGTTCTGCACGCGCGCCCGCACGGCCGTGCGGGAAAGCCCGACGCGATCGGC
Organism: Actinomadura hibisca NBRC 15177; assembly: GCF_001552635.1. GTDB lineage: Bacteria > Actinomycetota > Actinomycetes > Streptosporangiales > Streptosporangiaceae > Spirillospora > Spirillospora hibisca. Next base: position 18,840 of record NZ_BCRO01000001.1, on the reverse strand, counting down.
GAGCGCCTGGAAGGTCGCCCGGCCATCCCGCTGGAGCTCGCGGACGAGCACAGCATCGACCGCATCCAGCACGGCTGTCCTCCTCGACATGCGAAAAAAGATCGTTTCGACGGCAACTGCAAGATCATTCCATTTCCGGGCGGTATCCCGTCAAATATTGATCTTGCTCGTGTTCGGTGCCCGCCGCCGCCGTCGAAGCGTCGGCGTACGGCCCGGCGGCCGCCGATCGGGGGGCTCCGCGGAGCGGTACGGGAGCACAACGCGGCCGGGATCACCGGGCCGGACGGCGGCGGCGCGGGACGGCGCGCCCCGGCGGCGACGTGGCGATGATCACTCTGGCCCGCGCGGGGGTGGGCAACGGGACGCCCCGCGCGATATCGGACGCGGCGCGCAGCCGGCACCGGGTCTGCGAGGGTGACCTGCATGCGCTGCTCCCGGTGTTCTGCTGTGTGACGCCTTGACGGGGGTCCTGCCAGCCGTACGAGGCATATGTAAGAAAAGTGCATCGAGGGCGCAGTGACGTCAAGAGGTAACTTTACGGAGAGCTAAACCGCACGGGAAGCGCGCACCGGCGGCCCTTCCCGGCCACGGGCGCATCGGCGCAGGTGGGCCGGGCGGGAACGCTCCCGCGGCGGGGGCGGCGGCCGGGCTGAGAATTCCGATCTCCGTCGCGGTGCGTGCTGGGGCGGGTGCTTGGCCGGAGCACGGGAGGGTATGGATCACAATGTACGGTGGCCCAGCCACTCTCCTCCGCGATTGGTGTGTTAGACAGCCGTGCGCCTGCTGAACGGTGAGCACTCAGCTCACGATCTCACCTACAACGACGTCTTCATGGTCCCCCGCCGCTCGTCGGTCGGGTCCCGGCTGGAGGTGGACCTGTCCACCGACGACGGGAGCGGGACCACCGTCCCGCTGGTCGTGGCCAACATGACGGCGGTCTCGGGCCGCCGGATGGCCGAGACCGTCGCCCGCCGGGGCGGGATCGCGGTCATCCCGCAGGACATCCCCGCCGACGTGGTCTCCGACGTGATCGGCTGGGTCAAGAACCGCGACCTGGTGGTGGACACCCCGATCACCCTCGACCCGGCCAGCACCGCGGGCGAGGCGCTGGCGCTGCTGCCCAAGCGCGCCCACGGCGCGGTCATCGTCGTCCAGGACGACCGGCCGGTCGGCGTGGTCACCGAGGCCGACTGCCACGGCGTGGACCGCTTCGCCCAGCTGCGCGACATCATGTCCCGCGACCTGGTGACGCTCCCGGCCGGGGTCGACCCGCGCGAGGCGTTCAACCGGCTGCACGAGCGCGGCCACCGGCTCGCCCCGGTGGTGGACGGCGACGGCCGCCTGACCGGCGTCCTCACCCGCACCGGCGCGCTGCGCGCCACCCTGTACAAGCCCGCCGTCGACGGCGGCGGGCGGCTGCGCGTGGCGGCCGCGGTCGGCGTCAACGGCGACGTGGCGGGCAAGGCCAAGGCGCTGCTGGAGGCCGGGGCCGACCTGCTGGTGGTGGACACCGCGCACGGCCACCAGGAGAAGATGATCGCCGCGCTGGCCGCGGTGCGCGGCCTGGACCCGGGCGTGCCGATCGTGGCGGGCAACGTGGTGACCGCCGAGGGCACCCGCGACCTGATCGAGGCCGGGGCCGACATCGTCAAGGTCGGCGTGGGCCCGGGCGCGATGTGCACCACCCGGATGATGACCGGCGTGGGCCGCCCGCAGTTCTCGGCGGTGCTGGAGTGCGCGGCCGAGGCGCGCCGCCTGGGCAGGCACGTGTGGGCCGACGGCGGGGTGCGCCACCCGCGCGACGTGGCGCTGGCGCTGGCCGCCGGGGCCGCCAACGTGATGGTGGGCTCCTGGTTCGCCGGGACCTACGAGTCCCCCGGCGACCTCCAGCGCGCCGCCGACGGCCGGCTCTACAAGGAGAGCTTCGGCATGGCCTCGGCGCGCGCGGTGCGGCTGCGCACCGCCGAGGACTCCCCCTTCGACCGCGCCCGCAAGGCGCTGTTCGAGGAGGGCATCTCCACCTCCCGCATGTTCCTGGACCCGCAGCGGCCGGGCGTGGAGGACCTGATCGACTCGATCGTTGCGGGCCTGCGCAGCTCGTGCACCTACGCGGGCGCGCGCAGCCTGGAGGAGTTCCACGAGCGCGCCACCGTGGGCGTGCAGGGCTCGGCCGGTTACGCCGAGGGTATGCCGCTCGCCACGAGCTGGTAGAGCGCCGGTAGCCGCCCCGCCGGGTTTTCGCCACGCGCCGTGGCGGAACCGGGGGCGGCAACGCCGTGACCTGCACTGTTTACCTTCGGGGACGGATCATGACCACCGTCCCCGAAGGGGGCGCGGATGTACCGGAACAGCGGGCGCGGCGGACCGGCGGCCTCGGGCCGGACCCGGACGGGAACATCAACGGGGACGGGGACGGCGCGGGACGAGCCCGGCCCCGATCTGTTCGGCCCCTCCCCCGCCCGTCCCGGCTCCGCGATCCCGCGCCGCCGTCCCGCCGGTCTCGGCCTGGGCGAGGCGCTGTTGCTGACCGCGTTGTCGGTGGTGATGCCGGGCCTGGCGCACCTGCGCGCCGGGCGGACGCGCGCCGGGGGCGTGCTGCTCACCGCGTACGCGCTCGGCCTGGCCGCGCTGGGCGTGGCGGCCGGGCACGCCCGCACCCTCGTGCCCGAGCTGGTGGTGCGCCCGGCCTGGCTGGCGGCGCTGATCGCCGGGTGCGCGGTGGCGGCGGCCGCCTGGACGCTGCTGATCGTCCGTTCGTACGCGCTGCTGCGCCCGGTCCGGGCGTCGTTGCGGTCCCGCGCGGCGGGCGGCGTGGCCGTCGCGGTGCTGTGCGCCCTCGCGGCGGTCCCGCCGCTGGCGGTCGCCCACTACGGCCATCTCCAGAAGGACCTGCTCGACAGCGTCTTCACCGAGGCCCCCGAACTCCCTGAACCGGCACCCGCAGGGACGTCCCGTCCCGTGGCCGCCGCGCCGGTCCCCCGGCCCGCCGACCCGTTCCAGCGGACGGGCCGCCTGGACGTGCTGCTGCTGGGGGCCGACGCCGACACCGGCCGCCCCGGCGTCCGCACCGACAGCATGACGCTGGCCAGCATCGACACCCGCACCGGCGACACCGTCCTGCTGAGCCTGCCGCGCAACCTCCAGCGGGTGCCGGTGTGGTCGGGCCGCCGCCCGGTGCGGTTCCCCGCCAGGGAGCTGCTCAACGCCGTCTACCAGCACGGCATCGCGCACCCGGGGGCGCTGGACGGCCCGCGCGTCCGCAACCCCGGGGCCGAGCTGCTGAAGCGGACCGCCGGGCACATCCTCGGCCGCCCGGTCCCCTACTACGTCATGGTCGACATGCGCAGCTTCCGGCAGATCGTGGACGCGATGGGCGGGGTGCGGATCTGCGTCGACCGGGCGGTGCCGGTGCCCAAGCAGCAGGTGCCCGCCGGGGTGTTGCGGCCCGGTTGCCGGGAGCTGACGGGCCGCGAGGCGCTCTGGTACGGCCGCTCGCGGACCGGGGCCAGCGACTACGCCCGGATGGGGCGGCAGAAGTGCCTCATGTGGGCCATCGCCGAGCAGGCCGATCCGCTGGCGGTGCTGCGCGGCTTCCAGCGGCTTTCGGCGGTTTTCCGGAACTCGGTGAGCACCGATCTGCCGCGCGGGCTGCTGCCGGGCCTGGTGGCCCTGTCCGGCAAGATCAAGAACGCCCAGGTCACGAGCCTGCAGTTCGTGCCGCCGCTGGTCAGCACGGGCTCGCCGGACTACCCGGCGATCCGGCGGCTGGCCGCGCGGGCGGTGGCCGGACGGGCGTCGGGTGGTCCGGAAAGGGGTAGGTTGCTTACCCTGAACAAAAGCTGCACCTGACGACAGCACCGCCCGTATTCGGTCAACTACCACGCAACCCTTAACCGGTTTTGCGCGTCCATAATGTAGTCCGGGGGCTGAAATCACTGTGCGTGGGGGATCGGAGCGTACATGGCGAGTCGATCGGCCGGGCGTGCCCGAAAGCGGGACGCCGACCGGGCGCCCACCGGTGCCCGCGGCCTGACCCGCGCCCTGGGCCTGACCCTGGCGTCCGCCCTGGTGTGGGGCGTGGCCCACCTGTGGACCGGCCGCCGCTGGGCGGGCGGGTTGCTGCTGGGCGCGTTCGCGCTGCTCGGCGTCGCGGCCGTGGTGGCGGGCACGGTGTTCCAGGCCGACCTGCGGCAGCTCGCGGTGCGGCCCGACTGGCTCTCCGGCGTCGCCATCGGCATCCTGGCGCTGGGCCTGGTGTGGGTCACCATCGTGATCCGCTCCTACCAGGTGACCCGGCCCGACGCGCTCGCGATCGGCCCGCGCACGGCGGGCGCTGCCGCGGTGGCGGTGCTGTGCTTCGCGGTGGCGGTCCCGGTGGCCTGGTCGGCGCACCGCACCTACCTCGCCCAGGACGCGCTGAGCAGCATCTTCCGGGCCGGTGGGGCGGGCGGCCGGACGGTCGACGCCAAGGACCCCTGGGACGGCCAGCAGCGCGTCAACGTGCTGCTGCTGGGCGGCGACGCCGCCGCCAACCGGGAGGGCGTGCGCACCGACAGCATGACGCTCGCCAGCGTCGACACCAAGACCGGCGACACCGTGCTGCTGAGCCTGCCGCGCAACCTGGAGCGCTTCCAGATGCCGCCGGGCCCGGCCCGCGACCGGTTCCCCTACGGCTTCACCGGCGACGGCGCGGGCACGCCGGGGCTGCTGAACGAGGTCTACCAGTACGCCGAGGAGCACCCGGACCTGATGCCCGGGGTGCCCAAGGACGCGCGCGGCCCCGACATGATCAAGAAGACGGTCAGCGGCATCCTGGCCCAGCGGGTCGACTACTACATCCTGGTGGACATGTTCGGCTTCGCCGACATCATCGACGCCATGGGCGGCGTCCGGGTGAAGATCACCGAGCCGATCCCCTACGGCCTGCAGGGCGGGGTGCTCCAGCCCGGCGACCGGGTGCTGAAGGGCAAGGAGGCGCTCTGGTACGGGCGCTCGCGCACCAACAGCGACGACTACACCCGCATGGGCCGCCAGAAGTGCCTGCTGCGGGCGATCGCCAAGCAGGCCGACCCCAAGACCGTGCTCACCAAGTTCGACAAGCTCGCGGCCGCCGCCAAGCGGGCCATCTCCACCGACATCCCGCAGGAGCTGCTGCCGGCGCTGATGTCGTTGTCGGAGAAGGTCAAGAGCGGCGCCCGCATCAACAGCCTCCAGTTCGTGCCGCCGCTGATCAGCACCGGCGACCCCGACTTCGCCGAGATCCGGCGGCTGGCGGCCGCCGCGGTCCTCAAGCAGGAGACGGCCGCCGCGTCCCCCTCGGCCACCCCGACCGCGACGCCGAAGGGCGAGGACGTCTCCGACGGCACGAAGCGGAACACGCCGGGGAGCACCGCCTCCCCGACGCACGGCGGCACCCACGCGCCCCGCACCGACGCCAAGCCGGTGTCGCTGGACGCGACCTGTCCCTCCTGATCTTCGGGGGGCGCCCCGTGGAACGCGCGCACCGGTACCGGCGGGCGGTGAACCTGCTCAACCTGTCCACGCCGCTGGGCCTGCTGCTGGGCGCGGCGGGAGCGCGGGGCCGGGACCGGGCGCGCGGTCCCGACGGGCTGCTGGTGGTGGGCGGCTACCGGCTGCCGCTGCCGGACGCGCCCGCCTTCACGGTGGGCAACGTGATCCTGGTGCGCGGGGAGGCCGCCGGCCTGCTGGCGCGTCCGGCGCTGCTGCGGCACGAGGCCCGGCACGCCACGCAGTACGCGTTCTGCCTGGGCCCGGTCATGATCGGCGCGTACCTGGTGAGCGCCGGGGCGTCGCTGGCGCTGAGCGGCGACCCCGCGTCCTACAACCCGTTCGAGCGGCTGGCGGGGCTGGAGGACGGCGGCTACCGCAGGCGGTCGCTGCGGTTCGGCCGCATCCGGCCCAGAACCTGAGCGCCCCGCGCCGCGTCCCACCTTGTGACGCCACAACAGCGCAGGGGGCGATGACGATGGCGCGGACGCTCACCGGGGAATCCGACACCACCGGGACCGACACGTGGACTGACACGGGGCTGGCCGCCCTGGAGGAGCTGGGCGCGGAGCTGGCCCGCCGGGGCCGCCGCACGATGATCCTCACCGGCGGCCCGCGGCCGCGCCTGGAGGTGCTGGAGCGGTCCGGCGGCGCGCGGCGCGCGCGTGGGGCCGGTGCGGCGGCGTGCGCGGTGGTGTGCGCGCCGGGCGGGGACGGCGGGGCGTGGTTCTGGTGGGCGTGGGCCGACCGGATCGCCCCGGCGGGCGAGGCGGCGCTGGCCGCCGACCTGGTGGACCGTGCGCTGGGGGCGCGCACCGCCGCCTGAGGCGGCCGCCGCGCCCGGCCCGCCGCCACGGGTGCTTTCCCGGTCCCCGGAGGGGGGATCATGGAGGGGAGGACCGGTGAGCGGGGACGAAAGGCGGGCACGGGTGCCTGAGATCCACGGATGCGAGGCCTTCCGCGTGGCGATGCCGCGCGGGCGGCGGCCCGAGAGCGTCCTGGTCCGCGTCGTCGCGGGCGGGACCACCGGGTGGGGCGAGGCCGCGGTGACGGAGGGGTCCACGGCGTGGGCCGACGTCGCCGAGCGGATGGGCCCGGCGCTGATCGGCCTGGACTGGGAGCGGCCCGAGGACGTGTCGGCGGTCGCCGACCTGGGCGGCCGGGCGGCCGCGGCGGCGGTGGACGTGGCGTGCTGGGACCTGTGGTGCCGGACGCGGGGGCTGCCGCTGGCGCACGCGCTGGGCGGCACCCGCACCTCGCTGGTGACCGGGACGCGGATCTCGCCCGAGCCGATCCTGGACACGGTGGTGGGCCGGGTCAACCGGGCGGTCGGCGCGGGCCACACGCGGGTGACGCTGGAGGTGCGGCCGGGCTGGGACATCGAGCCGGTGCGGGTGGTCCGGGAGGCCTACCCGGCGCTGGCGGTCGTGGTGGACGCGGGCCACTCCTACACCGAGTCGCCCGAGCACCTGGCGGTGCTGGAGGGCCTGGACGCCTACGGGCTGCTGGCGATCGAGCGGCCGTTCGCGGCCGACGACCTGGCGGCGCACGCCCGGCTCCAGCGGCAGATCGGCACGGCGGTGGGCCCGGCGGCCGGTGACCTGGACACGCTGGAGGCGGCGATCGCGATGGAGGCGGGCCGGGTGCTGAACCTGCGGACCGACCGGTTCGGGGGGCTGACGGCCGCGCGCGCCGCGCACGACCGCGCGTACGCGGCGGGCTGGGACATCTGGTGCACCGGGACGGGCGCGTTCGGGATCGGGCAGGCCGCGGCGGTGGCGCTGGCGGCGATGCCGGGGGTGACGCTGCCCTCGGACGTCACCGACCCGGCGGGCGGCCCGGTGTTCGTGACGCCGCCGGTGCGCTCGTCGGGCGGGGTGGTGGGCGTGCCGCTGACGCAGCCGGGCCTCGGCCACGAGGTGGACGAGGCGCGCATCGAGCGGCTGGCGACGCGCCGGATGCGGCTGCCCGCATGACGCGGGGCACGGTGTGGGTGGTGGCGGGCCCGCCGGGCGGCGGCAAGACGACGGTGGCGGACCTGCTGCTGGAACGGCTGGACCCGGTCCCGGCGCTGCTGGACAAGGACACGATGTACGGCGCGTTCGTGGCGGCGACGTTGCGGACCTACGGGCGCGCGCCGGGCGAGCGTGAGGGCCCCTGGTACGACGAGCACGTCAAGCGGCACGAGTACGCCGGGATGACGGCGACGGCGCGGGAGATCCGCTCTCACGGCTGCCCGGTGCTGCTGAGCGGCCCGTTCACGGGGCAGATCCGCGTACCCGAACGGTGGGCGGAGTGGGTGGCGGCGCTGGGCGGCCCGGACGTGCGCCTGGTGTGGATACGGACGGACGCGGAGACGCTGCGCGCCCGCCTGAAGGAGCGCGGGTCGCCGCGCGACGTGGGCAAGCTGGCGGACTTCGCGGCGTTCCTGGCGCGGATGCGCCCGGAGGAGCCGCCACCGGTCCCCCACGTCGAGATCGACAACCGCCTGACCGCCCCACCACTGGCGGAGCAACTGGACGCCCTCCTGACCTGACGCCCGCCCAGGAAGCACCGTCGCGAGCTGGCCACCGCAGCTCCTTCGCCCGGCGGTCAGTACTTGCCAGGAGATCAGCGCGCAAGCGCTTGATGCCCGGCGGGCGGCTCGGTGGGGCGGCGGACAGACGATACGGGCGGCCGGCACCTGCCCGGCGGTTGGTGGCCGCCGGGCGATCAGCATCCTGCTGATGGTCAGTATCCGGCGGGCGGCTGGTGGGGTGGCGGCACGGGCGGTGCGGGTGGCGGCATGGCGGACGGCGGCTGCGGGGCGTAGTCGGGGGTCTGGTAGAGGTCGGCCGGGTTGAGGTAGGGCTGCGGAGGCGGCAGTGCGGGTTGCGCCGGGGGCTGCACGGCGGGCTGGCCGGGGCGGCGGTCCTTGTAGGCGTTCTTGAGGCGGCCGCCCAGCTTCTTGCCCGCTTCCTGCGCCTGCCGTCCCCGGTCGCTGTCCATGGCTCCGCGGACGCGTTCGGCGGTCTGGCGGCCCGCGCGCTGGGCCAGTTCCTGGGCCTGGCGAGCGCGTTCGGATTCCCGCGCCTGGCGGAGGCGGTCGCCGGCCGCCAGGCGGGCGGCGTTGTCGCGGGCGGCCTGCACTCCGGCCTGGGTGCCGTCCCACGCCACGTTCGCGCCCTGCCGGACGGCCTGGGCCGCGCGCTGGTAGGAGCGGGCGGGGACGACGGCCGTCCCGGCGACGCGGTCGGCGAGGCTGCGGCGGCGCTTCCCCGCGAGGGTGGGCAGGGCGTTGGCCGTGAACAGGGCGACGGCGGCCAGCCACGTCATGAGCGCGAGGAAGAACAGACCCTCAAGCAACATGACCCAGGCCAGCGCGTACAGGCCGGTGCCCGAGGCGGTGGACACCAGGGCGCGGCGTGCGGCGCGTCCCTTCCCGGTGCCGGAGGGGGCGTCGGCGGTGGCCTTGGCGGGGCGGACGCGGATGTCGAGCAGGGCCTTGCCGATCGTGCGGCCCCTCCAGGCGTTGCCCGCGAACTGGTGCAGCAGTTCGGCGAGGACGAGCAGGGCCAGCGCCTGCTGGATGGCGACGGTCGCGCTCCCCCACACCTGGCCGCCGACCTCTCCGGCGGCCTTGCCGACGTCGCCGCCGGAGGCGAACAGGCCGAAGACCGCGCCGGAGACGCTCTGGGTGACGTCGCCCGCCAGCTGCTCCTGCAAGCGGCCCCACGTCGCTCCGGCGAGGAGCACGGCGATGACGGCCAGCAGCGCGGCGTCGATGCTCCAGGCGGCCAGCCGCCGGGACCGCGCGGGCGGCGGAAGCGGTGCGGCGTGCTGCGCGGGCGCCTCGAAGGGCTGCATGGGCGGTCCCAAGGGCTGCGCAGGCGGCCCGTACGCGTGCGGGGACGCCTCCAACGCCTGCGCGGGTGGCCCGAAAGCCTGCGGAGACGCCCCGGACGCCGGGACGGGCGGCCCGAATCCCTGCGGGGACGGCTCGAAGCCCTGCGGCGGCGGCCCGTACGCGTGCGGGTACGGATCGCCGGGCGGAGGCGGGGGTGGCGGAGGGCCGTGCATCAGAGCAGCCTTTCCGTTGCTGGCCCCGGAGGGGGTGCCGGAACGGACAGGAGTCTAGGCAGGGTTGATCACCTCCGCCACGCCCTTCGCTCAGTAGGACTTGGGCAGTCCGAGGGAGTGCTGGGCGACGAAGTTGAGGATCATCTCCCGGCTGACCGGCGCGATGCGCATGAGCCGCACCACGCCCGCCAGCATGCCGACGCCGTACTCGCTGGTCAGGCCGTTGCCGCCGTGGGTCTGGATGGCCTGGTCCACGCAGTGGATGGCGGCCTCGGCGGTGGCGTACTTGGCCATGTTGGCGGCCTCGCCCGCGCCCATGTCGTCGCCGGAGTCGTACAGCCAGGCGGCCTTCTGCGCCATGAGCCGGGCCAGTTCGAGTTCGACCTTGCCCTGGGCGAGGGGGTGGGCGACGCCCTGGTGGGCGGCGATGGGGGTCTTGAAGACCTGGCGGTCCTTGGCGTAGGCGACGGCCTTGCCGAGCGCGAGGCGGCCGATGCCCGCGCCCATGGCCGACGCCATGATGCGCTCGGGGTTCAGGCCCGCGAACAGCTGGAGCAGGCCGCCGTCCTCGTCGCCGATCAGCGCGTCGTAGGGCAGCCGCACGTCGTCCAGGTGGCAGACGAACTGCTTCTCCGGCGACACGATCTCCATGTCGATCGGCGTCCAGGTGAAGCCGGGGACGTCGGTCGGCACGATGAACAACGAGGGCCGCAGGTTGCCCTTCTGGTCGGAGCTGCGCGACACGAACAGCACCGCGTCGGCCTCGTCCACGCCGGAGATGAAGGTCTTCTGCCCGCTCAGGACCCAGCCGTCGCCGTCGCGGCGGGCGGTGGTGGTGATGCGGTGGGAGTTGGACCCGGCGTCGGGCTCGGTGATGGCGAAGGCCATCTTGACCGAGCCGTCGGCGAAGCCCGGCAGCCATTTCCGCTTCTGCTCCTCGGTGCCGGAGCGGGCGATGATGGTGGCGCAGATGGCCGGGGACACCACCATCAGCAGCAGCGGGCACCCGGCGGCGGCGAGCTCCTCGCAGACGGCGGCCAGGTCGCCGATGCCGCCGCCCCCGCCGCCGTACTCCTCGGGCACGTTGACGCCGAGGTAGCCGAGCTTGCCGGCCTCGGCCCACAGCTCGTCGGTCTTCTCGCCGGCCTTGGCCTTGCGGATGTAGTAGTCGGCGCCGTACTTGGCGCCGAGCTCGGCGACGGCGGCGCGCAGCGCCTGCCGCTCCTCGGACTCGATGAAGCTCACTGCGGGGTCCCTTCGGAGATCACAGCGAGGACCGCTCCGGCCTCGACCTGCTGTCCTGCGCTGACGTTCAGTTCGGCGACGGTGCCTGCGGCGGGGGCGGCGATGCGGTGCTCCATCTTCATCGCCTCCAGCACCACCAGCGTCTGGCCCTCGGCGACGGCCGCGCCGGGCCCGGCCTCGACGCGCACGACGGTGCCGGGCATGGGGGCCAGCAGCGAGCCGGGCGCGACCAGGTCGCTGGGGTCGGCGAAGCGCGGCACGGCGCGCAGCGCGACCGGGCCGAGCGCGGAGTCGACGTGCACGCGGTCGCCCGCCACGTGGACGGTGAAGGAGCGGCGCACGCCCGCCACGTCGAGGGTGACGGCGTCGGGCGCGGCCTCGGCCAGGGCGAGGTCGTCGTGCCCTTCGGCGGCCAGGCCGTCGCGGGTGAGGCGGTAGGCGACCTCGACCGTCCCGGCCGGTCCCTCGTAGGTCTTGCGCTGCGGCTGGGAGGGCACGTTGCGCCAGCCGGACGGCAGCGCGCCCTGGATGGGCGCGGCGGCGCGGTTGGCGGCGGCGTCGGCGAGGGCGGCGGCCAGTGCCGACAGCCGCACGGCGTCCTCGTCGGCCAGCGGCGCGGCGAGGACGTCCAGGCCGACCTGGTCGAGGTAGCCGGTGTGGGTGTCACCGGCCAGGAACGCGGGCTCGGCCATGATGCGGGCGAGCAGGTCCCGGTTGGTGGTGACGCCGTGGACGCGGGCCCCGAGGAGGGCGGCGCGCAGCCGGCGGGCGGCGGCGGCGCGGGTCGGTCCGTAGGCGATGAGTTTGGCGAGCATCGGGTCGTAGTGGACGCCGACCTCGCCGCCGCTCTCCACGCCGCTGTCCAGACGCAGCCCGTGGGCGGCGGGGTTGGCGAACGCGGCGTCCACGCCGGGCACCTCGAAGGTGTGCAGGGTGCCGCTGCCGGGCCGCCAGTCGGCGGCGGGGTCCTCGGCGTACAGCCGCACCTCGATGGCGTGGCCGCGCGGGGCGGGCGGTCCCCCGGCGGGCAGCGGCAGGCCCTCGGCGACCTCGATCTGGAGGCGGACCAGGTCCAGCCCGTACACGCACTCGGTGACCGGGTGCTCGACCTGGAGGCGGGTGTTGACCTCCAGGAAGAAGAAGCGGCCGTCGGCGGCGAGCATGAACTCGACGGTCCCGGCGCCGGTGTAGCCGATGGCGGTGGCGGCGTCCACGGCCGCCGCGCACAACTCGGCGCGCAGCGCGTCGCCGACCGCCGGGGACGGCGCCTCCTCCACGATCTTCTGGTGGCGGCGCTGGATGGAGCACTCGCGCTCGCCCAGCGCCCACACGGTGCCGTGCGCGTCGGCGAGGACCTGCACCTCGATGTGGCGGGCGTTCTCCAGCAGCGGTTCGCAGAACACCGCCGGGTCGCCGAACGCGGACTGGGCCTCGCGGCGGGCGGCGGCGACGGCGTCGGGCAGGTCGGCGAGGGCGCGCACCACGCGCATTCCGCGACCGCCGCCCCCGGCCGACGCCTTGACCAGGATCGGCAGGTCCTTCTCGGTGACGGCGTCGGGGTCCAGCTCGGGCAGCACCGGGACGCCCGCGGCGGCCATCAGCTTCTTCGCCTCGATCTTGGAGCCCATCGCGGCGATCGCGGCGGGCGGCGGGCCGACCCAGGTCAGCCCGGCGTCCTGGACGGCGCGCGCGAAGTCCGCGTTCTCCGACAGGAACCCGTAGCCGGGGTGGATCGCGTCGGCCCCGGCGGCGCGGGCGGCGGCGATCACCAGGTCGCCGCGCAGGTAGGTGTCGGCGGGCGCGTCGCCCGGCAGCCGCACCGCCGCGCCGGCCTCGGCGGCGTGCGGGGCGGCCGCGTCGGCGTCGGAGAACACCGCGACGGTGCCGACGCCGAGGTCGCGGCAGGTGCGGAAGACGCGGCGGGCGATCTCGCCGCGGTTGGCCACCAGCAAAGAGTTGATCATCAGCTCACATCCGGAAGACGCCGAAGCCGTCGGCTCCGCGCACGGGCGCGTTGTGGACCGCCGACAGGCACAGGCCGAGGACGGTGCGGGTGTCGCGCGGGTCGATGACGCCGTCGTCGTACAACCGCCCGGACAGGAAGAACGGCAACGACTCGGCCTCGATCTGGGCCTCGACCATCTCGCGCATGGCCTTGTCCTGCGCCTCGTCGTAGACCTGGCCCCGGGCCTCGGTGGCCTGGCGGGCGACGATGGACAACACCCCGGCGAGCTGCTGCGGCCCCATGACGGCGGACTTGGCGCTCGGCCAGGTGAACAGGAACCGGGGGTCGTAGGCGCGGCCGCACATGCCGTAGTTGCCCGCGCCGTAGGAGGCGCCCATGACGACGGTGAGGTGCGGGACCCTGCTGTTGGCCACCGCGTTGATCATCAGCGCGCCGTGCTTGATGATGCCGGACTGCTCGTACTCCTTGCCGACCATGTAGCCGGTGGTGTTGTGCAGGAACAGCAGCGGGGTGTCGGCCTGGTTGGCGAGCTGGATGAACTGGGCGGCCTTCTGCGCCTCGTCGCCGAACAACACGCCCTGCGCGTTGGCGAGGATCCCGATCGGGTAGCCGTGCAGGCGGGCCCAGCCGGTGACCAGGCTCGGCCCGTACAGCGGCTTGAACTCGTCGAACTCCGAGGCGTCCACGATCCGGGCGATGACCTCGCGCGGATCGAAGGGCGTCTTCAGGTCCTCGGGGACGATCCCGGCCAGCTCCTCGGGGTCGTGCAGCGGCTCGCGGACCGGGGCGGGCGCGGGGCCGAGCCGCCGGTGGTTGAGCCGCTTGACGATCTGGCGGCCCAGGCGCAGCGCGTCGTGCTCGTCCACGGCCATGTAGTCGGCGAGGCCGGAGGTGCGGGCGTGCATCTCCGCGCCGCCCAGCTCCTCGTCGTCGGCCTCCTCGCCGGTCGCCATCTTCACCAGCGGCGGCCCGCCCAGGAACACCTTGGCGCGCTCCTTGACCATGACGACGTGGTCGCACATGCCGGGGATGTACGCGCCGCCCGCGGTGGAGTTGCCGAACACCAGCGCGATCGTGGGGATGCCCGCGGCCGACAGCCGGGTCAGGTCCCGGAACATGCGCCCGCCCGGGATGAAGATCTCCTTCTGGGTGGGCAGGTCCGCGCCGCCGGACTCGACCAGGTTGATGACCGGCAGCCGGTTCTCCAGCGCGATGTCGGAGGCGCGGAAGCTCTTCTTCACCGTCCAGGGGTTGCTGGAGCCGCCGCGCACCGTCGGGTCGTTGGCGACGATCATGCACTCGACGCCCTCGACGACGCCGATGCCGGTGACCACGCTGGCGCCGACGGGGAAGTCGCTGCCCCAGGCGGCCAGCGGGCTCAGCTCCAGGAACGGCGAGTCGGGGTCGAGCAGCAGCTCGATGCGCTCGCGCGCCAGCAGCTTGCCGCGCTTGCGGTGCCGCGTCACGTACTTCTCGCCGCCGCCCGCCAGCGCCTTGGCGTGCTCGGCGTCCAGGCCGGCGAGCTTGGCCAGCATGGCCGCGCGCCGCTCCCGGTACTCCGGGCCGTGCGGGTCGAGGGTGCTCTTCAGGGTCAAAGGACTGCCTCCGGGATGTCGACGAGGCGGGACCGCAGCCACTCGCCGAGGGCCTTGCCCTGCGGGTCGAACCGGGTCGAGGCGGATACGCCCTCCTGCAACAGCCCTTCGACGACGAAGTTGACCGCGCGGAGGTTGGGCAGGACGTGCCGGGTGACGGTGTGCTCGCGGGTCTCGGGGAGGAGCTCGGCGAGACGTTCGGTGGTGAGGAAGCCGTGGAGCCAGGCCCACTGGGCGTCGGTGCGGGCCCAGACGCCGATGTTGGCGTCGCCGCCCTTGTCGCCGCTGCGGGCACCGGCGACGCGACCGAGCGGGACGCGGGCGGTCGGGGTCGCGGGAACAGCGGAAACAGGCCGGGATTGAGGCTCCCGCTCTTCCCCGCCCTCCCCAGCAAGCTCCACCGCCGCGATAACGCGCCGCTCCCCATCAGGAAGCACCGCCACATGCTCGACGTCCCCGTTGGGCACGAAAGCCGGCCGGTACACCCCGTACGGGCTCCCCTTCCCCGGCGGCGACGTCATCGTGAACCCCGGGTACCCCGCGAGCGCCAGCTCCACCACGGCCCCGCTGAACGCCCGCCCCACCTTGTCGGCGTCCGGGTCGAGCACCGCGCACCGCAGCAGCGCCGTCGCCTCCCCCTGCGTCGCGGGGTCGGGCAGCGGCGAGCCGACCAGCGTCCACTCCACGCGCGCCGGGCGCCGCTCCCCGAACGCCGCCTCCAGCTGCGCCTTGGCGAACTCCGCCTTGGCCTCGACGTCCAGGCCGGTCAGCACGAAGGTCATCTCGTTGCGGTGGCCGCCCAGATGGTTCAGGCACACCTTGGTCGTGGCGGGCGGGGGCGTGCCGCGCACCCCGCCGACGGCGACGCGGTCGGGGCCGTCCTGGCGCAGCTCGACGGTGTCGAACCAGGTCGTCACGTCCGGGCCCGGGTAGGCCGGGCCGCCGATCTCGTACAGGAGCTGGGCGGTGACGGTCTCGGTGGTCACGCTCCCGCCGGTGCCCTCGTGCTTGGTGACGACGCCCGAGCCGTCGGCGTGGACCTCGGTGAGCGGAAAGCCCAGCGGCTTTACATTGTAGATTTCTTGGAAGAACGCGTAGTTGCCGCCGGTCGCCTGCGCCCCGCACTCCAGCACGTGCCCGAGCACGGTGGCGCCCGCCAGCGCGTCCCAGTCGTCGCGCGCCCACCCGAAGTGCGCCGCCGCCGGTCCGACGACCAGCGAGGCGTCGGTGACGCGGCCGGTCACCACGATGTCGGCGCCCGCGCGCAGGCACTCGGCGATCCCCCACGCGCCGAGGTAGGCGTTGGCGGTGAGGGGCGCGCCGTATCGGGAGTCGGCCAGGCCGAGCTCCTCGGCGCGCGGCAGCAGGTCGTCGCCCTCCACGTGCGCGACCTTGACGGGGACGCCCAGCCGGTCGGCCAGCTCGCGCAGCCGGTCGGCGAGGCCGCGCGGGTTGAGGCCGCCCGCGTTGGCGACGATGCGGGTGCCGCGCTCGGCGGCCAGCCCGAGTGTGTCCTCCATCTGCCGCAGGAACGTGGTGGCGTACCCGCCGCCGGGGTCCTTCATCTTGCCGCGGCCCAGGATCAGCATGGTCAGCTCGGCGAGGTAGTCGCCGGTGAGGACGTCCAGCGGGCCGCCCTCCAGCATCTCGCGGACGGCGGTGAACCGGTCGCCGTAGAAGCCCGAGGCGTTACCGATCCGCAGCGGTTGGCTCATGGCTGAACCCTGTCAGGCGGCCACGAAAAAATCAATCGCGCTTGATTGTTTTCCGGTCACCACGTTTGGTTGACTGGGACGCCACCGACCCGAGGACACCATGACCGCCCAGCCCCTCCCCCGCGAGCCCCGCCAGGACCGCAGCCGCGCGACCCGGCAGCGGCTGCTGGAGGCCGCCATCGACTGCCTGGCGTCGGGAGGCTGGACGAGCACGACCGTCACGGTGGTCGCCGAGCGGGCGGGGGTGTCCCGGGGCGCGGCCCAGCACCACTTCCGCACCCGCGAAGAACTGGTGACCGCCGCCGTCGAGTACGGCACCGAGGTCCGCATGTCCCAGATGCGCGCCCACCTGAACGGGCTGGCCGACCGCCGCCCCGCTGTGCTGGAGGTCGTCACCCTGCTCGGCGAGATGTACACCAGCCCGCTGTTCCGCGCGGCCCTGCAACTGTGGGTCGCCGCCAGCTCCGACGAGGCGCTGCGCGCCCAGGTGCTGCCGCTGGAGGCCCGCGTCGGCCGCGAGGCCCACCGCCTGACGGTCGAGGCGCTGGGGGCCGACGAGTCGGTCCCGGGCGTCCGCGAGACCGTGCAGGCCACGCTCGACCTGGTGCGCGGCCTGGGCCTGGCGGACCTGCTCACCGACGACTCGGCGCGCCGCACCCGCCTGCTCCACCAGTGGGCGGCCACCCTGGAACTGGCCCTGCACGCGAGCGCCCGCCCCTGACTCCCCCGCCGTCAGGGACAGGTGCCGACGCGCCTGGCCCAGGAGATCGGGATGTCCTCGTCATGATGCCGCCGCGCGAGATGCCGGTAGTGGAAGCTCTCCACGCACACCGTGACCCTGCTGCCGTTCCGGTAGCCCACTTCGACGCGGGCGTTGGTGGCGCTGCAATTCCGCCAGTAGTAGTGGCGGTAAGGATGCTCGTCCACGAAGGTGAGATCGCACCCGGTAGGCGGCTGCGGTTCCGCCAGCGCCGGACCGCTGACCTGCCCGGCGAAGACCACGACCGTAGCGATGACGCCCACCCTGAGCCGGGCCATGTCCTACCTCCACAAAGTGATCGCCGCCTACAGAACCCCGAGACGGACGGAGCCGACCTGCCTCCCATCACGGTCGACCATCGCTCCGCAGGGGGCCATGACCTGGCATGAGCCAGCCAGTGGTTGAACCATGAAAGACCGACCTCGACAGCGCCCCTGAACGCGAGCCGAACTCAAACGACTCCACGAAGCGCCGCCGCGCTGTCGATGCGGCGAGCACCCAAAGCAGCGACCAACCGTCCTACGACGGGCAGCTCCAGCGGGAGCAGCGACGTCGCCGGATAGACCAGACGACGATCCCCACGCCGCAGCGCGCGCACGATCGCCGTCGCCACCGCCTCGGGCCGCACCGGCGGCAGGACACGGGGCGGTGCCCCGCGCCACGGCAACAGGTCGATGTCGCGGAGCGCGGTGTCGGTCGACCCCGGCACGACCTCCAGCACCTCGACCGGAGTGCCCCGCAGCTCGTGCCGTAGGGAACGCGTCGCCTGCGCGAGCGCGGCCTTGCCAGCGCCGTAGTAACCGCAGAAGGGCAGCGGCACCGCCTGGACCGTCGAGGTGACGTTGACGATCGCGCCGCGCCCGGCCTGGAGCATGGACGGCAGGAGAGCTGCCGTCAGCGCGACCGGGGCCCAGAAGTTGGTCTCGAAGGCGGCACGGACCTCAGCGCCGTCCCCAAGACGCGCCTGAGCCTCAACCGTCCCGACCCCCGCATTGTTGACGAGGACATCGATCCCACCAAGCCCTTCCAGCACCGCCGACGCAAGCCCAGCAGCCACACCACGCTCGGACAGGTCAGCAGGCAGCACCAGCGGCACCGGGCACCCCGCCGCGCCGATGCCATCCGCCAGTTCGCGAAGCTTTTCCTCCCGCCGCGCGACGACCGCCAGCCGCGCACCATGCCCGGCCAGCTCCACCGCCAGGGCACGCCCGATACCGCTGGACGCGCCAGTGACCAGGACCCGTGCGCCGTCGAGCCGGACACCGCGCGCACGCCGAGAGAGACGAGATCCCATCACAGCCTCCTTGACTGATTATCAATCAGTCCTAGACGCTATGATCGCCCGCAACATCCCGTCAATCCCCGCCACCCACCCAAGGGCCATGACGACCGAAACCCCGGACCGCCGGACACGCCTGCTCCAGGCCGCCGCCGAACTGTTCACCGAACACCCCTACGACACGGTCACCACGACCCAGATCGCCCGCCGCGCGGGAGTGGCCTACGGACTCATCGCCCACCACTTCGGCAACAAGCGCGGCCTGTACCTGGCAACCGTCCAAGCCGCCGCCGACCACCTGCGCAGCGTCCGCGACGCACCCCCAGAGGGCGGCACACCCCTGGAGATGCTGCACAACGCCCTTGACCGCCACATCGCCTACATCGACGACAATGCGGCCGGCTTCCTCGCCCTCATGCACGGCAGCAACGGAGCCGATCCCGAAGTGCGCGCCATCATCGACGAACTGCGCTGGGAAGGCGCACGCCGCATCCTGGACGCCCTGGGCGTCACCGACCCCGCACCGCCACTCCTGCGCACGACGATGCACGGCTGGGTGGGCTTCCTGGACGAGACCATCATCGACCGCCTACGCCACGGGGACGTTCCGCGCTCACACCTGGTGGCCCTGGCCGCCGCAACACTGGTGACGGCCCTCCGCACCGCGACGGCATTGGAGCCCGACAGCGGAATCGACACAGAAGTGCTCGCCC